>SRJI02000970.1 GCA_005473895.2 Carideicomes alvinocaridis
CCTCCATCCAACACCTTCATGGATTGGATAAAACCATCCCCTACTGCTCCCAACCTGTTTGCATCGGGTATCCTACAATCTGAAAATATAAGTTCTGCGGTTTCACTGGCCCGCATTCCCAACTTGTCTTCTTTTTTACCACTGGTGAATCCTTTGGTTCCCTTTTCCACGACAAAGGCTGTCATTCCATGGCTATCCCCTTTTTCTCCAGTACGTGCTATCACTACGGCAATATCACCACTCTTTCCATGGGTAATAAAATTTTTGGAACCATTTAAAATCCAATGATCTCCATCTTTCACTGCCGTGGTGTTCATACCACCGGCATCAGAACCTGTATTGTGTTCCGTTAGTCCCCAAGCTCCCAACC
>SRJI02000971.1 GCA_005473895.2 Carideicomes alvinocaridis
ACTGTGAGAGCTTGAAGCCATCGGGGTGCTTGGCATAATATTCCTCCCACAACAATTGCACTGTGAGAGCTTGAAGCCATCGGGGTGCTTGGCATAATATTCCTCCCACAACAATTGCCTGGTCACCCCGGTCTTGCGGAGCTCTTTGTCAAAATAGGGGAAGTACTGCCGTAAGGTCAGCAACCGTTGGCTCTTGCGCTTTTGCCCGTCCTTGAAAAGGTTGTGGAGTTCCTCCAAGGTCATCTTCTCCACCTCGTAGGCCGTAAAACGGTAGCGCTTGAAGAATTCGATGTACTTCCTGATTGTGACACGGGATATGCCCAATTGCTGGCTTATCCTCCGTTTGCTAGTGCCGGAGGTGTACAGTTTG
>SRJI02000972.1 GCA_005473895.2 Carideicomes alvinocaridis
GCATGATCATCCCCGAGTAGAACTGTGCCTTGAACGCGGCCTCGTACAGCTCCTCGTTGCGCTCGTCGAAGCGCGCGGCCATGTCCCGTTGCCGGCCGAACACGGTCACCAGCTCGTGCCCCGTGAACGACTCCTCGATGTGGCCGTTGAGCCGGCCCGTCTCCCGCCACTGCGCGGAGAACAGCGCCTGGGACTTCTTGCCGATCACGCCCACCACCACACCGGCCACCGGCAGCGCGATCAGGGCGATGAGCGCGAGCTGCCAGGACAGCCAGAACATCATGCCGACGATGCCGATCACGGTCAGCGCCGAGTACACGAGCGAGGCGAACGCCTGCTGGAGGGCCTGCTGGACGTTGTCCACGTCGTT
>SRJI02000973.1 GCA_005473895.2 Carideicomes alvinocaridis
CACCGTGACGTGGGCCGGCTGGCCCTGCCACTGGCCCTCGTGTGCCGCGATCACTTCGGACTGGCCGGTCTGCTCCCGCCAGCCGTCACCGTGGAAGTCGGTCGCGTCGGTGTCCAGCACCACCGTCCACTCCCCCGCGGACGGCACCCCCACGCGCAGCCCCTGACGCGGCGACCCCGAGAGGTTGGTGATGCACAGCAGCGGGGCTCCGCCCGGTTCGGCGGCCGGGGCCGCGGCGCCGTCGTCGTCGATCCGCGTCTCCGGCACCACCTGCGCCGCGGGCGTGCGGAGGAACACGAGCGTGTTGCCGTCGGCGTCGCCGCCGTCCACCCACGAGAATCCCTCCGGGCTGTGGTCCAGCGACCACAGC
>SRJI02000974.1 GCA_005473895.2 Carideicomes alvinocaridis
AGGGCATGAGGAAGTTGACGGGGATGGAGTCGGAGTCCAGGTCACGGAGCGCGAGGACGGCCTCGACGAGCTGCTCGTGCGTCTCCCCCATGCCCGCGATCAGGCCGCTGCAGGAGGACAGGCCGGCGGCGCCGGCACGCTGCACGGTGTCCACGCGCTGCTCGTAGGTGTGGGAGGTGCAGATGGACTCGTAGTGGGACTCGGCCGTGTTGAGGTTGTGGTTGTAGGCGTCGACGCCGGCGTCCTTGAGCTTCTCGGCCTGGCCGTCCTTGAGGAAGCCGAGGCACGCGCACACCTCGACGTCCGGGTGCTGGGCCTTGAGGTCGCCGACCATGCCGGCCACGCGGTCGACGTCGCGGTCCGTGGGACC
>SRJI02000975.1 GCA_005473895.2 Carideicomes alvinocaridis
GCCACCGGCCCGCGCGTGGCCTCCTACCCGACGTCGCCGCAGCTGGACGAGCCGTTCTCACGCGTCAGGCTGACCGAAGGCTGAACCCGCCGGTAGTACAGTGGGAGATCACGGCGCTCGGCCCGACCGCCCCTGCTCGGCCCGGTCCCACTGCGCCCACCCGCCGTCGTTCTGCTTCAGGAGTTGACCGTGCCCACCACCTCGTCCACCGCCACCCACGACGTCGTCCTGATCGGCGGCGGCATCATGAGCGCCACCCTGGGCGTGTTGCTGCAGAAGCTCGAGCCCACCTGGTCCATCGCCCTGTACGAGAATCTCGACCAGGCCGGCCTGGAGTCCTCCGACCCGTGGAACAACGCGGGCACCGGC
>SRJI02000976.1 GCA_005473895.2 Carideicomes alvinocaridis
CCGGAAGCCCGTGACGGTCTCCACCTGATAGCCGCTGCCCGTGTCCGCCACGGTGGCCACGTTGGCCAGCCCCACCTCGACGACGTCGGCGCGGTCCGCGGAGGCCTCGGTCACCGGGCCGTGCGGATCGTCCTCGGCCACGCCCGGCGCGCGGCGGTCGTGGTCGTCCGCGGTGGAGGTGGGGTCGAACGGGCACAGCAGCATCTCGAGCGGCTGGTGGCGGTAGCCGATCACGAGGGGGGAGGAGGAGCCCGAGGGCTGGCCGTAGACGACGTTGTAGTCGCCGTGGTTGAACACGCGCGCATCGAAGACGCGGCGCAGCCGTCTGTGCAGGGTGGGCGTGTCCATGGCCCCAACGTACGCGGACCC
>SRJI02000977.1 GCA_005473895.2 Carideicomes alvinocaridis
TCGTCGAGGGCCTGGCCCAGCGGATGGTGGCCGGGGACGTCCCCGAGTCCCTGCGCGGCAAGACGCTGATCAGCCTGGACCTGGGCGCCATGGTCGCCGGCGCCAAGTACCGCGGCGAGTTCGAGGAGCGCCTGAAGGCCGTCCTCGAGGAGATCAAGGCCGCCGAGGGGCAGGTCGTCACGTTCATCGACGAGATCCACACCGTCGTGGGCGCGGGCGCGTCCGAGGGCGCCATGGACGCCGGCAACATGCTCAAGCCCATGCTGGCCCGCGGCGAGCTGCGCCTGATCGGCGCGACCACCTTGGACGAGTACCGCGAGAACATCGAGAAGGACCCCGCCCTGGAGCGCCGCTTCCAGCAGGTCTTCG
>SRJI02000978.1 GCA_005473895.2 Carideicomes alvinocaridis
GCGGGAGACCGGGCTGACGCTCGTGCCCGGCATGGAGATGTCCTGCACCTCCGCCGACGGCGTGAGCGTGCACGTGCTCAGCTACCTGCACGACCCCGAGGACCCCGCCCTGCTGCGGGAGGTCGGCCTGGCCCGCGATGCGCGGCTCATCCGGGCGCAGGAGATGGTGCGGCGCCTGGGCGCGGACTTCCCGATCACGTGGGAGCTGGTCCAGGAGCACGCGGCGGAGAACGCGACGATCGGCCGGCCCCACCTGGCCGACGCCCTCGTGACGATCGGGGCCGTCCCGGACCGGTCCGCGGCGTTCCGGGAGATCCTCGCCGGCCGGTCCAAGTACTACGTGCCGCACTTCGCCCCGGACCCGGCCGA
>SRJI02000979.1 GCA_005473895.2 Carideicomes alvinocaridis
GCGCCGTCGGCGGGCCCGTCGTCGTCGAGCACGCGGGTGATCTGGACGTCGGCGTGCTGGGCCAGGACGCCGTCGAGGCCCTGCAGCGGATGGTCGGACACGTACAGGCCCAGCATCTCGCGCTCGAACGCGAGCTTCTCCTTCTTCGCCCACTCCGGCAGGTCCGGGACGGCGACGCCGTCCGCGGCGTCGGAGTCGTCCTCGTCGCCGCCGCCGAGCGCGAACAGGTCGAAGGTGAACTCGCCGTGATCCTCCTTGCGCTTCTGCGCCACGGTGGCGTCCACGGCCTCCTCGTGCACGGCCAGCAGGGCGCGGCGGGCGTAGCCGAGGGAGTCGAAGGCGCCGGCCTTGATCATGGACTCGATGGTG
>SRJI02000980.1 GCA_005473895.2 Carideicomes alvinocaridis
CCGAACGAAAGTGGCCCTGGGGCCGCCGTTTCCCGAACGAAAGTGCTGCACCGCCTCAGCGGGAGCGGAGGGACTCCACCCAGGCGCGGCCGAACGAAAGTGGCCCTGGGGCCGCCGTTTCCCGAACGAAAGTGCTGCACCGCCTCAGCGGGAGCGGAGGGACTCCACCCAGGCGCGGCCGGAGCGATACGCGGCGTCGGTGAACTGGGCCGGAACCCTCGTGGGCACGGGCTCGGCCTGCGCGTACGAGCCCAGGAACCGCAGGTCGGGGTACTCCCGGTACAGGGCCGCGAGCGCATCCCCCACGCGGGCCTCCGCCAGGTGCCCCTCGAGGTCGAGGGAGAAGAAGTACCGCCCGATGCCCTCGCC
>SRJI02000981.1 GCA_005473895.2 Carideicomes alvinocaridis
GACGCATCACGCGCAGCCGCATGCGCTCGTAGGAGGCGACGGCGGCCGGGTTGAGGTTCGTGGCCGGCCGCGGTTCGGCCATGCGCAGGGTGGCGGAGGTGCCGACCTTGAAGCCCTTGCGAAGCACGTTGAGGGTGCCGCCGACGCCGGTGTCCTGCGGCTTGTTCATCACCTCGATCAGGCGGGTGGTGATCTGGTCCCGCTGCGCCTGCTGGGCAGAGGCCGGGGCATCCGCCTTCACGATGCGCCCGTAGTCCTCCGGCTGGTTCTCGGCCAGCCAGGCGTGGACGTCCTCGGGGAAGATCGCGTTCTTGCGGTCGTAACCGTCATCGTTGGCCGAGTAGAGCCAGCCGTGCCTCTCCAGGTACT
>SRJI02000982.1 GCA_005473895.2 Carideicomes alvinocaridis
GACGGCACGCTGAAGATCGAGATGAACTTCCTGCCGGACGTCTACGTGCCGTGCGAGGTGTGCCACGGGGCCCGGTACAACCGGGAGACGCTCGAGGTCACCTACAAGGGCAAGAACATCGCCGAGGTTCTCGACATGCCGATCGAGGAGGCCGCGGACTTCTTCAGCGCGTACACCCGCATCTCGCGGTACCTGGACACGCTCGTCGACGTCGGTCTGGGCTACGTCCGTCTGGGCCAGCCCGCCACCACGCTCTCGGGTGGCGAGGCCCAGCGCGTGAAGCTGGCGGCCGAGCTCCAGAAGCGCTCCAACGGCCGCACGATCTACGTGCTGGACGAGCCGACCACGGGGCTGCACTTCGACGACATC
>SRJI02000984.1 GCA_005473895.2 Carideicomes alvinocaridis
GTGCAGGCCGCGGTTGATCGCCCGGCCGAAGGTCATGCGCTCGCTCACGCGCCCGCCTCCTCGTCGTCGAACTGCTGCAGGTAGAGGGCGTGCTCGCGGCGCTGCCGCTCGAGCTCCTGGTGGGGCTCGGCGTAGATCTCGTCGAAGAGCCTGTCCGCGCCGTCCTCCTCGAGCGCCTCGAGGGCACGGCGGACCTCCGCCGCCAGCTCGTCGGCGTCGGCCTGGGCCTGTGCGAGCACGGCGTCCACGTCCACATCGAGGGTGCGCAGGTGCGCCTCCACGCGGGTCAGCGGGTCACGGGCCTTCCAGGCCTCGAGCTCGGCGTCGTCCCGGTAGCGGGTGGGGTCGTCCGCGGTGGTGTGCGGGCCC
>SRJI02000985.1 GCA_005473895.2 Carideicomes alvinocaridis
ACGGCGTCCAACGGGCCGGCGACGGCGGCCAGCGCGGCCCGCTGCGACACGTTCGCCACGTTCGAGGTGGCGTGGGACTGCAGGTTCGTGGCGGCCTTGACCACGTCCAGCGGACCGGCCATCCAGCCGACGCGCCAGCCCGTCATGGCGTAGGTCTTGGCGACGCCGTTGAGGATCACGGACTGCTCCGCCAGCTCGGGCACGGCGCGGACGATCGAGGTGAACGGCATGCCGTCGTAGGTCAGGTGCTCGTAGATCTCGTCGGTGACCACCCACAGCCCCCGCTCCCGTGCCCACCGGCCGACCGCCGCCGTCTCCTCGGGGGAGTACACGGCGCCGGTGGGGTTGGAGGGGGAGACGAACAGGAGC
>SRJI02000986.1 GCA_005473895.2 Carideicomes alvinocaridis
GAGGCCCTGGCCGACCTGGGCGCGATGGCCGACTCCCAGGCCCGCGTGCGGATGTTCTCCGACGACGGCATGTGCGTCCACGACGCCGTGCTGATGCGCCGGGCGCTCGAGTACATGAAGTCCTTCGGCGGCTTCGTGGCCCAGCACGCGCAGGAGCCGAACCTCACCGCCGGCGCCCAGATGAACGAGTCCGAGCTCTCGGGCGTCCTCGGCCTGGCCGGCTGGCCCGCCGTGGCGGAGGAGGCCATCATCGCCCGTGACGTGCTGCTGGCCCAGCACGTGGACTCCCGCCTGCACGTGTGCCACGTCTCCACGGCCGGCTCCGTCGAGCTGATCCGCTGGGCCAAGGCCCAGGGCGTGGCCGTGACC
>SRJI02000987.1 GCA_005473895.2 Carideicomes alvinocaridis
GGTGACCTTCTCAATCTTCTCCTCCGCGATGGCGGCGGAGACATCCGGGTTCTTCAGGGCGAAGGTGCCGCCGAAGCCGCAGCACTCCTCGGCGTCCGGCAGGGGGCGCAGGTCGATGTCCGCCACGGTGCGCAGCAAGTCCTCCTGGCGCGAGCCCAGGCGCAGCAGGCGCATGCCGTGGCAGGAGGGGTGGTAGGTCACGGTGTGCGGGAACCAGGAGCCGAGCTGGGCTCCGGCGTCCGTCACGCCGAGGACGTCCGTGAGCAGCTGGGACAGCTCGAGGGTGCGGGAGGCGACGACCTCGGCGTCGCGGGCCAGACCCTCGTCCCCGCAGGAGCGGGCGACGTCCGGCTGCTGGTGGCCGAGCG
>SRJI02000988.1 GCA_005473895.2 Carideicomes alvinocaridis
AGTATCGTAATTTTTACAATGGGGGAGGCGTTGCCATAGGCGACATTAACAACGATGGGCTTTCCGATATCTACCTAACCGGAAACATGGTTTCCAATCGTCTTTACTTGAAGTATCGTAATTTTTACAATGGGGGAGGCGTTGCCATAGGCGACATTAACAACGATGGGCTTTCCGATATCTACCTAACCGGAAACATGGTTTCCAATCGTCTTTACTTGAACAAAGGCAATCTTCAATTCGAGGACATTTCCGAAAGTGCAGGCATTATGGGAAATAAACCGTGGTCCACAGGTGTGGTCATGGTAGATGTGAACCAAGATGGGCTTCTGGATATCTACGTCTGCAATGCCGGGAATATGGAAGGC
>SRJI02000989.1 GCA_005473895.2 Carideicomes alvinocaridis
CCTGGGCAGCGCCGGGCTGGCCCTGCTGGCCCCCACCCCCTACATCCTCGAGGGCCCCGGCCCCGCCGTGGACCCTGGGCAGCGCCGGGCTGGCCCTGCTGGCCCCCACCCCCTACATCCTCGAGGGCCCCGGCCCCGCCGTGGACCTGCTGGGCGAACGGGAGGGTCGACCCGTGCTGCGCGTCGAGGGCGGCGAGGCGGACCCGGGTGAGGGGACCCTGGACATGACCACCGTGATGGTCGGGGGCCCGCCCATCGGCACCACCTCCCTGCTCGACCTCGGCCGCGGCCTGACGGACCCCGCCGTGGACGTGGTCCCGCGCGAGCTGATGTACCCCACCGGCGTCACCTCCGACGAGGTCGGCGAG
>SRJI02000990.1 GCA_005473895.2 Carideicomes alvinocaridis
TGGCCTCGCGAGGTGAGAAGACGAGGCTACGCACCGTGGAGTTCACTCCGTCGGCCCCGACGACGAGATCGAAGATGCCGCGCGTTCCGTCGTCGAATCGCGCCACGACGTCATCGGATCGGTGCTCCAGGGATGACAGCCGACAGCCGAGCCGCGTCTCCACTCCTGAGGGCACATGCGCCAGCAGCTTCTCAATCAGCCGGGCGCGATGCGCCAGGCGAGAGGTCCCGCCAGAGAAGGTCATCTGCAACGGACGGGCACCCTTGGTCAGGCGGAAGGTCGTCGCCGGACTGGGTGTGCTCACGCTGTCGATGACGTCGCTGACACCCATCCGCCGGAGGATCTTCTGCGCGACCGCGTCGAGGTCG
>SRJI02000991.1 GCA_005473895.2 Carideicomes alvinocaridis
CTGGTGGAGAACTACGCCGCAGCCCTCGAGGAGGTCCTGCGTCTGAAGCCGTCCTCCTCCAAGGGCCGGTACATCTCCAAGGCCACCGTGGCCACCACCTTCGGCCCGGGCGTGCCCATGGACCCGAACGTGACCTCGGTGGACTCCTCGGAGCTCTGAGCCACGTGGCCCCGGTGACCGGGGCCCACGACGCCGGCCGGTCGTCCCCGCAGCGGGGACGGCCGGCCGCCGTCGTCCCGGACCGATTTTGCGGGCCCGCCCCGGACGTGTACGCTGGTGTCTACCGAAGACCGCCGGTCGTGGTTTCCTGCCTCCGGGCAGAGCCCACCGAAGGATCTCCCTGACGGAGACGGCCCGCGCAGGTGAAC
>SRJI02000992.1 GCA_005473895.2 Carideicomes alvinocaridis
GCACATCAGCGATGCCATGTTCCTGCGCCAGACCTCGGACCCCACCCTGCGCGCCGTGTGGGTGGAGGACGCCTCGGCCCTGATCGGCCTGGCCATCGCGGCCGCCGCCCTCGCCCTGCACCAGCTCACCGGGGACCCCCGGTGGGACGCCGCCGGCTCGATCCTCGTGGGCGTGCTGCTCGGGGTCGTCGCGATCTTCCTGCTCTCGCGGAACATGGCGTTCCTCGTCGGCGAGGTCGCCGACCCGGCGGTCCGGACCCGGGTGCTGCGCTGGCTGCTGGAGCGGCCCGAGGTGCTCTCCGTGAGCTACCTGCACCTCGAGTACGTCGGCCCGGAGAAGCTCTTCGTCGTCGGGGCCGTGGACCTGG
>SRJI02000993.1 GCA_005473895.2 Carideicomes alvinocaridis
ATGGGTGGCCCGGCTCGCCTGCCACACTGAGAGGCATGCAGACCCCGGCCACGCCCTCCCCGCACGACCGCCCCTCCCCCGTCGCACGACCATGGGTGGCCCGGCTCGCCTGCCACACTGAGAGGCATGCAGACCCCGGCCACGCCCTCCCCGCACGACCGCCCCTCCCCCGTCGCACGACCGTGGACGGCGGCCTCGGACGTCCCGGTCGCAGGCCCCGACGACGTCGAGCGCGTGGTCCTGCTGTCCCCGGCGGGCGAGGCTGTGGGCACGGAGGCCAAGGCCACGGTCCACCGCCGCACCGAGGACGGCGGCACGCCCCTGCACCTGGCCTTCTCCTGTCACGTGTACGACGAGGCCGGCCGGTT
>SRJI02000994.1 GCA_005473895.2 Carideicomes alvinocaridis
GCGGCGGATGGCCGCGGTGACCTGCTGGTCCGAGTACGGGCCCACCGAGGTGAGCACGGGGTGGCGCTCCTCCGGGGCGGTGGCCAGCGTGGAGGTCTCGCGGATGCCGGTGAGGGACATCTCGAGGGTGCGCGGGATGGGCGTGGCGGACATGGCGAGCACGTCCACGTTGGTGCGCAGCTTCTTCAGCGCCTCCTTGTGCTCGACGCCGAAGCGCTGCTCCTCGTCCACGATCACGAGGCCCAGGTCCTTGAACTGCACCTGGTCGGAGAGCAGCCGGTGGGTGCCGATCACCACGTCCACCTCGCCGTGCGCGAGCCCCTCGATGACCTCCTTGGACTCCTTGGCGGTCTGGAACCGGGAGAGCG
>SRJI02000995.1 GCA_005473895.2 Carideicomes alvinocaridis
AGACGTAGTCGTCCGGGGCGTGGGAGGCCGGGGCGGGCGTGGTCACCGGTCCGGCCCCTCGCCGTCGTCCTCGGGGTCCTCGAAGGTCCACGCGAGCAGGTCCGTCAGGAACTCGCTGAAGGTGCCGCCCTCGTCCTGCCACTCGCCCTCGGGCGCGTCGGCACCGGCGGAGCGCCGCCACACCAGCGGGTCCGGCAGCGTCAGGTTGTCCACCGGCAGGCCCCACACGACCGTCTCGTCCGCGTCCTCCAGGAACATGAGGAAGCCGTCCCTCACCTCGAGGTCCTCGGGGTCCCACACGTAGTGGTCCGTCTCCATGAGGTCGCCGCAGTTGCCCAGGGCGAGGTAGAACTCGCGCAGGGCGGCC
>SRJI02000996.1 GCA_005473895.2 Carideicomes alvinocaridis
CTCGAACCCGCTGGGCACGCACGCGGGCGGGTTCAACCGGGGCACGATGGGCATCTCCACGATGGGCAACTACGACGTGGTCGCCCCGTCCGAGGAGGTCGTGGACGCGATGGCCCGCGCCACCGCCTACTACCTGTACCGCGACGGCATCGACGCGCGGGGCCGAGTCACCCTGACCTCGGGCGGCAGCACGAAGTACGCCGCGGGCACGCCCGTCACCGTGGACACGATCTTCCCGCACCGGGCCACGTCCGCGACCGCGTGCCCGGGGCAGCACCTGATGGCCCGCTTCGACGACCTGCGGGACCGCGCCGAGGCCATCGCGACGGCGGCCGGCCAGCCGCCGGCACCGGCCACCCCGGCTCCG
>SRJI02000997.1 GCA_005473895.2 Carideicomes alvinocaridis
TGGAGTCCCTATTGTATGTGCTGGTAATCCCGCAATCACTGGTACGGTAGCACCATTGGGTTCTTTGGCATCGCTCAAGGGGGAATCCATTTTAGGGGAATGGGTATTGGAAGTAAAAGACAATGCTTCTAGTGATGGGGGTGAGCTTATTGCTTTTTCCTTGGAAATTTGTGTGGAAGGAAACTTTAGACCGGACGAGGACGAAGATGGGGTTTTTGATGATGGGGATGACCTTTGCTTGGGAACGCCAAAAGGCGTGGAGGTAGATACCAATGGGTGTGCAGTCTACCGTTTTGCTGCTGATAATTTTGAAGTTGAGATAACAAGTGAGACCTGTAGGAGCAATAACGATGGCTCAGTGGTCGTG
>SRJI02000998.1 GCA_005473895.2 Carideicomes alvinocaridis
CACGATCAGCACGTCGGGACGGTGCACCACCTGTTCCTCGCCCGGCACGATGTCGTAGGTGATGTGCGAGTACACGGGCGCGCGCACCTCCTGCGCCCCGGACTTGACGTCCGCCATGAAGCGCAGCAGCGCGCGGCGGTCGTAGGACTCGGGGAAGCCCTTGCGGGACATGATGCCGCGCTCGTGCAGCACCGCGTTGGGGTGCAGGAAGCCGTCCGTGGTGACCAGCTCGACGCGCGGCGTCGTCGGCCAGCGGCGCAGCATCTCCTGGAGCACACGCGCCGTCGTCGACTTGCCGACGGCGACCGACCCGGCCACCCCGATCACGTACGGGGTGCGCCCCGTCCGCTCGCCGAGGAACGCGTTG
>SRJI02000999.1 GCA_005473895.2 Carideicomes alvinocaridis
CCAGGAGGCCAGCATGTCCAGGATCGGGGGCGGTGGGGCGATGTTCGTGAAGCGCAGGGGCGCCCGGGCCTCCGCGGTCAGCTGTCGAACGAAGCCGCTGGTGGTGACCCCGTTGGCGGTGGCCACGCGTTCGAGGTAGGAGTCCAGGGCTTCCTCGGGGGCGGGTCTGGGGCGGATGGGCAGCAGCGTCGACATCAGGCGATCCTCTGATGGGCGGAAGCAATAGTGGGAGAGGAGCTGCCGGCCGCGGAGGCGATCGCGGCCCAGTCCTCACCGCGGACGTGGGTGTCGAAGGCCTCGAGCAGTCGCAGACGAGCTTCGGCGTCGAGGTCGGCATGGAAGCGGTCCACGGCCTCGAGGGAAACAT
>SRJI02001000.1 GCA_005473895.2 Carideicomes alvinocaridis
GCCCTGGCCCTGCGCCAGCGGCGCGTGCTCTACCGCTACCCCGTCGAGAGGCCGGTCATTGGCTGACACTCCGCAGCGCACCGATCCCAACGCCCCCGTGCTCGTCGTGGGGCTGGGCCGCTTCGGCGCCGCCACGGCCGAGGAGCTCGTCGCCCAGGGCCGCGAGGTGCTCGCCGTCGAGCGGGACCCCGTCCTCGTGCAGCGCTTCGCCCCCTCGCTCACCCACGTGGTGGAGGCGGACGCCACCGACCCCGAGGCCCTGCGCCAGCTCGGCGCGCAGGACTTCTCGACGGCGGTGGTCGGCGTGGGCACCTCCATCGAGGCATCGGTGCTGATCACCGTGAACCTCGTGGACCTGGAGATCCCC
>SRJI02001001.1 GCA_005473895.2 Carideicomes alvinocaridis
ATCTTCGACGAGTCGATCCTGCGCCAGAAGATCGAGGGCGCCCTGCGGCAGAAGAACGAGCTGCTGGTGAAGCTCTACAACCGCCGCGCCGTCACCGTGGACGAGATCGCCGAGTACTTCCTGGGCTACGCGGACCGCCTGCGCCCCATGGTCGTGGACTCCGTGAACCTGCTCAACGACGCCCTGGACGAGGGCAAGGTGGTGCTCATGGAGGGCGGCCAGGCCACCTACCTGGACGTGGACCACGGCACCTACCCGTTCGTGACCTCGTCCAACCCGACCGCCGGCGGCGCGGCCGTGGGCGCGGGCATCGGCCCCACCCGCTTCTCCCGGACCATCGGCATCGTGAAGGCCTACACCACGCGCG
>SRJI02001002.1 GCA_005473895.2 Carideicomes alvinocaridis
CCATCGCCTGCCCAGCGCCAAGTACGCGCTCGAGCCATCGCCTGCCCAGCGCCAAGTACGCGCTCGAGCTGCCGGACGGCACCTTCCGCTCCACCGAGCGGTTCCAGGACATGTCCTTCGGCGTGGCCGCGGAGGGCGTCACGTTCGAGGAGCTCATGGACACCACGGCCGTGCGCCTCGTGGTGTTCTCCACGGACTCCTCCGCCGAGGAGTTCGGCCGCGCGGTGGAGGGCCTCGGCCTGTCCGGTGTGACCTACTCCGTGGGCTGGACGGCGTGGCTCGACGTCGCCGCGGCGGGCGTGACCAAGGCGTCCGGGCTCGAGGCGCTGCGCACCGTGCTGAAGGTGGCCCCCGAGGACACCGTGGC
>SRJI02001003.1 GCA_005473895.2 Carideicomes alvinocaridis
TCACCCCTCCAGAGGACGCGGCCGGGTCGACCGGAGCCGGCGCCGTCTTCTCCAAGGTCTTGGTGGCCAACCGCGGCGAGATCGCCGTCCGCGCCTTCCGCGCCTGCTACGAGCTGGGCGCCCGCACCGTCGCCGTCTTCCCCTACGAGGACCGCAATTCGATCCACCGCCAGAAGGCGGACGAGGCCTACCGCATCGGCGAGGAGGGCCACCCCGTGCGCGCCTACCTCGACGTGGACGAGATCATCCGCGTGGCCAAGGACGCCGGGGCCGACGCGATCTACCCGGGCTACGGCTTCCTGTCGGAGAACGCCGGCCTGGCCCGCGCCGCGGCCGAGAACGGGATCACCTTCGTCGGCCCGCCCG
>SRJI02001004.1 GCA_005473895.2 Carideicomes alvinocaridis
AGAAGTTTGATTGGTGCCGATATAGAAAACAGCCGTCTCTTTTTCAAGCGGAAAGGTGTCTAAACGAACCGCAAAGACAGCAAGTTTTCCTGCACAGCCTGAGGCTTCATAGTGGCGAGCTGGGTCAGCATTAAAACGAGCAGGGGAGCCTTCATCAACTTGACGAACATAGTTGCAGTAGTAATGGTCGTGACCATGTCCGCAATCTTGTCGAATATCTTTAACCTGATAACGTTTTTCTTGTAGATTAGTTAAAATTTCTTCAGGAGTTTCTCCTAAATCAATGCCTAAATGATTTTTTAGTTCTAATTCACCTTTTTCATTAAGTTGAGCGTAAAGTGCCATTTCTGTATAGGCTGGTCCACG
>SRJI02001005.1 GCA_005473895.2 Carideicomes alvinocaridis
AGCAGCTGCTCTCCGGCCGCGCGAAGTACTCCTCGATCTTCAACTACCCGGCCCGCACCTGGGCGGACATGGGCGCGATCGGCTGGCTCGTCGACGGCGCCGCGATCTGCAATCAGGTGCCGCTGTGCCGCGCCTCCTACGGCCCGTACGGCCGCGCGATGGTCCGCATCTGCAAGGAGGAGTCGTTCCACCAGCGCCAGGGCTGGGAGATCCTCTACGAGCTCTCGCACGGCACCCCGGAGCAGAAGCAGATGGCCCAGGACGCCGTGGACCGCTTCTACGGCCCGGCCCTGCAGATGTTCGGCCCGCCGGATGAGGACTCCCCCAACTCCCGCCAGTCCATGGCGTGGAAGGTCAAGCGCTTCT
>SRJI02001006.1 GCA_005473895.2 Carideicomes alvinocaridis
GACACCACCCTGCTGGTCCACGCCGTCGCCCGGCACGGAGTCAAGCTGCTCATCCTCGACGACGCCCACATGCTCCGAGCCAAACAGGCCCGCGCCCGCGACGTCCTCGACTACGTGAAGTTCCTCAACACGATGATGGGCGAACGCGACGGCACCCTCGTCCTCGTCGGCGCCAACATGGAAGGCGGCCCCGTCTACCAGGACCCCCAGGTGGCCGCCCGGTTGCGCACCTTCGCACTGCACCCGTACAACGTCCAGCAGGACACCACCGAGCGCATGGCATGGCAGCACCTGCTGGCCGCAGTGGAGAAGAAGTTCATGCCCTACCTGGACACCATCACCGAAGGAACCCTCACCCGAGAACTG
>SRJI02001007.1 GCA_005473895.2 Carideicomes alvinocaridis
GACGCCCTCCTCGTCCTCTACAGCCAGCCTCGCGTGTACGACGCCGCGATCGAGCTCGCCGCCTCCGGCGTGACCGACCGGCTGTTCGTCTCCGCGTACCTCGGGCCGGACGGGCACGAGAAGCTGTGCGGCGGCCCGGGCGAGCGGGATCCGCGGCTGGCCGGCGTCACCGTGGAGTGCTTCGCGCCCGACCCGGTGACCACCCAGGGTGAGGTCGTCCACGCGGCCGACCGCATGCGGGCGCTGGGGCTGAGCCATCTGGGCGTGCTCACCTTCCACCAGCACCTCGAGCGCTCGAGGCTGCTGGCGGAGCGGTGCTTCACGCCCGCTGAGGGACGCGTGTCCATGTACGCGTTCGACGCGGGC
>SRJI02000111.1 GCA_005473895.2 Carideicomes alvinocaridis
CGTAGACCCCGTAGTTGGCCTCATGCACCCGCCGGATTTCCACGAGCACCTGCTCATCGCGCAGGCTGCGCACTGAAGGAGGGCGCGTCTTGGCCGCGTAATACGTGCTCGGTGCGATCTGTGTGCCTGCTGCGGAGAGCGTGGCGCAGATCGGCTCGACACCGAACTCGTGCTTGTGTTCGTCGATGTAGTCCACGATCAGCGCTGTGGGCGTCTCGAGCATCCGCCGCGAAGAAAGCCGACGCCGAGCGCAGGATCGCGTTCGCCCGCCGTAGTTCACGGTTCTCCTTCTCCAGCTCGGCCACCCGGGCGGCTTCGCTGGTCGTGATTCCGGGGCGGTGGCCGTGGTCGATTGAAGCGCCCTGGGTTTCGTTCCGAGGTCAGGACGCAACGGGCGCTACGTCTCGGTCGTGAGTGTAGGCCGCCTCGACCTCCGCGGGCGTGCGATAGCCCAGGGCCTCGTGAAGACGGGAGGTGTTCCACCAGTGCACCCACCCCATGGTGGCCAGCTCCACCGCCTACACGGACTCCCASAYSCGCTTGGAGTGGATGAGTTCGGCCTTGTAGAGCCCGTTCACGCTCTCGGCCAGGGCGTTGATGCTCCTATAGTTGTCAACTCGCGATCTGACCGGTGCGAGGGTTGGTCTTCACGAGGTGGTATACCTCGCGGATCACGTACCTCTTGAGGCAGCGAATGATGTCTCGCTTGGACTTGCCCTCCGCGGTGCGTCGTGCCACGTAGGCGATCGTGGGCTCATGGAAGCGCATCCGCACGATGACTGTCCTGTAGATGGCTGCGTTCAGCTGACGGTGACCGCCATGATTGATCCGATGTTTTCCGCTGCTCATCCCTGAGCCTGTAGGCACGGGGCTGATGCCGGCGAGCTTGGCGAATGCTGCCTCGCTCTTGATCCGTTCGGGATTGTCCCCGGCCACGATGAGGATCTCCGCTGCCGTGTCCACGCCGATCCCGAACTGGTCGAGCAGGTGCGGCGCACGCGCGATCACGAGCCCCTTGATCATGGCCTCGAGCTCGAGGATCTCCTCGTTTAACGACAGCCACCGCCTGGCCAGCG
>SRJI02001008.1 GCA_005473895.2 Carideicomes alvinocaridis
GTAGTGCTCGCGGACATAGGCCGAGACGGTGCCCTTGCCGACGGCGGTGGGGCCGGCCAGGACGGTGACGCCCGGGCCCGGGGGGCGTTCCTGGACGGCGGTGCGGGCCACCGGGACGGCGGGGGCGGGTCCGGGGTCGAACGTGTCGGTCACGCATCCTCCTGGTGGGACGGGCCTCGCAGGCCCTTCACCCGGGCCGGCGCCGACCCGCCGGGGTGTGGGGGTCACCGGCCAATATAGGCGATCAACGCCTCGCGCTGACGACGGCCCAGGCCGCCCAGCCGACGCCGCGGCGAGATGCCGCACCCCGCCATCGCCTCCCGGGCCCGGACCTCGCCCACGCCCGGCAGGGCCAGCAGCAGGTCC
>SRJI02001009.1 GCA_005473895.2 Carideicomes alvinocaridis
GCACCGGCACGGAGGGGTCGCGCTCGGAGGGTTTGAGGACGAAGGCGTTGCCCGCCGCCAGGGCGATGCCGGCCTTCCACAGCGGGATCATCGCCGGGAAGTTGAAGGGCGTGATGCCCACGGCCACGCCGAGCGGCTGGCGGATGGAGTGCACGTCGATGCCGGTGCCCGCGTCGGCGGTGAACTCACCCTTGAGCAGGTGCGGGGCGCCCGCGGCGAACTCCACGACCTCGATGCCGCGCTGGATGTCGCCCTTGGCGTCCGGGAAGGTCTTGCCATGCTCCTGGGCGAGCACGGTGGCCAGCTCGTCCATGTTCTCGTTGATCAGGTCGACCCAGCGCAGCAGGATGCGGCCGCGGCGCTGCG
>SRJI02001011.1 GCA_005473895.2 Carideicomes alvinocaridis
CGGACGCCTCGTCCTGACCGGAGGAGCCCTCCGACGGGGCGGAGCCGCCGCCGGCGGAGCCGGAGCCGACGAGCGCGAGGACGGCGCCCACCTCGACGGTGTCGTCCTCCTCCGCACGGATCTCCAGGAGGGTGCCCGCCACGGGGGAGGGGATCTCGGTGTCGACCTTGTCGGTGGAGACCTCGAGCAGCGGCTCGTCGACCTCGACCTCGTCGCCGACGGACTTCAGCCAGCGGGTCACGGTGCCCTCGGTCACGGACTCGCCCAGCGCGGGCAGGGTGACCTCGGAGGCCTCGCCGCCGGCCGACGGGGCCTCGTCCGAGCCCTGGTCGGTGGAGGCGCGCTCCTCCGGGGCCGGCTCGCCA
>SRJI02001012.1 GCA_005473895.2 Carideicomes alvinocaridis
CGAGCTGCTGCCCCAGGCCAAGCTCGACGACGGCCTCCTCGACGTCATGGTCCTCTCGCCCCGGCACGCGAGCTGCTGCCCCAGGCCAAGCTCGACGACGGCCTCCTCGACGTCATGGTCCTCTCGCCCCGGCACGCGCTCGACTGGGCGCGGATCGCCGTGAAGACCGTGACCCGGCACCGCAGATCCGACCCCGCGATGCACACGGAGCAGGCCCAGCGCGTGAAGGTCGAGTTCGCCGAGCCGATGCCCTCCCAGCTCGACGGCGACGCCACCGGGGTCATCACCGCCCTCGACGCCCGCGTGCAGCCGGACTCGCTCGTCGTGATGCTCGTGGCCGAGGACGACGCCTCCGTCCGCGACGA
>SRJI02001013.1 GCA_005473895.2 Carideicomes alvinocaridis
AGGTGGCGGCGTTCGGCAAGGACGAGGCCGAGCGTGAGCTGCTGCGCGACGAGCTGCGCTCGCACCGTGGCCCGGCCCGGTCCGCGCGCGGCTCGATCCTGGACTCCGCGCTGCCGGCGGATGCCTACTGGACGGTGGTGGCCTTCACCACGGGCCACCAGGCCGGCGAGCGGTCCGTCCAGGACCACCGCCAGGCGCAGTCCAGCTCCTCCGGGACCGGCTACGGATCCTCGGGCGGCTCGTTCTCCGGGGCGGGCTCGTCCGGCCGATTCTGAGCCGGTCGGGGCCGGATCTGAGCCGGAAGCTCGTCCGGGCCGGGCACCCGGTCCCTGGCCCACCGCCCCGTTCTGCGAGACAGTGAAGGA
>SRJI02001014.1 GCA_005473895.2 Carideicomes alvinocaridis
CACGATGCCGGCCGCGTCCAGTGCGCGGGCGAAGTCGGCGTTCTCGGACAGGAAGCCGTAGCCGGGGTGCACGGCCTGGGCGCCGGTGCGGCGCGCGGCGTCCACGACGGCGTCGATGTCCAGGTAGGACTCGCGTGCCGGGGCCGGGCCGAGGCGGACCGCCGTGTCCGCCTCCCGGACGTGCCGCGCGTCGGCGTCGGCGTCGGAGTACACGGCCACCGAGCGGATGCCGAGGCGGCGCAGGGTGCGGATGACGCGCACGGCGATCTCGCCGCGGTTGGCCACCAGCACGGTGTCGAACAGGGGCGTCCCCTGGGCGTGGTTCTCGGTCACGGGTGCCTCACATGCGGAACAGGCCGAACCGG
>SRJI02001015.1 GCA_005473895.2 Carideicomes alvinocaridis
CGCGCCGAGCTCGCGCGTGATCGAGCGGGCCATGCCGACGAGGCCGGACTTGGAGGCGGCGTAGTTGACCTGGCCGGGCGAGCCGAGCAGGCCCACCACGGAGGAGACCAGGACGATGCGGCCGCGCTTCAGGCGCATCATGCCCTTGGTGGCGCGCTGCACCACGCGGAAGGCGCCGGTGAGGTTCGTGTCGATCACCGAGGTGAAGTCGTCCTCGGACATGCGCAGCAGCAGCTGGTCGTGGGTGATGCCGGCGTTGGCCACGAGCACCTCGACCGGGCCGTGGGCCTCCTCGACCTCGCGGAAGGCCGCGTCCACGGAGGCCGCGTCCGTCACGTCGGCCCGGACCGCGAGGACCCCCTCCG
>SRJI02000112.1 GCA_005473895.2 Carideicomes alvinocaridis
CCAGCGCACTGGCCGTGTCCACGGTGACCGTGGAGGAGGGCACCAAGTCCCTGGTGGCCTCGATCAACGCGGGCGCCGCCGGCGCCGACTGGGACCTGTACGTGATCACCCCCGAGGGCAAGCAGCTCTCCCGGGCGACCGCGGCCGAGTCCGAGACGCTGACGATCGCGAACCCCACCCCGGGCGCCTACACCGTGGTCGGCCACCTGTACGCGGCCAACGGCGGCAAGGACACCGGCACCCTCGAGACGCTCAAGCTGCGCGAGGACGCGGGCAACCTCACCGTCTCCCCGAACCCGGTCCCCGTGACCTCGGGCGAGGCCACCGAGGCGACCCTCTCCTGGTCCGGCCTGACCTCGGGCACCTGGAAGGGACTCGTCACCTGGGACGCGGGCGTCACGACCGACGTGACCGTCCAGGTCCCGTGACCGCCCACCCCCTCCGTCCTCGCTGACGGAACGGGAGGACCCCCGCACGACGACGGCCCCGCACCTTCACGCTGAAGGTGCGGGGCCGGCGTCGTGGTGGGTGGGGGAGGGGCGGGTGCGGCGTCAGCGGCCGGTGCCGCCGTAGACCGTGGCCTCCTCCTCGGCGTCGAGGCCGAAGGCGGCGTGCACGGCGCGGACGGCGTCGTCGAGCTTGCTCTCGGCGGTGACCACGGAGATGCGGATCTCCGAGGTGGAGATGAGGTCCACGTTCACGCCGGCGTCGGCGAGGGCCTTGAAGAAGGTGGCGGAGACGCCCGGGTTGGAGCGCATGCCCGCGCCGATCAGCGAGAGCTTGCCGATCTCCGGGTCCGAGACGATGTCCTGGAAGCCGATCCGGTCCTGGGCGGCGCGCAGGGCGGCCATCGCGTCCTTGCCCTCCACGATCGGCAGGGTGAAGGAGATGTCCGTGCGACCCGAGCCCTCGCGGGAGATGTTCTGCACGATCATGTCGATGTTCACGTTGGACACGGCGATCACGCGGAAGATCTCGGCGGCCTTGCCGGGCACGTCGGGGACGCCGACGATCGTGACCTTGCCCTCGGAGCGGTCGTGGGCGACGCCGGAGACGATGGGCTGTT
>SRJI02001016.1 GCA_005473895.2 Carideicomes alvinocaridis
GGGACCGCGATCATCCTCGCGATCGTGCTGGCCACGGTGCTGTACGTGGCCGGCACCCACTGGGGGGTCTTCCTCACCTTCCTGGCGCTGAGCGTGCTGAGCATCCTGGCCCTGACCCTCCTCGCCCCGCACCGCATGGTCCGGGTGCAGGCCTGGCTGGGGGACTGCTCCGACGCCACCGACCCCTGCTTCCAGCCGGCGCACGGGATGTACGCCCTGGCCTCGGGCGGCTGGTGGGGCGCGGGCCTCGGCCAGTCCCGCCAGAAGTGGAGCTACATCCCGGAGGCCGAGAACGACTTCATCTTCACCATCCTCGGCGAGGAGCTCGGGCTCGTGGGCACGCTGGTGGTGCTGCTGGCCTACCT
>SRJI02001017.1 GCA_005473895.2 Carideicomes alvinocaridis
GGGTACCGAACAGGAAGTGGCCTGGAAACGGAACTACAGGCTCTGGATGGGGTACCGAACAGGAAGTGGCCTGGAAACGGAACTACAGGCTCTGGATGACCTTTATCAATGAATATAAGAACCGGGGTGGTCGTGTGGCCACAGGGTCGGATTCCGGATTTATATTCCAATTGTATGGATTTGCTTATATACGTGAAATGGAGTTGCTACGCGAGACAGGATTCCATCCTTTGGAAATCATTCGGTCTGCTACGTTGAATGGAGCGGAAGCCTTAGGTGCTTCTGATAAGATTGGCACAGTGGATGTTGGTAAGATGGCCGATTTTGTAATCCTAGCGGAAAATCCGCTACGGAACTTCAAGGTA
>SRJI02001018.1 GCA_005473895.2 Carideicomes alvinocaridis
ATGGGAACTCGGAGAGGATGGCCTCGCGCCGCCGTCGCACCCGCAGGGAGAGCAGCTGGTCCCGGAGCAGGAACCCGGCCATGCCGCCGGCGATCACCAGGGCGACCCCCGTGATCACCGGCACGCGGCCCGTGACGGTGAGGCTGAGCGCGAGGACGGCCGCCACGGCGGCCCCCGCGGCCGCGCTCAGGACCTGCTGGGCGCGGAAGTCCGCCGACGTGACCGGGAGCCCCGCGGCGGCCAGTTTGCGGTCGAGCGCAACCCCGCCCGGGGAGATGCGCTGGACCCAGCCGCCCCCGGCCTGCACCACGGGATCGAGGATGCGTCCCCATGCTCCCCAGGGCGAGGCGCCCGCACGTTCCTCC
>SRJI02001019.1 GCA_005473895.2 Carideicomes alvinocaridis
AGGCCCGGGTCCCGCCACCACGGCCGCTCGACCTCCTCGACCTCCGCGCCCGACTCGTGCTCGCAGCCGCACGCCGCGCTCACGCGTCTGCCCCCGAGCCGCCGCAGCCCGGCACTGAGCACTCGGCGTCGACGCACGGGGCGTGCTCGTCGACGGCCAGCGTCACGTCCACCAGCGCGGTGAGCGCCACCGCGAGGTGCGGGTCGGCGATCTCGTAACGGGTCTGGCGGCCCTCCGGCTCGCCGACGACGATGCCGCAGTCGCGCAGGCAGGTCAGATGGTTCGAGACGTTCGAGCGCGTCAGCTCCAGCTCGCGCGAGAGCACGGCCGGGTAACTCGGACCGTCGAGCAGGGTCATCAAGATC
>SRJI02001020.1 GCA_005473895.2 Carideicomes alvinocaridis
GTTGACTTTTCGCTGTAAGCTCTGCATTCCCTTAGGAACGACTTTGGAGCTTCTTCGCCTTTACTTTTTGGCACTCGATGGTGCRYTCTCAGCTTTTACATTTACAWCYTTGGGGGATTTTGCTCTTATAGAACTAAAAWAGRAAATTACAYRTGATGGCCCCATTAAAAACCTTTCTCCCCCTTYRGAAAGGAAAAGGGTGCCATGAAAGAAAAARTGAAAAAATATAAAAAAAATTACATCRARTTAYACATAATATCGCCGAAGCTCATCCGCATTCCAAGATCTARGAATGTCGTTRCCGTCCATATCCTTCAATCTGTAMGAACCGGGTCTTGACGAAGATACYACCAAAAAAGGTCCT
>SRJI02001021.1 GCA_005473895.2 Carideicomes alvinocaridis
CGACCGGCACCGGAGCCGTCCGGGGAGTACTGCACGGTCAGGTTCGGAGCGGTCTCGGTGACACCCTGGGTCCAGGCGGTCATGGCCGCCTCCTGCGAGGAAGCGCCGGCGCCGACCAGGTTGCCCTGGACCTCGGAGGTGGTGCCCTGCTCGCTGCTGGCGGAGCCGGAGGCATCGGAGCCGCCGTTGCCACTGTCCGCGGAGGAGCAGGCGGTCAGGGCGATGGCGGCCACGGACAGGAGGGCGGCGGAGCGGCCGAAGCGGTGAGCCTTCACGAAGAGCCTCTTTCAATCGGATGACGACGGTGAGGGCAGAGCGTCCGGCTGGCCCGGTTCTGCACCGCCCTCGACCGTACGGTCCAGAG
>SRJI02001022.1 GCA_005473895.2 Carideicomes alvinocaridis
CGGCATGAGACGCGCGACGATCCACGCCACGATCACCAGCAGCACCGGCACGGAGACCCACACCAGCCAGGACAGGCCAGGGTCCTCGCGGATGGCCATGACGATGCCGCCGACCGCCATGATCGGCACGGCCACCATGAAGTTCAGGGCCATGAGGGTGAGCATCTGGACCTGGTTGACGTCGTTGGTGCCGCGCGTGATGAGGGTCGCGGCGCCGAAGCGGCCGAGCTCCTCCGCGGAGAACGCGTCCACGCGGGTGTAGACGGCACGGCGCAGGTCCCGGCCGACGCCCATCGAGACTTTCGCGCCGAACCACACGGCGGCGATCGCGGCGACCACCTGCACCAGCGCGACGCCGAGCATC
>SRJI02001023.1 GCA_005473895.2 Carideicomes alvinocaridis
CTAACTGCGACCCCATGGCTCAGCTGAGCGCCCTCACCGGGCTGGCCGACGTCAAGAACCAGGTGCAGACGTTCATCGCGGAGGTCCGGTTCGCCGAGGCACGCCGACAGCGCGGCTTCGCCGTCCGGCGGCAGACCCTGCACAGCCAGTTCCTCGGCAACCCCGGCACCGGCAAGACCACGGTGGCCCGGCTGCTGGGCCGCGCACTACATCAGGCAGGTGTGCTGTCCTCGGACGTCTTCGTCGAGGTCACCCGTGAGGACCTGGTCTCTGAGCACATCGGCGGCACTGGACCGAAGACCCGGAGGATCCTGGAGTCCGCTTTGGGCGGCATCCTCTTCATCGACGAGGCCTACACACTCGC
>SRJI02001024.1 GCA_005473895.2 Carideicomes alvinocaridis
CTGTTGCGGAAGATCGCCTTCACGCTCGCGCTCATCGCCGTCTACCGGATGGGCGCCTTCGTGCCCTGTTGCGGAAGATCGCCTTCACGCTCGCGCTCATCGCCGTCTACCGGATGGGCGCCTTCGTGCCGGCCCCCGGGGTGGACTACCCGGCGGTGCAGCAGTGCCTCGCGGCGGGCAACGCCCAGGGCGGCCTGTACTCCTTCGTGAACATGTTCTCGGGCGGGGCGCTCCTGCAGGTGTCCGTCTTCGCGCTGGGCATCATGCCCTACATCACGGCGTCGATCATCGTGCAGCTGCTGCGCGTGGTGATCCCGCGCTTCGAGCAGCTCCACCAGGAGGGCCCGCAGGGCCAGGCGACGCT
>SRJI02001025.1 GCA_005473895.2 Carideicomes alvinocaridis
TCGCCGTCGGAGAGCACCAGCCCCTCCCCCACCTCGACCAGCGAGAGCGCCGCGGCCGCCCCGAAGGCCGTCCAGGCCCTGCGCATGGTGCCGGACCTGCCTGAGCACGAGGTCGAGCACGACGGGGACCTGCCCAACCTCATCGACGGCGACCCCACCACTGTGTGGCGCACCTTCGCCTACACGCGGCCGAATTTCGGCGGCTATGTGGAGAGCATGAACCTCGTGGTCCAGCTCGAGGACCGCACCGAGGTGAACGAGGTGACCCTGCAGAGCACGGGGGCCACCGGCGGCGCGTGGTTCGCCTACATCGCCGACTCCCCCGAGGGTGCGAACGCCAAGGAGATCGGCAACGGCACCTTC
>SRJI02001026.1 GCA_005473895.2 Carideicomes alvinocaridis
CTCTCCAGGATAATTGTTGTACAGTAGATTCCCGAATTCCTCACCATAGCTGGTACTTCCTCTTGGGTTGGGATAAAAAACCACATAGCCGGCAGCTCTCCAGGATAATTGTTGTACAGTAGATTCCCGAATTCCTCACCATAGCTGGTACTTCCTCTTGGGTTGGGATAAAAAACCACATAGCCGGCAGCCGCGAACAACTGCATTTCAGTAGAAAATCGGTCTCCATAATTAGCTATGGGTCCACCATGGTTCTCGACCATAAAAGGGTATTTCTTGTTTGGGTCGTAATTGGGAGGATACACCACCCATCCTTGAATATCCCGTCCATCCGCGGACGATTTGTACCAGACCCCTTCTACC
>SRJI02001027.1 GCA_005473895.2 Carideicomes alvinocaridis
GGGTCCGGCCACACCCAGTAGAAGGGGGCCAGCAGCGCGAGGATCGGGTGGAAGTGATCGCCGAGGATGTGGAAGTCCACGCCCTTGACGGAGCTGAGGGGGGCGTTGAACAGCGCGTACTGCCGCACCACCTGGTCGAAGATGCCCAGGTCGTAGCCCTTGGCCTCGTAGGTGGCGTACCGCAGGAAGGAGTGCGTCACGTACAGGGCCGCGGCCGCGACGAGCAGGGCGGCCAGCTGGACGCCCTCGCGACGGGTCACACGGACCTCGGGGACGGCGGGTCGCGGGGCGCGGAGCCAGGAGCGCAGACGGTCCAGGACGGTCTCCTTCGGGCGGTCGTCGGGCGTGCTCGGACGGCTCCGC
>SRJI02001028.1 GCA_005473895.2 Carideicomes alvinocaridis
CCGTTGCCGGATTCGGTCAGCTCGCCCATGGCCTCGTGGCTCAGGGAGTCGGTGAGGCCGTCCCACGCGACGGCGTCGAGCATCGTGGCCGGGCCGTACTTGAAGCCCTTGCGCGCGCCGGGCAGCAGGTGCGGGGCGTTGGTCATGGACTCCTGACCGCCGGCCACCACCACGTCCGCCTCGCCGAGGCGGATGAGACGGGCGGCGTCGATCACGGCGGTGAGGCCGGACAGGCACACCTTGTTGATCGTCATGGCCGGGACGTTCCACGGGATGCCCGCGGCGAGCGCGGACTGGCGGGCCGGGTTCTGCCCCGCGCCGGCCTGCACGACATGGCCCATGTAGACCATGTCCACGTCCTCG
>SRJI02001029.1 GCA_005473895.2 Carideicomes alvinocaridis
CCACCTCCCGCACCGCGAGCGCCAGAAGGTGTCCATCGACTACCTCGGCATCGTGTTCCTGACCGCGGCCACCGCGCTGCTGCTGATCTGGGTCACCAGCGCCGGCCGCGACTTCGACTGGGCCAGCACCACCACCGCGTGGATGCTCGGCTGCGCCGCCGTCGCCACCGTCCTGTTCGTCGTGACCGAGCTGCGCGTCGCCGAGCCGCTCATCCCGCTCACCCTCTTCCGCGACCGCACCTTCACCCTCGCGACGATCGCCTCGATCGCCTCGGGCCTGGCCATGTTCGGCTCCTCCGTCTACCTGGCCCAGTACATGCAGCTGGCCCGCGGCGCGACGCCGACCCAGGCCGGCCTCATGAC
>SRJI02001030.1 GCA_005473895.2 Carideicomes alvinocaridis
GCAAAAAGCGAATGCCAAGTCAGCGTAAAAGCAAATGCCAAATCAGCGTGAACAGTATGGGGGTACTGTTCACCTATTTATAGRCACGGGACACAGCCCWTACAAAATTACATTCATGCCCTTTACATTTGRTAATAAYTCTATAGTATTTCATCGAGGTCTGAATAGCCTTTTCATCTTTAAGTCGGTTYCAYWTTCTGYTRSCACGCCGAAGCTTTCCYGCTCACAYCTTCGGCKCTGTATCAASCTTCGTATTATTCAGGTCTRCTRYAATGCCGACTTTAGTCYGAGGGTACCTGTTCACACATTGTACTACAGAAATACTGTTAAATCCTGTTTTTGAGGACCTTCGTAAGCCGAAGG
>SRJI02001031.1 GCA_005473895.2 Carideicomes alvinocaridis
GACGTGAACGCCGCCGCCTTCGCGGACCACCCCGAACAGGGCAGCCTGACCCGCGCCGACCTCGCGGACCGCATGGCGGAGGACTGGTTCGACGCCGACGGCCTCCTGCTCGCCGCCCGCGAGGCGGACGGGCGGCTGCTCGGTTTCCACTGGACGAAGGTGGAGCCGGATGCCGGAGCCGACGGCCCGCGCGTCGGGGAGGTGTACGCCGTGGGCGTCTCCCCCGACGCCCAGGGCCTCGGCCTCGGCCGGGCCCTGACCCTGGCGGGGCTGCACCGGATGGCGGAGCAGGGGGTCGACGTCGTGGACCTGTACGTGGACGCGGACAACACGGCCGCCGTTGCGCTCTACGCGTCCCTCGG
>SRJI02001032.1 GCA_005473895.2 Carideicomes alvinocaridis
CCTGACGAGCTTCCTGTACTCTACCGTCCTCACGGGCGGGGACACCGAGCTCAACGCGCCGCCGCACTTCCCGAACCTGCGGATCCCGGGCCTCGCGGACATCCCCGTGCTCGGGCCCATCCTGTTCGACCAGACGATCCTGGGCTACGCGATGTACCTGCTCGTGATCGCGCTGTGGTTCGCCCTGTTCCGCACCCGCTGGGGCCTGCGCGTGCGCGCCGTGGGCGAGCACCCCAAAGCCGCGGACACCGTGGGCATCGACGTGAACCGCACGCGGTACGCCGCCGTCCTGCTGGGCGGTGCGGTGGCCGGCATGGGCGGGGCGTTCTTCACGCTCGTCTCCGCGTCGTCCTTCACCAAGG
>SRJI02001034.1 GCA_005473895.2 Carideicomes alvinocaridis
GGTGCACGTACACCGCGCCGGGATGCGCCTGGTAATGGGTCTGGGGCGAGTCCATTGTGCCCAGCAGGGCGCCGGACTCGGCGTCGATGATGTCCATGGGGCCACCGCCGTCGTCCCGCAGGGAGACCATGCCGGCGGCGTGCTCGGGGTGCGTCCAGAACCAGCCGGCCGGCCGACGGCGCAGCAGCCCCTGATCGACCAGCACGTCCAGCAGGGCGCGCACGCGCTCCGGCTCCCCGAACCAACCGAACGCCTCGGGCGTGATCGGCAGCTCGGCGGCGGCCGCGCACAGCTGCGGGCCGAGCAGGTGCGGGTTCTCCGGGTCCACCACGGTGTCCTCGACCCCCAGGTCGAACACGGCC
>SRJI02001035.1 GCA_005473895.2 Carideicomes alvinocaridis
GACCGCGACCCGATCGCCGACTTCGAGGCCATCGAGGCCGAGCTCGAGGCCTACGCGGTGGAGACCGCGACCCGATCGCCGACTTCGAGGCCATCGAGGCCGAGCTCGAGGCCTACGCGGTGGAGCCCGTCTTCTCCCAGGGCGGGGAGGGCGTCGTGCCGCTGAACGAGCGGCCCCGCCTCATCGCGCTGAACAAGACCGACCTGCCCGACGGCGCCGCGATGGCGGACATGGTCCGCGATGAGCTCGAGGGCCGCGGCCTGCGGGTCTTCGACATCTCCGCGCTGGCCCGTGAGGGCCTGGACGCCCTCAAGTACGCCATGGCCGAGCTCGTGGCCGAGGCCCGTTCCCGGGTGGTCGAG
>SRJI02001036.1 GCA_005473895.2 Carideicomes alvinocaridis
GCCGGTTCTTCGAGGCCGCGAACCAGCTGCCCATGGACCGCTCCGGCGGAGAGGCGTCCCTGCGCTCGCTGGACGCGGGCCTCGCGGCGCTGCGGGAGGGCCGGTTGCTCGGGATCTACCCGGAGGGCACCCGCAGCCCGGACGGGCGGCTGCACCGCGGCAAGATCGGCGTGGCCAAGCTCGCGCTGGCCTCGGGCGCGCCCGTGGTGCCCATCGCGATGATCGGTACGGACCGGGTCCAGCCGATCGGCCACGTGCTGCCGCGGATCCGGCGCCTCGGCATGATCTTCGGCGAACCGCTGGACTTCTCCGACCGTGCCGAAGCCGCTGACGACCGCCGGGTGCTGCGGGAGGTGACGGAC
>SRJI02001037.1 GCA_005473895.2 Carideicomes alvinocaridis
GCCCCGGCGGCGCGCGACGCCCGCGAGGCCGAGGCGGCCGCCGAGGCGGTGGTGGAGCACAAGTCGGCGCGCTATTCGGCGGTGCACCCGCTCGCCCTCGGGGGGCTGCTGGCGGGGGCGGACGACGGGCTGGTGACCGCGTTCGCCCGGGTGTCGCTGCCGTTCGGCATGGCCTTCCAGTACCGCGACGACCTGCTCGGCGTGTTCGGCGATCCGGCGACCACGGGCAAGCCCGCGGGCGACGACCTGCGGGAGGGGAAGCAGACGGTGCTCATCGCCCGCGCCGTCGAGCTGCTCGCCCCGGACGAGGCCGCCGCGCTCGACGCGGACCTCGGCGACCCGGACCTCGGCGCGGACCGGGT
>SRJI02001038.1 GCA_005473895.2 Carideicomes alvinocaridis
GCCAGTTCGAGCTCGGCGGTCAGGGCCTCGGTGGGCACCTCGCGGTCGCGCAGGTCCTCGAGCAGCTCCGCCAGGCCGTGGTCGCGCAGGCTGTCCAGCACGAGGGTGGCCAGTTCGAGCTCGGCGGTCAGGGCCTCGGTGGGCACCTCGCGGTCGCGCAGGTCCTCGAGCAGCTCCGCCAGGCCGTGGTCGCGCAGGCTGTCCAGCACGAGGGTGCGCTCGGGCAGCGTGGCCAGGGTGTCGCGGTCCGCCACCAGCCCGTCGACGGCGGCCACGAGGTCGTCCACGTCGCGCTCGTCCAGCGGCCCCTCGGCCACGGCCTCCGGGGCGAGGACGCCCTCGAGCCGACGCAGGTGCTCGC
>SRJI02001039.1 GCA_005473895.2 Carideicomes alvinocaridis
TCGGGCTGCTTCTCCGCCAGCACCCCGAGCGTGCCGCGGATGGCCGCCTCGACCTGCGCGCCGGCGTCGTCCCCGCTGGCCACCACATCGTCCAGGCACGCCTCGAGGGCGTCGAGCGCCTCCGTCACCGCGTGGTCGAGGATCGCCTCCTTGGACTCCACGTGGTGGTAGATCGCGGACTTGGAGATGCCCAGGTGGGTGGCGAGCATGCCCATGGACGTCGCCTCGTAGCCGTGCCGGTTGAAAAGCTCGACGCACTCGGCCAGCAGCGTCTGCCGGTCATAGCCGGGCCGGCCGCGGCGCGGGGTGGGGCTGCTCTGGGGCACGGGGCTCCTTCGGGGGCGGGCGGACGCCGACGACG
>SRJI02001040.1 GCA_005473895.2 Carideicomes alvinocaridis
CACCTTCCTGTTCGGTGGCCTGACCGGCGTCATCCTGGCGTCGCCGCCCCTGGACTTCCAGGTGTCACCTTCCTGTTCGGTGGCCTGACCGGCGTCATCCTGGCGTCGCCGCCCCTGGACTTCCAGGTGTCCGACACCTACTTCGTCGTGGCGCACTTCCACTACGTCATCTTCGGCACCGTGGTGTTCGCGATGTTCGCCGGCTTCTTCTTCTGGTGGCCCAAGTTCACCGGCAAGATGCTGAACGAGCGTCTCGGCAAGATCCAGTTCTGGCTGCTGTTCGTGGGCTTCCACGGCACGTTCCTGATCCAGCACTGGCTCGGCGTCATCGGCATGCCCCGCCGCTATGCGGACTACATGG
>SRJI02001041.1 GCA_005473895.2 Carideicomes alvinocaridis
CGACCGCGGTGTACCACGGGCCGAGCGCCTCGGCACCGTGCCGCTCGCGCACCTGCACGGCGGCGCGGGCCGGCAGCCAGGCCTTCTCGAGGCGGGCCAGGTAGTCGGGGTCCAGGTCGCGGCCCTCGTTCAGGACGGCGAGCGACATGATCTTGAAGACCACCCGCACGTCGCGCACCTTCTGGACCTCCAGGATCCACCGGGAGGTGATCCAGGCGAACGGGCACGTGGCGTCGAAGTAGAAGTCGACGGTGGGCTGCTGCGTGGTGTCGGTCATGCTGTGCTCCTTGCGGTCAGGGAGCCGTCTCGGCTCCGGTCGGTCCTGCTGGGCGACGGCGGTCAGGCGCTCCGGCCGCGTCGA
>SRJI02001042.1 GCA_005473895.2 Carideicomes alvinocaridis
GTCGTACCGGTTGTAGTCCTCGATGTCGGCGCGGATCGCCCGCGCGACCTCGGTGTCTCCGGCCTCCAGCGCGGCGACGTACCGGTGGTACTCGGTGACCTCGGTGTCTCCGGCCTCCAGCGCGGCGACGTACCGGTGGTACTCGGTGACGCTGTCCGCCGCCGTCGTGACGCCGTCCTCCGCCCGGTGCTCCACCCCCATGTAGAGGGGCTCCAGCTTCTTGATGGAGTAGCTCGGCACACCGGCCCGCAGGGCGGCGCGGACCGTGGAGTAGAGGTCCACGAACAGCCCCGCGCGCAGCCAGTCGTCCAGCTCGCGCTCGCCCACGCCGTGGCGCACGGTCAGGCGCTTCAGCGCGGTG
>SRJI02001043.1 GCA_005473895.2 Carideicomes alvinocaridis
CCCCCGGTCAGCCGTGGAACACCATGTCCTGGTACTCGGGGTAACGGCGCAGGTAGTCCTCCACGTAGGAGCACTCGGGCACGATCCGGTCACCCTCCGCGCGCAGCCGGTCCAGGACCATGGTCACGAGGGCGCGGGCGTAGCCGCGGCGGCCGAACTGCTCGTCGATGATGGTGTGCTGCAGGCGCAGGACCACGGTGTCCTCGCCGTCCGCGCCGCGCACGGTCTCCTGGTCGTAGCCGAGGAACCCGATGAACGTCCCGTCCTGGCGCAGCTCGAAGCGCTGACGGTCCGGGTCCCGGGTCACGGTGAGGCGCTCGTGGACGATCTTCTCGGGCTGGCTCTGGGCGGCGGTGTTCT
>SRJI02001044.1 GCA_005473895.2 Carideicomes alvinocaridis
GCCTGGCGCTGGATGTTCCTGGCCGAGGCCGTCCCGGCGGTGCTGTACGGCCTGTTCGCCCTGAAGCTGCCGGAGTCCCCGCGCTACCTGGTCGCCCGCGGCCGCACGGACGAGGCGGCCGAGGTCCTGCACGAGTTCACCGGCGTGGACCGGGTGAACCTGATGATCGAGGACATCCGGCGCTCGCTGGACTCGGAGCGCCGCGAGTCGCTGGCGGACCTGCGCGGACCGGCGGCGGGCCTGCAGCCGATCGTGTGGATCGGCATCCTGCTCTCGGTCTTCCAGCAGGCCGTGGGCATCAACGTGATCTTCTACTACTCCACCACCCTGTGGCGTTCGGTGGGCTTCGGGGAGTCGGAC
>SRJI02001045.1 GCA_005473895.2 Carideicomes alvinocaridis
GAAGCCGATCTGTTGGGCGTGGGCGACACCCTCGTCCACGGTGGCGAAGGTGCGGCCGTCGTAGAGGTCAGGGGTGTGGACCGTGTGACCGCCGCTGGCGATCTGTTCGGCGAGCGCGTGCACGCCGTCCGTGAGACCGAGGGCGTGGTGGAAGAGGATGATCTGCGCCATGGGTCAGAGCGTAGACCGCGGTGAGCGGCTGCCCCAGAGTGCGGGTGGGTGGTCGGGGCGAAGAAGTGAGGTGGCTCGCGTCTGTCGCCACGGGTGAGTTGCCGCTCATTGCGTGGAGGGCAAGCGCAGTGCTTGCCCGACCGGTGCCGTGGGCTCTCGTTGCTGTGACCCCAGGACAGCACCGTCTCA
>SRJI02001046.1 GCA_005473895.2 Carideicomes alvinocaridis
GTTCCGCGTACAGCTCGTCGAAGGTCTTCACGGGACCACCCTAGCGACCCTGCCCCTCCAGCCCAGACCGGAGTCGGTCATTGTGACGTACGGGACGGCGGGGTCTTCGCCACGCGCTGCACCTACGGGCCCACGTGGGACGTGCCGGCCGCTCAGCGTCCTCCCCCTCCCATGTCTGCACGTTCCTTCACTCCCATCGGGGCACGAGCGCGAGGCGGCCGTGGACGTGGGGATGACGGGCTGAACGTGCCCGTCCGGTCCGCACGCATGGCCCGGGCGACCTCCGACAGGGGGGCACGACACGCTCGTTTCTGACCCCAGCGACGACACCGCTCCTTGCACACCTGAGACACCACCAGG
>SRJI02001047.1 GCA_005473895.2 Carideicomes alvinocaridis
GACCGCGCCGTCCTCGAAGACCTGGCGCACGGCGTCGCGAAGGAGACACGATGACCCCCCACACCCGCCCCGAGACGACGCCGGCCCCCGACGTCGTCGTCCCCACCTCCGACCTCACGCCCGCCGAGGCGTGGGAGGTCCTCGCCGAGGGCAACCGCCGCTTCGTGGCGGGCGAGCCGAGCCACCCGAACCAGAACGCGGAGCGGCGCAGCGACCTGACCGCCGGTCAGGCCCCGGTGGCCGTGATCTTCGGCTGCGCCGACTCGCGCCTGGCGGCCGAGATCATCTTCGATCTCGGCCTCGGCGACGTGTTCGTGGTGCGCACGGCCGGCCACGTGATCGACGACGCCGTGCTGGGCT
>SRJI02001048.1 GCA_005473895.2 Carideicomes alvinocaridis
CATGTCCAGAAGTGCACCCACCGGCATAACGGGTTCCGAAGCCCACCAAAAAACCTGCAATCAACAGAATGATCCAAACCTTAGGATCGGACAACGATTCCAAACTAAAAAGCTCCGTGGGCAAATAGGCTTTCCCAGCACTATCAAAGCCCAATTCTTGAAGTTTGGTTACGGTTTTGGGTGAAATATCCACGGTAGGATTGGGCGACAACCAATGTGCTCCCAAAAATCCTCCAATAACGGAGCCTAGAACCACCAATAGGTTCCAGCGTTTGGATTTTATATCAACTTTGAAGTAATCCGTGAATTTTCCTGCGCCTCCGATGGAACAAAACGTCTCGAGATTGGAGGACATTCCAA
>SRJI02001049.1 GCA_005473895.2 Carideicomes alvinocaridis
TGGCCGAGATCGTCCGCGCCTTCGAGGTCGCCCGCGCGGCACACGAGGGGCAGATGCGGCGCTCCGGGGACCCGTACATCACCCACCCCGTCGCGGTCGCCACGATCCTCGCCGAGATCGGCGTGACGGGCCCGACGCTCCTGGCGGCCCTGCTGCACGACACCGTCGAGGACACGGACTACTCCCTGGAGCGCCTGCGCGCCGACTTCGGCTCGGAGGTCGCCCTCCTCGTGGACGGCGTGACCAAGCTGGACAAGGTGACCTACGGCGCCGCGGCGCAGGCCGAGACCGTGCGCAAGATGGTCATCGCGATGGCCCAGGACGTGAACGTCCTGCTCATCAAGCTCGCCGACCGGCTG
>SRJI02001050.1 GCA_005473895.2 Carideicomes alvinocaridis
GGGTCGGGGCTCAGCGCAGCAGGCCCTCGTAGTGGCGCTGCTCCATCTGTGCGCTGACCTGCTTCACGGTCTGGAGGCCGACGCCCACCATGATGAGGATGGACGTGCCGCCGAGCGGGAAGTTCTGGCTGGTGCCGATCACCGCGAAGGCGATCAGCGGGATCATGGCCACGATACCGAGGTAGAGGGCCCCCACGAACGTGATGCGGCTGATGACGTACTGCAGGTAACGCTCGGTGGGCCGGCCGGCGCGGACGCCGGGGATGAAGCCGCCGTAGCGCTTCATGTTGTCCGAGATCTCCACCGGGTTGAACGTGATGGACACGTAGAAGTACGTGAAGCCGATGATGAGCAGGAAG
>SRJI02001051.1 GCA_005473895.2 Carideicomes alvinocaridis
GCTGTCCCTGGCAATCATCACCGTGCTGCTGCCGCTGGCGATCACCGGCGTGCTGGGCCTGGCCGCCGTGGTGCTGGTCCACGAGATCGCTGAGGTCGTCGTGATCCTGAACGGTCTGCGTGCTGCGCGCACCGGACGACACGCATCGGAGCCACTGGAGCGTAACGCCCACGCCTCTGGTCAGCTGGGGGCTGCGCGCAGCCGAGGGTAGCCCGACCAGTCGCCGCTGGCGAGCCGCGACCAGGCAGTCGCGGACTGCGGAGTGATGCCGAGCAGGTGGGACGCGATCTGCGGGTGCATCTGCCGGGTGAGCTCGATCGGCGCCGTCGTGCGGGCGTTGCCCGAGCGGAGCCCTTCTG
>SRJI02001052.1 GCA_005473895.2 Carideicomes alvinocaridis
ACGTGGGCCGGGTTCATTGTGCCCCAGCCGCGGGCGAGGAGGTCGGGGTGTTCGCCATGGGAGACGAGGCCGGGGCACTCGCCCCGGACGACGACGCGTCCGTCGGGGCTGGCTCCGACGACGTCGCCGAGGGGACGAGGCGGATGCGGCCGTCGTGCTCGCCGCCAGAGACGAGGCGGACCCCGAGGCCTGAGGGGCGGGGTCCGTGCCACCTCCGCAGGCGGTCAAGCCGAGGGCACTTCCGAGGGCGTGGGCGGTGAGGAGGTCGTGACGCGTGGGCAGGCGAAGCGTGGGCGCGATTCGAGCGTAACCGCCACCCCCACGGATCAGGGGCACTCCGGGACCGTCGACGGCGGCCG
>SRJI02001053.1 GCA_005473895.2 Carideicomes alvinocaridis
CTTGACAATGAAGGGGACTTTATGCGCATATTTCCGAGAACAAAGGCCCAACACCCCAAAAGTGGAGGCCACACCGTTGCAACCGGCTTCGATGGCGAGCTTTACAATGTTCTCGGGATCAAAATAATCGGGGTTTTTAAAGAAGGAAAAAAAGGCACTATGTTCAATGCCCTGATCTACGGGAAGGATGCTCAGATACCCTGTATCCTTTAGATTGCCATGCCCGTACAATTGGGCAAGGCTCCGGAGCACTTGTGGGCTTCCATTACTATTGACGAATACGTTGTCCACAATATTCTTATCGGTCAACCGCAGTTCATCCTTGGTGACCTTCTGGCTTACATGATCTAAATAGAAAG
>SRJI02001054.1 GCA_005473895.2 Carideicomes alvinocaridis
TCGAGCATGCCCGGTACTTCCGCGGCGCGGACACCCGCCACCGGGTCACCTCCACCTGCCCGGATCCGCGCTGCTGCCGCCGCCCCGACCCCGAGCTCGAGGCCGCGTGGGGCGGGCACGTGTGGCCCGCGGCCCGCATGCACGCGCATCTGCTGGCGGCCATGCCCACGCAGACCTTCCCCGGTGTGGACGAGCGTGAGGTCTTCGAGTTCCTCCAGGCCCAGGAGGAGCGGGAGGGCTGAGGACGACGCCGGCCCGCACCCTCACGCGAGGGTGCGGGCCGGCGCGGCGGACGGCGGGGTCAGCCGATGCTCTTGCCGGCCGAGTTCAGCTCGGTGCAGGCCTGGACCACGCGGGC
>SRJI02001055.1 GCA_005473895.2 Carideicomes alvinocaridis
AGGTAAGCACAAGGTATGRTTTCTTACTGGATCAMGGTGRCTACGAGCTTCGTCTCCAGCYTTCTCTCGMCCACCTTTTGTCCATATCATTTTTACAAATCGATTCGAGATRCTTCGGGCGAGATCAGGGATGTCATCCAGGATTGATGGTGAYAAAGTGAAATTTGGYCTATTRACAATYTTYCCATGATCACAGCCAGCCTTCAGGAAGGCTGCAGCAGTCCCTCGAGAAGCCACCCAGGCACAGAAGTCACCATGCCCAGCTATGACTTCGTCGAGCTCRTCAATCTCCCCCTCAATRTGTTCRAARGTTTTTGGTAGATCTTCAGCTGAGGGGGTAAATTTTTCGCTGCTGGCT
>SRJI02001056.1 GCA_005473895.2 Carideicomes alvinocaridis
CGTAGAGCTTCGAGGACGCCACGATGTGGTCGCCGGCCCCGGCGAGGGCCGCGACGTAGAGCTTCGAGGACGCCACGATGTGGTCGCCGGCCCCGGCGAGGGCCGCGAAGGTGACGAACTCGGCGGCCATGCCGGACGCCGTCGCGACGGCCCCGATCCCGCCCTCGAGCGTGGCGACCCGCTCCTCGAACGCGGCGACCGTGGGGTTGCCGATCCGCGAGTAGATGTTGCCGTACTTCTGCAGCGCGAAGAGGTTGGCGGCGTCCTCGGCGGACTCGAACACGAAGGAGCTGGTCTGGTGGATCGGCACCGCGCGGGAGCCGTGGACGGCGTCCGGGACGGCGCCGGCGTGCAGCGC
>SRJI02001057.1 GCA_005473895.2 Carideicomes alvinocaridis
GTTGGCCAGGTGCTCGGCCGGGTCCACGTCCGTGACCCCGGCGCCGGCGAGCATCGCGGCGGCGAGCGCCACGGTGAGCTCCACGACGTCGGCCGGGCCGCCGCCGGCGAGCACCTCCACCGACTCGCGGACCTCGAGGGCGTTGCCGGCCGTCCGGCCCAGGGGCACGGACATGTCCGTGAGCAGCGCCGAGGTGTCCACCCCGGCGTCCCGGCCGAGGTCCACCATGGTCCGGGCCAGCTCGCGGGCGGACGCCTCGTCCTTCATGAACGCGCCCGAGCCGCACTTGACGTCCAGCACGAGGGCGCCGGTGCCCTCGGCGATCTTCTTGGACATGATCGAGGAGGCGATCAGCGGG
>SRJI02001058.1 GCA_005473895.2 Carideicomes alvinocaridis
ACAGGGAATAGGATGCAAACCAAACGGTAGCAACCACCACTGTATTTACTTGCCTTTAYCRGAAGTTYGGGCAAATCCCTAAGTACGATCCGGAAGYCCACCACCTGTTTTTGACACMCAACTTAGTGCACCAATTTCACATAAYCAGGCTCATAARCGACGCYGCACCTACGCACAAACTCAAACCCCGCCRCGGGTTACATCTCTCCCCACACCCACCAAACTGCAGCGGCGCTGCTTAATAATTTCATAACTTYAAAATTATGACAGCRKTGGTAACAAACAAAAACTCCAGAGGCATCTACATRAAATTCCCCACAAGTTTTGTATATAATTTATAATTAAATTTCAACATCTA
>SRJI02001059.1 GCA_005473895.2 Carideicomes alvinocaridis
CGGGAGACGGCCGCGGAGCTCGGCCTGGCCGACCGGGTGCGCTTCTCCGCCGGCGACGCCACCTCCGCGCTTTCGTTCGAGAAACGGCGCGCTCCGGAGGCGCTTTCGTTCGAGAAACGGCGGGCCCGCCCGGACGCCGTCGTCGTGAATCCGCCGCGGCGGGGCATCGGCGCCGAGCTGGCCGACGCGCTGGAGGACTCGGGCGTGTCCACCGTGCTGTACTCCAGCTGCAACCCGGCGACGCTCGCGCAGGACCTGGCCCGGATGCCGAGCTATCGGGTGGCGCGGGTGCAGGTGTTCGACATGTTCCCGCAGACCCGGCACGCGGAGGTGCTCACGCTGCTGCGGCGGCGGTGAC
>SRJI02001060.1 GCA_005473895.2 Carideicomes alvinocaridis
TGCGAACACCCCCGCCGTCCCCCGCACCCACCACGCCGTCGTCGTGTCCGCCACGGGCGGCCCCGAGGTCCTGCAGTGGACCGAGACGGAGGTGCCCTCCCCCGCACCGGGGCACGTGCTGGTGCGGACCGCCGCGGCGGGCCTGAACTTCATCGAGACGTACCAGCGCTCCGGGGTCTACGCGATGGACCTGCCCTTCACCCCCGGCACGGAGGGCTCCGGCGAGGTCGTCGCGCTCGGCGAGGGCGTGGACGCCGCGCTCCTGGGGGCCCGTGTCGCCACCGCGACGGCCACCGGTGCGTACGCCGAGCACTTCACCGCCCCCGCGGATCGTCTCCTCGCCGTCCCGGAGGGCAT
>SRJI02001061.1 GCA_005473895.2 Carideicomes alvinocaridis
TCCGACGGCGAGGTCTTCGACTCGTCCTGGGAGACGGGCCAGGCGATCACGTTCTCCCTCAATCAGGTCATCGAGGGCTGGAAGGAGGGTCTGGCCGGCCAGAAGGTGGGCTCGCGCGTCCTCCTGTCGATCCCGGCCGAGAAGGCCTACGGTGAGCAGGGCAGCCCGCCGGACATCGGCGAGAACGAGCCCCTGCTGTTCGTCGTGGACATCCTGGATGCCCAGGCGTCCGCCACCCCGTCGGCGAACTGACCCCGTCCACGAGAACCCCAGAGGAGAGCACCGTGTCCTTCGGACAGCGCGACTACGACCGCACCAAGCCCGAGATCGACTTCCCGGGCGAGACCCCGCCCACCA
>SRJI02001062.1 GCA_005473895.2 Carideicomes alvinocaridis
GCTGGGCGTTAGCCTTGTACTTGAGATAACAAAGGTGCAGTCCGTCYCCGACGCGACTTCGTCACCGTCCATCGATCAAGAGGTACCGTCCGTTTTCCAYCCTGTGCCTTTTAGATTCAGCTTCGAYCCACCAAGCGAYCCCGCTTCGGTGRRCGCTTTCRTAAAGGCATATCYWAACCTTYYGGGGTACCATATGTGGTCAACCTGGGAYCGACTGACGGCCGTCTCGACCTAGGGGCCCCCGGGTTCCGAGGAAGACGACGAGCCCGACTCTGGTTGGGATTTCTCCGGGCTCGGTAAYCCCAGTGCCATGCGAGACTTCATGGCCGCATGTGACTACTGCCTCTCTGATTGCTC
>SRJI02000015.1 GCA_005473895.2 Carideicomes alvinocaridis
CCCGGCGCCGCGGCGAGCAGGAGGATGGGCAGGTCGGCGCTTTCCGGCCGGGCGCGCAGCCGGGCGCAGAGCCGCAGCGCATCGCCCTCGGCCAGCGATTCCCCCAGCAGCACGGCCTCCAGCGGCGCCTCGGCGATCCGCGTCTCCGCTTCCGCCGCGCCGGCCGCCTGGACCACGCGGTAGAAGGCGGCGGCAAGCCGCGCCTTCAAGGCGATGCGGTTGGTGACCACCCCGTCGGCGATCAATACGGTTCCCGCCATGACCGCGAGCCCTTGTCAATTTACGTCGAATTGGCTTCAGTCTCGCCGGAATTAGTTAACGAAACCTTTTCACCGCATCGGGGAGGACGGCCCGCCATGACCATGTCACCGGAGACGGCAGAGACGCTGGCGCTGCGCACCCTGGCCTGGCTGGCCTCTGACGACGAGTTGCTGCCGGTCTTCCTGGGCTCCACCGGGTCGACCGAGCGCGACCTGCGCGAACGGGCGGCGGACCCGGACTTCCTCGGGTCGGTGCTGGATTTCGTGCTGATGGACGATGCCTGGGTCGTGGCCGCCTCCGAGGCGCAGGATGTGGCGCCGGAGCGGCTGGTCATGGCCCGGCAGGTGCTGCCCGGCGGCGGGCAGGTCCACTGGACCTGAGCGCGCCCGCTTGCCTTTCCGGGCGGGGCAGGGCGACGGCAGAGGCCATGGACGGCAAGGGAAAGGACCGGGCGATGCGGGTAGACGGCATACTTTTCGACAAGGACGGCACGCTGTTCGATTTCGGCGCCACCTGGAACGTCTGGGCCGGCGGCGTGATCGACGAGCTCTCGGGCGGCGACCCGGCCCGCGCCACCGCCATCGCCGACGCGATCCGCTACGACCTGTCGCGCCGCGCCTTCCTGCCCGACAGCCCGGTCATTGCCGGGACCAACCGCGAGGCGGCCGAGCTGGTGGCCACGGCTCTGCCGGAGCGCAACGTGGACGAGCTGGAGATCTTCCTGATGGAAAGCGCCGCCGCCGCGCCGCTGAACCCGCCGGTGCCGCTGGCGCCGCTGCTCGACGGGCTGAGTGCCGCGGGGCTGGCGCTGGGGGTCATGACCAACGATGCCGAGGCCGTGGCGCGCGCCCATCTGGGCCAGGCGGGCGTGCTCGACCGGTTCGGCTTTGTCGCCGGCTTCGACAGCGGCCACGGGGCCAAGCCCTCGGCGGCGCCGCTGCTGGCCTTCGCCCGGCAGGCGGGGCTGGCGCCGGACCGCGTCGTCATGGTAGGCGACAGCCTGCACGACCTGGAGGCCGGGCGCGCCGCGGGGATGATCTGCCTCGGCGTGCTGACCGGCATGGCGACGGAGGCGGACCTTGCGCCCCATGCCGATGCGGTGCTGCCGCATATCGGTCATCTGCCCGATTGGGTGCGCCGCGACCCGCACTGAAGCGCCGGGTTCGGGATAGGCGCGCTGCCGCCACTTCCCCGTGCTTCAGGAACCCACCCTGCCTCCGGACGTTGTTTCGTGAAAGTGTGGGCGATGTATAGGTCGCCCGGAGGCACCGGAGCGGGAATGGATATTCGCGGATTGAAAGTACTCGTCGTCGAGGACGACGCCCAGCAGGCGGCCGGCATCAGCCGGTTTCTCCAGATGACTGGGGCCACCGTTCTTGGCCCCGCGCGCAGCCTCGAGGAAGCGCTGGATCACAGCCTGGTGGCCGATGCGGCCGTGCTGGAAACGGCGGTCAGCGGTGCGGAGGTCTATCCCGTGGCCGACGCGTTGGTGCAGCGCGACGTGCCCTTCGTCTTCTACACCAGCGAAGCCGGGGAGACGCGGCCCAAGCGCTTCGGCGTGGAGACCTGGCTGGACAAGCCGGCGCTGCTGGAGCTTGCCGAGGACGAACCCGCGGCCGATATCGAGGAGGGCGAGGAGCCTGACGTCGTGCAGCTTCTGTCGAAGCTCCGGCTGACCGCGCGGCTGGTGCTGCGCGACCCGAAAGCGGCGGACCGGCTGGTGGAGCGCACCCTGAAGGAGGCGGTGGCCCGCCGTCGCGCCGGCACGGACCGGGGCTGGGACGAGGGACGCGCGTCCTGGATGTTCACCATCATGAGCGGCCTGCTGAGCCGCCAGGGGCCGCGCCTGCTGCAATGATCCGCGCAGACCGCCGGCCCACGTAGACCCCGAGGGAACGAGAGGGCCGTGGCGACGTTAGCCGGATGAGTGCAGCGACCAGACGGAGCAACCCATGCGACAACGCGACTGGCTATTTCTCGGCGGACTGGCCCTGACCGGTTTCGTCCTCGCCCGGGCCGTCTGGCAAGGTCAGCGGCTTGTCACGGATGCGCCGGAACGGCAGAGCGCCCGCCTCCCGGCAGATCACCGCCCGCAGGAGGTGCGGCAGGCCGGCCGCGAGGAGATGAAGAACCCGCCCCGGCACTGGGACCGGGTGGACGAGATCGCGGACGAATCCTTTCCCGCCAGCGACCCGCCGGGCACCTATTGAGAGATCGGCGGGAGGGGGCGCCGCCTCCGGAATGACGCCAGATCAAGCCCGGGGCCCGGAAGGGTTCCCGGCAAATTTCGTGAAAAACAGGAACATTGGCGGGAACCTGCGTGTTTCTGCCAAAGCGGCGTGAGGGGTCCGGATGCGCGCCCTTCCCACGCCGCCAGTATCACAACGAAAAGGTCTGGCGATGACGACTCGAGACGAAGCTCTGCATTCACGTGATCGAAGGAGCGGCGGCGGAGGCATTGCCGCGTCGATTCTCGGATGGCTGTGCATCCTGCTCGGCCTCGTGCTGCTGGTGGGCGGCATCTGGCTGATCTCCCTTGGCGGAAGCTGGTACTACGCGCTGGCCGGGCTCGGGCTCGGGCTGACGGGTCTGCTTCTCAACTGGCGCAACATGGCGGCGGTCTGGGTCTACCTGCTGACCTGGCTCGGCACGCTGGGCTGGGCCTGGTGGGAGGTCGGCCCGGATTGGTGGGCACAGGTGCCGCGGCTCGTGGCACCCACGGTCATTCTCGTGTTCGTGCTGCTCTGCATCCCCGTACTCCGCCGCTGAAGAAAGACGAGGAAACTCATGATGACATCTTGCATGTTCAGGGCCGTGGCGCTGGGGACGACCCTCGTGCTGCCGCTGACACTGGCCTCTCCGCTGCTGGCGCAGGAAGAGACCCCCACGATCGAGTCCACGCCGGACGCGACGCCCGACACCACGACCGACACCGACACCGAGATCCTTCAGGACGACGAGGGCACGACCGCGCCCGCGACTGAAGAGGACACCGCGACGGACGACCCCGCGGCCACCCCCGACACCACCGAAGCGCAGAGCGACGAGTCCGCTGCCCCATCCGAGGCCACGGATGAGGAGAGCGACTCCGCCGCCACTCCCGACGCCACCGATGATCAGGGCGACGAGGGGCAGGCGGTGATGGACGACGCGACCGGGGAGGAGACTTCCGGCAGCGACGCCGCTGCCACCACGGCATCCGAGGAGGACGACAGCGCCGCCGCCGGGACCGATGACGGGACCGAAGAGGGCACCGCCACGGAAGAGGACGGCGCCAGCGACGCCGCGGGCACGTCGTCCGAGGAAAGCGACACCGCGGGCGCCTCCGAACAGGCAGGCGGACAATTCGGCCGCGCGGCCGCGCCGCAACCCGAGGTGGGCGCCGACTGGCCCTTCTATGGCGGGGATTCCCACGCCACGCGCTATTCGCCGCTGGACCAGATCAACCGCGACAACGTGGGCGAGCTGGAGCGCGCCTTCGTCTATCATACCGGTGACATGCCCGAGGGCACGGCGGAGGGGAAATATTCTCCGGAAGTGACGCCGCTCAAGGTGGGCGACGACCTGCTGATGTGCTCGGCCATGAACATCCTGATCTCCGTCGACGCCGCCACCGGCGAGGAGAACTGGCGCTTCGATCCCGGCGTGCCGAACGAGGCCATCCCCTACGGGGCAAGCTGCCGGGGCGTGTCGGTCTACACCAATCCCGACGCGGCCGAGGGCGATCCCTGCGCCACCAAGGTGATCGAGGGCACGCTCGACGCCAAGCTGGTCGCCGTGGACGCCGCCACCGGCTCCCCCTGCGAGGCGTTCGGCGAGAACGGCACCGTGGACCTGTGGCAGGATATCGGCGAACGGGTGCCCGGCTGGTACGCCGTCACCGCGCCGCCGGCCGTCGTGCGCGGCGTGGTCGTGACCGGCGCGCAGGTCAAGGACGGGCAGGCCGAGGACGCGCCCTCGGGCGTGATCCGCGGCTATGACGCGGTGACCGGCGAACTGCTCTGGGCCTGGGACCTGGGCGCACCGGAAGAGAACCGCGACGGCCCGCCGGAGGGCGAGGTCTATACCCGCGGCACGCCCAACATGTGGACCGCAGGCGTCGCCGACGAGGAGCTGGGCTATGTCTACCTGCCGCTCGGCAATTCCTCGGTGGACTATTACGGCTCCAACCGGTCGGAGGCGGAGAACGAATACGCCACCTCGCTCGTCGCCATCGACGTCACCACCGGCGAGCCGGTCTGGCACTTCCAGACGGTTCACCACGACGTGTGGGACTACGACCTGGGCAGCCAGGCGACGCTGCTGGATTTCGACGGGACCCCGGCGGTCCTGCTGCCGTCCAAGCAGGGCGACATCTACGTCCTGAACCGCGAGACCGGCGAGCCGCTGACCCCGGTGGACCAGCTGACCGATCTGCCCAAGGGCGACATCGAGCCGGACTTCATCTCCAGCACCCAACCGATTTCCGCCTGGCACACGCTGCGCAAGCCGCCGCTGGAGGAAAAGGACACCTGGGGCTTCACCCCGATCGACCAGCTCTGGTGCCGGATCAAGTTCCGCCAGGCCAATTACGACGGCTTCTTCACGCCGCCGTCCTCGGACAAGCCCTGGATCCAGTATCCCGGCTATAACGGCGGGTCGGATTGGGGCTCGGTCGCGGTGGATACCGAGCGCGGGATCCTCGTGGCGAACTACAACGACATCCCCAACTACAACCGGCTCGTGCCGCGCGACGAGGTGACCTCGAAGCCGATCAACGAGCGCGCGCCGGGGGAATCGTCGGAAGGCGAGGCCGGTCCGCAGGCGGGCTCGCCCTATGGCATCAACGTCAATGCCGGCTGGCGCAGTGAGCTGACCGGCATGCCCTGCACCAGCCCGCCATATGGCGGGATCCGGGCCATCGACATGAAGACCGGGGAAACGCTCTGGGACGAGCCGCTGGGCACTGCCCGTCGGAACGGGCCCTTCGGCATCCCCTCGATGCTGCCCTTCAAGATCGGCACGCCGAACAACGGCGGGTCGGTGGTGACGGCCGGCGGGCTGATCTTCATCGCCGCCGCCACGGACAACCTGTTCCGCGCCATCGACATCGAGACGGGTGAGACCGTGTGGTCGGACGAGCTGCCGGCCGGCGGGCAGGCCAACCCGATCGCCTACGAGGTGGACGGCCGGCAATACGTGCTGGTCACCGCGATGGGCCACCACTTCATGGAGACCCCGGTGGGCGACGAGGTGATCGCCTACGCTCTGCCCCGCTAGGGTCTTTCATCTGCGCAACTTTCGGGCGGCGCGCTCCGGCAACGGGGCGCGCCGCCTGCGATTCCGCGGCCGCGTCTCAATCGTTTCACCTTGTGTCGCATTTCGGGGATTGCCGCTCTCCGGCCGGCGCTACAAGGGGCGTGCAAGGTGCGGTCGTGGCGGGTCATCCGCCTGGCCGATAATTGGGAAGCCGGTGAAAATCCGGCGCTGCCCCCGCAACGGTGACGGAGGGAGGCACGACAGACCGCCACTGGGAGGGAGGATCCCGGGAAGGCGTCGTGCCGGGGCCGCAAGGCCCGCTCCGCAGTCCGGAAACCAGCCTTGCAGAAACGTCGAGCCGCGGGTGGCGGCAGCGGGCGCGGGCGGGCCTCCTCCGGGCACGCGATGCTTCCGCATGTCATCCGCACCAGGAAACCCAGCCCAAGCGCTGCGCGAGGCGAGGGACGCGGAATGATGATGAACGACTTCGGAGCCAGCCGATTGCTGGCCGAACGCAGGCCGGGATATTCCCTCGACCGCGCCTTCTATACCGACCCGGCGATCTTTGCCTTGGACCTGGATCGCATCTTCTACCGCGACTGGCTGTTCACCATCCCGGCCTGCGAGATCCCCAAGCCCGGCAATTACGTGACCCACCGGGTCGGCGATTACGGCATCATCATCGTGCGCGGCGCCGACGGGGCGATCCGGGCCTTCCACAATACCTGCCGGCACCGGGGCTCGATCCTGTGCAAGGCAAAGAAGGGCTCCGCGCCCAAGCTGGTCTGCCCCTATCACCAATGGACCTACGAGCTGGACGGCCGGCTGCTCTGGGCGCGCGACATGGGGGCGGAGTTCGATCCCGCCGCCCACGGGCTGCACCCGGTGCATTGCCGCGATCTCGCCGGGCTGGTCTATGTCTGCCTCGCCGAAGAGGCGCCGGATTTCGAGGCCTTCGCCGCCATGGCCGCGCCCTATCTGGCGCCGCATGACCTGGGCAATGCCAAGGTCGCCCATGAAAGCACCATCGTCGAGAACGGCAACTGGAAGCTGGTCTGGGAGAACAACCGCGAATGCTATCATTGCAGCGGCAACCACCCGGCGCTCTGCCGCACCTTCCCGGAGGATCCGGCGGTGGGCGGCGTCATGGGCGAGGAGATGCCCGAGCGGCTGGTCGCCCATTTCGACCGTTGCGAGGCGGCGGGGCTGCCCTCGCGCTTCCGCCTGTCCGATGACGGCCAGTACCGCTTTGCCCGCATGCCGCTCAATGTCGGCGCCAAGTCCTACACGATGGACGGCGGCATCGCGGTGAACCGCTGGCTCGGCCGGGTGCCCTTCGACGATGCGGGCTCGCTGCTCAAGTTCCACTATCCCACCACCTGGAACCACTTCCTGCCCGATCATGCGCTGGTCTTCCGGGTCACCCCGATCAGCCCGACCGAGACCGAGGTCAGCACCAAGTGGCTGGTCCACAAGGACGCGGTGGAGGGCGTGGATTACGATCTTGACCGGCTCACCCGGGTCTGGACCGAGACCAACGACGAGGATCGCCGCGTGGTGGAGGACAACCAGGTGGGCATCACCTCTCCCGCCTACCGGCCCGGCCCCTATTCGGCGCTGCAGGAATCGGGCGTAATCCAGTTCGTCGACTGGTATTGCGACACGCTGGCCGAGCGGCTGGCCCCCGAGGCGATGGCGGCGGAGTAGGCGATGAATTCCCCGATCGCGGGCTTCCGGCCCGACCGCAGCTGGCGCGACGCCGAAATGCTGGAATGCGTCCAGGTGATCCCCGAGGCGCCCGAGGTGGCGACCTTTGCCTTCCGCGCGCCGTCGGGGGCGATCTTCGACTACCGGCCGGGGCAGTTCATCACGCTGGAGCTGCCGCTGCCCGGGGGCGTGGTGCATCGCACCTACACGCTGTCCTCCTCGCCCTCGCGGCCGCTGTCGATCTCGGTCACGGTCAAGGCGCAGAAGGACAGCATCGGCACCCGCTGGATGCTGGACCACCTGCGGCCGGGCATGCGGATCCGAGCCATCGGGCCGGCCGGGCTGTTCACCCACCTGGATGCGCCGGCGGGCAAGTACCTCTTCATCTCGGCCGGGTCGGGGGTCACGCCGATGATGTCGATGACCACCTTCATGTATGACGAGGGGCCGCAGCCCGACGTGGTCTTCATCAACTGCGCCCGCCGTCCGTCCGAGATCGTGTTCCGCCAGCGGCTGGAACAGATGGCCAGCCGCACGCCGGGCATCGACCTCAAGTTCGTGGTGGAGGAACCCGATCCCTACCGACCGTGGACCGGCTACATGGGGATGCTGAACCAGCTCATGCTGGGGCTCATGGCCCCCGACTACCTCGAACGCGAGGTGTTCTGCTGCGGGCCCGAGCCCTTCATGCAGGCGGTGCGCGAGGCGCTGACGGGCCTCGGCTACGACATGGCGCATTACCACCAGGAAAGCTTCCAGGCGCCGGTGGCCGTGGCTGCCGACCTGCCCGAACTGGATGACGTGGTGCCGGAGGAGGGGGCGAGGGCCCGCGTGCGCTTCGCCCTGTCGGACGTCACCGCCGATTGCACGGAGACCGACACGATCCTCGCCGTGGCGCGGGGGGCCGGGCTGAACATCGCGTCGGGCTGCACCTTCGGGGTCTGCGGCACCTGCCGGATCCGCAAGACCGCGGGCGAGGTCCACATGGTCCATAACGGCGGCATCTCCGAGGAGGACATCGAGGCGGGCTATATCCTCGCCTGCTGTTCCCACGCGCTCGGCCCGGTGGAGGTCGAGGTCTGAGCACCGCGAGGGCCGGCGCCGCCCGGGCCATCTGCCCGCCGCGCGGGCGCTGGCGGCGCGGGCCCGCCTGCTGCGACGCGTCGCGGCCCGTTTTCATTGATCGGTAAGGCACGATTCTCTAGTCTCTCCCGGAACAACAACGCAGAAAGCCGGGGTCCATGAGCATGCGCAGATTCTCCCTCGCCATTTCCACGCTTCTTGCCCTGGGCACGGCGATGCCGTCCCAGGCCGAGATGTCGAGGGGCTTTTCCGGCGCCTACCTGTCGGCGCGCCAGGCCAGCCGGACCTCGGATTTCGAGGCTGCCGCCCGCTTCTACCAGGAGGCGCTGTCGCACGATTCCGGCAACGCCCAGCTGCTGGAGGCGCTGATCATCTCCGAGCTGAGCCTCGGCAACCTCGACAGCGCGCTGCCCTTCGCGCGGGAGCTGACCGACAGCGGCCAGAGCAGCCAGATCGCCCACATGGTGGAGGCCGCGGCGCTGGCCGCCGAGGGCGAATATGACGAGCTGATCGACCGGCTGGGCCGGAAGGAAGGGATCGGACCGCTGGTCGACGGCCTGCTGCGCGCCTGGGCCCTGCTGGGCAAGGGCAACATGACCGACGCGCTGGTCGCCTTCGACGAGGTGGGCAACGAAAAGGGCCTGCTGGGCTTCGCGCTCTACCACAAGGCGCTGGCGCTGGCCTCGGTCGGCGATTTCGAAGGGGCGGAGGCGATCTATTCCGGGGCCGACGGCAACGGCGCGGTGCAGATGACCCGCCGCGGCGCCATGGCCCGGATCGAGGTGCTGAGCCAGCTCGACCGCAACGATGATGCGCTGACCCTGCTGGACCGGGCTTTCGGCGCGGAACTCGACCCGCAGCTTCGCGACATGCGCGCGGCGCTGGAGGCGGGAGAGACGCTGCCCTTCACCCATGTCACCGGCGCGCGCGACGGCATGGCCGAGGTCTTCTTCTCCATCGCCGGGGCGCTGAAGAACGAGACGGAGGACGACTACACGCTGCTCTACAGCCGGATCGCGGAATATCTGCGCCCCGATCACATCGACGCGCTGCTGCTCTCGGCCGGGCTGCTGGAGGATCTGGGCCGGTACGAGCTGGCCACGCGCACCTATCGGCGCGTTACCCCCGACAACCCGGCCTTCCACGCGGCCGAGCTGGGCCGCGCCGACAGCCTGCGCCGCGAGGGCAAGGTCGAGGCCGCGATCGAGGTGATGGAGCAGCTGACCCGCACCCATGGCGACCTGCCGGTGGTCTACGTCACCCTCGGCGACACGCTGCGCCAGCAGGAACGCTTCGAGGAGGCGGCGGCGGCCTATGACAAGGCGCTCGACCTCTATGGCGAGCCGCAGCCGGAGCAATGGTTCATCTATTACGCCCGTGCCATCAGCCATGAACGCGTCGGCGCATGGCAGAAGGCCGAGGACGGGTTCCGCACCGCGCTGGAGCTCAATCCCGACCAGCCGCAGGTGCTGAACTACCTCGGCTATTCGCTGGTCGAGCGGCAGGAGAAGCTGGACGAGGCGCTGGGCATGATCGAGCGGGCGGTCACCGAACGGCCCGATTCGGGCTACATCGTCGATTCGCTGGGCTGGGCGCTCTACCGTCTGGACCGCTACGAGGAGGCGGTGGGCCACATGGAGCGCGCGGTGGAGCTGATGCCGGTGGACCCGGTGGTCAACGATCACCTGGGCGACGTGCTCTGGGCCGTGGGCCGGGAGATGGAGGCGCGGTTCCAGTGGCGCCGCGCGCTGAGCTTCATCACCCCCCAGAGCGACCTGGAAGAGGTCCGGCCGGAGCGGATCCGCCGCAAGCTGGAGATCGGTCTCGATCACGTCCTGGCGGAAGAAGGCGCGCCGCCGCTCAAGGTCGCGAATGACGAGATCTGAGGTCTTTGCCCCGGCAAAGGTCAACCTGACGCTGCATGTCACCGGGCGCCGCCCCGACGGGTATCACCTGCTTGATTCCCTGGTGGTCTTCACCGGGCTGGGCGACCGGCTGACCCTGTCGCCAGCCCCGGCCACGACGCTGGAGGTGACCGGCCCGATGGCCGCGGGCGTGCCCGTGGACGGTCGCAACCTCTGCCTCCGGGCGGCCGCGCTCTTCGACCAAGCGGTGGCGATCGGGCTGGAGAAGCACCTGCCGGCAGCGGGCGGCATCGGCGGCGGGTCGTCGGACGCGGCGGCGGTGATCCGGGTGCTGCGCGACTGGACGGGGCAGGCGCCCGACCCCGCGGCGCTGCTGGACCTGGGCGCGGACCTGCCGGTCTGCCTCGACCCGCGGCCGCAGCGCATGGCGGGGATCGGCGAGCGGCTGACCCCGGTGCCGGGCCTGCCGGAGTGCTGGCTGGTCCTGGTCAATGCGGGGGTGGAGGTGCCGACCGGCGCGGTCTTTTCCGCCATGACCCGGCGCGACAACCCGCCCATGGCGGACCTGCCCGGCTGGCGCGACGCGCGTGACCTGGCCGGCTGGCTGGCACAGCAGCGCAACGACCTGGAATCGCCGGCGCGCGCGGTGGCACCGGTGATCGACGAGGTCCTGGCAGCCATCGGGGCGACGCCGGGCTGCCTGTTGTCACGGATGTCGGGGTCGGGGGGAACCTGCTTTGGCCTCTACGCCGGCGCGGCGGAGGCGGAGGCGGCCGCGCGGCAACTCGGCGCCGGCGGATGGTGGGCGCAGGCCACGGGGTTGTTCACACCGCGGTGACGCAAGGGGGTGACGCCCGGCCAGCGCGGGTCAGCGCGGGCCGGGGCGTCGTCGTCTCGGGCGCGTACGCTCAGGCGATCTCGACCAGTTCGATGTCGAAGGTCAGGTCCTTGCCCGCCAGCGGGTGGTTCGCGTCGAGCGTGACCTCGGCCTCGTTGACGTCGATCACCGTGACCGGCATCACCTGGCCGTTCGGCGTCTGGACCTGCAGCTGCGTGCCGAGGTCGAGCGGAATGTTGTCCGGGATCTCGGAACGCGGCACGGCCTGCTTGGCGGAGGGGTCGGGCTGGCCATAGGCCTCATCCGCGGGGACCTCCACCTTCTTTTTCTCGCCCACTTCCATGCCCGGCATCGCATTGTCGAGGCCGGGAATGATCTGACCGGAGCCGACTTCGAATTCCAGGGGCTCACGGCCGTCGCTGGTGTCGAAGGTCGAGCCGTCCTGCAGCGTACCGGTATAGTGAATGCGTACGGTGTCACCCGTTTTGACCTGGGTCATGTCATCTCCTGACGAATTGACGTGATAGCTTGATTGCTTGACGAGGCCGCGCACGACGCGGGTTCTCGGGGCTTACGCGCGCGAGTCTCTAGACCATGGAAAGGTATGTAAACCCCCAGTGGATCCCGGCAAGGGCGCTTTTCCCGCTTTAATCCGCTTGTGCCACGTGCCACCCTGCTGGGTAAAGGGAGCACGCCATGCCGATTACCACCTGTGTGTTCGACGCCTACGGCACCCTCTTCGACGTCACCGCCGCCGCCCGCGCGGCCGCGGCAGAGCCGGGATACGAGGGCTTTGCCGGCGCATGGGAAAAGGTGGCGGCGGATTGGCGGACCAAGCAGCTGCAATATACCTGGCTCCGCGCGATCACCGACGAACACGACGATTTCTGGCGGGTCACGCAGGATGCGCTCGACTGGGCGCTGGAGGCGGCGGGACAGGATGGCGACCCCCATCTGCGCGAGCGGCTGCTCGACCTCTACTGGGAGCTGGAGGCCTTTCCCGAGGTGCCCGACATGCTGGCGCGGCTGAAGGACGGGGGCATGGTGACGGCGATCCTGTCCAACGGCTCCCCGCCGATGCTGAAGGGGGCGGTGGACTCGGGCGGGATCGGCGGCCTGCTGGACGAGGTGCTGTCGGTGGAAAGCGTCGGCATCTACAAGCCCGCCTCGGCGGTCTATTCGCTGGTGCGGAACCGCTTCGGCTGCGAACGCGACGAGGTGCTCTTTGTCTCGTCCAACGGCTGGGACGCCTCCGCCGCGGCCGGCTTCGGGTTCGAGACGGCCTGGGTCAACCGGGCGGGCCTGCCGCAGGAGCGGCTGCCGCACGCGCCAGCGCATACGATCGACGACCTCTCCGGCATTCCGGCGCTGGCGGGCCTCTGATCCCATGGCGCGATTCACCACCTCGGACGGCCTGTCGCTGCATTTCACCGATACGGGGCAGGGGGTGCCGATCCTCTGCCTCGCCGGGCTGACCCGGACGGGCGAGGATTTCGCCTATGTCACCCCGCATCTCGACGGCGCGCGGGTCCTGACGATGGATTACCGCGGGCGGGGCCGCTCCGACTGGGCGCCGGATCCGTCCAGCTATACCCCCGCGCGCGAGGCGCAGGACGTGGTGGAGCTGCTGGATCATCTCGGCCTGCCGCAGGTGGCGATCCTCGGGTCGTCGCGGGGCGGGCTGGTGGCCATGGTGCTGGCCGCCACCGCCAAGGACCGGCTGACCGGCGTGGCGCTGAACGACGTGGGGCCGGAGCTGGAGCCCGAGGGGGTGGCGGCGATCAGCGGCTATCTCGGCCGCGACCCGGACTGGCGCACGCTGGACGAGGCGGCGCAGGCGCGGCCCGCGGCGATGCCCGGCTTTCGCGGCGTCCCCGAGGCGCGCTGGCGCCAGGAGGTGGCGAGGCTCTACCGCGAGACGCCGGAGGGCCTGCGCATCACCTACGACCCCAAGCTGCGCGAGGCGGTGCTGCCCGACCCTCCGCCGCCGCCGGTGGACCTGTGGCCCCTGTTCGACGCGCTCGAGGGGCTGCCGCTGGCGCTGATCCGGGGGGCGAATTCCGACCTGCTGTCGGCCGCCACGGCGCAGAAGATGCAGGAGCGGCGGCCCGACATGATCCTGGCCGAAGTGGCGGATCGCGGGCATATCCCCTTTCTCGACGAACCCGAAGCGCTGGCGGCGCTGCGGGACTGGATGGGTCGGTTGCCATGAATTACGAGATGATCAAGGCCGCCACGGCGCGGCTCGACGGCCATGTGCGGCACACGCCGCTGCTGTCCTCGCCCTTCCTGGACGAGATCGCGGGCCGGCGCGTGCTGGTGAAGGCGGAATGCCTGCAGCATACCGGCAGCTTCAAGTTCCGCGGCGCGTGGTCGGCCCTGTCGGCGCTCGACCCGCCGGTGCGGTCGCGGGGCGTGCTGGCCTATTCCTCCGGCAACCATGCGCAGGGCGTGGCCCATGCGGCGTGGCTGCACGGGGTGGCGGCGACGATCATCATGCCCTCGGACGCGCCGCGGCTGAAGATCGCCAATACCCGCGCGCTGGGCGCCGAGGTGGTGCTGTACGACCGGGCAAACGAAAGCCGGGAAGAGATCGGCGCCGCGCTGGCCAGAGAGCGGGGCCTGACCCTGATCAAGCCCTATGACGAGCCGCAGGTCATCGCCGGCCAGGGCTCCGTCGGGCTGGAGATCGCCGAAGAGGCCCATGACCTGGGCATCACCGAGGCCGAGGTGCTGGTCTGCTGCGGCGGGGGCGGGCTGACCTCCGGCATCGCGCTCGCGCTGGAAGAGCGGGCGCCGGGCTTTCGCGTCCGTCCGGTGGAGCCGGAAGGGTTCGACGACACCGCGCGCTCGCTGCGCTCGGGCGAGCGGGAAAGCAACCCGGCGCAGGCCGGATCGCTCTGCGACGCGATCCTGACGCCGGCCCCGGGCGAGATCACCTTTCCCATCGTGAAACGCCTCTGCGGCCCGGGCCTTGCCGTGTCGGATGACGAGGCGCTTCGGGCCATGGCGCTGGCCTTTGCGCGGCTCAAGCTGGTGGCGGAACCCGGCGGCGCGGTGGCCTTGGCGGCGGCGCTGTTCCGGGCGGCAGAGCTGCAATCGGATCACGTGATCGTCACCGTCTCGGGCGGCAACGTGGACGCGGACCTCTTCGCCCGCGCATTGGAGGCGCACGCGCCCTGAGCGCGGGTCAGCCTCAGTCAAGTCAGCTCAGGTTCAGGCGCCGGTCTTGCGGCGCAGGCGGATCACCACGTCGACCTTGGCGATCTCCGCCCCTTCGGGCGCCTCGGGAAGCTGCAGGATCTGCACCTGTTCCGACGGGGCATCGCTGAGCTTGCCGTCATCTTCCCAGAAGAAGTGGGGGTGATCGTGGGTATTGGTGTCGAAATAGCTTTTCGAGCCGTCCACCATCACCTCCTGCATCAGGCCGGCCTGACAGAAGGCGCGCAGCGTGTTGTAGACGGTGGCCAGCGACACCTGTTCGCCGCGATCCTGTGCGGCGGCGAAAAGGCTTTCGGCCGTGACGTGCCGGTCATGGCCGTCACCCACGAGAAGGGTAGCCAGCGAGACGCGCTGCCGCGTCGGCCTGAGACCCGCGCCGGACAGCCAGTCGGCGCCGCGCTTGGTTGCCTGAGCGTTCATTTCGGCACTCTTTCCTTGTCTTCGACCCACATATAAGCGTGACGGAGGCATGTTTTCAATCGGATTCCTCTGGAATACCCCTCGTGCGGGGCTGCCGTGGCCCTGTCGCCTCGCAGGCTTGCAAGCGCGCTTCGCCGGGTGATAGAGGGATGAAGCAAACGACAGAGAAGGAGCACGGCTCGATGGCCGGTTACCCGACCAGTTTCGACAAGGACGAGCTCCTGAAATGCGCGCGAGGCGAGCTTTTCGGGCCAGGAAATGCGCAGCTGCCGGAACCCCCGATGCTGATGATGGACCGCATCACCGACGTGAGTTCGGATGGCGGCGCCAACGGCAAGGGGCACATCACGGCCGAGCTGGATATCAACCCGGACCTCTGGTTCTTCCCCTGCCACTTCCCCGGCAACCCGGTGATGCCCGGCTGCCTGATGGTGGACGGGCTGTGGCAGCTGACCGGCTTCAACCTCGGCTGGCGCGGCTGGCAGGGGCAGGGCTTTGCGCTGGGCGCCGGCGAGGTCAAGCTGACCGGGATGATCCGGCCGGACCGCAAGCTGGTGACCTACCACATCGATTTCACGCGCGTGATCGAGCGCCGGCTCAAGATGGGCGTGGCCGATGGCCGGGTCGAGGCGGACGGTGAAACCGTCTGCGAAGTCAAGGACATGAAAGTGGGTCTCGCGACAGCCGAGAGCTGATCGCGCCCATTCGAGGGAGAGCGCCAATGCGCCGCGTCGTCGTCACCGGACTGGGCATCGTATCGTCCATCGGCAACAACGCCGAGGAAGTCACCGCCGCGCTCAGGGCGGGCAAGTCCGGCATCACTGCCAACGAGGACATGAAGGAACACGGCTTCCGCAGCCAGATCGCCGGGGACGTGAAGCTCGACCTCGCCGACCACGTGGACAAGCGGACGCTGCGCTTCATGGGGCCGGGGGCGGCCTATGCCTACATCTCCATGGCCCAGGCGATCGAGGATGCAGGGCTGGAGGAAGGCGACATCGTCAATCCGCGCACCGGCCTCGTGGCGGGGTCCGGCGGGCCGTCGACCAGCGCCATGTTCGCCGCGCACCAGACCGTGCTGAAATCCGGCGGGACCAAGCGGATCGGCCCCTTCGCGGTGCCGAAATGCATGTCCTCCACGATCTCGGCCAACCTGGCCACCGCCTACAAGATCAAGGGCATCAACTATTCCATCACCTCGGCCTGCTCCACCTCGCTGCATTGCATCGGCAACGCGGCCGAGCAGATCATGATGGGCAAGCAGGACGTGATGTTCGCCGGCGGCGGGGAAGAGCTTGACTGGACGCTGTCCTCCCTCTTCGACGCGATGGGCGCCATGTCCTCCAAGTTCAACGACACGCCGGAACGTGCCAGCCGGGCCTTCGACGCGGAGCGGGACGGTTTCGTCATCGGCGGCGGCGGCGGCATGGTGGTGCTGGAAGACCTCGATCACGCCATCGCCCGCGGCGCCAAGATCTATGCCGAGGTGACGGGCTACGCCGCCACCTCCGACGGCCACGACATGGTGGCCCCCTCGGGCGAGGGCGGCGAGCGGGCCATGCGGCTGGCGCTGAACACGCTGCCGGAGGACCGCAAGGTCAGCTACATCAACGCCCATGGCACCTCGACCCCCGTGGGCGACGTGGGCGAGGTGGAAGCGGTGCGCCGTGTCTTCGGCACCGGGACCACGCCGCCCATCTCCTCCACCAAGTCGATGACGGGCCACACCCAGGGCGCGGCGGGCGCGCAGGAAGCGATTTACTGCCTGCTGATGCTCAAGAACGACTTCATCACCCCCTCGATCAACGTGGAAACGCTGGACCCGGCCCTCGACCCGGCCGAGATCGCCACGGCCTATGTCGAGGATGCGGGGCTGGACACGGTGATGACCAATTCCTTCGGGTTCGGCGGCACGAACGGTTCGATGCTGCTGTCCCGGTATCGTGGGTGAGGAGCGGACCATGGTGGTTCAGTTGAAAGGCAAGCGCGGGCTGATCATGGGGGTCGCCAACGACCGCTCCATCGCCTGGGGGATCGCCAAGGCGATGCACGAGGCGGGGGCGGAGCTTGCATTTTCCTACCAGGGCGAGGCGTTCGGCAAGCGCCTGGCGCCGCTGGCGGAAAGCGTCGGCTCCGACCTGATGGTCGACATGGACGTCACCAGCGACGAGTCGCTCGATGCGGGGTTCGCCCAGCTGGCCGAGCGCTGGCCGACCATCGATTTCCTCGTCCACGCGGTGGCCTTTTCCGACAAGTCCGAGCTGACCGGCCGGTTCATCAACACGTCGCGCCGCAACTTCAAGAATTCGCTGGATATTTCCGCCTATTCCTTCATCGAGGTCGCGCGCCGCGCCCACCCGATGATGCGCGAGACCGGCGGCACGCTGCTGACCCTGACCTACCAGGGCTCGAACAAGGTGGTGCCGAACTACAACGTGATGGGCGTGGCCAAGGCGGCGCTGGAATCGATCACCCGCTACCTCGCCAACGACCTCGGCCCCGACGGGATCCGGGTCAACGCGATCTCGCCCGGCCCGATGAAGACGCTGGCCGGCGCGGCGATCGGCGGCGCGCGCAAGACCTACAAGTTCACCGAGCAGAACACCCCCATGCGCGCCAACGCGACGCTTGAGGCGGTGGGCGGCACGGCGGTCTGGCTGGCCTCCGACGCCGGATCCTGCACCACGGGCGAGATCGTGCATGTCGATGGCGGCTACCACGTTCTGGCCATGCCGCAGCCAGAATTCCTCTGACCTGACAGGGCCGTAGCGAGCGACCTTCATCCGAGGGCGCTCGCCCGCCTCCTCGGGGGTCTACTGCCGCCTGTCGGTATGTCCGGCCGGCATTCCTATGATTTTCCGGGGGTTTCCCAGTAGTTCTTCATGATTTCGCGGGCCCAGTCCGGCTCGCGAAGCTCCCCGCGTGGCAGGTAGCCCGACCAGACCGGCTTCACGTCCAGCACCGGCGTGCCGTCCACCGCGTCCAGCCCTTCCACGTGCAACTCCAGCCCGTCGACGCGCAGCAGCCGGCAGATGCTGACCCCGATCCGGTTCTGCCGCATCCGCCCGCGCTGCGCGAAGATGCCGACCTCGGGCCAGTCCGTCCGCCCGCGGGGATGGCGCGCGCCCGTCTCCTGCGGCTCGTCGGCATGCAGGTGGAAATGGAACACCACCTCCACATGCGATTGCAGCTCCAGCCCGCGCGTCGCATCCGGGGCAAACCGCTCCGGGTCCAGGGCGATGACCGACCGGTTGTCGCCCCAGCCGTCCTTGGTCGCCTCGGCCCGGCCGCCCTGCACATGGCCCACCGGGCGCATCTCGATAAGGTCCATCCGCCCCTCCCTCGGTCGCGTGCCTAGCCTGCGGACTGGCTCGCCTGCTGGCCCGCCAGCTTGCGCCGGCGCTTCTGTCGCAGCAGGTTCAACCCTTCGACCGCGCCGGCAAAGACCATGGCCGCGTAGATGAAGCCGCGTTCCACGTGCACGCCGAACCCGTCGGCCATCAGCGCCATTCCGACCATGACGAGGAAGGCGAGCGCCAGCATCTTGGTGGAGGGATGCGCCTCCACGAAGCGGGCGATGGGCTCCGCCGCCACCATCATCACGATGATCGCCACCACCACCGCGGCGATCATGATCTCCAGGTGATCGGCGATGCCGACGGCGGTGATCACCGAATCCAGTGAGAACACGAGGTCGAGGATGATGATCTGCACCAGCACCGCGAAAAAGGTCGCCCGCGCCGCGCCGCTTTCGTGATGCTCGCCCTCGACCTCGGAGAAGATCTCGGTCGCGGCTTTCCAGATCAGGAACAGCCCGCCGGCCAGCAGGATCAGGTCGCGCCACGAGAAATCGAGGCCCAGAAGGGAAAAGAACGGCTCGTCCAGCGACACGATCCAGGCGATGGAAAGCAGCAGCAGGATCCGCATGACAAGCGCGCCGGAAAGCCCCAGCAGCCGCACCCGGCGGCGCTGCTCCTCCGGCAGCTTGGCGGCGGCGATGGAGATGAAGATCACGTTGTCCACGCCCAGCACGATTTCCAGGATGGTCAGCGTCAGGAAGGAGGCCCAGGCGGCCGGGTCGGAAAGCAGGTCGATCATGTCACCTCTGGCGTCTCTTGGCCGGTCTCGCGCCGGCCCGTCACGATATTGGCGCGGCGCGCGGCGGAGGCAAGGGCAGGGCGGCACATAGCTTCGAGCCCGCCGCGGTCAGGGCCGCCAGGCCATGCCGGCAATGTCCCGGGTGGCGGTGACGGTTCGCGTCTCACCGCTGCCGAGGTCCCGGATCACCAGGTCGGTCGCCGGGCCGGGCGTGAGGCGCGTGTCGGTGGCCAGCCAGGCAAGGCAGGCGCCGTCGGGGCTGGGCACCGGCCGGCTTTCGATCAGCTCCGGGGTCTCGGTCAGCGGCACCGGGTCGGCCAGCCCATCCCCGGTCAGCGTCGCACGCCACAGATCCGCCGCCGCCTCCCCGCTCTGCCGCGCAAAGACCACCTCTTCCGCGTTCAGGAAGGCGGGATCGCTGTCGCGCACCCCCTCGGGCGACAGCACCTGTTCCTCGCCGGTCTCGAGCGTCAGGACGGCCAGCGCGCTGCGCCCCGGACCCTGGGCCGAGAGCGTCTCCAGCTGGTAGATCGCCCGGCTCCCGTCGGGGGAAAACCGGGGCGCGCGGCGCAGGCCCTCGCCCCGGCTCACCTGGCGCGGCTCGCCGAGGCTTTCGGCCCCCTCGGACAGTTCGGCCACGTGCACCTGGATCTGCCCCTCGCGCCCGGTCCGGGCAAAGATCACGCGTCCCTCCGGCCCGGTCTCCGGCCCGCCCAGCTCCGGGTCGTCGGCGCCGAGATAGAGCAGGCCGTCGCCCAACCCGTCGGCATCCGCATCCGCGGCGTCCATGGCATAAAGGCTCGCATTCACGCCGGCGCCGCGGGTGGAATGGAACAGGATCCGCGTCCCCTCCGCCGCCCAGGCCGCCGGCCCGTTGTCATAGGGTGACTGGTCGAGCGCGCCGCGGGTCAGGCGCAGCGCCTGGCGATCGGGCTCGGCCCCCATGTCGAAGAGGTAGATGTCGGTCCAGGCATGCTCGGGCGCCGCGGGCTGCGTGTAATGCGCGCGCGTCAGCAGCATCTCGCGCCCGAAACAGGAAGGGTCGGCCGCCTCGGCCGGGGCGCTCTCGGGCGCCGCGGGGGTGACGGGCGCCGTCCCGGTATCGGCGCCGCCCCCGTCCTCCTCCGGAGCGTCCGATATGTCCGGCGCCTCCGCAGCGGCGGATGTGTCGCCGGGTTCGGCCTCGGACGGCGCCTCCTGGGCCTGGGCGACGGAGGCCAGTCCCAGCAGGAGGATCAGGCAGGGCAGGGGGCGGATCGGCATGGCGGTCATCCTTTGGCTCCGGCCGCCGCCGCGGAACAGGCCCCGGCGCCGCGCGCGTGGAAGGCCGGGCCGTGCCGTTGCTCTCCTGCCGCTCGATCCGCTCGGGGCCGCCCCTTGGCGGGCGGTTCCCGGCGATGCTAGCAGGCGCCGCCCGTCCTGTCAGCGGCTGGCCGGAATAGCCCGCGGAGGCGCGCCGACCCGCCTGGGAAAGGAAGCGGGGAGGTTCGAAAAGGAACAAGGCCCGCCGCGGCCCGCGAGGGCAACGGACCCGCTGCCCCAAGCCGCAGGGCTCAGGCGCCCCCGGGTGTCTCCTCGCCGCAGAACAGCTGGTACAGCAGTCCGATCACCTGCTCCGTCCGCCCGTCGGCGAGCGAGTAATACACCGTCTTCCCCTCGCGCCGGGTCTGCACCAGCCCCTCGTCGCGCAGCCGGGCGAGCATCTGGCTCACCGCCGCCTGCCGGATGCCCAGCGTGGTCTCCAGCTCGCCCACGGACCGCTCGCCGGTGCCGAGATGGCACAGGATCATCAGCCGCCCCTCATGGGCCAGCGTCTTGAGATAGCCGGCGGCGGCGGCGGCATTGGCCGCCATCTCTTCCGGCGGGACCTGTGGTGTGTCGAGCGTCACGCGGCGCAATCTCCGGGGGCGTGTCTGGGATAGTGCATATGTTGCGGTATCGCCGGTCGATTTCAAGCCTTCGGCGGCGGCGATCCCCCTTCGAAGACGTTGCCGCCCTGGTAGGAGCAGGGCGCTTCCTGCATTTCCAGGTGCAGCCCCTCGCCGCTCCAGGGATTGGCGCGGGCCAGGGCCTCGTCCACCTCGATGCCCAGCCCGGGCGCCTGCGGGGCGGGGACGAAGCCCTCCTCGACCCGGATCGAACCCTTGATGAGCGCGTCGTGATAGGGCGTCTCGATGGTCTCGGCCATGAGCAGGTTGGGGATCGCCGCGGCAAGCTGCAGGTTGGCGGCCCATTCCACCGGCCCGGCATAGAGATGCGGCGCCATCTGCGCGGTAAAGCTCTCGGCCAGCGCGGCGAGCTTGCGCATCTCCCAGATGCCGCCGGCGCGGCCCAGGGCCGGCTGCAGGATCTCGGCGCCGCCCGTCCGCAGGAGCGTGGCGAACTCGGCGCGGGTGGTCAGCCGCTCGCCGGTGGCCACGGGCACGCGGACCGCCTGCGCCACCCTCGCGAAGTCGAGCGGGTTGTCCGGCGGGATCGGCTCCTCGAACCAGAGCGGCGAATAGGGCTCGATCGCCTGGCCCAGCCGGACGGCGCCCGCCACGTTGAACTGCCCGTGCGTGCCGAACAGCAGGTCCGCCCGGTCCCCCACCGCCTCGCGCACGGCGCGGCAGAACGCCACCGACAGCCCGATATCGGACATGGCCGGCATGTGCCCGCCACGGATCGTGTAGGGGCCCGCCGGATCGAACTTGACGGCGGTATAGCCGCGCTCGACCAGCGCCGCCGCCGCCTCGCCCGCCATTTCGGGAGAGACCCAGAAGTCGGGCAGGGCGTGATGCTCCAGCGGGTAGAGGTAGGAATAGGCGCGGATGCGCTCGTTCATCAGCCCGCCCATCAGCGCCCAGACCGGCCGCTCCCGGTGCTTGCCCAGGATGTCCCAGCAGGCGATCTCCAGCGCCGAGAAGGCGCCCATCACGGTGGGGTCGGGCCGCTGGGTGAAACCCGCGGAATAGGCGCGGCGGAACATCAGCTCGACGTTCTCCACCCGCTCGCCCGCCATATGCCGCTCGAAGACGTCGCGGATCACCGCCTCCATCGCGGCTGGGCCCACGGTGGAGGCATAGCATTCGCCCCAGCCGGTAATGCCGTTATCGGCGGTCACCTTGACCAGCGTCCAGTAGCGCCCGCCCCAGCCGCCGCCCGGGGGCGCCGTGGTGATGATGTCGAGATCGGCAAGCTTCATGACGCGCTCCTTCCCTGTCCGCGCCGCCACCCTGACCGCCCCGCGCCCCCGGGGCAACCCGCCGCGCGCGCCGCCTCCGGCCGACCCCCCGCTTCTCTGGTCCGGAAATATGGTCGGGGGTGAGGAGCGTAGCGACGAGGGGGCAGACAGCCCCCTTGCCCCGCTCTCCGCCCCGGGAAGGCGCCGGGCTCAGCGCCCCAGCACGATGACGTTGCGCCGCGCCGCGCCCGAGCGGGTATCGGCGATCGCCTCGTTGATCTCCTCCAGCCCCCAGCGGCCCGAGACCAGCTCTTCCAGCTTCAGCCGCCCCTGCTGCCAGAGGTCGATCATCCACGGGATGTCGCGGCGGATCACCACGTCGCCCATCTTGGTGCCGATGATGCCCTGGCCCACATCGGCCATCATCAGCGGCGAATAGCGCGAGGTTTCGGTGCCATGGGGCATGCCCACCATCACCACCTTGCCGCCATTGGCGAGGTAGCGGGGCGCCGCGTCATAGGCCGCCGTGGCGCCCACGGTCACCAGCACCGCATCGGCGCCGCGGCCCAGGATCTCCTTGACCGCGCGCCAGGGTTTCTCGGTGCTGCCCAGCACGCCGTCGGTGGCGCCGAATTCGCGCGCCGCCGCCAGCTTCTCCTCGGTCATGTCGATGGCGACGATGCGGCGCGCGCCCGCGATCCGCGCGCCCTGGATGGCGTTCAGCCCGACGCCGCCCGCGCCCACCACCACCACGTCGTGGCCCGGCCGAATGCCGGCCGCGTTCACCGCTGCGCCGACCCCGGTTATCACCCCGCAGGACAGCAGCGAGGCCAGGTCCATCGGCATGTCGGCGGGGATCGCCACCACCTGGCTCTGGTCGACCACCACCTTCTCGGCGAAGGCGCCGCAATTGAGCGCCTGGAACACCGTCTCGCCCTCGGGCGTGCTGAGCGGCCCGGCGTCGCGCCGCGGCGTCTCGCAGATCGTCGGATGGCCCGAGCCGCAGCTCCGGCACTGGCCGCAGGCGCGGATCAGCGTCACCGCCACCGTGTCGCCGGGCGCGAGGTCGCGCACCCCGGCGCCCACGGCGCTGATCCGGCCGGCCGCTTCGTGGCCATAGACCGCGGGCAGGGCGCCGCCAAAGCCGCCATCGGCATAGGTGATGTCGGAATGGCAGATCGCCACCGCCTCCAGCGTCACCTCCACCTCGCCCATTTCGGGGGCGCGCAGGCGCAGCTCCCCGATGCTGAGCGGTGCGCCGAATTCATGGCAGATCGCGGCGCGGATCGTCTGGCTGGTCATCGCTCTCTCCCTCTCCGTTTCCGGGAGCCTGCCCGCCACGGGGGCCCCGGGCAAGCGCGAAGATCGCCGACGCGGCGTTACGCGCCCCCATCTTCCGATCCGCGAAACAAGACCGGCGCCGGCAGCGGGTCAGCCCCGGCCGGCGGGTGCCTCCGACTGTGCCGCCACGTGGTCGAGCAGGGCCGCCAGCTCGTCCGGGCGCGACAGGAAGGGCGAGTGAGAGGCCGCCAGGTCGAACCGCGCCTCGGGCGCGAAGCCCGCCGCCATCTCCGCCTGGAAGGCCGGCGGGATCGCGCGGTCCTCGGTGCAGCGGATGTAGCTCCGGGGCAGGTCGGCCGAGCGCTCGGTCACGTCGAGCGGCGTGCGCTGCGGCGCGATGGGCTGCGGCCGCAGGCGGGGCATGGCGCGGGCCACCGCCTCGGGCGGACAATCGTGGTAGAAGAGATCGGGCACCATGTCCGGATCGAAGGTGAAGCTCAGCCCGTCCTCCGTCCGGCGGATCGCGGGCAGCAGCGGCTGCTCGTCGGACAGCTCGCGCATGGTGGCCAGCGAATGGCCGGAGCGGGGCACGTAGGCGCAGAGATAGACCAGCTGTTGGATCTTGTCCGGCGCGATCTCGGCGGCCTGGGTGACGGGAAAGCCGCCCCAGCTGTGGCCCACCACGATGGCCGGCTCGCGCAACTCCGCCAGCACCGCCTCGCCGCAGGCCCGCAGCGTCGACTCGCCCGGCGGCGTGGGATCGTTGCCGTGGCCGGGCAGGTCGATGGCGGTGGCCGCGTGGCCGCGCGACTCCAGCGCCGTGATGGTGTCGTCCCAGCACCATGCGCCGTGACAGGATCCGTGAACCAGGAGAAAACGCGCCATGTCAGATATGTCCCGTCTGTTTGAGAAAGGTGGTGAGCAGCCCGGCGAAGGCGGCCGGCTGTTCCACCGGCGGCAGATGCGCCGCGCGGCGGATCAGCTCCATCTTCGCGCCGGGGATCAGGGCCGCGGTCTCGCGCACCAGGTCGGCCGGTGTCGCGGGATCGTCCGAGGACGCGATGGCGAGCACCGGCAGCCGCAGGCCGCTGGTGGGCGTGTAGAAATCCGTGCCCGCGATGGCCGAGCAGCAGCCGGCGATGCCGTGCGGCGGCTGGGCGGCGAGCCGCGCGCGCCAGGTGGTGGCGGCGGGGGAATGGCGGAACCGCGGGGTGAACCAGCGCTCCAGCATGCCGGCCACCTGCGGGCCAAGCCCCTTCTCGGTGATGGCCTGGGCGCGGGCCTCCCACATCTGCTTGGTTCCGATCTTGGCGGCGGTGTTGGACAGGACCAGCGCCCGCAACTGATCCAGCCGCTTGACCGCCAGCCCCTGCGCCACCAGCCCGCCGAGCGACAGGCCCACGAAGACCGCGTCGCGCACCTCCAGGTGATCCAGCAGCGCCTCCGCATCCCGCACCAGGGCGCCCATCGCGTAGGGCGGGGGCGGGGCGTCGCTGCCGCCGTGGCCGCGCGAATCCCAGGCGATCAGCCGCAGGCCGGCGGGCAGCAGGGGCCAGACATCCTCCCACAGGCGCAGGTCGGTGCCGAGCGCATGGGCAAAGACCACCGGCGCGCCCGCGGGGTCGCCGCCCTCGAGATAATTGAGGGTCACTTCGCCAAGCCGGACCTTGGGCATGCCTATCCTCCCCGTCGGTGGAGTCTACCCCGAACCGGGGCGGCGGCAAAGAATGCCGGCGCCCGGGGCGGGAGGTCGGGTGTGCGCCTCCTGCGGGGCAGGGTCAAGGGGGCGGTCGGGCAGGGGCCAGCATGGGCGGACAGACCGGCAAAGGCGGCGGGTCAATCGCAGACCAGCACCAGGATCTCCGGGTCGGGGATGTAGCGGGCCGAGCTTTCGTCCTCGCAGAAGGCGGCCACCGCCTGCCGTTGCCCGGCATTCACCCCGGCCACGAAACCCGCCATAGCGGCCATCCCGAGCGCCAGGACCGCCGAGACGGTGATGCCCAGGGCCCTCATGCCGGTGCCGTCCCCACCTCGTCCAGCCTTGCCTGGATCTCGGCCCGCAGCGCCTCCCACGTGGGCTCGTCGCTGGCCACCAGCAGGAAGCCCTCGGTCACGGCGGCGTCGTAGTCCCGGCCGTCCAGCATCCGCGCCACGCCGCCCGCGCGCCGCGTGATGAAGGCGCCGGCCAGGTGGTCCCAGGGGTTCAGCGTGCCGGAAAAGCAGAAATCCGCCGCGCCCCGCGCCAGCACCCGGTATTCGTGGCAGGAGCAGCGCAGGGAATAGATCCGGCCGATCCCGGCATAGAGCGGCGCCATGGCCTGCTGATGCGCCTGCGGCAGCAGGTTGAAATGCATGAACCCGCTGGCGGTGGCGGCTGTCGCCCCGCCGGAGACCGCGATCGCCCGCTCGCGTCCATCCGCATGGACCATCCGCGCGGGGCTTTCTTCGCCGGCGGTGATCCAGTCGTCCATCACCGGATCGTGCAGCAGCCCGAAGATCGGTTGTCCGAAGCGGGTCGCGGCCAGGATGACCCCGAACAGCGGCAGCCCGTGGGCAAAGTTCCACGTCCCGTCCACCGGGTCGATGATGAAGGCCAGCTCCGCCTCGGCGATCCGGTGGCGCAGGGCGGGGTCGGCCGCCACGGCCTCTTCTCCCACGATCAGCGCCTCGGGAAAGCGGGCGCGGATGGCGGTGGTGATCGCCTTTTCGGCGGCGAGGTCGGCCTCGGTCACCAGGTCATGCGGGCCCGATTTCTCGTCCACCTGGCCCGACTCGAGCCGTTGGAAGCGCGGCATGATCTCCGCCGCCGCGACCTCGCGTACGATGGCGATGAGAGCCGCTTCGTCGGCGGCGGCAAGTCGGGTCATGGGGGCCTCGGCGCTGGCTGTCGGGATGGCGCGGTGATGCCATTCCGCGCGGGCGGCGACAATGGGGATCGGTCGGGCGCGGGGGCTTGCGGAGGGAATTCCCGCGCGCCCGGAGGGGTCGCGTCCCGCCCTGCTCACGGAGAGCGTGGCGATGGGCCGGGCGGGGCACGAGGGCGGCAGCGACGCCAATCTCCCGGCCAAGGTAGCGCCCGATGCGCAGGGATCGCCGGGGGCGCCTACTCCCGCGCGCGCAGGATCCGGGCCGGGCGGGCGGAGAGCGGCCGCCAGGCGAAGGCGAGGCCGGTCAGCAGCGTCGCCAGCACGCCGCCCGCCACGATCCCGAGCGCGTTGGGCCAGATCACGGCAAAGCCGGTCTGCATCACGAAGTGCGTCACCGCCCATGCCCCCGCGATGCCCGCCGCCAGCGCCACCGCGCCGGCTGCCGCGCCCAGCAGCGCCGCGCGCAGGGCAAAGCTCTGCAGGATGCGGGCGCGCGCGGCGCCCAGGGTCTTGAGCACCGCCGCCTCGTAGCTGCGCGCACCTTCGCCCGCCGCCGCGGCCCCGACCAGCACCAGCAGCCCCGTCAGCAGCGTGGCCGCCGCGCCCCAGCGGATGGCGGAGGCGATGCCGCCCAGCAGCTCGCTCACCCGCGCGATGCCGTCCCGGACCGAGATCGCGGTGATGTTGGGATAGCTGTCGGAGACGTCCCGCAGGATCGCCGCCTCCGCCTCCTGGTCGGCATAGACCGTGGCGATGAAGGTATGCGGTGCGCCCTGCAGCGCGGCCGGGTCCATCGACATGACGAAGCCCATCCCGGCGCTGGAGAAATCCACCTGCCGGAACGAGGCGATGGTGGCGGTGATGTCTCGGCCCAGGATGTTGACGGTGACCGTGTCGCCCAGGCTCAGCCCCATCTCCTCCGCCTCCTCGGCGGCAAAGCTGACGAGCGGCGGGCCGTCGTAATCCTCGGGCCACCATTCGCCGGCGGTGATCCGCGTCCTCTCCGGCAGTTCGGCGGAATAGGTGAGGCCGCGGTCGCCCTGGACGACCCAGTGATCGCCCGCCACCTCCTGCGCCGGGCGGCCGTTGATCTGCGTCAGTACCCCGCGCAGCATCGGCGCGCTGTCCATGCGGCTGACGGCGGGGTCGTCCGCCATCCGCTGGCGCAGCTCGTCGATCTGGTCCTGCTGGATGTCGACGAAGAAATACGAGGGCGCCACGTCCGGCAGGTCGCGCGAGATCGCCGCGCGCAGGTTGCCGTCGATCTGGCCCACCGCCGCCAGCACCGAAAGCCCCAGCCCCAGCGACAGCACCACCGGCATCGCGCCCTCGCTGCTGCCCCCGATGGAGGCGAGCGCCCATCTGAGGGCCGGGCGTCCGCGCGCCCCGTGCCGCGCCGCGCGGGCCAGCCGGGTGATGCCGAGCCCCGCCAGGGCCAGCAGCACCAGCGCGAAGCCGATGCCGCCCGCGGTCCAGAGCGTCAGCTCGGCCATGCCCGATAGCGCCGCCGCGCCCGCCACCAGAAGCGCCAGCAGGCCGAGGATCGCCAGCAGGAAGCGCGCCCTCGGCCAGCGCCGTCCGCCGCCGGGCGCATCGCGGAACAAAGCGGCGGCCTGGACCTGCTCGGTCCGGGCCAGCGGCCACAGCGTGAAGATCAGCGCCGTCAGCGCGCCGTAGAGCGCGGCCTCGGTCAGCGGGGCGGGGTAGAAGGTGAAGATCGCGGGCACCGGCAGGCTGGCCTCGATCAGCGGGGCAAAGGCCAGCGGGGCCACCCAGCCCAGCAGCAGGCCCAGCAGGATGCCCGCCGCCGACAGCACGCCGATCTGGATGAAATAGACCAGGAAGATCGTGCGCCGGGACGCGCCCAGAGTGCGCAACGTGGCGATCACCGGCACCTTGCCGGCGATATAGGCCCTGACCGCGGCCGAGACGCCGACACCGCCCACGGCCAGCCCGGAAAGCCCGACGAGAACGAGAAAGGCGCCCAGCCGCTCCACGAATTCCGATATGCCGGGCGCGCCGTTGCGCGCATCGCGCCAGCGCAGCCCGCTTTCGGGGAACTGCGCCTTGGTCTCGGCCTCCAGCGCGGCGAGGTCAGCGTCTTCGGGCAGGGCCAGCCGGTACTTGGTTTCGAACAGCGTACCGGGGGACAGGAGCCCCGAAGCCTCCAGCGCCTCCGTCCGCACGATGGTGCGGGGCCCGAGGGAAAAGCCCGCGCCCGCATCGTCGGGTTCACGGACCAGCCGGGCGGACAGGCGGAAGTCCTGGTCGCCCAGCCGGAACACGTCGCCCGGAGCCAGCGCCAGCCGGTCGGCCAGGAGCGGCGCCATCACCGCCCCGGGCAGGCCGTCGCGGACCTCCAGCGCCCGGGCGAGCGGCATGTCGGGCTCCAGCACGACCTCGCCCAGCAGCGGATAAGCGGCATCCACGGACTTCACCTGTGTCAGCCCACGCTCGGAGCTTTCGCCTTCTCCCACCACCGCCATGGAGCGGAAATCGGTCACTTCCGACAGCGCCTCGGACCGCCCGGCCAGCCAGTCCCGCTCGGCGTCGGTGGCGAAGCGATAGGTGAATTCCACCTCCGCATCGCCCCCCAGCAGCGAGGCCCCCTCGGCCGAGAGACCGGCCTCGATCGCCGAGCGGACGGAGCCGACGCCGGCGATGGCGGCCACGCCGAGTGCGAGGCAGGCGATCAGGATGCGGAACCCCTGCAGGCCGCCGCGCAATCCTCCGCGCAGCTCGCGGGCGGCGAGACGGGCAGCGGTGGGCAGGCTCATGCGTCGGTCCTCGCCGGGGCGTGGCAGGCGCTCATTCCGCGGCCTCCGCGGTCCGGGATGGCTCTTCCAGCCGGCCGTCGCGCAGGCGGATCACCCGGTCGCAGCGCTCGGCCAGGTCGCGGGCATGGGTGACCAGCACCAGCGTCGCCCCGTGCCGGTCGCGCAGACCGAAAAGCAGATCCACGATCGCCTCGCCCGTCGTGCCGTCGAGGTTGCCCGTGGGCTCGTCCGCCAGCAGGATGTCGGGCCGGGTGACAGAGGCGCGGGCCAGCGCCACCCGCTGCTGTTCGCCGCCCGACATCTGCGCCGGGTAATGCCCCGCGCGATGGGCCAGCCCCACCGCCTCCAGCTCCGCCTCCGCGCGCTCGAAGGCGTCCTTCGCGCCGGCCAGTTCCAGCGGGGTCGCCACGTTTTCCAGCGCGGTCATGGTCGGAATCAGGTGGAAGGACTGGAAGACCACACCCATATGTTCCCTGCGGAACCGGGCCAGCGCGTCCTCGTCCAGCCCCGTCAGGTCGCGGCCCAACGCCTCGATCCGGCCGGAGGTGACGCGCTCCAGCCCGCCCATCAGCATGAGGAGCGACGACTTGCCCGATCCCGACGGCCCCACGAGCCCCAGCGTTTCCCCCTTTTTCACATCGAGCGAGATCCCGTGCAGGATCTCCACCGGCCCGGCATTGCCGTCTAGGGTCAGCGCGAGGTCGCGCAGCGTGAGGACGGGATCGGTCATGGGCAGGCTCGTCTCCTGGTTGGGGCGGGCGGTTCGCCAAGGATATGGGGCCTCGCTGCAGCGGAGCAAGGCGGCAGCCCTGATCCTGATCGCCGCACCCACGCTGGCCTGGGCCGAGCCGGTGCAGATCGTGGCGCTGGGCGACAGCCTGACCGCGGGCTACGGGCTGCAGCGCGACAAGGGCTTCGTGCCGCGGCTGCAGGCCTGGCTCGACGCGCGCGGCGCCGAGGCGGAGGTGGTGAATGCCGGCGTCTCGGGCGACACCACGGCCGGCGGGCTTGCCCGGGCGGAGTGGTCTCTGGGCGACAAGGCGGACGCGATGATCCTGGCGCTGGGCGGCAACGACCTGCTGCGCGGGATCGACCCGGCGGTGACCCGCGAAAACCTGCGCCAAATCCTGCAGATCGCCGAGGCGAAGGGCGTCGAGGTGATGCTGGTCGGGTTGCAGAGCTCGGGCAATTACGGTGCCGCCTACAAGCAGGAATTCGACGCGATCTATCCCGACCTGTCGGAGGAATTCGGCACGCTTTACGAAAGCAACTGGTTCCGGGCCCTGGCCAATGACGGACAGGGGATGATCGACCAGAAATGGATGCAGGGCGACGGCATCCACCCCAACGGACGCGGCGTGGAGCGGATCGTGGAGCAGCTGGGCCCGACCGTGCTTGACCTGGTGGAGCGGGCGCAGGCCGACGCCACCACCCGGGCGCAGGCCGATTGATGCCCGGCCGGCTCTTCCTCGAGACCCCGCTGCGGGTCCTGGCCGACCGGGCAAGCGAGGCCGGCCTGCCCGGCGCCTGGGTGGAGGGAGAGCGGGCCGAGGACGATCCCCCGCGCCGCAACATCCAGCCGGGCCAGCAGGTCGCGGTGCTGATGGCGGAGGGCTGGCGCCGCATGCGCTGGGGCATCGTGCCGGTGGGCCGGGTCAATGCCCGCGGCCGCCCGGTGATGGAGACGATCATCAACGCCAGGTCCGAGACGGTATTCTCCAAGACCGCCTTCGACGGGGTGGGGCGCGCGGCGATGCCGGCCGATGGCTGGTACGAATGGACCGGGCAGAAAAGGCGCAAGACCGCGTGGCGGCTGGCCTCTAGTGACGGGGCGCCGCTCTGGTTCGCCGCGATCACCGATGCCTGGGCCCCGCCGGGCGGTGGCACGAAGCTCTGGCAGGTGGCCGCGGTGACCTGCGAGCCGTCGAAAGAGGTGGCCGAGATCCACCACCGCATGGGCGTGCTCCTGCGCGAGGCCGATCTCGCCACCTGGATCAGCGGAACGGAGGAAGAGGCCGCGGCGCTTGCCCGCCCCTGGCCGGAGGGGGCGCTGCGCATCGAAGAGGCGCGGGACGTGGACTGGTCCGCCGCCTGAGCCTGCTCAGGCCAGCGAGCTCGCATCCTCCCAAATGTCGTGCGCGGTCTCCATCGTGCCCTCGAAGGCGAGGCCGAGCGCGCCCAGCTTCTCCGCCGTGCTGGCAAGCTGGCTGGCCGAGGCCGCATCGGCCGTCCCGGCCAGCGCCGTCGAGATCGCGATGGTCGACCGGATGGCGACCTTGGCCTTGTCCACCCGCCCGCGCAGCGTGTCGATCTTGACCAGCCCGCGGCGCATTTCGGGCACCTTGTCCTCGGCCAGGGCCGCGTGTTTCATCAGCCGGTAGCACTGGTCGACCAGCGAATTCACCTCGCGCCGTCCCTGGCTGAGCTGCATCTTGAGCGCGCTCTTCTTCAGCCCCTTGTGCTTGGTCGCCAGCTTGTCGAGCTTGTCCTCGAGCTTGGTGGTCTTGGCCAGGGCCTTTTCCACGTCCTTGTTGATCTGCCGGGCGCGGAACAGGGTGGAGGCGATGTCCTTCTCGATATCCTTGAGCTGGCCCTTCGCCTTGTCGATCGTCGGCACCACGTCGAAGCCGAGCACCGCGTTGACCGTATCGCGCGCGATCTCCTTCTCGCCCTTGTGCCTGGCATAGGCCTTGGACAATTCCTCCAGCGTCCTCTCGAACAGGATCACCTTGCGCTTGAGGCTCATCGCGGTCTCGGCGATCTCCTTGGCGGTGGCGCAGACCGAGCGGGCCAGCATCACCGCCGCGAAGGGGGTGGAGCCCGGCACCGCCAGCCCGCCCGCGGCAAGCCCGGTGCTGACCACGCCCTTGCCGATCGAGACGGCCTTTTCCTTGCGGTATTTCTTGGCGATGTCGCGATGGATGCGCACCCGGCGCATGACGTCGGTGGGAATGCGCTTCAGGTCGGCGCGCAGGTCCTGGATGACCTTGTCGGATTCGTCCTTGGCCATGGCGTTGAGACGCGTCTTGTTCACGCCCCGCTCGCCCGCCTTCTCGTTCATCAGCCGCTGCACCGCGCGGACATAGTCGCGGGCGCTCTGCTCCACGCGCTTGTCGATCTGGCGGTATAGGTCGGGCGCGGCGCCGACCGCGTCGATCTCGTCGGCCACCACGTCCAGCATCTCGACCTTCAGGGGGCGCTTTTCCTTGATGAAGACGTCGCCCTTGTTGACCCGCTGCACCACGGTGCCGAAATCGATGTTGTAGACGGTGACCATCTTGCCGCCCGCGGTCTCGATCTCGCGGATCTTCTTGTCGATATCCTTGCAGATATAGCCCAGCTGCGTGTCCAGAAGGCGGAACTGCTCGGGGCGGAGATCCTTGCGCTTCTGGTTGCGCTTGGCCGAGGCGATGATCCGTTTCTCCAGGTCCTCCAGCGCCTCGATGAGCTTGCCCTTGGACTTTCCGCGCTGCGCCGCCTTGTAGGCCTTGACCCCGGCCAGGATGTCGTCCCTCGGGTGAGGGGTGGCCCGGATCTCCTTGTCCCAGAGGTTCTTGAACCAGGCTTCGCTCAGATCTCTGCGCATCTTTCCCCCTTCCGTGCCGGAGACAGGCAATGGCGATCCGCGGAAAGGTCGGCCCGGCAGTCTTTGCGCGGATGGTGTCGGTAATTGATAATTCAATCGCAGATTTAATTGCGGAAACCCTAACGGCTCATACCGTCAAAACAAGTGCCGGAATTGTCGATTTCCCGCCCGGCATGGCGTATCCGCCAAACGAAAACGGGCGCCCCGCAAGGCGCCCGTCAAAAATAGGTTCCCGTCGCTGCCGGTTCAGAGCAGTTCCAGGTTCACCGCCGATTCACGACCGTCACGGCCGGATTGCAGCTCGTAGCTGATCTTCTGGTTGTCGGCGAGGCCGGTCAGGCCCGAGCGCTCGACGGCGGAAATGTGGACGAACACGTCCTTGCCGCCGGATTCAGGGGCGATGAAACCATAGCCCTTCGTGGTGTTGAACCATTTGACGGTGCCTTGTGCCATCGTCATCTCTCCAGTTTGTCGTCTGCCCGCAGTATGCGGCAGCTTGGCGCAGTCAGTAGCAAGATCGAGGACTGGCCGTTGGCGGAGCAGTTGGATCGACAGCAGGTAACTCGCACCCTTTTTTCTAGCAAAGCGGGAGATTCGTCACAAGCGGTTTGAAATGCCGCCGGACCTGCGCAGCAAGGCCATGCGGCACCTGTTCGCTCAGGCGGCGGTGCTGTCGCCGACGGCCTCCGCGGTTCCGACTCCGGGGGCTGCCCCGGTCTCGGCCCAGACGCGCAGGATCTCCTCGGCGCGCATCACCACGCCGGTATGCAGCGACACCATGCGCAGCGCGGCCTGCTCCATCGCCTCGTCGGTTCCGGCGGTCAGATCCGCCGCAACGCAGACCCGGTAGCCGAGGTTGGAAGCGTCGAAGGCGCCGTTCAGCACGCAGCAATCGGTCATGCCGCCGTTCAGCACCACCCGCTTCACCCCCATGGAGCGCAGCAGGAAGTCGAGGTCGGTGGGGTAGAAGGGCGAGAGCCGCCGCTTGGTGGTCACCAGCAGGTCCTCGGCCAGCACCTCGGTGCAAAGCTCTGTCCAGCGCGAGCCTTCGAGCGCGTGCTCCTCGATCCCCGGCAGCGGGTCGGCATAGGTGGTCACGAGGCTCCGCCAGGCGGCGGGGTGCCGGCCCTTCAGGTCGTCCTCGCCCGTCATGCGCAGGGTGGAGCGAACGTGGATCACCGGCACGCCCATGGCGCGCGCCTTGCGGTGGAAGGCGTCGATCGGCTCGATGATGGCCCGGCCGCGGGGGGCGGGGCAGGGACACATGGGGTCCTCGCTCAGGTGCCCCTCGTGCATGTCGATGGAAATGATGGCGGTGTCGGGGAAGGAGACCCATTCGCGGAAGGTCGCGTCGGGGATCTCTTTCTCGGTGCCGCTGACGATGGCTTTCATCGCGCGCTCCTTTGGAAATCGGGGTGAGCGGGGGCCGGCATCGCAGCCCCCGCCTGATGCATCATGGATCGGTGCAGGCCAGCCGGATCGCATTGCCGTCCGGGTCGCGGATCACCGCCATGTACCAGCCGTAATAGGTGACGAACTGCTCCTTCACGAGCGACCCGCCCTTGGCGAGCCCCTGTTCCAGGCAGGTGTCCAGCTCTTCCTTGGTGGCGCATTTGAAGGTGAAGGCGGTCTGGTCGTTCTCGCCCGCCTTGCGCTCGTCCAGCCCCAGCATCTCGTAGGCGGCGATGGCGGAAAACCCGATCATCACCTCGCCGGACATGTAGCCCCGGAAGACGTCCGAGCGCAGGCTCTCCACCTCGGCGAGGTCGAAGAGATCACGGTAGAACTCGGACAACTTGATGAAATCCTCCGAAAAGAGGCTCACCTGCATCAGCAAATTCATGGTCTCTCCTATGCCGCCGTGCCGAAGGTCTTCTCGAACTGGGCGCGCAGATGCTCGCCCGCGGTCATCGCCGGGTGCTTGGCATAGCCGTCGTGTTCGAGGATCGTCGGCGCGCATTCCACCTTGTAGAAATATTCCGGGTCGCAGAATGTCGGGCAGGAATAGCGCGTCTTGTCGGTGTTGTTGTTCAGCACCCGGTGCATGGTCGCCTTGTAGCGGTCGTTGGTGATCACCGGCAGCATCTCACCGAGGTTGATGATGAAGGTTCCCGGGATCGGCGGGGCCGAGATCCAGTCACCATCCGCGTTGCGCACCTCGAGCCCGCCGATGTCGTCCTGCAGAAGCAGCGTCAGCAGCCCCCAGTCCGAATGCGCCCCCGCGCCAAGCTGGTTCTCGGCATGATCCGCGGGCATGGGCGGGTATTTGAGGATCCGGCAGTAGTGCAGCGGCTCCTCCAGCCCCTTGTCGAAGTAATCCTCGGGCAGCTCCAGCGACAGCGCCACCACGCGGGCCAGGTGCCGCCCCAGCTCCAGCACCCGGTTGGAATAGGCCTCGTAGCGTTCCTGGAACTCGGGGAAGGCCTCGGTCGGCCACTGGTTGCGGCCGGTGCCGGGCACGTTCATCTTCGTGTACCGGTGGGACTCGTCGGCATCCACGGAGGCCATGAAGCCCTCCTTCAGGTCCGGCGGCGATCCCTCGTCGAGCGTCTGGGCCGCCATCGGCTCGTAGCCGCGGGTGCTGTCCTCGTTGCGGCTGTCGAGCGGGGCCTTCACCTCCATCGGCAGGTCGAAGAACTCGGCCGCGAGCTTGAGCTGGTCGTCCATGACCTGCTGCGGGATGCCATGGTTCTTGATGTAGAAGAAGCCGGGGTCGATGCAGGCTTTCTGCACTTCCCACGCGACCTTCTTCCGTTTCTCGATGTCGTCCGAGAAACTGTCGGTCAGGTCGATGATCGGCACTTCGGTGGCCGCTTTCGGGGGTTCGTAAAGGATCATCTCTTGTCCTCCTTGCTGAATGGCAGTCTTGCCGATGGGCCGGGGCGCGTCAGTCGCGCTCTTCTCGGATGTGATGCTGGCCAAGCGCGGCGGGCTGCGCCCAGCGGTCTCCGCCCCGCGCCGCCGACCAGATCATGACGGCGAGCGTGGCGAGGTAGGGGGTCATCTGCAGGTAATACTGGGGGACCGCCCAGCCGGCGGCGTTGACCCGGGGGATCAGCGCCTCGATGCAGCCGAAGAGCAGGGCACCGGCCAGCGCCCGCCACGGATGCCAGCGGGCGAAGATCACCAGCGCGATGGCGATCCAGCCGCGGCCGCCCACCACGTTGTCGACCCAGATCTTCGACACCGCCACGGTCAGGTAGCCGCCCGCGAGCCCCATGAGCGCGGCGCCGATGGCGATGGCGGCAAAGCGCATGGCGGTGACGTCGATCCCCGCCGCATCCGCGGCCCCCGGGTTCTCGCCCACCGCGCGCAGGGTCAGGCCGAAGCGCGTGCGCCCCAGCAACCAGACCGTGCCGAGACACAGCAGCGGCGTGGCCCAGACCACGATGTCCTGCCCGAGGACGAGGTCCTGCAGCCCGGCGAAGGACTGGTTCGCCCAGTCGTTTTCATTGGCGATATAGCTGGTCAGCGCCTGCGCGAGGAAGACCAGCGCGAGGCCGGAAATCACGTGGTTGATCCGCAGCCCCGCCACCAGGACCGCGAAGACCAGCCCGAGCGCCGCGCCCGCCACCATGGCCCCGCCAAGGGCCACCAGCGGCGGCGCGCCGTTCAGCGTCAGCCCCACGCCCGCCAGCGCCCCGCCCAGCATGAAGCCCTCGGCCCCGAGGTTCAGCACGCCCGCCCGCTCGGAGAAGATCAGGCCGAGCGCGGCCAGCGCGAAGGGCACGGCGAAGCCGGGAATGTTGATCAGCCAGTTGGCGAGGAAATCCATCACGAGGCACTCCGAAAGTTCATCCGGTAGGTGAGGAAGAACTCCGACCCCGCGACGCAGATGATGAAGATCGCCTGCGTCAGCCGGACCAGCGAGAAGGGCGTGCCGAAGAAGACCTGCAGGCTTTGGCCCACCTGCACCAGCACAGCCATGAAGAAGGCGGCGATCACCACGCCAAGCGGGTGGTTGCGCCCGAGAAAGGCGATGAGCACCCCGTTGAACAGGTAGCCCACGTGGAAATCCTGCGTCATCCGCCCCTCGATCCCCGCGGAGATGACGAACCCCGTGAGCCCCGCTACCGCGCCCGAGGCGAGGATGGCCGCCAGCGACAGCCCGGCCACCGGCACGCCCACGGCGCGGGCCATGTCGCGGTTGGCCGACAGCAGGTCCAGCAGGTAGCCCAGGCGGCTTGCCGAGAGGATCCACCACAGCGCCGCTGCGAGGATCCCGGCAAAGGGCAGGGCCCATGTCAGCGTCTGCCAGCCAAGCTGCGGCAGCCGCTCAACCGCCTCGTACTGCTCCGAGTGCGGGAAGGAGGAGACCGGGTCCTTCCAGCCGCCGTAAAGCAGGTGCAGCAGCAGGTTGAAGGCCACGTAGTTCAGCAGGAGCGTGGTGATGACCTCGCTCACGCCCAGCTTCTGGCGCAGGTAGGCGGGGCCCGCGATCCAGCCCATGCCACCCGCGCAGGCGGCCAGCATCATCAGCGGCAGGCGCAGCGCCTCGGGCCCGATGTCGAAGATGGCGATGGCGGTGGCGCAGATCGCGCCGAGGATCATCTGCCCCTCCAGCCCGATGTTCCAGAAATTGGCACGGAAGGCGATGGCCGTGGCCAGCCCCGCCACCACCAGCGGCGCCATCTGCGCCAGCACGGAGCCGAGCGCCCGCGGCGAGGAAAAGGCCGTGGCCGCGATCTCGGTCCCGAGGTCCGAGGGCGGAACGCCCGAGACCGCCAGCAGCAGCACCGACAGCAGCGCCGCCAGCCCGAGGCTTGCCGCGTAGACCGCGATGCGCCGCGTCTCGCCCACCTTCTGGCGCGGCTCCAGCAGCGGCACCAGCCGGAAGGCGGGGCGGGGCTTCGTCGCGCGCTCGCGCAGGGAAAGGTTCTCAGTCGTCGCCATGTGACACCATTGCCCGCCCGATCTCGGCCCGGTCGGCCGGGGCGGTGAATTCGGCCGCCATCCGCCCGTCGGAGAGCACCCCGATCCGGTCGGACAGCAGGAGGATCTCGTCGAGGTCGTCGGAGATGAGGATCACCGCCGCGCCCGCATCCCGGGCCGCGCGCAGCCTCGCGTGGACCGCGGCGCCCGCGCGCACGTCCAGCCCGCGCGAGGGCGAATGCGCCAGCACCACGCGGGTCTCGCCCTCGAACTCGCGCGCGATCACCAGCTTCTGTGCGTTGCCGCCCGACAGAAGCGCCGCGCGCTGGCCCATGCCCCGCACGCCCTGAACGTCGAACTCTTCCACCGCTTCCCGCGCCCGGGCCCGGGCCTTGGCGCGGTTCAGCCACATCCAGCCGCCGTAGCGCCCGGCCAGCACGCCGTTCACCGCGTAATTGTCGGCCACGCTCAGCCGCCCGGCCAGCCCGTGGCGGTAGCGGTCCACCGGGATGCAGGCCAGCCCCGCGCGGCGGCGGCCCGCGGGCCCCGCCTCGGTGATGTTCTCGCCGTCCATCCAGACCGTGCCGCCGGTGGGCCGCGCGAGGCCCATCAGCACCTCGGCCAGCTCGGACTGGCCATTGCCCGCGACGCCCGCGACGCCGTAGATCTCGCCCGCGCGCACCTGGAAATCGAGGCCGGTCAGCCCCCGCCGCCCGGCATCGCCCGCCAGTTCGACCCCGTTCAGCCAGATCACCCGCTCGCCCACGTGGGACGACAGTTCCGGCTCTTCCACGATCTGTTCGCCCACGATCAGCGTGGTCAGTTCCGCGGGGTTCATCCCCTCGGGCGTCGTCTCGGCGATGGTGCGGCCCTGCCGCAGGACGGTGATGCGGTCGGAATGGTGCAGCGCCTCGTGCAGCTTGTGGGTGACGAGGATCACCGCCGCGCCCTCGTCCGCGAGCCCCCGGATCAGGCCCATGAGCGCCGTGCCCTCCTCGGGGGACAGCACCGCGGTGGGCTCGTCGAGGATGACGATGCGGGCGCCGCCGATCAGCACCTTGAGGATCTCCAGCCGCTGCTGCTCCGCCACCGGGAGCGTCCCGGCCCGGGCCTCTAGCGGCAGGTCGAACCCGATGCGCGCGGCGAGGCGCTGCGCCTCCGCCCCCACCTCGGCCGCCGGGCGACCGGGATTGAACAGCAGGATGTTGTCGAGAACGGAAAAGGCCGGGACCAGCTTGAAATGCTGGTGGACCATGCCGATCCCGCGGGCGGCGGCATCCCGGGCGCCCGCGATGCTGACCGCCTTGCCGTCGATCTCCACCCGCCCCTCGTCGGGGGCGTAGATGCCGCAGGCCACGTTCATCAGCGTCGACTTGCCCGCGCCGTTCTCGCCGAGAAGCGCGTGCACCTCTCCGCCATGCGCGACGAAATCGACCTCTTCGAGGGCCGCGAAGCCCCCGAAGCGTTTCGTCACGGACCTGAGTGCCAGACCCGTCGTCATGTCATTCGCCCCCGGTCACGCCGGGCACGAACCAGTCCATGGCCCAGAGATCGGCATCCGACAGCACCTCACCCTCGGGCACGCGCTCGGTGCCGTCGCGGTCGGTGATCGGCCCGGCAAAGACCGGCGCCTCGCCCGAGATGATCTTGTCGCGGGCCTCCATGACCTTCGCCTTCAGCTCGTCCGACACCGCGTCGCCGCAGCAGGCCACGTCCGTGCCGCCCTCGTCGATGCCGAGGAAGGCGCCGTAGGGCGCTTCTTCCCATTCACCCGCGGCGATCTTCTCGATCTCGGGGACCAGGAACTTGTCCCAGGTCCAGACGGAGGAGCACTGCGTGGCCTCGGAGAACTCGCTCAGGTCCCGGTGGTGGCCGGTGGCGTAGATGCCCGCCTCCTCGGCCACGACCTGCGGGGTCGGCGTGTCCACGTGCTGGCCGATGACGTCGACGCCCTGTTCGACCAGCGCTTGCGTGGCCGCGCGTTCCTTGACCGGATCGCCCCATGCGCCGGTGAAGACCACGGTCAGCTCCGCGTCGGGGTTCACCTCGCGCGCGCCCAGCAGGTAGGCGTTGACGGTCCAGTTCACCAGCGGGAAGGGGTTGGCCGCGACGAAGCCGATCTTGCCGCTTTTCGACAGGCCGCCCGCGACCATGCCGCAGAGATACTGCGACTGGTAGGTCCGGCCGTAGACCGATTTCAGGTTCGGCCCGTTGGTGATGCCGGCCGGGTTGATGAACAGGATGTCGGGATATTGCTCGCTCAGCTCCTTGAAGGTGTCGGAATAGCCGAAGGCCGACCCGATGATGATGTTGGAGCCGCGGTCGATGAAAAGCTCCGCCGCGGGCCGGATCGCCGTGGCGCTCTCGGGGATTTCCTCGGCCTGCGGAATCCGCATGTCGAGCTCTTCCTCGACGGTCTGGCGCGCCTCGTCGATGGATTGCGACCAGCCGCCGTCATTGGTCGGGCCGAAGAGGATGATGGCCGGTTTCGGATCGCCCACGGCGGCAAATTCCGCCTGTGCGCCCTGCGCCAGCCCGGTGAGCGAAAGCGCCCCAGCGGCCAGCGTCAGCATGGTTTTCGTGATGAAGGTCATGGAGATATGTCCCCGCATAGGTTCCCTGTTGACGCAGGGCGAACCGCTGCGCCTGCGCCCCGTCACGGGGGCGGCGTTCTGACGTTTATGAAGGGCGAAAGCATGTCGCCCGGGATCAGGATTCGCGCTCGGGGCCGCTGCGTCAAACGGGCTGAACGGATTCCGCCGATCCGTCCGGGAAAATTTTTCCAAACGATCAAATTCGGTGCAGGATCCCCCGCGGGACGGGATCGGGCGGGGCCTCGCGCGGAACGGTGAAAATCGTCAGGGAAGAGCGACGGCGATGAGATGCAACTTCAGGTCGGAGTCGACTCTGGCCTGACTCGCACCTCTCTCGTCGTGCCGTCCGCCGAGGATCGCGCCCTCAGCCCCCGTCGCGGTCGCGACCGAAGAGACCGGTCAGGGAATGGCTCACCATCGCCGAGACCGAGGGCCGCGACAACGCGCGGAAGGGCAGGGGGCGGCAGACCTCCATCGCGGCGACCCCCACCCGGGCGGTCAGCGCGCCGTTCACCACGCCCTCGCCGAAGCGGCGCGACAGCTTGGCCAGCAGCCCGCCGCCCGCCACGGTGCCAATCATGTCGTCGCCCACCGCCACCGCGCCGGTGGCCACAAGGTGGGTCATCACCGCGCGCAGCAGGCGCAGGCTGCCCAGCGTGCCCGAGCGGCCGCCGTAGATCTCTGCGATGCGCCGGATCATGCGGATGTTCGAGGTCAGGGCGGCAAAGACATCGGCCAGCGCCAGCGGCACCATGGCCGTCACCGCCGCCACCTGGCGCGAGGCCGCCTCGACCTCCGCCCGCGCGGCGCGGTCCAGGGGGCCCAGCAGCTCCCGCTCCGCCAGTGCCAGCAGGGCGTCCGCATCCACCGCCTCGGGCGCGCGTTCCTTCAGCGCCTGCCGCCCCCATCGGGTGTCCTCGCGGCCGGAATAGAGCGCGACGAGCCCGTCGGTCACCTCGCGCGCCCGCTCCATCCGCCCCGAGGCCAGCGCCCGGTCCGCCGCCATGTGCAGCCGGTCCACCCGCTTCAGCCGGGAAAACGCCGCCACCTCGCGGATGACGATCGCCAGGCAGACCACGAGGAAGGCCGCGATCAGCGCCGTGACCGCATAGCCCAGCACCTCGTTCCGGGCGATCAGCGACCAGGCGAAATCCCATGCGGCCACCGAGACCGCGGTGCCCAGAAGCGCCGCCAGCAACGCCCAGAACCATTTCGCCAGCTTCGAGCGGCGGCGCGAGGCCAGCACGGCGACGGTCTGCATCGCCTGTCCCTGCGCGCCCGGGCCGCCCGGCAGGTCCGGCTCCGGCACCGGCGGTGCCTCGGAGGGGGAGGGCGCAGGCTGTTCCGGCCGCTCGTCCTCGATTTCCACCATCACCGGCCCGCGGCGTCTGACGTCCTCGTCGCTCATGCGCCTGCCTCCTCCCAGACGAAGCGGATCTCGGGCAATCCCTCGTCGTTCTCCGTGCCGTCGCCGCGCCCCGCCTCGCGGAACCCCTCGCGCAGGTAGAAGCGCTGCGCGCCCGCATTGGCCGCATGGACCCAGAGCAGCAGCCGCGCCCGGCAGGCCTTGGCATCGTCCAGCAGCGCCCGGCCGAACCCCCGCCCCGTGGCCTCCGGCGCGAGGTAGAGCCCGTGCACCTCCTCGCCGTCGCGCGCGATGAAGCCGCGGACCTGCCCCGCGACCTCCGCCAGCGTGATCCAGCCCGCATCGATCAGCGTGCCCGCATGGGCCAGGTCCTCGGCGCGCGAACGAACGCGGGGCAGCCAGGGCGTGACATCCACCACCTCCGACAGGATGCCGCCCACCGCCCCCGCATCGAGCGGCGTGGCGTCGCGCAAAGTCACCGGCCCGCTCACAGCCGATCCCCGATCAGGAACTGCGCCGCCCGGTCCAGCCGGATATGCGGCGGCCCGTCGCCCGGGCGCAGGGTGGAGGCGGCGGGCGCAAAGGCCATCACCTCGTAATCCCCGTCGAGCCAGCGCGCCTCGCCCCGCCGCCCCTGGTCGAGCAGCAGCCGCGGATCCTCCGGTAGCTCCCCGGGATAGAGCGCCACCTGTTTCGAGCTTCCCTCCAGCCGCCCCCGCACGCAGTCGAGGCTTTCGCCGCGATGATCCAGCGTATCCTCCACCGTGGCGCGCAGGGCGGCGATCGACATCGCCTCCGTCCGCGCCCCGGCAAAGCTCGCCCGGTCGGCGGCGTCGCGGGTCAGGGCCTGCATGATGGCGGTCAGCCGGGGATGCTGCGAATGATGCAGGTGGTCGGCCTTGGTCGCGGCGAAGAGGATGCGCTCGACCCGCTTGCCCATCAGGAGCCGGGTGAGGAAGGCGTTGCGCCCGGGGCGGAAGGCCGACAGGATCTCGGTCATCGCCCGGCGCAAATCCTCCACCGCCTGCGGCCCGGAATGGATCGCGCCCAGGGCATCCACCAGCACCACCTGCCGGTCGATGCGCGAGAAGTGATCGCGGAAGAAGGGTTTGACCACCTGCGCCTTATAGGCCTCGTACCGCCGCTCCATCTCGCGCCAGAGCCCCTTGCGATGCGGGCTCTCCTCGGGCGGGAGGGGCGCGAAGGTCAGCACGGGCGAGCCCTCAAGGTCGCCGGGCAACAGGAAGCGCCCCGGCCCGGTATCGTAGAACCCCGCCTCGCGCGCCGCCTTGAGATAGGCGGTGAAGCGCTGCGCCAGCGCCCGTGCCTGCGGCTCTTCCCAGTCGCGGATGCCCTCCGCGCCCTCCTTCTCCAGCAGGAAGGCCTGCGCCTGCGGCCGGTCGCCCATGCGGCCCAGCACGTCCGCCGACCACTCGGCATAGCTCTTGTCGAGCAGCCCGAGGTCCAGCAGCCATTCGCCGGGATAATCCACGATATCCAGGTGCACCGTCCGCGGCCCCTGCACGCCCCCCAGCAGGCCCGAGGGCCGGACCCGGAGCGACAGCCGCAGCTCCGAGACGGAGCGGGTGCCCTCGGGCCAGTGCGGCGCGCGGCCGGTCATGGCGGCCAGGTGATCCTCGAAGTCGAAGCGCGGCACGGTGTCGTCGGGCTGCGGCTGCAGGTAGGCGGCGGCGATGCGCCCCTCCGCCTGCGCGGTCAGCCCGCCCATGCGGCCCCGGTCCAGCAGGTTGGCCACCAGCGAGGTGATGAAGACCGTCTTGCCCGCGCGGGACAGCCCGGTGACGCCAAGGCGGATCACCGGCTCGAAGAAGGTTTCCGAGACGCCTTGCCCGATGCTTTCGAACCCGCGGGTCAGACCGTCGGCGAGTGAGGAGATGACCAATGCGCTGCCCTTGCCCGTTGTGACCCGGCCCCTTGTGATTGGGCCCCTTGCGACTGGGCCCCTTGTGACTGGGTGTTGCCCCAGAGATAGAGGCGCGGACGGCGCGAGGAAAGCCCCGCGCTCCGCCGCGCGCCCGCCAGGCCCTCCGGGAAGCGGGCCGACGCCCCGAAACGACCCGATAGGCCCCGCCAAGGGCCGCCCGCCACAACCGACCGCGTCCGAAGCACCACGTCCCTCCCCTCCGTCCGACACGGCGCCCGCCCCATTCTCCCGCCTGACAAACACCGGCCCCGCCCCCGGCTTCACGCCCTCGTGTGCCGCCGCCCCGGTGACAGGCGGCCGCCCATCGGCTATGCCGCTTGCGGTTTCAAAGGGAGTCCCGCCAGATGCGCCTCATCGCCGCCACTCTTCTCGCATGCGCCACCGCCCCGCTCGTCGCGGCCCCCGCCGCCGCGTCCGGCAAGGCCGAGACCTGCGCCAACTTCGGCGAGATGGCGAACCGCGCCGTCGCCCTGCGCACAGAGAGCGGGCTGGAGATGGAGGCCGCCGCCGCCCGGCTCGCCGCCGCCTACGAGGACCAGAGCGCCGACATGGCCGCGCTGGCCCCGCAGGTCGCCGCCTGGGTCTGGAGCCTGCCCGAGGACCAGCTCGGCGCCGGCGTCGGCCAGGCCATGGAAGCCCAGTGCAAGGCCCGCTGAGCACCGCCCGTCCCGCCTCCGCCGCGCGACCGCACCGGGCGACGCATGCGCCCGGCCGCCACATTATCCTGTCCGCAACACGCCGCCCCCGCTTCTTCTGACCATAAATATCCCGGGGGTGAGGAGCGTCAGCGACGAGGGGGCAGCGCCCCCTTGGCCGGAGCCCGCCACCCCCCCCGGACCTCCCCGCTCCGCGCTTGTCTTCGCAGGGGCTCTCCACGATACTCCGCCCATGAGTCTGCCCCCCGGTTTCCTCGACGAATTGCGCAGCCGCACGAGCCTGAGCCAGGTCGTGGGGCGCAAGGTCATGTGGGACAACCGCAAGTCCAACCAGGCCAAGGGCGACATGTGGGCGCCGTGCCCCTTCCACCAGGAAAAATCCGCCTCCTTCCACGTCGATGACCGCAAGGGATTCTACTATTGCTTCGGCTGCCACGCGAAGGGGGACGCCATCTCCTTCGTCAAGGACAGCGAGAACGTGGAGTTCATGGAGGCGGTGGAGATCCTTGCCCGCGAGGCCGGGATGACCATGCCCCAGCGGGATCCGAAGGCGCGCGAGAAGGCCGACCGCGCCAGCCAGCTCGCCGAGGTGATGGAAAAGGCGGTCAAGCATTACCGGATGCAACTGCGCACCGCCGCCGCCGGGGCCGCGCGCGACTATCTCGACCGGCGCGGCATGGCCGAGGAGACGCGCGAGCGGTTCGAGATCGGCTATGCCCCCGACGCGCGGCAGGGCGTCTTCCAGGCGCTCACCGGCCAGGGCGTGGCGCCCGAGCTGCTGGTGGAGGCGGGGCTCTGCGCCAAGCCCGACGACGGCGGCGCGCCCTATGACCGGTTCCGCGGGCGCATCATCTTCCCCATCCGCGACGCGCGGGGGCGCTGCATCGCCTTCGGCGGCCGGGCGATGGATCCCAATGCCCGGGCCAAGTATCTCAACTCGCCCGAGACCATGCTCTTCGACAAGGGGCGCAACCTCTACAACCACGGCCCCGCGCGGGAGGCGGCGGGCAAGGGCGCGCCGCTCATCGTGGCCGAGGGCTACATGGACGTCATCGCGCTCGTCGCGGCGGGGTTCGGGGCCTCCGTCGCGCCGCTCGGAACGGCGGTCACCGAGAACCAGCTGCAACTGCTCTGGCGCATCTCCGAAGAGCCGGTGATCGCGCTCGACGGCGATACCGCGGGGCTGCGTGCGGCCTACCGGGTGGTGGACCTTGCCCTGCCGCTGATGGAGGCCGGCAAGTCGCTGCGCTTCGCGCTGATGCCCGAGGGCAAGGATCCCGATGACCTGATCCGCGAGGGCGGGGCCGAGGCGATGTCGAAGCTTGTCGACGGGGCCATCCCCATGGTCACCCTGCTCTGGCAGCGCGAGACGGAAGGAAAGGTCTTCGACAGCCCCGAGCGGCGCGCCGCGCTCGACAAGGCCCTGCGCGAGAAGATCCGGCTGATCCGCGACCCCTCGCTGCGCAGCCATTACGGCGAGGAGGTGAACCGCCTGCGCCGCGATCTCTTCAACCCGCGCCGCGGCTGGTCCGACGACCGCGGGCAGGGCGGTTACGGTAGCGGCTTCGGCGGCGGGCAGGGCGGCCAATGGCAGCGGGGCGGACGCGACCGCTTCCGCGCCGCCACGCTCCGGCCGCTGGCGACCACCCGCGCCTCGCTGCTGGCCTCTGCCGACGAGGCGGCGCAGGAACACATGCGCGAGGCGGTGATCCTCGCCTCCCTGATCGTCACGCCCGAGGTCGTCCTGCAGTTCGAAGCCTCGCTCGAGGGGCTGGAATGCCGCGACCCCGACCACCGCGCGCTGCGCGACCTGCTGCTGGAGATGCCGGAGGCCGAAAGCGCCGGCCTGAAGCAGATAATTGAAGACAGAATCGGCCCCGCCGCCCTTGAAAAGCTCTTTGCGGCGAGCCATGTGGCGATCACGCCCTGCGTGCGCAAACCCGGCGATGCCGAACTGGCCGCGATGACCGTGGCCGAAGAGCTCGCGAAACTCGAGGCGCAACGCGGGCTCAGCGCCGAGATCGCCGAGGCCGAGGAGGATATCCAGGGCCTCGCGGACGAGGCGGTGACGTGGCGTCTCGGTCAGGCGGCGGAGGCCAGTAACCGGGCTGCCCGCAGCCAGCAGGAGGACAGGGCCGAATACGATACCGGCCCCAATGGCGCACCGATCAATCGTGCCGAGCGCAGTGCGTTCGATGCGCTGCTGAACCAGATCAGCTTTTCCAAGCGGCGGTCGTGACCGATTTGCAGGGAAGGCGGGGAAAAATTGGCCGGCCGGGTGTTCGTCGGACCGAATCACGGTATTGATTCGGACCACAGCGAATCACCCAGCCGCTGCGAGGAGCACTAGATGGCCGCGAAAGACACCGACGATCGAAAGACCGAAGACCAGGACGTCGAAGTCACGCTCGACATGAGCCAGGCCGCGGTCAAGAAGATGATCGCCGAGGCCCGCGAGAAGGGCTACATCACCTACGATCAGCTCAACCAGGTCCTGCCACCGGACCAGGTCAGCTCCGAGCAGATCGAGGACGTGATGTCGATGCTCTCGGAGATGGGCATCAACATCATCGAGGATGAAGAGGCCGAGGACGAGAACAAGGGCTCGACCGAACTGGCGACCACCTCGTCCGGCGGCAAGGACATCACGCTCGGCTCGTCCGACAGCGAAAAGCTCGACCGCACCGACGACCCGGTGCGCATGTACCTGCGCGAGATGGGCTCGGTCGAACTGCTGAGCCGCGAAGGCGAGATCGCCATCGCCAAGCGGATCGAGGCCGGGCGCAACACGATGATCGCGGGCCTCTGCGAAAGCCCGCTGACCTTCCAGGCCATCACCATCTGGCGCGACGAGCTGCTGTCCGAGGACATCCTGCTGCGCGACGTGATCGACCTCGAGACCACCTTCGGCAACCAGCTGGACGAGGAGGGGGCGGAGCCCGTCATCCCCGCCAACGTCAACGCCGCCACCGGAGAGACCAAGCCCGCCGAGAGCGAGGAGAAGCAGCCGGAATACGATGCCGACGGCAATCCCATCGCCAAGGAGGACGACGAGGAAGAGGACGATCAGGCCAACATGTCGCTCGCCGCGATGGAGGCCGCGCTCAAGCCCCGCGTGCTGGAGACGCTGGACCGCATCGCCGACGATTACGCCATGCTCTCGCAGATGCAGGACAGCCGGATCTCGGCCACGCTGAACGAGGACGGCTCCTTCTCCAAGACCGACGAGGCGACCTACCAGAAGCTCCGCGGCGAGATCGTGGAGCTGGTGAACGGGCTGCACCTGCACAACAACCGGATCGAGGCGCTGATCGACCAGCTTTACGGCATCAACCGCCGGATCATGCAGATCGACAGCGCCCTGGTGAAGCTGGCCGACCAGGCCCGCATCAACCGGCGCGAATTCGTGGACGAGTATCGCGGCTACGAGCTTGATCCGACCTGGATGGACCGCATGGCGGAAAAGACCGGCCGCGGCTGGCAGATGTTCATCGAACGCTCCTCCGACAAGGTGGAAGAGCTGCGCTCGGACATGGCGCAAGTGGGCCAGTATGTGGGCCTCGACATCTCGGAATTCCGGCGCATCGTCGCCCAGGTCCAGAAGGGCGAGAAGGAAGCGCGGTCCGCCAAGAAGGAGATGGTGGAGGCCAACCTGCGCCTCGTGATCTCCATCGCGAAAAAGTACACGAACCGCGGGCTGCAGTTCCTTGATCTCATTCAGGAAGGCAACATCGGCCTGATGAAGGCGGTGGACAAGTTCGAGTATCGCCGCGGCTACAAGTTCTCCACCTACGCGACCTGGTGGATCCGGCAGGCGATCACCCGCTCCATCGCGGACCAGGCGCGGACCATCCGCATCCCGGTCCACATGATCGAGACGATCAACAAGCTGGTCCGCACCGGCCGCCAGATGCTGCACGAGATCGGCCGCGAGCCGACCCCGGAGGAACTGGCCGAGAAGCTCCAGATGCCGCTGGAGAAGGTGCGCAAGGTGATGAAGATCGCCAAGGAGCCGATCTCTCTCGAGACGCCCATCGGCGACGAGGAAGACAGCCAGCTCGGCGACTTCATCGAGGACAAGAACGCGGTGCTGCCGCTCGACGCGGCGATCCAGGACAACCTCAAGGAAACCACCACGCGGGTGCTGTCCTCGCTCACCCCGCGCGAGGAACGGGTGCTGCGGATGCGCTTCGGCATCGGCATGAACACCGACCACACGCTCGAAGAGGTGGGGCAGCAATTCTCGGTCACCCGCGAACGGATCCGGCAGATCGAGGCCAAGGCGCTGCGCAAGCTCAAGCATCCGAGCCGCTCGCGCAAGCTGCGGTCCTTCCTCGACCAGTAAGCGGCGGCGCGAGCCGTCCCGACACCGACAGAAACGAAAACGGCCGCCCCCTCGGGCGGCCGTTCTTTATTCGTGACCTGTTCGTCAGGAATCGGGGCGCGCGGCCTCAATCCTCCAGGACGAAGGTTATCTCCATGTTGACCCGGTAGGACTTCACCTTGCCGTCCTCGACGTCGACATTGTTGTCCTTGATCCAGGCGCTTTTCACGTTGCGAAGGGTTTTCGAGGCGCGCTCGATCCCGATCGCGACCGCGTCATCGAAGCTCTTGGTCGAAGTTGCGGAAATTTCCGTTACGCGTGCGACGCTCATGGCATCCTCCTTTGATGACTTCTGCGGCGGAAACAGGGAGCGCCCGGCCATGTTCCAATTCGGTCACACTGCAGAGCGGCGTCTCGCCGAGACGGACCCGGAGGGCGGGCGTCCGGGTTGCTCCTTCAAGACCAAAGGAGACCCCTGATGCCCCTTCGCCTGCTTGCCCCCTCCGCCGCCCTGCTGACCGCCCTGGCCGTCCTGCCGGCCACCGGGCGCATCGAGGCCGCCGCGCCACCGCCCCCGATGAGCGAGGCGGATGTCGTGACCATCGAGGTGCCGGCCGAGGATCTGGCCCGCTGCCGCGCCACGCTGGCGCAGGTCACCGGCGCCCCAGTGGAACAGACGGATGCGATCGCGCCCGTCGCCGCGACCGAGCTTCCCGTCGCGCGCTGTGTCGTCGAGTGATGGGGCTCGGCCGCCCGCAAGTACGCGGCGGAAAACGTGATGGAACCTCGCCGCGCCGGAGGGTGTTGGCCGGACAGTTCAGGAGACCAGCCATGAAAATTCTTCTCGCCAGCGCGCTTCTGTGCCTCCCGCTTTCCGCCACCGCCAAGGTCGCGCCGGAGAACGAGGCGGCCCCCGCGAGCCCCGCCATCCATGCCTCGGTCTATTCGCAGGTCCAGGGAGCGGATTCAGGCTTTGACGGGCTTTGCGTCCTGCCGCTCGATCCCGAGGGTCAGATGGTGGCGACCATGGCCACCGCGGATGACGAGGACACGTCCCTCTCGCTTCGGACTTGCAGTGCGGGCTGAGGACGGGCTAGCGGAGAGGGATGCAGACCCGTTTCACCATCTCCACGAACGGCCCCGGCCTTTACGAGTTCACCCGCGACGTCGCCGCCTGGTGCCGTGATGCGGGCGGGGACGGGCTGCTGACGCTCTTCGTGCAGCACACCTCCTGCTCCCTGCTGATCCAGGAAAACGCCGATCCGGACGTGCAGCGCGACCTGCGCGCCTATTTCGACCGGCTCGTGCCGCCCTCTGACGATCCCTCCATGTCCTACCTGCATCACGTGCAGGAGGGGCCGGATGACATGCCCGCCCATATCAAGGCCGCGATGCTGCCGGTGAACCTTCAGATCCCCGTCTCCGCCGGGCGGCTGGCGCTTGGCACCTGGCAGGGCATCTACCTGTTCGAGCATCGCCGCGCGCCCCATCACCGCCATGTGGCGGCGCATTTCGCGGGCTAGGTGAGTCTCCTTCGCCACGGTCCCTGAGAACCGCATCTGGGGGCGGGATTTCACCTCTACCCAAATACTAGAGGCTCCCCTATAGTCGCTGTGGACTTGAGGGGCCGGTGCCCCATGACAGGCGTATGACGACGAGGGGACCGGCTGATGCGCTGCCCGTTTTGCGGAAATATCGACACGCAGGTGAAGGATTCGCGGCCTGCCGAGGATCATGTCTCGATCCGGCGCCGGCGCTTCTGCCCGGCCTGCGGCGGGCGCTTCACCACCTATGAGCGGGTGCAGCTGCGCGACCTCGTGGTGATCAAGACCAACGGCCGGCGCGAGGATTTCGACCGCGACAAGCTGGAACGCTCGATCCGCATCGCGCTGCAGAAACGCCCGGTCGAGCCCGAGCGCATGGACCAGATGATTTCCGGCATCGTCCGGCGGCTGGAATCGATGGGCGAGACGGACATCCCCTCCAAGGTGATCGGCGAGATCGTGATGGAGGCGCTGGCCCGGATCGACACCGTGGCCTACGTGCGCTTTGCCAGCGTTTACAAGAACTTCCAGGCCGCCGGGGACTTCGACAAGTTCGTGGCCGAGCTGCGCCCCGGCACCCAGCCGGAAGAGTGACCGAGACCGACACCCGCTTCATGGCGCTGGCCCTGACGCTGGGGCGGCGCGGCCATGGCAATGTCTGGCCGAACCCCGCGGTGGGCTGCGTGCTGGTCCGCGACGGCCGGGTCATTGCCCGCGCCTGGACCCGCCCCGGCGGCCGGCCCCATGCGGAGACCGAGGCGCTGGCCCAGGCCGGGGAGGCCGCCCGCGGCGCCACCGCCTATGTCACGCTGGAGCCCTGCGCCCATCACGGCAAGACCCCGCCCTGTGCCGAGGCGCTGGTGGCGGCGGGCGTCGCCCGGGTGGTGACCGCGCTCGAGGATCCCGACCCCCGCGTCGCCGGTCGCGGCCACGCCATCCTGCGCGAGGCCGGGGTCGAGGTGGTGACCGGCGTGCTGGCGGACCGCGCCGCGCGGGACCAGGCGGGCTTCCTGCTGCGTGTGACGCAAGGCCGGCCCTTCGTGACGCTGAAGCTCGCGCTTTCCCTCGACGGCCGCATTGCCACCGCCACGGGGGAATCCCGTTGGATCACCGGCCCCGAGGCCAGGCGCGAGGTCCACGCCCTGCGCGCCCGTCACGACGCGGTGCTGGTGGGCGGCGGCACGGCGCGGGCCGACGATCCCGCGCTGACCGTCCGCGACATGGGCATCGCGCATCAGCCGGTCCGCGTCGTGGCCTCCCGCAACCTCAACCTGCCGGAGGCGGGCCAGCTCGCCCGCACCGCGCGCGATATCCCGGTCTGGCTGCTCCACGGCCCCGACGCGCCGGAGGCGCAGCAGGCGGCCTGGCAGGAGCGTGGCGCGCTTCTGATGCCCGTGGCGCTGGGGCAGGGGCGGCTGGACCCGGCGGCGATGCTGCAGGCGCTCGGAGCTGCCGGGCTGACCCGCGTGCTGTGTGAAGGCGGCGGGCAGTTGGCCGCGACGCTGCTCGGCGCCGGGCTGGTGGACGAGCTGCAGGTCTTTTCCGCCGGGCTCGCTCTCGGCGCCGAGGGGACGCCCGGCCTGGGGGCCATGGGCCTCGACCGGCTGGCGGAGGCGCCGCGCTTCACCCTTGCCGAGCACCGCCGGGTGGGCGCCGACGTGCTGCATATCTGGCGGCGCTGAGCCGCTTTACCGGCGCCAGATCCAGCTCTGCGCCGCTAGCAATCCCTGCATCTTGGACAGCACCCGGTTGGCCGCGCCGGGATGGGCCACGCGCCCCTCGGCCAGCCGCTCCACCACCAGTTCGGGCGGGCAGGGCAGGCCGGTCACCGGGTCGAGGTAGCGCGGATAGGCGATGAGCGTCGCATGGACCAGCGCATCGAGCGAAAGCCGCGCGCGCCGCCGCTCCGGCACCGGGCCGCGATCCTCGGTCAGCCCCCAGCCGCCGTAGAAAGGCGCGCCCAGCGTGACGACCTTCACGCCCCGCAGCAGCGCCTCGAAACCAAGCGCCGAGGTCATGGTCCAGACCTCCGCCACCTGGCCCAAGAGCGCGCCCGGGTCTGCCTCTCCCAGAACCATGTCCGCGAGCTCCGCTGCCTCCGTCTCCGGCACCGCGCCCGGCCGCAACCCTGCCAGCACGTCGGGATGGGGCTTGTAGAGGATCACCGCCTCCGGGTTCGCCTCCCGCGCGGCGCGCAGCAGCTCGAGGTTGCGCCGCACCTCCCCGCCGCCCCGGGTGATCGAGGCGTCGTCTTCCACCTGTCCCGGCACGAGGATGCGGTGGCCCTCGGGCAGGGCGGGAAGGGCGCCGCCCGTGTTGTACTTGGTCACCCCGCGCGCCACGAGCGCCCGGTGCAGCCGCTGGGCCCGGGCCAGCGCATGGGCGGGCAGGTCGGGCGCGGCGTTCAGCAGCCGCTCCAGCCGGCTTTCGCGCGACGGGTCGTAGTAGATGCCGAGATCGTCCAGCGCCAGCGACAGCGGCGGCACCAGCTCCGCCCCCAGCCCGCGGGACCGCAGGAAACCGTCCTCGACCCGTACCGCATCCCGCCAGTCGCCCGCCGCCGAGGCCCAGGCCATCACCCGCCGCCCGTCGCGCGCGGCCCGGTTCCGCGCCTTCCCTGCGTCATTCTCGAAGACCACCGCCCGCTCCGCCCCGAACATCTGCTGCACGTGCCGCCGCTTCCACAGGCGCATCCCGCCCGCAATCCAGCCATGGCGATCCTCGCGCCAGGCCCGCGCCTGCGCCTCCGCCGCGTCGATCGCCTGTTCCAGCTCGCAAAGCCGGTCGCGATAGGGATCGTACCAGCGGGGATAGAGGATCATCGCCGCCGCAAAAAGCTGCGCCCGGCTGAGCCTGCGGGTCCGGCGCGGCACTTCCACCTCGTCCTGGGTCAGCCCCCATCCGGCATAGAAGGGCTGGCCGAAGACCCGGGGGCGATGCCCGGCAAAGATCGCCTCGAACCCCATCTGGCTCGAGACGGTATAGACCCCCACCGCCCCCTCGAAGAGCCGCCAGGGCGAGACGGGTGCATCCCAGAGCGTGACGCCCTGCGCGACATCGCCCTCCCCGAAATAGCCCGGCCGGTGGCCCGCGACGGTTTCCGGGTGGGTCTTGATGACGACGGGCATGCCGGGATGCTCTTCCCTGGCAAAGACCAGCATCTCGCGGAACCGCGCCGCCTCGGCCGCGTCGCCGCCGGGGATGGAGGCGCGGACGGCAGCGTCACCCCGGGTTTGATCGATGACCAGCACGTAGCCGGGGGCAGGGGGCGCCACCTCGTCGGGGATGGCGAAATACTTGGTCAGATGCGCCGCGCGCAGCCGCTCGATGGCATCGCGGGCGCGGTCCATCAGCGCGGTGTCGTCCAGCGGATGGGTGGCGAGCAGGGTTTCCAGATCGGAGGGTTGGGCGGCGTCGAAATGCAGCCCCCCACGGTCCAGCAGCAGCCCCAGCGGCGGCTCCTTCCGGCTGCGCCCGGGGTGGAGGGAGCGCAGGAAGGCGTCCTCGACCCTCAGCAGCCCGGCGCCCCGGCGCGCGGCCACCGCCTCGCCCCGCCAGGCGGTGGGGGAGGCGCCCCAGAGGCCCACGAGGTCGTCCGAGGAGGGCAGGCCCAGCCGGATGTCGTAGCCCGAAAGCTGCAAAATGCGGCGCACACGGGACTGCGCCAGGAACCCGCCGTTATAGACGAAAAGCCGCCGGGTCCCGGCGGCTTTCCTGTCGTGATCGGATGCTGACTCCACGGCCTCAGCCGCCGGACGCGCCCAGCGTATCGGCTGCCGTGCCCACGGTGCTGACCGCGGACAGCGAACCGGTGAGCGCCGCGATGGTCTTGCTCCACTGGGTGAAGGGCGCCTCGGTCACGTAGAGCGTATCGCCGTCCCGCACGGAAAAGTCGCGGGCCATGAACATGCCGTTGGGCTCCGTCAGGTCCAGCACGTAGACCATGCGCTGCGCGCCCTGCAGGTCCGACCGCGCGAGCACCTGGTTGGCGATCTCGGGCGGTTCGTTGCGGAAGATGAAGACCCCGGTGGGATCGGACGAGCCGGCCAGCAGACCGCCGACGCGGGCGATGGCTTCCACGGCCGACAGCGTCTGGCTTTCGAACGGGACGCGGGACTGGGTGCCCATGGCGCCAAGCGCGGTGAAGGCGCGGGTGTCTTCCTCGACCAGGATGCGGTCGCCGCCGCGCAGCGCGATGTCGAAGCGGGGATTGTCGTAGAGATCCTGGAACCAGATCGTGCCCTTCTGGCCGCCGCGCAGCACGGTGATCTGGGCGATCTCGGGCTCGATCGTCACGCCGCCCGCGCGGGCGAGCATGGACGACAGGGTGCGCGTCGGCCGCTCGATGGCATAGACGCCCTGGCCCCCCACGGCACCCACGAGGCTGACGGTTGAGCCGTCACCGGCCGCGCGCCGCACCTCGACCTGCGGGTCGGGGGTCTGGTCGGCCAGCTTGCGGGTGATGATCCGGCGCACCGCCTCGGGCGTGTTGCCGGCGGCGCGGATGCGGCCCGCGTAGGGCACGAAGATGAAGCCCGAGCCGTCCACCTGCACTTCTTCGATGGCGGTGGAATTGGCGGCCTCGGGGACCAGCAGCCCGTCATCCACGTTCTCGTAGACGGTGATGCCCAGGGTGTCGCCGGGTTGGATCGTGTCCGAGCCGACGATGCCCGCATTCATGAAGGCCGACGAGAAGCCGAGCGCCGGGACTACGGCGGTCGCCCGGGTCACCCGGTCGTTGACGGAGACGACGAAGGCGTCCCCCTCGCGCTGGACGGAGCCGGCAAAAATCTCACGCTTGTTGGGGCCGACACGCGGAAGGCCGCAGGAGGCCACCAGAGCCACCACGGCCAAGAGGGCGACGGATCTCGCCCAACGGGTTGCTTGGATTTTCACTGCTCGGTCTCCTCGACCTGTATTGTTCTGCCTCGGGCTTTTTTGGGCAGGCTACGGGAAAGACTGTTTCGGATCCAGCCTGCCTGCCGGACGGTCAGATCACCACGCGCAACTGTTGCCGCGGGGCCGCGGTGCCGGAAGCCAGCGCGTCATAGGGATCCTCGTCCGACAGCATCATGTCCACCACCTGCCGCAGCACCTGCCGGCGCCCGCGGGTGGAGTAGAAGCCGCCCGCCACCTGGCTGGTTTCCAGCAGGAAGCGGCGGTAATCCTGGTAGGCGCGGCTGTCGGGCCGGGCCGCGGCGGCGAAGAATTCACGCAGCGGCTGGGTGGAGACGAATTCCGGCTTGGCATAGACCGCCCGCCCGAAGGTCTTGAGCGGGATGCCGCGCCAGAGCACCTGCTGCCCGGCCGTCGAATTGACCGTCACCGCCGTGCGCGCGTCGTTCAGAAGCTGCGCCAGCTTGCCGCCGCGGACGTAATGCACCCGGTCGGAGACGCCGTATTCCGCCGCCAGCCGCTTCAGGTCGCGCTGGATCGGCACGCGGCCATCCTCCAGCGGATGCGCCTTGATCACCAGGTGATGGTGGCGCGGCGCCCCCTCGGCAAAGCCCTCGACCACCACGCGCAGGAAATCCGCCATCGTGGAGAAGGGGGAATGCATCCGGAAGCTGCTGTCATGTTCCAGCTGCAGCAGCACCAGGTGATAGGGAAAGCCGCCGCCGCGCACCCGCCAGGTCGCCGCCATCCGCCCGAGCGCGATATAGGGCATGAGCGCGAGCCGCCGCAGGTAGAGCTGGAATTCCTTGCCCACCGGGATCGAGCGGTGGGGGCGGAAGTTGCGGTACTCGCCGTTCCGGAACATGACGAAGAAATGGTAGAGCGCGCCGTAGAAGATATGCTGCCGCATGTCGCCCCATTTCGCCGGGGGCAGCGGCGCGTCGAGGTCGCAGAGCTTCAGCGCCTCCTGCATCTCGGCCACATCGAGATCCATCAGCCGCGAATGGCCGTTCGCCCCGTCCCGTTCATAGGTGACCCAGTAGGGCCGCAGGTAGCCTTCCTCGAAGACATGCACCCTTATGCCCTTCGCCCGGGCCCGCTCCACCGCCGCGGCATGGATCGGCCGCGTGTCCCCGTAGAGCACGAGGTCGGTGACCTGCTTCTCGTCGCAGATCCGCTCGAAGCTGGCGGGCCAGTCCTCCGCCGCGCCGCGGAAGGGCAGCAGCGAGGCCGTGTCGAACCAGAAGGCGCGGTCCCCGGCATTGAAGCTCACCCGCCAGACCGAGGCCCCGGTGAGCCGCAGCATCCGGCCCAGTTTCCAGAAGAACGGGCCATGCGGTCCCTGCAGGAACAGGAAGCTTCGGTTATGTCCCGATACGTTGTGCAAGGACCCGGAATACCTCATAAAGACCGCGGCCGGGTCTACCCTCGGGATCCGGCGAAACTAAGGCGCGGACGGGGCGATTGTTCCACGAACCGAAGGGAAGGACCACATGTTTACAGGGATCATCACCGATATCGGGCAGATCCGCAGCGTCGAGCGTCGCGGCGACCTTCGGGTGCGGGTCGGCACCGCCTATGACACCGACTCCATCGATATCGGCGCCTCCATCGCTTGTGACGGGGTCTGCCTGACAGTGGTGGATCTGGGTCCAGACTGGTTCGAGGTCGATGTCTCGGCGGAGACGGTGGACAAGACGAATATCGGCCGCAACCGCTGGGACGAGGGGCGCCGCATCAACCTGGAGCGCGCGCTCAAGGTAGGCGACGAGCTGGGCGGCCATATCGTGTCGGGCCACGTGGACGGCGTGGCCGAAATCACCGAGATCCGGGAGGAGGGGGATTCCACCCGCGTCACCCTGCGCGCGCCCGAGGCGCTGGCGAAGTTCATCGCGCCCAAGGGCTCGGTCGCGCTGAACGGCACCTCGCTGACGGTGAACGAGGTGGAGGGCGCGAGCTTCGGCATCAACTTCATCCCGCACACGAAGCAGGTGACGACCTGGGGGCAGGTGGCCAAGGGCGATCCGATCAACCTCGAGGTCGACACCATGGCCCGCTACGTGGCGCGGCTGGGCGAGTTTCGCTGAGCGTCGGGGCAGGGTGCTTGGACTGGGGGCAGGTCGTTTCCGCCCCCTTGTCCGGCCCGCGCCGCCGTCACCCGGTCACTTGCGATAGACCTCGATCTCCGGCAGGTCGGTGAGCGGCGCGCCGATCAGGCGCATCGCCGCCAGCGAGATCCGGCTCCCGCCATCCGCCGGACCCTCGATCGGGATCAGGTCCACCTCCGCCGACTTGCCGGTGCCGGGATAGACCACGCGCCCCTTCGCGGGGGCATCGACCAGCGGCGTCTTCAGCCAGAACCCGGATTCGGCCACGTCCCCCAGCGATGCCACGGTGGTGCCCAGCCGCGCGCCCCCCTCCGAGGGGGCGGCGGCCGCGGCGCGCTCTTCCTCGGTCGTGGTATCGAACTCGTCCGCGGTCCGGGCCGAGGCCGGCGGGCGCGCAGCCGTGGCGGGCGCCGCGCTCTCCTGGCCGGCGGCAGGGGCCGCGGGGTCGGAGCCGGCAGGGCCGGGGCCGGAAAAGACGGTTTCCATCTGCGCGCAGGACGCGAGCAGGGCGAAGGCGAGAAGCGGCAGGGTCTGTTTCATTCGGCAGAACTAGGGCGCCGCCCCCCTCCGGCAATCGTGACGCGGCCTTGTCTCCGCCCCCGGGCAGGCTTACCTTCCCTGCATGACGGCACCGCTCATCGATCCCTTCCACCGCGCGATCTCCTACCTGCGCGTCTCGGTCACCGACCGCTGCGATTTCCGCTGCGTCTATTGCATGTCCGAGAACATGACCTTCCTGCCCAAGAAGGAGCTTCTGACCCTGGAAGAGCTGGACCGGCTCTGCTCGGCCTTCGTCGGGCTCGGGGTGCGGAAACTGCGCATCACAGGGGGCGAGCCGCTGGTCCGCCGCGGGATCATGGATTTCTTCCGCAACATGGGTCGCCACCTGGAATCCGGCGCGCTGGACGAGCTGACGCTGACCACCAACGGCTCCCAGCTGGCGCGCTTTGCCGACGACCTTTACGCCGCCGGCGTGCGCCGGGTGAACGTCTCGCTCGACACGCTGGACGAGGAGAAATTCGCCCGCGTCACCCGCTGGGGCCGCCTGCCGCAGGTGCTGAACGGCATCGACGCGGCGCAGAAGGCGGGGCTGCGGGTCAAGATCAACGCCGTGGCGCTCAAGGGCTTCAACGAGGAAGAGCTGGAGCGCATCACCGAATGGTGCGCCGAGCGGGACATGGACCTGACCTGGATCGAGGTCATGCCGATGGGCGACATGGGCGACACGGATCGCGTGGGCCAGTTCTGGTCGCTCGACGATGTGCGGGCGCGCCTCGCGCAAAGCTACACGGTCACCGACATCCCCGAGCGCACCGGCGGCCCCGCCCGCTACGTGCGGCTGGAGGAGACGGGCCAGAAGATCGGCTTCATCACGCCGCTCAGCCACAATTTCTGCGAAAGCTGCAACCGGGTGCGTCTCACCTGCCTGGGCGAGCTTTACATGTGCCTCGGGCAGGAGGACATGGCCGATCTGCGCGCGCCGCTGCGCAATCACCCCGATGACGACGCCCCGGTGGAAGAGGCCATTCGCGCCGCCATCGGCCGCAAGCCCGAGGGCCACGATTTCGACTATTCGCGCCAGAAGGCAGAGGGCCAGGTCTCGCGCCACATGTCCCATACCGGCGGCTGACCCGCGCCACGTCCGACAAAAGCAAAGTCCGGCCGGCTGGGGCCACGCAAGCTGCCCAGCTCGCCCGACCCGCTCCTCCCCTGCGTCCAACAGGATGAACAGGCCCCCTGCTTCTTCTGACCATAAATATCCCGGGGGTGAGGAGCGTCAGCGACGAGGGGGCAGAGCCCCCTGCCACACCTCCATCCAGCGCCCCCGCCGGGACAAGGAGGTGGCCTTGCGTCCCCACCGCCCCCTGCGTTCCTTACCATGAGACTGCGACGCCGCCCCGCGCGTCCGAGCCCCCTCAGACAGACCGCCCGGTCTTCTGCGACACCACGGCCGAGCTGGACAGGTCCGTGCGCGGGCGGAAGCTGTCGGGATCGGCGGCCTCCCACCAGGGCGCAAAAACCGTGTCCTCGGGCGCGTCGAGCAGCGCGTTCTTCTCCACCCAGCCATAGAGCGTGCCGAGGCCGCGCGCCTCCACCGGGCTGGGCCGCTGCATCAGGTGATGCGGCTCGATCTCGCGGGGATGGTCGAGGCCGAGCGCGGCGATGATCTCTCCGAGCGCGTCGAGCGTCTTCGCATGGAAGCGCGCCGCGCGTTCCGCCTGGACCTCCACCACCAGCCCGCGCTGGCGCCAGGCGTCCTGGGTTGTGATGCCGGTGGGGCAGGTGCCGGTATGGCAGCGCTGCGCCTGGATGCAGCCGATCGAGAACATGAAGGCCCGTGCCGCGTTGCACCAATCGGCGCCGAGCGCCAGGTTGCGCGCCATGCCGGCCCCGGAATAGACCTTGCCCGATGCGCCCAGCATCACCCGGTCCTTCAGGCCCGTGCCGACCAGCGCGTTGCGCACCAGGTTCAGCCCCTCGTTCAGCGGCCAGCCCACGTGGTCCGACAGCTCCTGCGGGGCGGCGCCGGTGCCGCCCTCGGCCCCGTCCACCACCAGGAAGTCGGGGCAGATGCCGGTCTTGCGGATCGCCTTGACCAGCGCGAAGACCCCGTGCGGCTGGCCCACGCAGAATTTGAGCCCCACCGGCTTGCCGCCCGACATCTCGCGCAGGGAGGCGGCGAATTCCAGCATCTCGACGGGCGTGGAAAAGGCCGAGTGACCGTTGGGCGACAGGCAGTCCTGATGCGCGGGCACCTGCCGCGCCTCGGCGATCTCCTGCGTGACCTTCGCCGCCGGGAGCATGCCGCCGTGACCCGGCTTGGCGCCCTGGCTCAGCTTGATCTCGACCATCTTCACCTGGTCGATCTGCGCCTTCTCGCGAAAGGCCCCGGCATCGAACCGGCCCGCATCGTCCCGGCAGCCGAAATAGCCCGAGCCGATTTCCCACACGATGTCGCCGTCATGGGCCAGGTGGTGCCGCGACAGCCCGCCCTCGCCGGTATCGTGGAAGAAGCCGCCCTTTTCCGCCCCGAGGTTGAGCGCCTGGACCGCGCGCGCCGAGAGCGAGCCGAAGCTCATCGCCGAGATGTTCAGCATGGAGGCGGAATAGGGCCGGGCGCATTGCTCGTTGCCGATCTTGATCCGCGGGCTCTCCTCCGCCTTCTCGGTGGGGTTCATGGAATGCGACATCCAGTCGTAGCCCGCGGCGCTGACCTCGCGCTCGGTGCCGAACGGGTGGGTGTCGCTCTGGCCGCGGGCGCGGGCATAGACGAGGTTGCGGGCCTCGAAGGAATAGGGCTGCCCCTCCAGGTCGCCCTCGACGATGTATTGCCGCAGGTAGGGGCGCAGATCGTAGAACAGCCAGCGGATCCGCGCCGAGATCGGATAATTGCGGGTCAGCGTCCAGCGGGTCTGGAAAAAGTCGTAGAAGCCGATCGCGACGAAGGGCAGGGCGAGCGCCGCGAGGATCAGCCACCAGGGCGACAGCCAGGCCAGGGCGAGCCCGAGGGCCAGGATCAGGATGGCGACGATCGGCGGGACGAAGCGTATGGGTATCCTCAACAGGTCCGACAAGAGGGGTCTTCCTTGCACTCTGATTTGCCGAGACTCCGGCGCCCGGCCGGAGATGTCAAACGACGCGCGGTCGCAGCAGGTTCCTCTGCGGCGAGGGCTCCGCGGCGGGCCCGGCTCAGTCGAGGTACTTGCCGGCCTCCCTGCGCGCAAAGGGCTTCATCCCGGCGCCGTGGCGGTCGAGGAAACGGCGGACGCGGTCCGGATCGTGCTTCGACAGATCCCGCAGCCACCAGGCGATGGCCTTCTGGATGAACCAGTCGCGGTCGGGCACGTAGCCTGCCGCCCAGTCCAGCACCCGGTCGCGGATCTCCAGGTCGCCGGCGGTGGGGTGGTTCTGCTTGGTCCAGGGCAGGGTGATCACCAGCGCCGCGCGGCGGGTCCACATGTGGTCGGAGCGGGTCCAGTGCTCCACCTCGTCGATACGCGCGGGCGCCGCCAGCAGGCGCCGCTGGCCCGCCTGGCAGGCATGGTCGGCGATCGCCCAGCTGTCGAATTCCGGCACCCAGGAGGCGATCAGCTCCCAGACCGCCTCGTCCGGCCGGATGCGGGCCTGGGTCAGCAGCTTGGCAGCGGCGATCCGCGCCTCGAAGATGTTGCTTTCCCAGAGCGCCCGGGCCAGGGCGACCCGCTCCTCGACGCTCAGTTGCCGCCGCCAGCCCTGCGCCAGCTCGTTGAGCGCGGGGACGGGGATGCCCATGACCTCCCGCGCCTGCTTGTGATAGGCGGCCATCTGCGTCGCGCGGCCGGGCTCGACCCGTGCGCGCAGCACGTCCAGTGCCTCCTCGACCGAGCGGGGCGCTTCCTCGCTCAAGACGCTATTCCACCGTCACCGACTTGGCGAGGTTGCGGGGCTGGTCCACATCCGTCCCCTTGGCCACCGCCGTGTGATAGGCCAGCAGCTGCGCCGGAATGGCATAGAGGATCGGCGTCAGCAGCGGGTCGACATCCGGCAGCACCAGGGTGTCCCAGCTGTCGTCGCCGGCAAGCCCCGCGCCGGCCGCGTCGGTGATCAGGCAGACCTTGCCGCCGCGGGCCACGACTTCCTGCATGTTCGATACGGTCTTGTCGAAGAGTCCGTCGCGCGGCGCCATGATCACCACCGGCACCTTGCTGTCGATCAGCGCGATCGGCCCGTGCTTGAGCTCCCCGGACGCATAAGCTTCGGCGTGGATGTAGCTGATTTCCTTGAGTTTCAGCGCCCCTTCCAGTGCCAGCGGATACATCAGCCCGCGCCCCAGGAAGAGCACGTCGCGCGAGGGCGCGATGCGGCGCGCCATCTCGGCGATCTGGTCGGAGGTGTCGAGCGCGTGGTTCAGCGCGCCGGGCAGCGCGCGCATGGTCGACAGCTTGGCGGTCAACTCGTCCGCGCCGATTTCGCCCCGGTCATGGGCCGCGCGCAGGGCCAGCAGCACCAGCACGGTAAGCTGGCAGGTAAAGGCCTTGGTGGAGGCCACCCCGATCTCCGCCCCGGCATGGATCGGCAGGGCAAGGTCGCTTTCGCGCGCGATGGAGCTTTCGGCCACGTTCACTACCGACAGGATCGTCTGCGCCTTGTCCGAGCAATAGCGCAGCGCCGCCAGCGTGTCCGCCGTCTCGCCCGACTGGGAGACGAAGATCGCCAGCGTCCGCTCCGAGATCGGCGGCTCGCGGTAGCGGAACTCGGAGGCGATATCGACCTCGACCGGCATGCGGGCCAGTTGCTCGAACCAGTATTTCGCGGTCAGGCAGGCATAGTAGGCGGTGCCGCAGGCGACCATCACGATGCGGTCGATGCCGGAGAAATTCAGCCCCTCGCCGGGCAGCCGGATCTCGGTGCCCTCGGGCGAAAGGTAATGCGACACGGCCTCGGCGATCACCGTCGGCTGCTCGAAGATTTCCTTTGCCATGAAGTGCTTGTAGCCCGCCTTGTCGACGCGGGTATTCTCCATGCGGATCCGGCGCTCCGCGCGTTGCACCCGCTGGCCCTGGCTGTCCACGATATCCAGCGTGTTGCGGGTGACGACGGCGCGGTCGCCTTCCTCGAGATAGGTGATGCGGTCGGTCATGGGGGCCAGCGCGATGGCGTCGGAACCCACGAACATCTCGCCCTCGCCATGCCCGATCGCCAGCGGAGAGCCCTTGCGCGCGGCGATCAGCAGATCCTCGTCGCCCTCGAACAGGAAGACCAGCGCGAAGGCGCCTTCGAGCTTGGCCAGCGTGCGGTCGACCGCCTCCACGTGGCCCATCCCCTCCTTGACGTAATGCGCGGTGAGCAGGGCGATGGTCTCGGTATCGGTCTCGGTGGCGAATTCGTAGCCGAGCGCGGCCAGTTCCTTGCGCAGGGCGCGGTAGTTCTCGATGATCCCGTTATGGACCACCGCCACCGGCCCGGCCTGGTGCGGGTGCGCGTTGCGGTCGGTGGGCGCGCCATGGGTGGCCCAGCGGGTATGGCCGATCCCGGACTTGCCGCGCAGGGGCTGGTGGACCAGCAGGTCCGACAGGTTCACCAGCTTGCCCACCGCACGCCGCCGGTCGAGATGGCCCTCGTCCACGGTGGCGATCCCGGCACTGTCATAGCCGCGATATTCCAGCCGCCGCAGCGCTTCGACCAGGATCGGCGCCACCTCGTGATTGCCGAGGACCCCCACAATTCCGCACATTACACTGCCTCTTTCTGCTGTCTTGCCTTGCGAGACTTTAACTTTTCAAACATTCGGCGGGCAAAGCCCGGTTTGTTCTCCTGCCGGGCGCGGCCCACCGCCAGTGCGCCCTCGGGGACGTCCGCGGTGACCACCGTTCCGGTCGCGGTCATCGCCTCGTCGCCCACTTTCACCGGGGCGACCAGCATTGTGTTCGACCCGATGAAGGCCCGCGCGCCGATCTCCGTCCGGTGCTTGAACACGCCGTCGTAATTGCAGGTGATCGTGCCCGCTCCGATATTCGTGCCGGCCCCGACATGGGCGTCGCCGAGATAGGTCAGGTGATTGGCTTTCGCCCCCTCGTCGAGCGTGGCGTTCTTCACCTCGACGAAATTGCCGACATGCACCTCTTCGGCCAGCTCCGCCCCCGGGCGCAGGCGCGCATAGGGGCCGACGATGGCGCCGCGGCTGACATGGGCGCCTTCGAGATGCGAAAAGGCCCGGATGCGGGCGCCGGATTCCACCGTCACGCCGGGGCCGAAGATCACGTTCTGCTCGACGATCGTGTCGCGCCCCACGGCGGTGTCGTAGGAGAACCAGACCGTCTCGGGCGCCGCCAGCGTCACCCCCATCTCCATCGCCTCGGCCCTTGCGCGGGCCTGGAAGGCGGTCTCGGCCGCAGCAAGCTCCGCGCGCGAATTGATGCCCAGCGTCTCGGCCTCGTCGCAGGTGATCGCGGTGGCGGATAGCCCTTTCGCCGCGGCCAGCGCCACCACGTCGGTCAGGTAGTATTCGCCCGAGGCATTGTCGTTGCCCACCTCGGCCACCAGCTCGAACAGCGCCTCACGATCCGCGCAGATCACGCCGGAATTGCAAAGCGTTATCGCGCGTTCCTCATCCGTCGCGTCCTTGAATTCCACGATCCGCTCCAGCCGTGCGCCCTGCGTCACCAGCCGGCCGTAGCGGCCCGGATCGGCGGCTTCGAAGCCCAGAACCACGAGGTCGGCCTGCGCCCGCGCCTCCACCATCGCCTCGAGCGTTTCGGGGCGGATGAAGGGGGTGTCGCCGTAAAGCACCACGACCTCGCCGTCGAAATCCGCCAGCGCCTCGCGCGCCTGCGCCACGGCGTGGCCGGTGCCCAGCTGTTCCTCCTGCAGCACCACCTCGGCCGTCTCGTCATAGGCGCGGGCGGCGCGGCTCACCGCCTCGGACCCGTGGCCGGCGACGACGACGATGCGCTCGGGCTCCAGCGGGGCGGCGGAGGCCATGGCGTGGTGCAGCAGCGGCGCGCCCGCGACCTCGTGAAGGACCTTGGGCCGGTCCGAGTTCATCCGCGTGCCCATGCCCGCTGCCAATATGATGAGTGCCGTTGCCATGCCTGCCGTTTCTCTTTTCTTTCGCTTCGGCCCGTTTTATCCGTTCGGAACACCGGAACAAGGGCGGGCCGGATCAACTTGGGTTGCGTCATGTGACAATGGCACAGCCTTGCCGCACCGCTGGCGGAGGCGCAATGGGCACGGTCATCTTCGATCTAGACGGCACGCTGGCCGATACCAGCGGCGATCTCCTCGCGGCGGCGAACCACTGCTTCCGCGAAATGGGCGAGGGCGACCTGCTGCATCTGCCGGATGACGCGGGCACCGCGCTGCGCGGGGGCAAGGCGATGCTGCGGCTGGGATTTTCCCGGCTGGGACGCGAGGGCGAGGCGACGGAGGCCGAGATCGACCGCTGGTATCCCGAGCTGCTGCACGCCTATGGCGAGGCGATCGACACCCATACCGTGATCTATCCCGGCGCTATGGAGGCGGTGGCCCGGCTGATGGAAGAGGGCTTTCGCGTCGGCATCTGCACCAACAAGCCCGAGGCGCTCGCGGCGCTGCTGCTCGACAAGCTGGGGGTGCGGGCGCATTTCCCCGCACTGGTGGGCGCCGACACGCTGTTCGTGCGCAAGCCCGACCCCGAGCCGCTGCGCGAGACCATTCGCCGGGCGGGGGGCGATCCCTCCCACGCGATCCTCGTCGGCGACACGGTGACCGACCGGGAAACCGCCCGTGCCGCGGGGCTTTTTTCCGTGCTCGTGGGGTTCGGCCCGGCGGGCGAGGACATGGCCGCGCTGGAGCCGGAGGCGATCATCGCCCATTACGACGAGCTGCCCGCCGTCGCCCGCCGCCTGCTCGGGGCGCCGCGATGACCGAATGCTTCACCGGCAGCTTCACCCAGCAGGAGCCGATCCCCGAAGACGCCATCGCCCGCGCGGTGGAGGTCATGCGGTCGGGCCGGCTGCACCGCTACAACCTCGTCGGCGACGAGCCGGGCGAGGTGTCGCTGCTGGAGGCCGAGTTCGCCGAGGCGATGGGCGCGAAATACTGCCTCGCCGTGGCCTCGGGCGGCTACGCGCTGGCCTGCGCCCTGCGCGCCGTGGGGGTGAAGCCGGGGGACAAGGTGCTGACCAACGCCTTCACCCTGGCGCCGGTGCCGGGGGCCATCGCCTCGGTCGGGGCGGTGCCGCTTTTCGTGGGCGTGACCGAGGAGCTGGTGATCGACCTCGACGACCTGGCGGCCAAGGCGGACCGGGCCAAGGTCCTGATGCTCAGCCACATGCGCGGCCATATCTGCGACATGGACCGGCTGATGGCGATCTGCGACACGGCCGGCGTGACGGTGATCGAGGATTGCGCCCATACGATGGGGGCGCGCTGGCGCGGCACGCCTTCCGGTCGGCACGGGATCGCGGGCTGTTATTCCACCCAGACCTATAAGCATCTGAATTCCGGCGAGGGCGGGCTGCTGGTCACCGACGACGACGAACTGGCGGCCCGGGCGGTGATGCTGTCGGGCTCCTACATGCTGTATGAACGCCACCTCGCCGCGCCGGGGGCGGAGGCCTTTGCCGAGCTGCGCTACGACACGCCCAATGTGTCGGGCCGCATGGATCACCTGCGCGCGGCCATCCTGCGCCCGCAGCTGGCCCGGCTTTCGCAGCAATGCGCCGCCTGGACCGAACGCTATCGCGCGGTGGAGGAGGGGCTGCGCGACACGCCCGGCCTGACGCTGGTGGAACGGCCCGAGGCGGAGGATTTCGTCGGCTCCTCGATCCAGGTCCTGCTGCTCGACTGGTCGGAAGCGGCCATCGCCGAGGTGCTGCGCCGCTGCGCCGCCCGGGGTGTGGAGCTCAAGTGGTTCGGGGCGGAGCCCACCGGCTTCACCTCGCGCTACGATTCCTGGCGCTACGTCCGCTCCGAGCGGATGCCGGCGACGGACCGGGTGCTGCGCGCCATTCTCGACACGCGCCTGCCGCTGACCTTCAGCCTCGACGACTGCCGCCTGATCGCGCGGATCATCCGGGCCGAGGTGGCCGCCATCCACCAGGCGGGGCCGGCATGAGCGGTCTGCGAAAAGCCTTTCCCGCCAAGGGCCTGGCACGATAGGGTGCCGTGATGCGCTACGGTCTTCCATATGCCCGGCCGGGGCAGGCCATCGGTCTGCTGGGCGGATCCTTCGATCCGCCGCACGAGGGGCACGTCCATATCAGCCACGAGGCGCTGCGCCGCTTCGGGCTGGACCAGGTCTGGTGGCTGGTTTCGCCCGGCAACCCGCTGAAGCCCCGCGGCCCCGCCCCGCTGGAGCAGCGGATGGCGGAGGCGCGCGCCTTGCTCGACCATCCGCGCATGCATGTCAGCGATTTCGAGGCCCGGGTGAACACCCGCTACACCGCCGAAACGCTGGAGGAGCTTCACCGCGTCGCGCGCGGGCTTCGCTTCGTCTGGCTGATGGGCGCCGACAACCTGGTGCAGTTCAACCGCTGGGAGCGCTGGCGCCAGATCATCGAGACGGTGCCGCTGGGCGTGCTGGCCCGGCCGGGGCAGCGCATCTCGGCGCGCAACTCGGTCGCCGCAAGGGTCTATCGCCACGCCCGCATCCCGGCGGACCAGAGCCAGTCGCTGGCCCGGGCCACCGCGCCCGCCTGGTGCTTCGTGAACGTGCCGATGGTCGACATCTCCTCCACCGCGCTCAGAGCGGCGGGCGCGCGCGACCGGGCCACCGGCAAGACCCCGCCGGGATGAGGCATTCTGACCTCGCGGCGGCTCTTGTGGCGGGGGCTTTGCTGCGGGTAACGTCCGCGCCATGACAAGACCCGCCCTGCCGATCAGCCGCCGCCTCTTCCTTGCCGGGCTCATGTCCGGTGTCGCCGGACAGGCGCTCGCCAATCCTCCGGTCACCTCGCTCCGGCCCATTGCGCGCGGCGAGGACATAAAGAAGCGCCTGCTTCCCGATATCGAGGAGCTGGTGGCGAAGGCCAACCTGGACGGCGACGTGGGCTTTGCCGTCGCCGACACCCGCACCGGCGACCTGCTGGAAGCGCTGCACCCCTCGACAGGCCTGCCGCCCGCCTCCGTCGCCAAGACGATCACCTCGCTTTACGCGCTGCATCACCTCGGCCCCGATTTCCGGTTCGAGACACGCGTGCTGGCCACCGGCCCGGTGAAGGACGGCGTGCTGGATGGCGACCTGGTGCTGGTCGGCGGCGGCGATCCGGTGCTGACGACCGACGATCTGGGCAAGCTCGCCCTGCGCCTCAAGGAAGAGGCCGGGCTGCGCGAGGTGACGGGGCGGTTCCTGGTCTGGGCCGGCCTGCTGCCCAGCATGCGCGAGATCGACAGCCTGCAGCCCGAGCAGGTCAGCTACAATCCCGCCGTCTCGGCGATGACGCTGAACTTCAACCGGGTGCATTTCGAGTGGGAGAAGACGGGCGGCGACTACGTCGTCACGATGGATGCGCCGGCGCCCGGCTACCGGCCGGACGTGACCGTGGCGCGCATGCGGGTCGAGGATCGCAGCGCCCCGATCTACACCTATTCCGATGCCGGCGGCTACGACGACTGGTCGGTGGCGCGCGGCGCGCTGGGCAAGGGCGGGGCGCGCTGGCTGCCGGTGCGCAAGCCCGAGCTTTACGCGGGCGACGTCTTCCGCACGATCATGCGCAGCAACGGCATCGTCCTCGAGGAGCCGGAGGTCGTCGAGACCATGCCCGAGGGGACCGAGCTCGGCCGGCACGAAAGCGAGCCGCTGGAGCCGATCCTGCAGGACATGCTGAAATACTCCACCAACCTCACGGCGGAGCTGGTGGGCCTGACGGCAACCCGCGTCGCCACCGGGAAGGTGCCCGAGAGCCTCGCCGCCTCGGCGGCCGAGCTGAACCTCTGGGCTGCGCGCTCGCTGTCGGTGGAGGGGATCGCGCTGGTGGATCATTCGGGGCTGGGCGAGGCGTCGCGCGTGCCGCCCGAGGCGCTGGCCCGCGCGTTGGTCCGGACCCGCGACCGGGGGCTCGAGCCCCTGCTCAAGGATGTCTACCTGCGCGACCGCCGCGGCCGGCCACTCTATGACAGCCCGGTCAAGATCCACGCCAAGACCGGGACGCTCAACTTCGTCTCCGGGCTGGCGGGCTTCGTCACCTCCGAGGACGGGCGCGAAATGGCCTTTGCCATCTTCACCGCGAATACCGAGCGTCGCGACGCTCTGACCGAGGCCGAGCGTGAAAGGCCGCCGGGCGGGCATTCCTGGAACCTGCGGGCGCGGATGCTGCAATACCGGCTGCTGGAGCGCTGGTCGATCCTATATGGCGAGCCGCAGCGGCAGGCGTCCAAGTGACCGTCACCGCTTGACCTTTCCCCGGCGCTGGGGTTCCTTGCGCGGATGGAACGGCAGGACAGCATCGATCTTCGGGGCGTGGCGATGCTGGTGGCATTCTCGCTGCTGCTCGGCTTCAACCAGGTCGTGATCAAGGTCACCAATGGCGGCTTGCAGCCAGTCTTTTTCGCCGGCCTCCGCTCGGTCCTGTCCTGCATCCTGCTGTTGGCGTGGATGCGATGGCGGGGCATCCCCCTGGGCCTCTCGCGTCACGTGCTGGGGGCGGGGATCGCGCTTGGCGTCTTCTTCACCATCGAGTTCGTCGCGCTGTTTCTCGCGCTCGACATGACGACCGTGTCGCGCGCCTCCATCATGTTCTACACCATGCCGCTCTGGACTGCGCTCGGGGCGCATTTCCTGATCCCCGGCGAACGGCTGACCGGCCTGCGGCTGGTGGGCTTCCTCGTCGCGCTGGCCGGGGTCGCCTGGGCCATGGCCGACCGCGGCACGCAGGGACAGGCCTCGCTTGCCGGCGATCTGCTGGGGCTCGTCGGCGCGCTCGGATGGGCGGGGATCGCCCTCAGCCTGCGAGCCAGCCGCGCGGCGGAGCTGCAGCCGGAACAGCAGCTTCTGTGGCAGCTCCTGGTCTCCGTGCCGCTGATCCTCGGGCTGACGCCCTTTTTCGGGCCGCTGATCCGGGACCTGGCGCCGATCCACCTGGCGGGGCTGGGATTCCAGGCGCTGTTCATCTCCTTCGCCGGCTTCCTGTTCTGGTTCTTCCTGCTCAAGCGCTACCCGGCTTCGGGCGTCGCCTCCTTCGGGTTCCTGACGCCGGTCTTCGCGGTGGGCATGGGCTGGGCGCTGCTGGGCGAACCGTTGGGGCCGCATATCGTGGCGGCGCTGGCGCTGGTGGCGGTCGGGCTGGTGCTGATCAACCGGCGGCCGGGTCCGGGGCGGGGCGCGGGCCGCGCGGTGCCGCGTGCCGTGGCCGAAGGGCAGAGAACCGCGCAATCCTGACCCCATCGTGTTTTGACCCGGTCTGACCGGCGGCGTATACGGGGCAAAAGCATTTCAGAGGGCAGTTGCTTGCTTCGGTTCATCCTATCCTTTTTCGGCGGAATCTTCACGCTGATCACCATGGGTCTGTTCGCCATCGCCGTGACCATCGGCGGGGTGTTCTGGGTCTATGGCCGCGACCTGCCGAGCCATGAATCGCTGGCCCAGTACCAGCCGCCGACGATCAGCCGGATCTATTCCGGCGAGGGGCGGCTGATCGACGAATTCGCGCAGGAGCGGCGGCTTTTCACCCCGGCGGAGGAGATCCCCGACCTGGTGAAGCAGGCCTTCATCTCGGCCGAGGACAAGAACTTCTACCAGCACCACGGCTACGACACGCGCGGCATCGCCAGCGCAGCCTGGGAGGCGATCCGGACCCGCGGCCAGAACGTGCGCGGCGCCTCGACCATCACCCAGCAGGTGATGAAGAACTTCCTGCTGGATGGCGACCGCCGGATCGAGCGCAAGATTAAGGAAATCATCCTCGCCACCCGGCTGGAAGAGACGCTGACCAAGGACCAGATCCTCGAGCTTTACCTCAACGAGATCTATCTCGGGCAGAACTCCTACGGGGTGACCGCGGCGGCGCAGACCTTCTTCAACAAGACCCTGCGCGAGCTGAAGCCGCACGAGGCGGCCATGCTGGCCTCGCTGCCCAAGGCGCCCTCGGACTTCCACCCGGTCCGCAACAAGGACCGGCTGACCAGCCGCCGCAACTACGTGCTGCGCGAGATGAAGGAGAACGGCTATATCGACGAGGCGACCTACAAGTACGAGGTCGCCCAGCCGCTCAAGACCGTTCAGAACGGCGATTTCGAAAGCTTCCAGGCCTCCCTGCCGCCGCGCGACTACTTCACCGACGAGATCCGCCGCCAGCTCAGCCGCGACTTCGGCGAGGCGGAGTTCATCTCGGCCGGTCTGACCGTGCGCGCCACGATCGATCCCGAGATGCAGGTGCTGGCCGCCGAATCCCTGCGCGAGCAGCTGGAGCAATACGACCGCAACCGCGGCAAGTGGCGCGGGACCGGCATCACCATCCCCGAGGATCAGCTCGGTTCCGAGGAGGCATGGCGCGAGGCGCTGTCCAAGGCCAACGTGGCCCGCGACATCCACCTGGAGACGGAATGGCACCCCGCCGTGGTTCTGGAGGTCGCGGAAAACCAGCTGCGCCTCGGGATCGAGGGCGTGGACGAGACCGAGGCCGAGCCGCCGGTCGTCCCGCGCGACGACATCTCGTGGATCCAGGGCGATTTCTTCGACAATTTCGAGAAGGGCGACGTGGTCTATGTGCGCCGCATGGTGACGGATGACGACGGCAGCTTCATCCGCTGGACGCTGCGGCAGATCCCCGAGGTGCAGGGCGCCTTCATGGCGATGGACGTCAATACCGGCCGGGTGATCGCCATGCAGGGCGGGTTCTCCTACCAGGAATCGGTGTTCAACCGCGCGACGCAGGCGATGCGGCAGCCGGGGTCGAACTTCAAACCCTTCGTCTATGCCGCCGCGCTCGATTCGGGCTATTCGCCGGCGACCATCGTCATCGACGCCCCGATCGAGGTGAACACGCCGCAGGGCGTCTGGCGGCCCAACAACGCCTCGCACCAATATTACGGGCCCACCCCGCTGCGGACCGGCATCGAGCAATCGCGCAACCTGATGACCGTCCGCCTGGCGCAAGAGGTGGGGATGGAGACGGTGGCCGATTACGCCGAGCGGTTCGGCGTCTACGACACGCTGGAGCCCTACCTCGCCAACGCGCTCGGGGCGCAGGAGACGACGCTCTACAACGTCGTGTCGGCCTACGCGATGTTCGCCAATGGCGGCGAGCGGGTGGAGCCGACGCTGGTCGACCGGGTGCAGGACCGCTACGGCAAGACGCTCTATCGTCACGACCAGCGCGATTGCGTGGATTGCGACGAAGCCGACATCGCCGCCGGCCGCTCGCCGCGCATCGTGTCGGATCGCGAGCGGGTGATCGACGCCATCACCGCCTACCAGGTCACCTCGATGATGCAGGGCGTGGTGCAGCGCGGCACCGCCTCGGGCGCCATCGACCTACCGGTGCCGGTCGCCGGCAAGACCGGGACCACCAACGACGCCCGCGACGTGTGGTTCACCGGCTTCACCTCCAACATCGTGGCCGGCTGCTATATCGGCTACGACCGGCCCCGCAGCCTTGGCCGCTCGGCCTTCGGCTCGTCCATGTGCGCGCCGGTCTTCCAGCGCTTCATGACCGAGGCCATCAAGAAATACGGCGGCGGCCCGTTCCGCGTGCCGCCCGGCGGCCACTTCATCAACATCGACCGTTTCTCGGGTGCGCGCCTGCCCGACAACGCGTCGGGCGGCAACGTGGTGGCGGAGTATTTCCGCGACGGCGAAGAGCCGATCTTCGGCATCAACCTCGACGGCGGGTTCGCCATGGGCTCGAATTTCGAGATGGTGCGCCCCGGAGAGGAGAGGGCCAAGCAGGTCACCACCTCCACCGGCGGCACCGCCACGGTGGGGCCGAAGGCCAGTTTCGGCACGCTCAGCTCCGGCGGATTGTACTGACCGGACTGACCGGCCCGCAGCCGGGGCAGGGGGCAGGGCGGTGCCGCGCCGCCTTGCCCAGCCCGGCCCGAGCGGCTATCACCGCGTGACCCGAAACACCTGTCCGAAGGACCCCCTCCATGCGCGCCGAGGTGCAGAATACCGTTGCCGAGATCGAGAAGTCGCTGGTCCTGCTGCGCCAGCGGATGGATTGGGAGACGGCCCAGCACCGGCTGGAGGAATTCAACGCCCGCGTCGAGGACCCGGAGCTGTGGAACGACCCCGCCAACGCCCAGAAGCTGATGCGCGACCGGCAGATGCTGGTCGATGCGATCGAGACCCACGATTCCATCAAGCAGGAGCTCGAGGACAACGTGGAGCTCATCGAGATGGGCGAGGCCGAGAATGACGACGAGGTGGTCACCGAGGCCGAGCAGGCGCTTGCCGGGCTCAAGCGCAAGGCCGCCGCGAAGGAGCTGGAGGCGCTGCTGAACGGCGAGGCCGACGGCAACGACACCTTCCTCGAGATCCACGCCGGCGCGGGCGGCACCGAGAGCTGCGACTGGGCCAACATGCTGGCGCGGATGTATGTCCGCTGGGCCGAAAAGCGCGGCTACGACGTGGAGCTTCAGGCCGAGTCCCCGGGCGAGGAGGCGGGCATCAAGTCCGCGACCTACAAGATCTCGGGCCCCAACGCCTATGGCTGGCTCAAGTCCGAGAGCGGCGTGCACCGGCTGGTCCGCATCTCGCCCTACGATTCGGCGGCCAAGCGGCACACCTCCTTCAGCTCGGTCTGGGTCTACCCGGTGGTCGACGACAATATCGAGATCGAGGTGAACCCCGCCGATATCCGCGTCGACACCTACCGGTCCTCCGGGGCAGGCGGGCAGCACGTGAACACCACCGACTCCGCCGTGCGGATCACCCACCATCCCACCGGGATCGTCGTGACCTCGTCCGAGAAATCGCAGCACCAGAACCGCGACATCGCCATGAAGGCGCTGAAATCGCGGCTCTACCAGATGGAGCTGGACCGCCGGAACGCCGCCATCAACGAAGCGCACGAGAACAAGGGCGAGGCCGGCTGGGGCAACCAGATCCGATCCTACGTGCTGCAGCCTTACCAGATGGTGAAGGACCTGCGCACGAATTACGAGACCTCGGACACCAAGGGCGTGCTGGACGGCGACCTCGACGCGCTGATGGCGGCCACGCTGGCGCTGGACGTGTCCGGCAAGAGCCGCGCCGAGGCGCAGGGCGAGGGCTGAGGCCCCGCCCGAGCCCGGCCGGATCAACCGATCAGCGGAAGGGCATGCCGGCGTTCAGCAGTTGCCGGTGATAGGGCAGCAGGTCGTCCTCATTGCAGAAGGACGCGCTGCGCGCCGCACGCGCGATCTCGGACCGCTTGTGACCCAGATGCTCGTAGACCATGCGGGCCACGCGGCGGCCGGTCAGCGTCTCCCCCGCGGTGCGCGCGACGTAGCCCACCCAGTAATTGTTTTCGAACGAGGGCACGCGGGTGAGGAAGTTGAAGGTGCAGGTGGCGGCGCTGCGCCGTGAAATCATCGCGGCAATCCCGCCGTCACGCGCCAGCACCTGGCCGCGGAATTCGCGCTCGCTCGGTGTTTCGGGCAGCCCCTGTTCCTGCAATGCGCCGCGCAGTTCGTAGCCGCGGATGAAGGTGTGCCCGCCGCTGCGGTAGACCAGGACGAGTCCCTGCACGAATTTATGCGTGAACAGGAAGCTGGGCCGGGAAAAGCGGTATATCCCGTCGGGAAAGACTTCCTGCGGAATGCCGCGGTCGCTGTCGGGGACGAACTCCTCCAGTTCCGGATGAACTTCGCCGTTCCCCTGTTGCCAGCGCAGCCGGTCGATCGGCTCCAGCAGGATCCGGGCATCCACGCCGAAATAGCGGCAGATCCGGTGCAGCTGGTCGGGGCGCGGAAAACTTTCGCCGCTCAGGTAGCGGTTGAACTGGGTCCGATTCATCCCCAGATCGCGGCTCACCTGCGAGACGCTGCCGACATTTTCGGTGAGTTGCCGGAGATTGCGTCCGAAAACCGAGCGGAGCGCTGCCGGGCTCGGGTCATCTTGCGGCTGGGTCTTGGTCTGCGGCACGCAATACTCGTGAAAATAGTCTTCTTGGAGTCATGTTAGTCCAAACGGCGATTTCCGCAAACCTCGTGTTAACAAAGTTGCCGCGTGGTCGCGCTGGAGGGTGACGCCATTCAGCGTCAGTGGCGTTCATTTTCGTGTCAGGTTATATAGCACTAGACACAAACTGTCATCCTCCGACCTCGTGAAATGCCGGCATTTTCCTCCTAGGATCATGGAGTTGCCGTGCAGCATGAAGGGGATTTCATATGATTGGTGTCGTGCTTTGGAGCGACAAGAACGCTCGAAAGGCAATCGTCTGGTGCGAGGATCACGGAGATCTGGCCTATTACACCTCAGCCTCGCAGCTGGATGAAGAGCCGACGCCACTCGATGTCGGCGACGTGGTCCAGTTCGAGCTGCTGGAGGAGGGCCAGATGCGGCATGTCCGCGAACCCCGGCTACTCTCGGAAGAGGAATTTCCGGCCATCGCCCGGACGCTCGGGGGGAGCGACACCCGCCGCGAAACGCCGCGCGTGACCCCCGCCATCGCCCGCTGGCAGGCGCTGCTGCAACTGCCGGAATCGCCGCCATCGGGCAGCGTCGCCTCCTTTCCGCCGTCCCGGATGCCGGCCCGCATGCGGACGCGGCACCCGGCCTGACGGGGCGGCCGGTCAGCTGCCCCGGGACAGGGCGGCGACGCCGGTCCGCGCCACCTCGTTAAGGCCCAGGGGCCGCATCAGGTCCGCGAAGGCGTCGATCTTTTCCGGCGCGCCGGTCAGCTGGAAGACGAAGCTTTCCAGCGTTGAATCCACCACGTTGGCGCGGAAGATGTCGGCGAGGCGCAGCGCCTCCACCCGTTTCTCGCCAGTGCCGGCGACGCGGAAGAGCGCAAGCTCCCGCTCCACGAAGGGGCCTTCGACCGTCAGGTCGTTGACCTTGTGAACCGGCACGATGCGGCCGAGCTGCGCCTTGATCTGCTCGATCACCTGCGGCGTGCCGGTGGTGACGATGGTGATCCGGCTGAGGTGGCCCTTGTGGTCCACCTCGGCCACGGTCAGGCTCTCGATGTTGTAGCCGCGGCCGGAAAACAGCCCGATGACACGCGCCAGCACGCCGGGCTCGTTCTCCACCAGCACGGCCAGCGTATGCTTTTCCACAACGTCCGAGTTCGGATCGCGCAGCGGGTAGACGGAATGGCTGGAGGCGCCTTGTTCGATCTTGAGCGGGGACATCTCTTGCCTTCCTTACACCAGCGCGCCGCCACCGACGAAGGCCTCGGCCTCCGCGCTGAGCAGCATTTCGTTATGGGCCTTGCCCGAGGGGATCATGGGGAAGCAGTTCTCGTGCTTCTCCACCAGGCAATCGAAGATCACCGGGCCGTCATGCTCGATCATCTCCATGATCGCGTCGTCAAGCTTCGCGGGATCGTCGCAATAGATGCCCTTGGCCCCGAAAGCCTCGGCCAGCTTGACGAAATCGGGCAGCGCCTCGGACCAGGAATGCGAATAGCGCTCGCCATGCAGCAGCTCCTGCCACTGGCGCACCATGCCGAGCCGTTCGTTGTTGAGGATGAACTGCTTGACCGGCAGCTTGAACTGCACCGCCGTGCCCATCTCCTGCATGTTCATCAGCCACGACGCCTCGCCCGCCACGTTCACGACAAGGCTGTCGGGATGCGCCATCTGCACGCCGATCGACGCCGGGAAGCCGTAGCCCATGGTGCCCAGCCCGCCGGAGGTCATCCAGCGGTTCGGATCCTCGAACGCGAGGAACTGCGCGGCCCACATCTGGTGCTGGCCCACCTCGGTGGTGATGTAGCGGTCGCGACCCTTGGTCAGCGCCTCGAGCCGTTCCAGCGCGTATTGCGGCTTGATCACCTTGTCGGAGCCCTTGTAGGTCAGGCATTTCACGCCGCGCCACTCGTCGATCTTCTGCCACCATTCCTTGAGCGCCGGGCCTTGGGTCTTGCGGCCGCGGGATTTCCAGACGGTCAGCACGTCCTCCAGCACGTGGGCGATGTCGCCGACGATGGGCAGGTCCACCCGCACCACCTTGTTGATGGAGGAGGCGTCGATATCCACATGCACCTTGCGCGACCCGGGCGAGAAGGCCTCGACCTTGCCGGTGATCCGGTCGTCGAAGCGGGCGCCGAGATTGATCATCAGGTCGCAGCCATGCATGGCCATGTTGGCCTCGTAGAGCCCGTGCATCCCCAGCATGCCCAGCCAGGCGTCGCCCGAGGCCGGGTAGGCGCCCAGCCCCATCAGCGTGGAGGTCACCGGAAAGCCCGTCGCATCCACCAGCTCGCGCAGCAGTTGCGAGGCCGCGGGGCCGGAATTGATCACCCCTCCGCCGGTGTAGAAGACCGGCCGCTCCGCCCGCTCGATGAGCGAGACCAGCTCGGTCACCTCCTCGATGCTGGCCTTGACCCGCGGCTGGTAATGCGAGGTCTTGGCCTTCTGCGGCTCGATATATTCGCCTTCCGCGAACTGCACGTCCTTCGGGATGTCGATCAGCACCGGCCCGGGGCGGCCCGAGGTGGCCACGTGAAAGGCCTGGTGGATCGTATCGGCCAGCCGGTCGGGATCCTTCACCAGCCAGTTATGCTTGGTGCAGGGGCGGGTGATGCCCACCGTGTCAGCCTCCTGGAAGCCGTCGGTGCCGATGAGGAAGGTGGCGACCTGGCCGGTCAGCACCACCAGAGGGATGGAATCGAGCAGCGCATCGGTGATCCCGGTGACCGCGTTGGTCGCGCCGGGGCCCGAGGTCACCAGCACCACGCCGGGTTTCCCGGTCGAGCGGGCATAGCCCTCGGCCGCGTGCACCGCGCCCTGTTCGTGCCGCACGAGCACGTGGCGAATGCCGTTCTGCTGAAAAATCTCGTCGTAAATCGGTAGAACGGCGCCGCCGGGATAGCCGAATACGACGTCCACGCCCTGGTCCTTGAGGGCCTGAACCACCATTTTCGCTCCGGTCATCTGACGTGTCATGTCCGTTCTCCGTTCGACGTCGCTGTTGCGCACAAAAAAGCCCCCGAGGGTGAACCGGGGGCGCATGGGGGACCATATGGGTGTCCGTTACCGGCCCATGCGCCATTCGCCTACAATTACGATTAGGGTTTTCACCGCGAGGGCTCCTTGATGCGTGCGCGGGACATTATGGGCAGAGCCTTGGGGCGTCAACCGGCATTCGCGCCGGAAATGTCGCGGGGCGGTGTGCCGCCTTTGCGAATGTTGCGCCGCGACGTCGCCGCCTTCTGTCCGCTGGCTGTTACATTCGGGGCCTAGGGATGCGGCCGTCTGAGATTCGACAGCCTAGTGGAGCCATCCGATGGACAGAAAACCCTTTCACCGCCTTTCCGCCGACGCCTGGGACGAGGTCAACAATCCGCGCCCCGAAACCAGCGATTTCGACCGCGTGGTCGAGGCCGCCCTGTCGCGCCGCGGCTTCCTCGGCGGGGTGCTGGCCTTCGGCTCGGGCGCGGCGGCCATGGGGACCGGCCTGCTGAGCGGCGGTTCGGCCATGGCGCAGGAAGCCTCGCGCTTCGGCTTCACGCCGATCGCGGCGCAGACCGACCATACCGTCCACGTGCCCGAGGGCTATGACTGGGACGTGCTGGTGGCCTGGGGCGACCCGATCCACGAGGGCGTGGCCGAGTTCGATCCCGAGAGCGGCGTGACGCTGGAGAATTCCGACAAGGTCTTCGGCGAGAACACCGACGGGATGGAGCTGTTCAGCTTCGACGGGCACCAGATCCTCGCCGTGAACCAGGAATACGTGAACCCCGAGGTCAACCTGCCCGGGGCGCCCGAGGGCGTGCCGCAGAACGAGGGTCACGTGACCAAGCTGCAGAACATGCAGGGTGTCACCGTGGTCGAGCTGGCCGAGGGCGACGATGGCTGGCACGTGGTGAAGGACAGCCGCTTCAACCGCCGCATCCATCACCGCACGCCGATGAAGATTGCGGGCCCTGCCGCCGGCTCCGACCTGCTGAAGACCGAGGCCGATCCCACGGGCACCGAGAGCCTCGGCACCTTCAACAATTGCGGCTCGGGCCGGACGCCCTGGGGCACCTACCTGACCTGCGAAGAGAACTTCAATTCCTACTTCGGCTCCACCGACAAGGAGATGGCGTTGCCCGAGGGTTACGACCGCTACGGCATCGGCCTCGATGGCTGGGGCTACGAGTACCACGTCCACGATCCGCGCTTCGACGTGTCGAAAAACCCCAACGAGCCGCATCGCGCGGGCTATGTGGTGGAAATCGATCCGACCGATCCCGGGGCTGTTCCGGTGAAGCGCACCGCGCTCGGCCGGATCAAGCACGAGAACGCCGAGGTGGCGCTGGCCCCCGATGGCCGCGTGGTGGTCTATATGGGCGACGACGAGCGGGGCGAATACATGTACCGCTTCGTGTCGGACGGCACCTATACGCCGGGCGGATCCGGCGCGGGGCTGCTGGACGAGGGTACGCTCTACGCCGCGAAGTTCAACGAGGACGGCACCGGCGAGTGGCTGGAACTGTCCGAAGAGGCGACGGGCATGGCGCGGGACGAGATCCATGTCTTCACCCGCATGGCCGCCTCGGCGGTGGGGGCAACCACCATGGACCGGCCGGAATGGATCGCGGTGAACCCGCTGGCCGTCGAGGCCTATTGCTGCCTGACCAACAACAAGAACCGCGGCGTGAAGCCCAATGCCGGCGGCGACGAGACGCCGGTAGGCGGGCCGAACCCGCGCGAGGCCAATCATTACGGTCAGATCGTGCGCTGGCGCCCCGAAGGGGATGACCACGCGGCCGACGGGTTCGCCTGGGATCTCTACGTGATGGCCGGCAACCCGACGGTGCATGACGACGCCTATGGCGGGTCGGAGAACGTGAACGCGGGGAACCTCTTCAACTCGCCCGACGGCATGCAGATCGACAGTGCCGGCATCGTCTGGATCCAGACGGATGGCGAGGACAGCAACGAGGGGGACTTTGCCGGCATGGGCAACAATCAGATGCTGGCGGGCGACCCGGTGACGGGCGAGATCGTGCGCTTCCTCACCGGGCCCAAAGGGTCGGAGGTGACCGGGCTCACCTGGTCGGCGGACCGCCGGACCATGTTCGTCGGGATCCAGCACCCCGACGCCCCCTTCCCGGATGGCGAGGGCAGTCTTCCGCGCTCGGCCATCGTGGCGGTGAAGCGCGGCGACAACGCGCAGATCGGCTGAGGCCATTCCGACGACCAAGTCATTTTGACCAGACATTTCGCAAGGATCGAAAGGCGCGCCTCCGGGCGCGTCTTTTTTCGTGCCTTTGCGCCAGGGCCTCCCTGGGGGTGGCGATGCCTCTGGCGGGATCGGGTGCCTTTGGTCCCGTCCAGCGCCCCGTGTGCGCGGCGTGCGCCTGACCGACCTGGCCCGGGAGAGGCCCTGCCGTAGGTGGCGCGATTCCTTCCAGGTCTCTTGCGGTGGGGACGGGGACGCCCGGCTCCGATCATTGGCATGAAAGAGGGTCTCGGTATGCCGTCGCATCATGCGGCCGAGGCGTTCATGCCGGTGGCAGGATGGTCGACCGGCGCGGGGAGGGCGGGGCGGTCGGTCCCGGGCAGGGTGAAGCGTTGCACGAGCCGGACCAGGGACGCGGCCTCGTCGCGCAGGTTCTGTCCGGCCGCGGCACTCTGTTCGAGCATGGCGGCGTTGTTCTGGGTGTCGCGGTCGAGCGAGCCAATGGCGGTACTGATCTCGGCGATGCCGGTGGCCTGTTCCTGGGCCGCGGAGGCGATCTCGTCCATCTTGCCGACCATCTGCACCACGCTGTCCTGGATCGTGCCGAGGGCGGCCCCGGACTCTGCGACCAGCTTGACCCCGTCGGTCACGTGGCTCCGGCTGTCGCGGATCAGGCCGTTGATCTCCTGCGCGGCGGAGGAGGCGCGTTGTGCGAGCGCCCGCACTTCCGACGCGACGACGGCGAAGCCGCGCCCCGCCTCGCCGGCGCGCGCGGCCTCGACCCCGGCATTGAGCGCCAGGAGGTTGGTCTGAAAGGCGACATCCTCGATCATCCCGGTGATCTGGCCGATGGCGCCCGAGCTTTCCTCGATCTTGCGGATCGCGTCGACAGCGCGGTCGGCAAGGGCGCGGGTGCGCGTCGTCTCTTCCCGGGCCTCGCCGACGAAATCCTGGGTACTGCGGACATTGCCGGTGGTGTGGCGCACCGTATCGTCGAGGGTGCGCAGGGCGGCGGCGGTTTCCTCGAGCGAGGCCGCGGAGTTCTGGACCCGGTGCGAGGTATCGTCCCCCGCCGAGGCGATCTCGCGCGCGGTACGGTCCAGCATGGCGCTGCTGTCCGCCAGTTGCCGGACCAGTTCGACGAGGTTGGCGTTCACCTTGTCCAGCACGCCCGACATGTCCTGGAAGATGCCCTTCTGGCCGGCGGGCATGGCGGCGGTCAGGTCGCCCCGGGCCAGCGATTCCAGCACGTCGCCCACATCGCCGAGGCCGCGTTCGGCGGATTCCCCGATCAGGTTGACGCCGCGAACCATGGTGGCGCAATTGCCGAAATGCTCGTCCTCAGGCAGGCGGCGGGAAAAGTCGCCGGCGGCGCAGGCGTCAATCACCTCGGACAGGTCGGCGATCAGGCGCGCTTGGTCGGCGAGGTCGTCGCGGAAGCGCTGGACCGCCTGGGTCACGCCGTCGATCTCGCGGATGGGCGAGGCGGGCAGGGGCTGCTCGAGGTCGCCCTCACGGATCGCGCTGATCACGGCGGCCTGTTTCCGCAGCGGCCGGGCGATGGCGAGCGCGAGGGTCACCGCGAGCGCCACGAAGATCGCGACCATCACCAGCCCGAGCCGCAATTCGAAGCGCTTTGCCGCCTCCGTGCGGGCGAGCCCGGCACTGCGGATCGCCGCCCCGGCCGCCAGCGCCTCGTGCCGGACCTCTTCCATGATCGGTTCGGCCGCGGCGAAGCTGGCGGTCAGGGCCGCTTCTGTCCGGGCGAGCGCGATGGAGGTCTCGGCGAATGCGTCGAAGGTGGTCCGATAATCGTCCAGCAGCGCGTTCACCTCCGCGCGGAGGCCGGGCGCGGGAAAGACCTCGGCCGGGAGCCGGAGGACTTGCCCGGCCACCTCGTTCAGCCGGTCGACGAAGTCGCGCGCCCCCTTCAGCAGAAAATCCTTTTCGAGGCGGCGCATGGTCATGAGCTGCCGCTGCAGCGCGGGGGCTTCGATGTCCTGCACGCGGTCCTCCAGCGCTTCGACCGCGGCGCGCAGTTGCCCCTCCAGCCCGCTGCCAGAGGCAAGGCCGAGCTGGCGGCGCAATGTCGTCACCTCGGCGAAACGGGCGGCATAGGCGGTGACCTCGGCCTCGAACCGGTCGAATTGGGGCAGGGTCGGCGCAAGTTCGGGAAGCAGAGCCACGATGCGTCGCGCCTCCGCGTAGCTGTCCGCCAGTTCGGTCATCGCAGCCTCATGCGCGGCGAGGGCGGATTCGTCGCGTCGAAGCAGGAAATCCCGCTCCTCGCGGCGGGCCAGCAGCAGCGCGATCTCGGTCGCGTCGACGAACTGGATCGCACGGTCCGCCCGCAGCATCCGCGCCTCGATCCCGCCGCGCAGGGCATTTGTGCGGGTCTCGAGCCAGATCAACGCCCCCATCATGGCGCAGCCCAGCAGGACGATGGAGAGGACGACGGTCAGGATCGAGGGCCGGAAACGCATTGCAAGCTCACAAACCGGTTGGCATCGCCGGCCTGTCTAGCGCCCCGGTCTTAACATTCCGTTCCCCCGGCCCGGACCGCCGGCCACCTCCGTCATCCGGCCCCTTCGCCTTGCCACTGCCGCGCCACCCGCTAGCCTTTGGCGGCGGGCGGCGCCATCGCCCGGCAGCGACGGAGGACCGACATGCGCATTCTTTTCACCGGCGGCAGCGGCAAGGCCGGCCATCACGTGATTCCCCACCTGCAGGCGCTCGGCCACCGGGTGCTGAACCTCGACCTGCAGCCGCTCGACGGGGTGGAGACGCTGATCACCGACGTCACCGACAGCGGCCAGGTCTGGAACGCGCTGACCTCCTGGGCCGGCCTCGACGAGCTGGAGGAGGGCGGCGGGATGCCCCGGTTCGACGCGGTGGTGCATTTCGCCGCCGTGCCACGGATCCTCATCCGACCCGACAACGAGACCTTCCGCACCAACACGATGGGCACCTACAACGTGATGGAGGCGGCGACCAAGCTCGGCATTCCCAAGGTGATCTTCGCCTCGTCCGAGACCACCTACGGCATCTGCTTCGCCGATGGCGAGATGCGCCCCGACTACCTGCCGGTCGACGAGGAGCATCCCACGGTGCCGCAGGACAGCTACGCCATGTCCAAGACCTGCAACGAGGCCTGCGGCCGTGCCTTCCAGGCCCGCAGCGGGGCGGATGTCTACGGGCTGCGCATCAACAACGTGATCGAACCGCATGAATACGCGCGCGACTTCCCGGCCTACATGGCCGAGCCCGGGCTGCGCCGCCGCAACATCTTTGCCTATATCGACGTGCGGGATCTCGGCCGGTTCGTCGCTCGCTGCCTCGAGGTGGACGGGCTGGGCTACCAGGTCTTCAACGTCGCCAATGCCGACCTCTCGGTGGGGCTGAGCAACGAAGAGGTCCGCGCGCGGTTCTACCAGGGCGTGCCCGTGAAGCGCGAGATGGGCCCGCAGGAGACCTTCTACTGCATCGACAAGGCCCGCCGCCTGCTCGACTGGGAGCCGCAGGAAAGCTGGACCAGGGAGCTCGGTTGAATATCGCGCGGCCCCCGGAATGAAACCGGGGGCCGCAATTCTCCTGGAAGACCGGTTCTATTCCGCGGCCTGGGCCGCTTTCTTTTTCTCGATCTCTTCCTTGGTCGCGTGCTGGAAGACGATGCCGCAGTTCTTCTGGACACTCGCGGCCTCGATGGCGTCCATTTCCCCCTTGAGCCGCGCCACTTCCGCAGCCGTTTCCGAATCGCCCTTGATGAAGAACAGGGCCGGCCAGAACAGGATCATGCCCACGCTCATGGCGGCCGTGTCGTTGCTCGCCTTTTTGTCCTGCGCGCCAATGGCCTGCGAGGCGCGGACCGAAATGCGCCGGGCTTCCTCGGAAAGCTGGCGGCAGGAAAAGGACTGGTATTTCACCGGCGAGACATAGGCCGCGCTGATCTCCTTGCTGGATTGGGCGCAGCCGCTCAGGACAATTGCCGAAACGGCAAGCGCGGTGGACAGTTTCTTCATGTTACCCTCGTGAGTTTCTTGTTTTTTTGCCGAAGCGGCAGGGTTCGATTTCTCTTTCCTCGACGCGCCTGATTCAATCGGAAGCGGTGCGATTCAATTCTCGCGAGCCCGGCGTGACCAAATCGCCACAGGACGGGCCGCCTCGGCGCAGGCCGCGAACGGGGAGGGCGCGCTGTCGGCCGGAACACTCCCGTCTTGCCGTCCCCCGGCGCGGCCCCTAGAGGGACGCCATGAGCGCGTCCTCCGACCTCACCTTCCGGGGCCACGTGGCCCGGCTGCTCGCCCTGGGCCTGCCGCTGGTGGGCGCGCAGGTGGCGAGCTTTGCCATCCACGTGACCGATACGGTGATGCTGGGCTGGTACGACATCACCGCGCTGGCGGCGGCCACCATGGCGACCTCCCTGTGGTTCGTGATCTTCATCCTCGGCTCCGGCTTCGCCCATGCGGTGACGCCCATGGCGGCGGCGGCGATGGAGGCCGGGGACGAGATCCGCGCCCGCCGCGTCACGCGCATGTCACTCTGGCTGGTGCTAGGATACGCGATCCTCGCCGTGGCGCTGCTCTGGCGGTCCGAGCCGCTGCTGCTGGCCATGGGCCAGACGCAGGAGGTCGCGGCCGAGGCGCAGCGCTACCTGCGGATCGCCGGCTGGGGGCTTTTCCCGGCCATCGCCGGCCAGGCGCTGCGCGGGCTGCTCGGGGCGATGCAGCTCACGGCGGCCCAGCTCTGGATCACCTTGGCGGCGCTCCTGCTCAATGCCGGGATCAACGGGCTGCTGATCTTCGGCAGCCTCGGGGCGCCGGAGCTGGGCATCGCCGGCGCCGCCATCGCCTCGGTCGCGGTGCAGGCCGCCCAGGCGCTGGCGCTCGCGGCCTATATCCAGCGCCGCCGCCCGGATTACGAGCTCTTCCGCCGGCTCTGGCGCCCCGACTGGCCGGTCCTGCGCGAGGTCTTCCGCCTCGGCCTGCCCATCGGCCTCATCGCGCTGGCCGAAAGCGCCATGTTCTCCGCCAGCGCGGTGATGATGGGATGGATCGGCGCGCTGGAGCTCGCCGCCCACGGGATCGCGCTGCAGCTCACGGCGCTGGCCTTCATGTTCCATGTCGGGATGAGCCAGGCGGCGACGATCCGCGCCGGCGGTCAATACGGCCGGAGCGATCTGGCGGCGCTGGCGCGCGGCGCCCGGGCCGCCTATGCGGTGGCCTTCGGCTTCGGCGCGCTGGTGACGCTGATCTACCTGCTGGCCCCGGCGCCGCTGGTGGCGCTCTTCGTGGACCCGCAGGATCCGCAGCGCGACGCGGTGATCGCCGCCGGCGTGCGGCTGGTGATGATCGCGGGGCTGTTCCAGTTCATGGATGCGGGCCAGATCGTCGCCGTCTCGCTCCTGCGCGGGCTGCAGGACACGCGTATCCCGATGTGGCTGGCCACGCTGTCCTACTGGCTGATCGGCACGCCGCTGGGCTACCTGCTGGCCTTTCCCGCCGGGCTCGGGGCCGAGGGCCTGTGGCTGGGCCTCACCGCGGGTCTCGGCGCCGCCGCCCTGACCCTCGGCTGGCGCTTCCGCCGCCACCTCGCCTCGGCTGCCCCGGCCCGGAGCCCCGCCTGATCCCGCAGTCCCGGCTTCTTCTGACCATAAATATCCCGGGGGTGAGGAGCGTCAGCGACGAGGGGGCAGCGCCCCCCTGCAACCTCTCAAACCTCGGCAACTTCAGGCCGAAGGGGCGAATGGCGCGCCGCTGGAACCGGCGCCGCATGGGCACTGCAAATATCGGCCAAGCTGGGCTCCCTGCCACCTCTCCAAACCTCACAAACGCCCGAATATCGCCCGACCGGAACGGCGGCGCCCACGACCAGGCTGTGCATGAACGCCCAAGCCCTTACCCGTCGCGCGTCAGCCGTTCCGCCTTCTTGCGCACCAGGACCGTGCGCAGGTCGTGCATCGCCAGCAGCAGCCGGTCGGTCACCTCTTCCAGCTCGGCATCGGTGGCCTTCGACTGGATCCAGTGGGTGGTGGTGTTGAGGTAGTCGACCGCGCGGTGGATGTCGTCGATGTCGCGCCGGGCCAGCAGCGCCTGGCGCTCGGCCATCCACTCTTCGATCGCGGCCGTGTCGGCCTCGGTCAGCTCGCGGCCGCCCTGGGGCTTGATCTCGCCCTGGCGGATATTGACCACGGCGATCTGGTCCATCTCGATCCGGCGGTGGCGGTTGTTGCTGTCCACCCGGAACACCGACGCGCCGTTCTCGCGGATGCGGAAATAATAGTCCGGCAGCTCGCCCGCCATGATGCCCCCTCAGCTCAGCCCGCTGCAGAAATCGGCGATCCGCCGGCAGGCCTCTTCCAGTACCTCGTCCGAGGTGGCGTAGCTGATGCGGAAGTTCGGCGAAAGCCCGAAGGCCGCGCCGAAGACCACGGCCACCCCGGTCTCTTCCAGCAGCGCGGTGGCAAAGGCCTCGTCATCGGTGATCACCGTGCCGCGCGCCGTGGTCTTGCCGATCAGGCCCGCGATGGACGGGTAGACATAGAAGGCGCCTTCGGGCACCGGGCAGTCGATGCCGGGAATGGCGTTCAGCCGCGCCACCACGAGGTCGCGCCGCCGCAGGAAGGCCGCGCGGAAATCGCCCAGGAACTCCTGCGGCCCGTTCAGCGCCGCCACCGCCGCCCATTGCGAGATCGAGCAGGGGTTGGAAGTGGATTGCGTGATGAAGGTCCGCATGGCGCGGATCAGCGGTTCGGGTCCGCCGGCATAGCCGATCCGCCAGCCGGTCATGGCATAGGCCTTCGACACGCCGTTGACGGTGAGCGTGCGGTCCTTCAGCCCCGGCTCCAGCTGCGCGGGCGAGCGGAAGTCGAAACCGGGATAGGCGATGTGTTCGTACATGTCGTCCGACATCAGCCAGACATGCGGGTGGCGCATCAGGACCTCGGTGAGCGCCTGCAGTTCTTCCGGCGAATAGCCCGCCCCGGTGGGGTTCGAGGGCGAGTTGAAGATCAGCCACTTGGTCCGGGGCGTGATCGCCGCCTCCAGCTGTTCGGGCGTGATGCGGAACCCGTTCGCGATGCCGCCCTCGATCACCACCGGCGTGCCGCCGGCGATGGTCACCATGCCCGGATAGCTCACCCAGTAGGGGGCGGGGATGATCACCTCGTCGCCCGGGTCGAGGGTGGCCATCAGCGCGGTGTGCAGCACCTGCTTGCCGCCCGATTGCACGGTGATCTCGCCGGTGGCGTAGCTCAGCCCGTTCTCGCGCGCGAACTTGGCGGCCACCGCCTCCTTCAGTTCGCCGATGCCGTCGGGGATGGTGTATTTCGTGCGGCCCTCGCGGATGGCGCGGATCGCGGCCTCCTTGATGTGGTCGGGCGTGTCGAAATCCGGCTCGCCTGCGCCGAGGCCGATGATGTCCCGCCCCTGCGCCTTGAGCTCGATCGCCTTGGCGGTGATCGAGACGGTGGCGGACGGTTTGACGCGGGACAATGTCGCGGAGAGCATGTTCATCGCCGGTTCCGGTTTGGCAACGGGGCGTCCATGTCATAGAGTCGGGGCCGATTGCGATCAAGCACGATCGCCGGAACCGACCGGAGGGATGAGCAGATGACCGAGAGCGTGGACTGGTACGGCCCCGACGCGGCCACATTCGGTGACCGGATCGCCGCCGCCCGCGAACATGCCGGGCTGAGCCAGGCACAGCTTGCCCGCCGCCTCGGCGTGCGGGTGGACACCGTCCGCGCCTGGGAGGACGACCGGTCGGAGCCGCGGGCCAACCGTCTCTCGATGATGGCGGGGCTGCTGTCCGTCTCGATGATGTGGCTCCTGAACGGCGAGGGCGACGGCCTGCCCGCGCCGGGCGAGGAGGAAGAGATGCCCACCGACCTCAAGGAGGCGCTGGACGAGCTGCGCGCGGTCAAGGCGGCGCTGTCCTCCTCCAACGCGCGGCTCGGCCGGGTGGAGAAGCGGCTGCGCAACCTGCGGGTGGTGCCGGAATGAGCGACGAGCCCCGGGATCACCGCCTGAAGCGGCTGCGCATGCGCTCCATGCGGCGCGGCATCAAGGAGATGGACCTGATCCTCGTGGCCTATGCCGACCAGCGGCTCGGGCAGATGGAGGAGGCGGAACTCGACCTCTACGACCGGCTGCTGCACGAGAACGACCAGGACCTCTATCTCTGGGTCACCGGCCGCGATCTCCCGCCCGAGCCCTACCGACCGATGATCGCGGAAATTTCGCGCGCGCTGGCCCCCCGCTGAGCCGGGCGGGGCAGGGTCTGGCAAAAATCGTCTCGACTTAACGGTTTATTGGGCATTCTTCGTCATGTTCCGGTGTTGCAGGTCAACCGGAGAATGTGATGAGCGTACATTCGGCACTCAACGGACCCGCCAGTGGCGGCAAGGCCGGCAGCCGTCCGGATACGGGCTTCATGTCCAGCTATCTCGACTCCCTGGCGCTGGTGGAACGGCTGCACCGGCTGCTGCTCGACGTGATCAAGGATGAATTCGAGCGGGTGGGCGTGCTGGACATCAACGCGGTGCAGGCCCTTCTGCTGTTCAACATCGGCGACAACGAGGTCACGGCCGGCGAGTTGAAGAGCCGGGGCTACTACCAGGGCTCGAATGTCAGCTACAACCTCAAGAAACTGGTGGAGATGGGGTACATGCACCACCAGCGGTGCGAGATCGACCGCCGGTCGGTCCGCGTGCGCCTGACCGAGAAGGGCCGCCAGATCCGCGAGATCCTCGCCGGGCTCTTCGCGCGCCATGCGGAGGGGCTGCAATCGCGCGGTGTCCTGGGCACCGACGGGATGGACCTGATCACCTCTTCCCTGCGGCGGGTGGAACGCTACTGGACCGATCAGATCCGCTATATCTACTAGCTTCGGCCCGGCACCGTCCCGAGGCCGCAGGAGGGAAAGGGCGCCGGGCGGCATGGCGGGTTCGACACACCACAGGCGCGCCGGCCCATGCCGGGTGCAATCCGAGTGCCGCAGGATGAAGGGGTGGCTCGTCATGGCGGGGTCAACAGACCGCCCGTCCACCGGCACCTGCCGGGGATGCATTCCAGGCGCCGCAGGAGGGAAGGGGCGCGACAGGGCATGGCGGGGGAAACACACCACCCGCGCGGCGGAACATGCCGGGGGTGCAATCCGCACCCCGTCAGGATAGCAGGAGCGCATGGCCGAGATCCTTCAGTCCCGCATCCCGCACGACCTGAGCCCCCGCCGCCTGCCGGGCATCCAGCCGCTTGAGCTGTCGCAATGGCTGCAGTTGGACGACGCGTATTTCCCCCAGATGGCGCTTCGGCGAGAGCTGATCGCGACGCAGCGCGAGACGGTCCTGGCCCTCGACCCCGCGGCGCGTCCGGCGGCGGAGGAATTGCTGGAAGTCGTGCTGGGCGCGCTGGATGCGCTGCCGGGCTTCGTGGTGGAGGCGGGCAGCGTCCTCTGCCCCGATGGCTGGCGCGAACCGATCGACCGGAGCGATCCGCTCGCCATGCTGGGCCGCATGGTGCAGGAGGATCTGTGCCTGCTGGAGAAGCGCGGCGCCGACCAGGAACATGTGCTGACCGGCGCCGTCCTATGTTTCCCGGCCAGCTGGCGGCTGGACGAGAAATTCATGCGCCCGCTCACCGCGATCCACGACCCCGTGGCCGAATATGACGCCGACCTCGCCAAGCGCGTGCAACGCCTGTTCGACGCGGTGCGCCCGGACCGGCCGCTCTGGCGGTCCAACGCGCTGCGCTACGCCGCGCCCGATCTACACCAGCCCCGTTCGGTGACGGCGCCGCGCGAAAAGAAGGGGGAGCAGCCCTACCTTCGGTCCGAGCGGCAATCGGTCCTGCGGCTGCCCGAAAGCGGGGCGGCGGTGTTCTCGATCCACACCTACGTGGTCCGGGCCGAAGGTGCGGACGCGGCGCCCGCCGCGGGCGACGCCGCCTGAGCGGCGCGGCCCTGACGCTCAGCCGTCGATGCGGGCGCCCATGATGGCGATCGCCTGCTGGTAGACGGTGGCGGCGTTCCATTCCTTGATCACCGCAAAGTTCGGCTGACCCTGCTGGTAGCCGAGGCCGGGCTGCCAGCCCTTCTGCCGCAGGTAATTTGCGGTGGAGGCCAGCGCATCGGACTGGTCGTAGAAATCCACCCGCCCGTCGCCATTGGCATCCACCCCGTAGCGCATGGCGTTGCCCGGCAGGAACTGGGTATGACCCAGCTCGCCGTGTTTCGCGCCCCGGGTCGCGGCGGTGATGGAGCCGCGATCCACCAGCATCAGCGCGCCGATGGCATGGGGGATGAAAAAGGCCGAGCGTCGGCAATCATAGGCCAGCGTCGTGATGGCCGAGACGACGCGGCTGTCGCCCATGAACCGGCCAAAGCCAGTCTCCATGCCGTGGATCGCGATCAGCACCCCGGCCGGCACGCCGTAGCGCTGCTCCAGCGCATCGTAGAAGGACGCGTTGCGGCTGCGGATCTTGCGTCCCTGCGCCACGATCGTGTCAGAGCCGCGGATCCGCATGAACTTGTCCAGCGTGTAGCGGAAGCTCTTCTGGTTGCGGTCGGCGGCGATGGTGGAGCTTGCATAGCCCGCCTCGGCCAGCGCCGAGAGCCCGCGATTGCCCACACCGGCCATCCGCGCCTCTTGCGCGAAGTCGGATTTCCACCGCTCGAAGCCCGAGGAATCGTTGCCGCAGGCGGCCGCGCTGGCGGTCCTGGCAAGGACGGGCAGGAGTGCAAGGGCGAAGGCGAGGCGCAGGGCGGTCTGGCTGGCGGGCATGGGCGTCTCCGGGAAAGGAATGGCGTGGCGACAGTGCTGCCGCCACGCTACGCGGTTCCACGTTGGGGATAAACCGCCTTGCCGCTCGCGCCGGTCAGATGGAGACCAGCGGCGCGAGGTAGCTGCTCACCCCGAAGGTGGCCTCGGTCACGATCAGGCCGGTCAGGGCCATGACCTGCGCGGTCAGCCGCAGATCCTCGCCCTTGAACAGGTTGATGATCGCGAGCGCCGCGCCGAGGGGCAGGGCAAAGATGGACACGGTCAGCGTCATCATCCAGGTTGCCAGGCGCAGCCGGTCGGTCGCGGCCGCGGTGAATTCTTGCGGCTGCCGCGCCTTGTGCGACAGGGCCGAGGTCATCTCGTCCGTAGCGACCGCGGCGCTGGCCTCGGGCCATTGCACGAAATCCGCGCCGATCTCGTCCGCGAGGAAGGCGGTGGCACGGGCCAGCACCTCCCAGGATTTCTCGCCGGGGCGGCCGCTGCCTTCGGCGGCGAGCTGGACCATGCTGCAGGCCTCGGGCATGCCGGCCGCTTCCGCCGCCTCGGCGTGGCGACCGTTCTGGCCGAGCAATGTCAGCCGCAGCAACTGGCCATCGACCTCGAGCAGCGCGGCATTGCGCCCGATGCGGTGGGTCTGGCCGATCTCCATGCCTTGCGCCTCGAGCGAGCGGTTCGTGCGGTCGGCAAGGCTGCGGACATCCATCTTGCCCTGTCCTCCGAGGAAGACGAGGCCGGCCACCAGTTCGCGCTGGGGCGTCTCTACGGGGCTGTGATACATGTTGGGGCTCCTTCTCTCGACGCGGACAGGCTTGGCCTTATCCGCTGAGAAGTACTGCGAAATCCGCGACAAACCCGGCATGCCCGACGAAGAGCGCGCTTGCGAGCGCGAGGACTCCGGCCGTTTTCGGCTCGGCCGAGACACGCGCGACGGCAAGGTCGGGGAGACTGGCCGCGAGGGGCTCGCAGAAGCGTGCGAGTCGCTGGGTTGCTTCGGGGTCGTTGCACTCGGCAGGTCCTTCCCGAAAGAGCAGGCGAAGATCTGTGATCCTCGCCTGCACCTCCTCGGCTGACATGCACGGTTTTTCGCTCTCGACCACGACGGCGCGCTCCGACAGCGACAGACGCCGGTCGCTGAGACCGGGATGCTGTTCGGGGCGCGGGCGACGCCGCGTTCCGGGTCGTTCGGGACGGGCCGGGCGGATGCGGTCCTCGATGATCAGCGCCTCGTCCTCGGGCGTCGTCTCATCGGGGCCGGGCTCCATCTCGGAGGCGAGGCTCAGGCGTTCGCTCATGGCGGGCTGCACCACGCCCAGGAACTCCGCCCCGGTGGTCCAGGCGCCGGGCTTGAGCCATTGCAGCGCATCGGGCTCGTAGAGCGACGCCATGGAAAAGGCGATGCCGGCGAGGACCGGGCCGGCGAGCGTCTCGGGATCGACCCCGGACTCGTCGGGCCGGCAGGTCACGGTGACCTGGACCGCGGTGCGCATGTCGTCACGCGCATCGGCGTCCTTGGCGGCCTTCGCCCCCCAGAACACCGCCTGGGCGGCGGTCAGATCGCCGGTCACCCGGTCGAGCACCACGTTGACCGGGCCGCAATTCAGCTCGGCACGGTCGCGACAATGGGTCAGCGCCGTCTCGGCACTGCCCGTCTGCAAGAGAAATCCCTTCGCCGCCCGCGCCAGCGGGGCAAGAGGGACCGGGTTGTCAGCAACATAATAAAACACGCACTTGTTAACAGCAGCCGGGGTATGCATCGCAGACCTCCTGATTGAAGCTTCTGTCAAACTGTTGAAACCACAGTGCTTTGCAATCATGCCCACTTGAGGGCAGCCTCGGGCGAAGTCGCGCAGGAATTACGGCCATTTTAGGGAGGGCGTGCCGAGGCTGCGAACGATCCCGCCCTCTTCCGGCGAGTGTTGCGCCCAGGCGGACAATGCGCCGGACCGCTCCATCCGGCACGAAAAAGGGGCACCCGAAGGCGCCCCTTAAGTTAACTGGCTGACGAAACGCTCGAATCAGCAGGAATAGTACATGCCGAACTCGACCGGGTGCGGCGTGTGTTCGAACAGTTCGATCTCTTCCATCTTCAGCGCGATGTAGCCGTCGATCTGGTCCTTGGTGAACACGTCGCCGGCCAGCAGGAAGGAGTGATCGGCCTTCAGGCTGTCGATCGCCTCGCGCAGCGAGCCGCAGACCGTCGGGATGCCTTCCAGCTCTTCCGCGGGAAGGTCGTAGAGGTTCTTGTCCATCGCCTCGCCCGGATCGATCTTGTTCTTGATCCCGTCGAGACCGGCCATCAGCAGCGCGGAGAAGCACAGGTAGGGGTTCGCCGACGGGTCGGGGAAGCGGGCCTCGACGCGCTTGGCCTTCGGGCTTTCGGTCCACGGGATCCGCACGCAGCCCGAGCGGTTGCGGGCGGAATAGGCGCGCAGAACCGGGGCTTCGAAGCCGGGGATCAGGCGCTTGTAGGAGTTGGTGGACGGGTTGGTGAAGGCGTTCAGCGTCTTGGCGTGCTTCAGGATGCCGCCGATGAACCACAGCGCCTCGTCCGACAGGTCGGCATATTTGTCGCCTGCGAACAGCGGCTTGCCGTCCTTCCAGATCGACATGTTCACGTGCATGCCGGTGCCGTTGTCGCCGTAGATCGGCTTGGGCATGAAGGTCGCCGTCTTGCCGTAGGCCTGCGCGACGTTGTGGATCACGTACTTGTACTTCTGGATCTCGTCGCTCTGCTTGGTCAGCGTGCCGAAGATCAGCCCCAGCTCGTGCTGGCAGGACGCGACCTCGTGGTGGTGCTTGTCCACCTTCATGCCGATCCGCTTCATGGTCGACAGCATTTCCGAGCGCAGGTCCTGGCCGTCATCGATCGGGTTGACCGGGAAGTAGCCGCCCTTGATCCCCGGACGGTGGCCGGTATTGCCCATCTCGTATTCGGTGTCGGTGTTCCAGGAGGCGTCGAGCGCGTCGACCTCGTAGGAGACCTTGTTGATCGTGTTGGCGTAGCGGACGTTGTCGAACAGGAAGAATTCCGCCTCGGGGCCAAAGAACGCCTCGTCGCCGATACCGGAGGATTTCAGGTAGGCCTCGGCCTTTTCGGCGGTGCCGCGCGGGTCGCGGTCATAGGGTTCGTTGGTGTCGGGCTCGACCACCGAGCAATGCAGGCAGAGCGTCTTCTCGGCATAGAAGGGGTCGATATAGGCGCTTGCCGGGTCGGGCATCAGTTTCATGTCCGAGGCTTCGATCGACTTCCAGCCGGCGATCGAGGAGCCGTCGAACATGAAGCCCTCTTCCATGAAGTCCTCGTCGACCTCGTCGGCGATCACCGTCACGTGCTGCAGCTTGCCACGCGGATCGGTGAACCGGATATCGACATAGGCGATATCCTCGTCCTTGATCATCTTGACTACGTCTTTGCTCATTCCCTTCGTCCCTTTCTGTCTCTGGGTCAGGATTGTGTGTCTGCGCCCCGGCCGCTTTTCGGCACGGGGCGAATGGCTGGCGTCACCTGCCGCGGATCAGAGCGCGTCCGACCCCGTCTCGCCGGTGCGGATGCGGATGGCCTGCTCGACCGGGCTGACGAAGATCTTGCCGTCGCCGATCTTGTCGGTCTTGGCCGCGTCCACGATGGCCGCGATCGCGGGCTCCACCTGGTCGTCGTCCAGAACCACTTCGAGCTTCACCTTGGGAAGGAAGTCCACCACGTATTCCGCGCCCCGATAGAGCTCGGTATGACCCTTCTGGCGGCCGAACCCCTTCACCTCGATCACGCTGAGGCCCTGGACGCCCACATCCTGGAGCGCCTCTTTCACCTCGTCGAGCTTGAAGGGCTTGATGATCGCCTCGATTTTCTTCATGGCCGATAGCCTCCCTCGCCGAATTCCCTGCAGACCGGGTCAGACCACTTCCCCCCCGGACCCACAATTGGCTAGGCTCGGGTCCTGCGGCGGGGAAAGAGCCAATCCCGTGCGCTGCCACTATTTCAGGCGAGTTGCCCGAATAACAGGCAAAACTGAATCGACCGGAGGCCCGAATGATCCCGATCCTGACCGCCGCCCAGATGCGCGCCACCGAGGCCGCGGCCATCGACTCGGGTGCCGTCACCGGGCTCGAGCTGATGGAGCGGGCGGGGCGCGGCGTGATCGCGGCGATCCTGCGCGACTGGCCCGAACTCGGCGCGCGGCCGGGCCGGGCGCTGGTCCTCTGCGGGCCGGGCAACAATGGCGGCGACGGCTTCGTCGTGGCCCGCCTGCTGGCCGAGCGCGGCTGGGAGATTGAACTGCGCCTGCTGGGCGAGGCGGCCAGACTGCCGCCGGATGCGCGCCGCAACTACGACCGCTGGTGTGAGCTGGGCGCGGTAACGCCCTGGAGGGACAGCGATTTTCCGGAAGACGACAGGCTGGTGGTCGACGCGCTCTTCGGCACCGGCCTGTCCCGTCCGCCCGAGGGGGTGAGCGCCTTCGCCGCCTGGACCCATTCGCCGCCGGCCGGCACGCGGATCGTGGCGGTGGACATGCCCAGCGGTCTGGCCACCGACAGCGGCGAGGCGCTGCGCCCCGAGGGGCAGGCGGCCGCGATCCGGGCCGACCTGACCGTCACCTTCCACAGCGCCAAGCCGGGCCACTACCTGGGCGAAGGCCCCCGGCTCTGCGGCGCGTTGGCGGTGGCCGATATCGGTCTCGTCACCCCCGACCGGCCTGTCCCGGACGAGGGCCGCCCCGCCACCCTCGCCGAGGCGCCGCCGCTATCGCTGATCGCCAAGCAAGGCGGGCACAAATACGGCCATGGCCACGCGGTGGTGCTCTCCGGCGGCGCCGGGCGGACGGGGGCGGCCCGGCTCTCGGCCCGGGCGGCGCTGCGCATCGGGGCCGGCCTGGTGACCCTCG
>SRJI02000114.1 GCA_005473895.2 Carideicomes alvinocaridis
GGAGCTTGTTGACACCATTCTGAGGCCGGCCAAACTCACCTATGGTCTGTTTGGGTTTCGACAAAATTGTCAAAAAAATTCAGGAAAATAAAGAAAAAAATCGTCAAAGTTCTCGCACGCTTTTCAGAGAACTTCCTGATTTTCTGTAGACCACATCTGAWATCTGTTTTAGGTGAAACTTCGTGTAGCTCCTATYTTGTTGCTTCTTGTGCTGAGAAAAATATCAAAAAAATCATACAAAAAAGAAAAACAAAATCACKTGTGATTCCTACTAGTGGCCTCGCTAGTACAATATTTACGGTACTGCCATTCTGCTAGTTCCATCCRTCCTTTGCACTTGTGGCCAGCAATATAGTTTCGTGTTYTGCACTATAATTCAACTTTGYATTATTGTTTGATCGTGCTAATCMTTGACTTGAGTGCAGCCTACCCAGAACTCCACATATTTCTACGACGAGTAGGTTTCTGTTTCTCCAGGCAATCGCTCATCCAATCTTTCACCGGTTCCACCTGTTGGTTGCAGTTCACCACTGTGGCTTGGTAAGAACGGATAAGAAYTTGATAACAGCACTAGTGTGAGCGCCTTGTGAGCAGTACACCCCTGTTTTTGTCGTTGGTTTTTCTCCTTTTGGTGTTTTGGTGTTTGCGCTAACTATGGCAGGAGCACACGACATGGTGGATGCCCAGTTGCAGGAAGTCAGGGGACAAGTTGATGGACTTGCTGCTGACATTAGRACGATGCATGAACGGCTTGATTCAACGATCACTTCGACGACCGAGCGTTTCAACCAACTTGACCTTGCTCAAACGGCGACTCGCACCACACTCGACACCATCCTKGCACGCCTTGATGCATTGACCACAARGATGGAGCASGAMTACGGCGGTGACACTGAGCAGGAMGATGGAGATCGCCGTGGTMGTGCACGTCGTGTGGTTYGTCATCCCCCTAATGACTTATTTGCTAAGATTAAATTTAAAATTCCATCTTTTAATGGTAAATATGATCCTGCTGCATATCTTGATTGGGAATTAGAGGTAG
>SRJI02001063.1 GCA_005473895.2 Carideicomes alvinocaridis
GGCCGAGCTTGCGGAAGCCCGCGCCGACCGGTGTGGCCAACCCCATCCACAGGGTGTGCAGGGCGCGCAGGGGCGCGGCGGGCCGGTCGGCCTCGGGGACGGTCGCGGTCGACCCCTTCCGTCCGGAGCCTCGGCGTCCGGCGGAGCCGGAGCGGGACGTGGCGGAGGAGGACGACGAACGCGTGGGGGAAGTACGGGTCGCCATGCCCACCAAACTACCGCGAACCGCGGACACGGCGGGCATGGCGACCCGGAGGGGTCAGGCCTCCAGGACCACCGGGATGATCATCGGGCGGCGGCGCAGCTTGCGGTTGACCCACGTGCCGACGGTCCGGCGGACCACCTGCTGGAGCTGGT
>SRJI02001064.1 GCA_005473895.2 Carideicomes alvinocaridis
GCACCGGCCGGGGATCCCTGCCGAAGCGGCCTGGCCCGAGCATGCGAACTACGTGTACCAGCGGCAGGGCCTGGCCTGCCTCGTGTGCGGGCGCGAGACGATCGTGGTGGAGGAGATGGCGGCCCGGAAGCTCTACCGGTGCCTCACCTGTCAGAGCTGAGGGGCCTGTGGCAGGCCCCGATCAGGCGACGGTGAGCAGCAGCGAGGCCAGGGCCGCGATGATCATCGAGTTGAACAGGAATCCGACCAGCGCGTGCGCACGGACCGCCGTGCGGGCGGCGCGGCCGGAGAACACGACGTCCTGGGCGCCCATCATGGTGGACAGCGTCAGGGACAGCGCCACGTAGTCCGAGAAGA
>SRJI02001065.1 GCA_005473895.2 Carideicomes alvinocaridis
TCCTCGATCATGGTGAGGCGGAACTGGTGGAGCATGAGGATCTTCTCCGGCAGCTCCTCGCGGGCCACGAGCTCCGCGAGCCACTGGCTGGTCTCGTTGACCTCGGCCGCGGTCACCTGGCCGATGTCCTCCATGTGCATCTGGCCCGGGCGCAGACGCCACTCCGGGTCGAGGGCCAGGCCCACGTGGGGCTCGCTGAGCAGGTCCTCGAACTCCCGGGCCTGGGTCAGGAAGTCCGCGAAGCCGGGCTGCAGGTCCAGGATGACGTGCACCCCGGCCTCCCCCGCCCCGGCCACCCACTCCTCGAGCCGGTCCCGCCGGACGGGCCGCGAGTAGTCGCCCGTGGGGCCCTCGTC
>SRJI02001066.1 GCA_005473895.2 Carideicomes alvinocaridis
CGGGACGGCCGCGTACACGCGCCCGGCCTCGACCATGGGCCGCATGTAGCGGAAGAAGAGCGTCAGCAGGAGGCGGGACGGCCGCGTACACGCGCCCGGCCTCGACCATGGGCCGCATGTAGCGGAAGAAGAGCGTCAGCAGGAGGGTGCGGATGTGGGCACCGTCCACGTCCGCGTCCGTCATCAGCACGACCTTGCCGTAGCGGGCCGCGTCCAGGTCGAAGCTGCGCCCCGCGCCGCCCCCGACGACCTGGATCAGCGCCGCGCACTCGGCATTGGCCAGGATGTCCGAGACGGAGGCCTTCTGCACGTTCAGGATCTTGCCCCGGATCGGCAGCAGGGCCTGGAAGTCGGAG
>SRJI02001067.1 GCA_005473895.2 Carideicomes alvinocaridis
AGATTTGCAGCCACATGGTGAGACTCACGCCTGCCCCGACGTGCAGTACGCTGGCCCCATGCAGATGCGCGCGCAGCAGTGGTGGACCGCCTGAGGGCGGCCCCGGTCATGCGCATCTGACACGACGAGCCGCTCGCCTGCCGGGCGGCTCGGTCATGAGCGGCTCCGGCGGGCCCCATCCCAGGAGGACCCCCGATGACCCACCGCACCCCCGAGGACAACGCCCTGAGAGGCGCCACCGAGCCCCGCACCCTCGCCGAGGCCTGCGACCTCGTCACCACCCCGGACCTGGACGTCTCCGCGGACGGCATGTTCGGCCAGTACGGCGGCGCCCACCTGCCCCCGCAGCTGGCCGG
>SRJI02001068.1 GCA_005473895.2 Carideicomes alvinocaridis
CACGGCGGAGGGGCGCGGCTCGCCGGACCGGGGCCAGTCGAAGCCCCACATCGGCACGGCCTCGGGCGGGACCGTGGTGAGCGAGGCCGGGTCGTGGTGACCGGGCGCCTCCGCAGGAGGTGCTCCCCACCGCGCCACGAGCTCCGCCAGCTGGTCCCGCGCACCCGCCAGGGACGCGTCGGACGTCCCGGCGGTGTCGCGGGAGGTCGGGCGGGGGCTCGCGGGGGTCTCAGGCATGGCCCCCACGCTAGCCGCCGGTCGTAGCCTCGGGGCATGACGGCTCCCCTGACCTCGCCCCCGGCGGCCACCGCGTCCCCGGATCCGGTGGACGTCGCGGTGATCGGCGCCGGCCAGGC
>SRJI02001069.1 GCA_005473895.2 Carideicomes alvinocaridis
CGGGGCCAACGGGGTGGGCAAGACCAACCTCGTGGAGGCGATCGGCTACCTCGGCGCCCAGCAGTCCCACCGGGTCAGCTCGGACGCGCAGCTCGTGCGCTTCGGTCGGGACCGGGCCCGGATCGCCGGGCGCGTGCACCGCGGTTCTCGCACCGTCGCCCTCGAGCTGGAGATCCTGCCGGGCCGGTCCAACCGGGTGGCCATCAACCGCGGCGCCCCCGTGCGGGCGAAGGAGGGCCTCGGGATCCTGCGCACCGTGGTCTTCGCCCCGGAGGACCTGAGCCTCGTGACGGGGGAGCCGGGTGGCCGCCGCCGTCTCCTCGACCAGCTCATGGTGCAGCTGCGTCCGGCGCTCG
>SRJI02000115.1 GCA_005473895.2 Carideicomes alvinocaridis
CGGATCGTGTTCCGGGACCTGTCCGCCGAATGCGCCCGCCTCGGCATGGGCATGTCCGTGGTGATCGACCTCGGCGAGTCCATCTGGGCCTACATCGACGAGCTCTCCTCGGTCAGCGCCCAGGCGTACGCGGGGGCCCAGTCGGCACGCGCGGGCGTCCTCGAGCGGCGCCGCACGGACCTGGCCTCCGCGCTCGTGCGGGGCGGAATGGAGGAGGAGAAGATCCAGCGGCTCGCCGGGATCGCGGACTGGCGGCTGCCGGGCCGTCTCGTCGCCGTCGTGCTCCCGGCGGATGCGGAGGCCGACACCCGGGACCGGCTCGTCCACGCCGGACTGGTCATGGAGGGCGACGACGAGCTCGTCTCCATCCTCGACGCCTCCGGGGACCGGGGGCGGCGTGCCCGGCTGCTCGGGCTGATCGGGGACGTGCCCGCCGTCGTCGGCCCGGCCGTGGACTGGCGCCTCGTGCCCCACTCGTACCGGGTGGCCCACACGCTGGCGGGGCAGGAGGCGGCTGCTGTCGGGACGCCCGTGTTCGCTGAGGACCACCTGGCCCGCGTGGCGCTGGGCGCCGAACCGCGCGTGGTGGAGGAACTGGCGGCACGCGTGCTGGCCCCACTCGCGGCCCTGAGCGGGGCCAAGCGGGCGGTGCTGGAGGAGACGCTGCTGTCCTGGCTGCTGCACTGGGGTCAGCGCGCCCCCATCGCGGCGGAGCTTAGCGTGCACCCGCAGACGGTGGGGTACCGGATGGGCCGGCTGCGGGAGCTGTTCGGGAACGCTCTCGAAGACCCCGACGCACGGTTCGATCTCGAGATCGCGCTGCGCGCGCGGCGGGAGGGCGTCGTCCCGGCGGAGTGAGGCGGGGGCGGGCAGGTCTGGCCCTGGTGCGACGCACGGTCCCACGCTGGTCCGTATGTGCGGCGGGGATCGGCCCCGTCCGGACTCCGCCCGAGAGGACGACATGACCCATCACGAGAACCACGACCGCCAGGCCCTGGCCGCCGGGGAGACCTACCTGATCCACGTCCTGGAGACCTCGG
>SRJI02001070.1 GCA_005473895.2 Carideicomes alvinocaridis
GAGAGGCCAGGGGGTTGCGCAGGGTGCGCCGGTAGAGCGCGCCGGCCGCGCCCAGGGCGGCGCCGGTGAGCACCGCGGCCACGGCGCGGGGCAGCTTCTCCTCCAGCACGATGAAGCTCGCTCCCGGGATCGTCTCCCCGCCCAGGATCCGCACGAGGTCCGGGACGGTCACCTGGTACGTGCCCCACACCACGCGCAGCAGGGCGAGAACCAGCACGGCCACGGCGAGGCCCGCGCAGGCCCGTCCGAGGCGGAGCCGGTCGGAGCGGCGCAGGCGGGCGACGACGTCGTCCGGGGCGGTGTGCTGGAGGTTCATGCGGCCACCCCCGGGCGGCGCAGCAGCGCCAGCAGCACGG
>SRJI02001071.1 GCA_005473895.2 Carideicomes alvinocaridis
GCCTGGAGCCCGCCCACGCCGTACACGGCCGCGAGCGCGAGCGCGGAGACCAAGGTGAGCAGCGTGGTGAAGACCGCCTGGCGCACGGAGATGTCCACGCCGGTGGCGCGCACGCGGTCCGCGCGGCGGGCGAACTCGGCGGACTCGGCGGCGGGGCGGCCGAAGAGCTTGATGAGTGTGGCGCCGGGAGCGGAGAACCGCTCGGTCATCTGGTCGCCCATGGCCGCGTTGTGCCCGGCCCGCTCGCGGGACAGGCCCGCCAGCTTCGAGCCGACCGCCCGGGCCGGCACCAAGAACAGCGGCAGCATCACGAGGGACAGGACGGTGACCTGCCAGCTGGTGGCCACCATCACGCC
>SRJI02001072.1 GCA_005473895.2 Carideicomes alvinocaridis
CAGCTGCTGCACCGCCAGCCGCGCGAACCACTTGCGATCCGCCGGCACGATGAACCACGGCGCGTCCTCGGTGTCCGTCCGCTCGATCGCGATCCGGTAGGCGCAGCTGCTGCACCGCCAGCCGCGCGAACCACTTGCGATCCGCCGGCACGATGAACCACGGCGCGTCCTCGGTGTCCGTCCGCTCGATCGCGATCCGGTAGGCGTCCATGTACTGGTCCCAGTACGCGCGGTCATCGAGGTCGGCCTCACTGAACTTCCAGTGCTTCGTGGGGTCGTCCAGGCGGGCCAGGAGGCGCTCGGCCTGCTCCTCCGGCGAGATCCGCAGCATCACCTTGACGATCTGCGTCCCCGCA
>SRJI02001073.1 GCA_005473895.2 Carideicomes alvinocaridis
TTCAGCGCCGCGTCCTCCGTGACGCCGAACCAGTGCGCGTCACCCGAGACGAAGCCCACGAACACGATCAGCAGCAGCAGGATGCCGCCGAGATACCCCGCGCCCCAGCCGATGCCCGAGATCCGGCCGATCGTGGCCGGCGTCGAGATGTGCACGAGGATCGCGTTGACCTGCACCTCCGCGAACTCGAAGAACACCGTGCCCAGGGCGATCAGGGTGACGCCCAGCAGAAGGGAGGACTCCTCCGGGGTGACCCAGAAGCAAGCTGCGGTGCACGCGATCACGGCGCCCGTGGTCAGCGCCAGCCCCCGCCGGCGCCGTCCCGCGCCGTCCGCCCGACGCCCCAGCACGGGCG
>SRJI02001074.1 GCA_005473895.2 Carideicomes alvinocaridis
GATCAGCGCGGCGAGCAGGAGGTTGTTCAGCAGCACCATCGGCGCGGAGAGCAGGTCGAGGTCGGTCACGTCCGTCGGGTCGGCCGCGCCGAGCAGTCCGGGCCCGGACGTGGCGAGCAGGGCGAGAGCGCCCAGCACGCCCCCGAGCACGAGGAGGCCCACCAGGCCGGCCAGCACGAGGCCGAAGGACGCCAGCGGGTTCCACCATCGGGCCCGCGGCGTGCGCAGCAGCGCGGGGTAGTCGTGGCCGATCAGCGGCAGATCCAGGGGCGGCGCGGGCGGCCGGACGGGGAACGACGGCGGGGCCGGGGAGTGGGGGACCGGTGGGATGCTCACCGGGCCAGGGTAGGCGATG
>SRJI02001075.1 GCA_005473895.2 Carideicomes alvinocaridis
GGCGTGGGAGTATTCTGTCGCGGTCATGGACCGCTTTTGGTTTGCTTACTCTTGCCGGAGGGGGGATAGTTGGGTCATGGACCCCTTTTGGTTTGTTCGCTCTTGCTGGATGGGGTTGGGTGGGTCACGGACCCCTTTTGGTTTGCTCACTCTTACTGGATGGGGTTGGTTGGGTCATGGGGGTCAACATGGTGAAAACAGGCAGCAGAATTGTAAAAATCCAAAAAAATAAAGTCCCCTTTTCATTGTTCCAGTTGTTTGATCAAGTATGCCTCCRATTGATCCATTGTTACGCCAAATCCCTGGTTCATGTTGTCGATCATGGCATAATAGGTGGCCTCTTGCTCGGCAGTTG
>SRJI02001076.1 GCA_005473895.2 Carideicomes alvinocaridis
TTCATCGCCACGTCCATCTGCGAGGGCGTGACGGACTCCACCGCCGCCTTGGCGCGGGCCAGGGGGCCGGCAGCGGCGTCCTCGTCCGTGCGCAGAGCCTTCCGGGCGGCGTGGGTGGCCTGCACGTCCTCGTCCCGGAGGTGGATGAGGATCGAGGGGATGTCGATGGCCACGGGGCACACGTCGTAGCACGCGCCGCACAGCGTGGAGGCGTAGGGCAGGGTGCCGTTCTCCCCCGCGTCCACACCGGTGAGCTGCGGCGAGAGGATGGCGCCGATCGGGCCCGGGTAGACCGAGCCGTAGGCGTGGCCGCCGGTCTGCTCGTACACGGGGCACACGTTCATGCACGCCGAGC
>SRJI02001077.1 GCA_005473895.2 Carideicomes alvinocaridis
CCCTGGGTGGACCAGGCCAGCAGCAGCAAGAGCGCGACGACGGTCAGCCGGATCTCCTTGCCCGTCATCGGGCCCAGCGCGGCCAGGTCCCGGCCGACGACCTCGCGACCGCCCTCGAGCCGGGTGAGCTCCGGCCTGATGGCCCAGCGCATCACGAAGTACAGCACCACGGACATGACGGCCGACCACGGGGCGCCCCACAGGAACCACTCGGGCCAGGAGATCTCTCGGCCCATCTCCTCGCGGATGAACCCGACGGCGACCTGGTTCTGCGCGGCCGCGGTCATGATGCCGATGTTCCAGATGGAGATGGCCTGGGCGGCGGTGATGATGAACAGGGCGGAGAGCTTCGAGT
>SRJI02001078.1 GCA_005473895.2 Carideicomes alvinocaridis
TCTTCGATCAAAACCCCAAACGCGATCAATGCGCTTCAAGGTAAGATTGCGGGGGTGAACATTACCCAAAACTCAACAGGGGCCGCAGGTTCCAGTAGGGTTATCATTAGGGGTAACAGTACTCTTACRGGAAACAACCAGCCATTGTATGTTGTTGATGGTATTCCTATTGGAAACGACAACAACGGAGCCGCAAGTTTGTGGGGAGGTAATGATGGAGGTGACGGTATCTCCAGTATCAACCCAGATGATATCGAGTCGGTATCTGTGCTAAAAGGTGGTTCGGCTACTGCACTCTACGGATCTAGGGGTGGTAACGGTGTAATCTTGATTACTACAAAGAGTGGTAGAGATC
>SRJI02000116.1 GCA_005473895.2 Carideicomes alvinocaridis
CCTGGATTCGCCGMCCCTCGGTGGTTGACGGCTCCGGCATCGCGCGGATGAGCATYGCTGCGGYTGCCAGGTTCTGACCAACCCCGCTGGATGCGGGCGGCGGCCTGAYCCTGACATCGTYGGCGACGCGGTGCTGGAGACCTTGGGGCAGRTGACGTATTTCTCCGGCCAGGGGTTGGCCCACCCATGCCTGTCCGACGTCCCGACGGATCGGCTCAAGCGCTCCTGTTCCCTCGTTGAGCCTGGCCTGYGCCTCGCGGACTTGCTCGAGTTGTGGGTCGTAACCCCCCGCCGGAGCGGGGACCACAGCTAGCTCCCGTGGGATGTCGGCGCGAGGCACCGGCCTAGGRAGATCACCRTCCTCCGGCATGCCRAGATGGTYGCCTTCGGWGGGATCCCCTAGCTCGATGTGGAAACATTCGCGGCTTGGGCCGCAGCTCTCGTCGCCAAGGCTGCGGCTTCCRTCGGAACAGTCGGAKAGGCAGTAGTCACATGCGGTCATGAAGTCCCGCAYGGCACTGGGGTTGCCAAGTCCGGAGAAATCCCAACCGATGCTGGGATCGTCATCTTCCTCGGACCCAGAGGGCCCGTAGGTCGAGACGTCCGTCARYCGGTCCCAAGGCGACCGCATACAGAACCTCAGTGGGGTTGCACTCGCCTCAATGAGAGCGCCCGCCAAARCGAGGTYGTTTGGCGGGTTGAGGCCGAGTCGAAATGACGCAAGATGGGAGTTAGTCGTTACCTTTTGGTCGACGAGGAGCGACGTAGTCACATCGGGGACTGGTTGCRCCRTCATCTCTGGTTCGAGGGCGACGTCCTGCAGGCTTTCCGCGAGCGCGCCGGCGTCGTCTTCTTGCTCRRGGTCAGCGTGYCGYGGGGGGACGGCGCTYGCCTYCGTCTTGAACGCGAGGTCGACGTCCGGCGTGCCTTCCGTCGGGGCGTCGGGGGCGTCGATTCGCTCGACGGCCAACGAAGCGCGGCCTCCCGCYTGGCCTTGAYGGCCCCGCCTCCTCCTCCGTTGGCGGGGGAGAGGACGGGGC
>SRJI02001079.1 GCA_005473895.2 Carideicomes alvinocaridis
CCGTGGCGAGCCAGGGCGCCGCCCGGTCATAGAGCGCGGCGTTCAGCGTCACCGCGCCGTCGGGCGCCGCGATCACCGTCGCCTCGCCCTTGAGCAGCACCACGGCGCCGCAGGCCTTCGCGGCGGTGCGGGCGCGGTCGAGGGCCGAGCCGCCGGCGCGGGCGATCTCGGGAAAGACCCGGGCGAATTCCCCCTCATGCGGGGTGAGCACGCAATGCGGGCCGAGCCGGTCGAAGAGCCCCGCATCCCGGCCCAGGAGCGTGAGCGCGTCGGCATCGAGCACGAGCCCCCGGCCCGCGCCGCCCGCCGCCAGCGCCGCGCGGAGCAGCGCCGCCTCCCGCTCCCCGGTGCCCA
>SRJI02001080.1 GCA_005473895.2 Carideicomes alvinocaridis
ATCCGAGTAGACTCAGTCAAGTTGTCAGCACGTCGCAGGCGGCTGAGCAGTCTTCTTGACGATGAACCAGTTCTTAGGAGGAACTAGTGGCAAAGGCAAAGTTCGAGCGGACGAAGCCGCACGTCAACATCGGCACCATCGGCCACGTTGACCACGGCAAGACCACGCTGACCGCCGCCATCTCGAAGGTCCTGTACGACAAGTACCCGGACCTGAACGAGGCCCGTGACTTCGCGACGATCGACTCCGCCCCCGAGGAGCGTCAGCGCGGCATCACCATCAACATCTCCCACGTGGAGTACCAGACCGAGAAGCGCCACTACGCCCACGTGGACGCCCCCGGTCACGCCGACT
>SRJI02001081.1 GCA_005473895.2 Carideicomes alvinocaridis
CCTCCATGAGCTCGCGGCGACCCATCTCACGCACGTCCTGGGCCTGCGCGCGCAGGACGTCGGCGAGGGGCGTGCCGCGGYCGAGCGCGATGAGCACGCCGCCGATGAACCGTTCGACGGGGGCCAGCTGCACGCGCCGGCCCATGGCCTTGAGCGCCGCGGACAGCGACGCCCCGGCACGCATGTCGGCGAGCGTGATGCGGAACTCGCCGGCCAGCTCCCCGCGCGCCGTCCCCGCGATGCGCTCGAGCGCTCCAGCGGCGCTCTCCCCCGCGCCCACCGAGAGCGCGAACAGCTCGGCCACGGATGGGAACTCGGAGAGGATGGCCTCGCGCCGCCGTCGCACCCGCAGGG
>SRJI02001082.1 GCA_005473895.2 Carideicomes alvinocaridis
CGTTCTGCACGAACGACAGCAGCTCGCCGAGCATCATGGCCAGCCCGCCGTCGCCGGCCATCGCCACCACCTGGCGGGTGGGGTCGACCGCCTGGGCGCCGACCGCCTGCGTGACCGCGTTGGCCATGGAGCCGTGGGACATCGAGCCGACGATCCGGCGGCGCCCGTTCATCGTCAGGTATCGGGAGGCCCAGACCACGGGGGAGCCGACGTCGGGCAGGAACACCACGTCGTCGTCGGCCAGCTCGTCGAGGAGGCGGGCCACATACTGCGGGTGCACGCGTCCGCGGCCCGGGGTGGCCAGCTGGTCGAGGTCCTTGCGGGTCTTGGCGTAATGCTTGAGCGCCTTGTCCA
>SRJI02001083.1 GCA_005473895.2 Carideicomes alvinocaridis
CTTCATGGAGTCGAGTTGCAGACTCCAATCCGGACTACGACGTACTTTATGAGGTCCGCTTGCTCTCGCGAGGTCGCTTCTCTYTGTATACGCCATTGTAGCACGTGTGTAGCCCTACTCGTAAGGGCCATGATGACTTGACGTCATCCCCACCTTCCTCCAGTTTATCACTGGCAGTCTCCTTTGAGTTCCCGGCCGAACCGCTGGCAACAAAGGATAAGGGTTGCGCTCGTTGCGGGACTTAACCCAACATTTCACAACACGAGCTGACGACAGCCATGCAGCACCTGTCTCTAAGTTCCCGAAGGCACAAGCTCATCTCTGAGCTCTTCTTAGGATGTCAAGAGTAGGTAA
>SRJI02001084.1 GCA_005473895.2 Carideicomes alvinocaridis
CCGCCATCGAGGCGTTGAGGGACTCCATCGTCGAGTCGATCGGGATGGACACGATCTGCTGGCAGTGCTCCCGCACCATGCGGGACAGACCCTTGCCCTCGGCCCCCACCACGAGCACGAGCGGCTCCGTGGCCAGGGCGAGCCCGGGCAGGGAGACGTCCCCGCCGCCGTCGAGGCCCAGCACGAAGTAGCCGGCCTTGTGCAGGTCGACGAGGGTGGTGTTCAGGTTGCCGGCCTGGGCCACGGGCACCCGCGCGGCCGCGCCGGCCGAGGTGCGCCAGGCGGTGGCGGTCACGCCGACGGAGCGACGCTCGGGCACGATCACGCCGTCCGCGTCGAACGCGGAGCCGGCCC
>SRJI02001085.1 GCA_005473895.2 Carideicomes alvinocaridis
TAAAGCCTTATTTAATCAATATTGCGCTTCTTGCCATGATTTGAGGATGAATGGCATGGGACCAAAGTTGGGAGGAATAACCGCAGTAGTTGAAAAAGATTGGCTTCTGCAGTTTGTACAGAATCCCGAAAAACTTATTAAAGACAAGGATGAACGGGCAACAAAGCTGTTCGATGAGTATAAAAGTTATATGCCATCCTTTTCCTTTCTGCCGCAAGAAGAGGTGGAATCCATACTTACCTATATCCATAAAACATCGGATAGTTTGGGATTAACCTTTGACAGCAGTGAAGCAGAGATTTCAAAAAGTGAAGATTCCTCCCAAAGAACCGAACCGGACTTAAGTACGATTCC
>SRJI02001086.1 GCA_005473895.2 Carideicomes alvinocaridis
GAACAGCTGCGCCGGCTCGCCCTGCACTGGTCGATCACGTTGAGCCACTCCCGCGGCACCCGCCCCACGGACAATCCGCACATCGAACGCTTCCACGAGACCCTGCAGCGCTTCTACCAACAGCTGCCCGGCTACAAGGGCCGCAACGTCTCCGAACGCGGCAGCTGGGCCGGCGTGGTGGCCGAGGCGCCCCTGCTCACCCCGGCCGAGCTCGAGCGGCAACTACGACAGTTCATCGCCCTGGACTACCACCGACGACCCCACACCGGGCTGTCCCTGCCCGGAGCACCCGGGGTGAACATCTCCCCGCTGGAGATGTTCGACTGGATCCTGGCCACCACCGGACGTATCCAC
>SRJI02001087.1 GCA_005473895.2 Carideicomes alvinocaridis
CGGTCATGCCCACCACCCCTGGGCCATGGCCGCCCGGTGCGCGAACGTGTGCTCCGCGTGCGACCGGCGGCGGCCGGCCTCCCGGATGCGCGCTCCCCAGGCGGGATCCGCGACGACCCGGCGGCCCAGCTCGATGAGGTGGTCCGCGTCCTCGAAGACGAGCACCTCCTCGCCCGTGACGTAGAACTCGGCCACATCGGCCCGATCGACGAGCTGCAGACCGCCCATGCCGGGCACCTCGAAGGTCCGCATCGCGTGGCCGGCCTGCAGGCCATGGATGTTGATGGCGCCCGCGGCGGCCGCCTGCACGGCGTACGCCTCCTCGAGGGGGATGTCCCGTTCGGCCGGCAGGTC
>SRJI02001088.1 GCA_005473895.2 Carideicomes alvinocaridis
CAGGCTCTCGCCGATGAAGTCCTTGTTCGAGACCGCGGCCAGCACGGGCAGCCCCAGGGCGGCGATCTCGTCCAGCCGCCGCGTGATCTCGAGGGTGTGCCGGGTGTTCTTGTTCAGATCGTGTCCGGGGTCCACGATGATCCTCTCCTCGGGGACGCCGAGCGCCACGGCGCGGTCGACGGTGCGCCGCAGGTGGTCGCGGACCTCCGTGACGACGTCGCCGTACGTCGGCCGGGGGACCACGGCCCGGGGTCCGCGCACGTGGGCGAGGGAGTGGGTGACCACGAGGTGCGCGCCCGCGGCGGCCACCACCCGGCCCAGGTCCGCGTGGAACAGTCCCGTGGTGTCGTTGAC
>SRJI02001089.1 GCA_005473895.2 Carideicomes alvinocaridis
TTAGGCTGAGATTGTACTTTAAACCCAAAACACCAAATCTTGAGTCCACATAGGAGTTTTCATCTTCTGCGGCGAAAAGATCATCTGGGTCTATATCGTTTCCCAAAAACTCAATATCTGAGGTTCCGAAGATGCCAAAGGCTGAAAGAGTACCGGAATTTACGCGGCCAAAATCAATGTTAAAGGAAACATCATTATAATTGGGAGTGGCTGAGGTTCCCCCGGCGCCAATCCCCAAAAGACTTACCAATGAGTATCGTGCAGCAATCAGGAACGACCCTTTATTTTTGCCCAAGGGGCCTTCTGCCATGGCCTCCACCCCAGTGAAGATTCCGGTTTGGAGGGTGTATTCA
>SRJI02001090.1 GCA_005473895.2 Carideicomes alvinocaridis
AAGGGGGAGCCGGCGACCGGTCGCAACTGGCCCGCGTGGTCGGCAACCTGCTCTCCAACGCGGCCAAGCACACCCCCGTCGGGACCACCGTCACGGCCTCCGTGCGGGAGGACCGGCCTCGGCCCGGCCTCATGCTCGTCAGCGTCCACGACGACGGCGGCGGCATCCCGGCCGACCGACACGCCACCCTCTTCCACCGCTTCGTCCGCGGCCCCGGGAAGGGCCGGACGGGCCCCCCGGGCACGGAGCCGTCCACGGGTCTGGGCCTGGCCATCGTGCGCTCGATCGCGCGCAGCCACGGCGGGGACGTGACCGTGGCGTCCGAGGGCGGGTGGACGCGTTTCGACGTCGTC
>SRJI02001091.1 GCA_005473895.2 Carideicomes alvinocaridis
GCGGTTGCCCGAGCCCACGGACTGCTCGCCGAGCAAGGTCAGCGAGCCGATCTGCGCGGTGCGGCCCACGTGGGTGCCGCCGCACAGCTCGCGGGACCAGGCGCCGTCGATCTCCACGACGCGCACCCGGTCGCCGTACTTCTCGCCGAACAGGCTCATCGCGCCGAGCGCGCGCGCCTCCTCGAGGCTCATCTCCTGGGTGAGCACGGTGTGATCGTCGCGGATGGCGATGTTCACCACGTCCTCGACCTCGGAGCGGGCCCCGGCCGAGAGCGCCTCGGCCCAGCGGAAGTCGAAGCGCAGGTAGCCCTCCTTGTTGAAGGAGCCGGACTGCGTGGCCTCGGGGCCGAGGA
>SRJI02001092.1 GCA_005473895.2 Carideicomes alvinocaridis
TTCGCACCGACCACCGCGGACTCGGCCACGGACGGGTGCGCCACGAGGGAGGACTCGATCTCGGTGGTGGACAGGCGGTGGCCGGAGACGTTCATGACGTCGTCCACGCGGCCCAGCAGCCAGATGTCGCCGTCCTCGTCGTAGCGGGCGCCGTCGCCGGCGAAGTACATGCCGGGGAAGCGGGACCAGTAGGTCTCCTTGAAGCGCTCCCGGTCGCCCCAGATGCCGCGCAGCATGGACGGCCACGGCTCGCGGACCACGAGGAAGCCCGCGCTCGTGTCCGTCATGGGCTCGCCGAGCTCGTCCACGACCTCCAGCACGACGCCGGGCACCGGCCTCTGGGCGGAACCGGG
>SRJI02001093.1 GCA_005473895.2 Carideicomes alvinocaridis
GCTCAGGCCGGGCGGTCGCCGTCCGGGTCGGTCGCGTCGTCCTGCGGGGATGCCGGGCCGGCGTCGTGCGTCTCGTCCTCCGGCACGCCGGCGACCGCGGCCATGATGTCCACCCGCGGAGCGCGCAGGATGGCGACGGAGACGTTGTTGAAGCCCGTGTTGGCGAGCAGCTCCGAGGCCTCCTCGTCCGTCAGGTCGTACGCGTGCGCCAGCATGCGCACGTTCTCCGTGTAGAAGGCGTGCAGGCGGTCGACGCCGCGCAGGAAGCCCAGAGTGTTCCCCATGGCGGGGAGCCTACCGGGCGGGCGTGGTGGCCGGGTGGCCGGCGGGTGAACGGCCGGTGGACCGGCCC
>SRJI02001094.1 GCA_005473895.2 Carideicomes alvinocaridis
ACCGGTGGCCAGGCCGTTGCCGTTCACCGCGTTGGCGATCAGCGTCACGGTGCCGTCCAGGGCATCGTGCACGGCCAGGTCGGTGACGAGGGTCATCGCGAGGTCGGGCAGGCCGAGGTGGTCCTCGGGCGGGTGCGGCAGGCGCTCCCACGCGCGGACCGTGTTCCACCCCAGGAAGCCGGCCATGCCGGAGACGAGGTGCGGCAGAACGCCTCCGACCTCGGCGCGCACGTCCGTGCGCAGCAGGCGCAGGCACGCGGCGAGCACGTCCAGGGCGCGGCCCTGCGTGGGCAGCCCCTCGGGCGGGGTGCCCTGCCAGTGCGCCTCGCCGTTTCGCGAGGTCAGGGTGACG
>SRJI02001095.1 GCA_005473895.2 Carideicomes alvinocaridis
GCTCCTGCAACGTCGCCAAAACACCGGGTACATGGACGGGTTCTGGGTTGCGGGTGCAGCTGGCGCTCCTGCAACGTCGCCAAAACACCGGGTACATGGACGGGTTCTGGGTTGCGGGTGCAGCTGGCCATGTCGAGCCGGGGGAGACTGCCCGGCATGCCGCGGTCCGGGAAGCACGGGAGGAGCTAGGCGCGGACATTGCCTCCGCTGGCCTCGAGCTGGTCACGGTCATGCAGCGCACGGACGGCGTCGGGTTGACGCGTGAGCAGCGTGTGGACTGGTTCTGGACCTGCAAAGAGTGGATGGGGGAGCCGCGGATCTGCGAGCCGGAGAAGACCTCCGATCTGAGATG
>SRJI02001096.1 GCA_005473895.2 Carideicomes alvinocaridis
ACGAGCCCGCGGAGATCGAGCGCCTGCTCGACCTCGGTGTCGACGGCGTCATGACCGACCACGAGCCCGCGGAGATCGAGCGCCTGCTCGACCTCGGTGTCGACGGCGTCATGACCGACCGCGCCGACGTCCTCGCCGAGGTCTACGCCCGCCGCAGACTCTGGCCGCAGCGCTGATCCCCGCCCCCTCAGAGCATCTTCGGCAGCAGCGCCCGCTTCATCCGCCCGTACGGCGGGTACGCGGTCTTGAGCGTGTCCACCTGGTCCGACTTCGTGATGGACGGGCGCAGGTGGGAGAACGTCTCGAACCCGTGGATGCCGTGGTACGCGCCCATCCCGGACGCGCCGATCCC
>SRJI02001097.1 GCA_005473895.2 Carideicomes alvinocaridis
CGGAGATGATCGGGTCGTCCTGGCCGCGACCCCAGAAGACCTTCGGCCGGACGCGGGCGACGTCGTCGTCCCGGGTGAACAGCTCGCGCAGCGGAGATGATCGGGTCGTCCTGGCCGCGACCCCAGAAGACCTTCGGCCGGACGCGGGCGACGTCGTCGTCCCGGGTGAACAGCTCGCGCAGCTGCGGCTCGGCGAGCTCCGGGTCCACCACGAAGCCGGACAGCGCCACGGTGCACGCGTAGGCCTCCGGGTCCAGGCGCAGCAGCGACGTGGCCATGGCCATGCCCTGCGAGAAGCCGAGCAGGGAGACGGTGCGGAAGTCCCCGCGCACCGCCTGCACCCAGGCGTGCA
>SRJI02001098.1 GCA_005473895.2 Carideicomes alvinocaridis
AAGTCGCAGGTGCTCTACGGGATCGACCTGGCCAAGCGGACCATCGCCAAGGAGCGTCAGCTGGTGCTCGTCGAGGGCTACACGGACGTGATGGCGGCCCACCTGGCCGGCGTCGGGACGGCGGTGGCCACGTGCGGCACCGCGTTCGGCGCGGACCACATCAAGGTGGCCCGCCGCCTGATCTCCGACGACGGCACGGGCGGCGAGGTGATCTTCACCTTCGACGGCGACGAGGCCGGGCAGAAGGCCGCGCTCAAGGCGTTCGACGAAGACCACCGCTTCCTCGCCAAGACGTTCGTGGCCGTGGAGCCCAGCGGCATGGACCCGTGCGATCTGCGCATGCAGAAGGGCG
>SRJI02001099.1 GCA_005473895.2 Carideicomes alvinocaridis
TGGGGTCCGACCGGACACGACCGCCGAGTCGCTGGGCGCCCTGCGCCCGGCGTTCGCGAAGGACGGCACGATCACCGCCGGCAACTCCTCGCCCCTGTCCGACGGCGCCGCCGCCCTCGTGGTGACCTCGCGGGCCTTCGCCGAGGAGAAGGGCCTGACGGTCCTCGCCACGGTGGGCGCGCCCGGCCAGACCGCCGGCCCGGACAGCTCGCAGCTGCACTCGCAGCCCTCGGACGCGATCAACGCCGCCGTGCGGAAGCAGGGCTGGGACGTGGCCGACCTCGACTTCATCGAGATCAACGAGGCGTTCGGCGCGGTGGCCGTGCAGTCCCTGCGCGACCTCGACTACCCG
>SRJI02001100.1 GCA_005473895.2 Carideicomes alvinocaridis
TGGATCACGGAGATCGAGCACGACCGGGCCCGCGGCCTGGTGGACGCCTACATCGGCTACTGGAGCATCGCCCGGGCGGCCGGGCGTCGGCCCGTGGCCCAGGAGGTGCGGCTCCTCGCGGACCTGACCTGGGGCGGGACCACCGTCCGGATCACCGGCGTCGTGGACCGGCTCGAGGCGGACGCGCAGGGCCGGCCCTTCATCGCCGACCTCAAGACCGGCCGCAGCGCGCCCACCGGTGCGGAGATGGCGCGCCAGCCCCAGCTGGCCGCCTATCAGGTGGCCGTCCGCGCCGGCGGTCTGGAGCAGGTCCGGGACGACCCCGCCACCGACCCCGCCCTGCGCGCCGCGC
>SRJI02001102.1 GCA_005473895.2 Carideicomes alvinocaridis
GACGGCAAAAAGAAGAAGGTTAAATCCAAATCCTCCACTAAATATGAAACCTCTAGTGATGAAAATGCTAGTGATGAGGAGGATAACTTGCGTACTCTTTTTGCCAACCTTAACATAGCTCAAAAGGAAAAATTRAATGAATTRRTTAGTGCTATTCATGAAAAGGATGACCTTTTGGATTCTCAAGAGGACTTCCTWATTAAGGAAAACAAGAARCATGTTAAGGTTAAAAATGCTTATGCTCTAGAAATTGAGAAATGTGAAAAATTATCTAGTGAGCTAAGCRCTTGCCRTGAGAYRATWGACAACCTTAGRAATGAAAATACTAATTTGATAGCTAAGGTTGATTCT
>SRJI02001103.1 GCA_005473895.2 Carideicomes alvinocaridis
TCGAGCGCCGCGTGCAGCGCCCAGGCGACCTCGCGCTGGCGGTTGTAGTCGCGCTGCAGCAGGTCCATGCCGAGATCGGCGAGCCACTCGACCATGATCCGCTCCGTGCGGCGGGAGGCGCGCAGCAGCTGCATCCACGTGGCCTCCAGGGCGTCGAGGTCGCGCATCTCGGCGGCGCCGCGGGCGAGCAGCTCGGCCTGCCGGCCCACGGTCTCCAGGACGTCGAGGGCATGCGTCGGCAGCTCCTCGAGGTCGGCCCGTTGGATCAGCACGCCCGCCGACACGACGCGCCGGGTGGTCGCGTGCACGCCGCTGGCCAGCCGGTAGAGGTCCTGACGGGGCAGCGGAGTC
>SRJI02001104.1 GCA_005473895.2 Carideicomes alvinocaridis
TCGGGGATGATCATGCCGATCATGCAGTGGGTGAACTGGCTGGGCTACGTGGGCATCGCGGTGGCCGGCGGCCTGCGCGTGGCCAACGGGCAGATGACCCTCGGCGCCGTGACCGCGTTCATCCAGTACTCGCGCGAGTTCAACCAGCCGCTCGGGCAGATCGCCGGCATGTCCAACATGCTGATCTCCGGCGTGGCGTCGGCCGAGCGCATCTTCGAACTCCTCGACGAGCCGGAGGAGACCCCCGACGGCACCCCCGCCCGCACCCCCGAGGGCGCTTTCGTTCGGGAAACGGCGCCCTCCGAGGGCGCTTTCGTTCGGGAAACGGCGCCCTCCGAGGGCACCTTCGTT
>SRJI02001105.1 GCA_005473895.2 Carideicomes alvinocaridis
CGGGTACTTCCACGACCGACTCGGCGAGAGCGGCGCGGACGCGGTCACCGACCCCCTGCTGCCGCATCCGCTGGTGGCGCGGATCGCCCTGGACCGGCTGCGGTCCGCCCTCGTAGAGGCCCCGAGGGGAGCCGCCGGAGGCCGCTGAGCCGTCCGTCACACGACCGGGGCCGGGCCGGGTCCCCGCCGCGGCCCGGCCCCGGGAACGTGACGAACCGCGTCGACGATCTTGGGGCCGGCATGCCGGGTTCCTAGCGTGGCGGCCATGACCCAGGTGAACGAGACGTCGAGGCCGGCGCGCACTCCGCGCCGTCCCTCCGCCAAGCCGCACGGCCAGTGGAAGGTGGACGG
>SRJI02001106.1 GCA_005473895.2 Carideicomes alvinocaridis
GACCCGGAGATCACGGTGTCCGACATCGGCCTCGTCTCCGGCACGCTCGTGCGCCACACGAAGCCCGGCGACGTCCTCTTCCTCGACATCCCCGAGGGCGACTTCACCCTGCCGGATGAGCCGCGCCCGCTGCTCATGCTCACCGCCGGCTCGGGCCTGACCCCGGTGATGTCCATGATCCGCACGCTCGTGCCGGCGCGCCGGGATGCCGACGTCGTGCTCATCCACTCCTCCCGCACCCCCGAGGACGCCCTGTTCCGCGAGGAGCTGGCCGAGCTGGCCGACCAGTTCCCGGGCCTGCGCGTGGTGCACCACCACACCGCGGAGACGGGCCGCCTCGACCTCTCCTCC
>SRJI02001107.1 GCA_005473895.2 Carideicomes alvinocaridis
GACGTGCGCCGCCGCGGCGCCGACGTCGCCAAGCCCCAGCTCGTGTTCGCCCCGGCCGTGGGGCCGGGACAGGGAAGGACCGCATGATCCTCGACGCCTGGTTCTGGACGGGACTGGTGATCGGTGCCGTCTCGTTCGTGGTCTGCGGGGTGATGACGGCGATCCGCCGCCACCCCGCGGACGCCTCGATCCTCTCGGTGGCCGCCGTCGAGCTGTTCACGCTCGTCTACGCGGCGGCCGCCGCCGTCCGCCAGCTCGGCGGGGACACCCTGAACGGCCCCGGCTGGGAGTTCTGGGGCTACATCCTCACCGCCCTGATCGTGCCGGTGATCGCCGTGGGCTGGGCCGTCA
>SRJI02001108.1 GCA_005473895.2 Carideicomes alvinocaridis
GGAGTCAGCCCGTGCCGCCCTGGGCCTCACCCCCGCCACCGGTGACGTCCTCGCCGTCGACGTGGCCGACGAGAGCCTGCAGTGCCGCGAGGTGCGCGCCGCCTTCCAGTCCGGTCGTACCGGCGCCTCGCAGCTGCGCCAGGGCCTGGCCGCGCTGCTCAGGGACGTGCTCGCCCTGGATGTGGAGCGCACCAGCCCGGGCGCGGCGGGGGCGGGCTTCGCCCTCACCCCGGAGTCCGAGGAGACGCTCACGGCGTGGATGCGGGAGCACCTGACGCTGCGCGCCTGGGTCGCCCAGTACGCCTCCGCCCTCGAGGGGGTCGCCCGAGAGGTGGCCGCCGACCTCGCCCC
>SRJI02001109.1 GCA_005473895.2 Carideicomes alvinocaridis
CCGGGTCTGCTCGAGCAGGTCCTGCAGCGAGTCCACGTCCGTGGAGTAGCCGGTCTTCGTCTTGCGCGTGCGCGGCATGTTGAGCCGCTCGAACAGCACCTCCTGCAGTTGCTTGGGCGAGCCGAGGTTGACCTGCATCCCGCCGGTCTCCTCCGCGACGGACGCCCACGCGGACTCCTTGGCGGCGTCGGCGGCGGCGGTGAAGTCCTCGCGCAGGCCGGTCAGGGCGTCGACGTCGACGGCGATGCCGGTCAGCTCCATCCGGGCGAGCAGCCGCGAGAGCGGGATCTCGAGCTCCTGCAGCAGCCGCTGGGCCCCGCGGTCGAGCACCTGGGGCGTGAACTGGGTCGA
>SRJI02001110.1 GCA_005473895.2 Carideicomes alvinocaridis
CGGCAACATGGGCCGCGACTGGGGCCCCACCGCCCTCGAGGACCAGCGCATCGGCGGCGCGGTGATGTGGGGCATCGGCGAGTTCCCCACCGTGATGATGGCGGTGATGGTGGCCGTGCTCTGGTATCGCAGCGACCGCAAGAACGCGGTCCGGCTGGACCGGCAGGCCGACCGMGACGGCGACGCGGAGCTGCGCCGCTGGAACGAGATGTACGCCCGCGTGCACGGCACCCCGGTCACCGACGCCCCGAGCGGCGCCGAGCCCGTGGCCCGTGACTCCTCCACCGGCCCCGAGGAGGCCCGTGATGTCCGCTGACCTCCTCCCTCCCCTCGGCCGCCCGGCCGCGCCCC
>SRJI02001111.1 GCA_005473895.2 Carideicomes alvinocaridis
TCAAGGGATGAGACCGCCCATTCTCACATGAACAGCAGTTGAACGAAAGGGGGCGAGACGGAGAACACCGCCGCGCCCCCCCCTCCTGCCCGCCCCGCCGCCTCAGTGGGCGCCGGCCTCCTCCAGCGGCAGGATGCGCTCCGGATCCTCGACCTCCACGCGCACGCCGTCGGCCTGCAGCCGGCGCACGCCCTCGGCGATCAGCCGTCGGCCGACGTCGTCGATCCAGTCCACCCGCGTGAGGTTGAGCACCACGGTGCGGATGGGCCCGTCGTTCTCATCTCGGGCGGCCACGGCGGCGGCCTCGTGCACCGCCCCGCCGCCGGTCGCGGCCGAGAGCGCCGCTCTGTC
>SRJI02001112.1 GCA_005473895.2 Carideicomes alvinocaridis
GGGCGAGAGCAGCAGGCTGAGCAGCACCTCGGCGCGGACGAGGTCGAAGATGGTGTGGGCGACGTCGATGTGCAGGCTCAGGCGCACGGCGAGGTGGCTGCCCGCCAGCGCGGAGATCAGCGCGTGCGTGCTGGAGCCGGGCAGGCGCCGCCACCACAGCAGCAGACCCCACACGAGGGTCACCGCGCAGGACACGCCCACGGCCAGGGGGCCGATCTCGCTGCGCACCGCGGGCGAGGTGAAGTAGTGCACGCTCAGCGTGATGAGCCCGATGCCCAGCAGGGCGCCCACGGTGTTGACCGCTCCGGTCAGGAGGAGGGCTCCGCGCGGGGTCAGCGCCCGGTACCGGA
>SRJI02000118.1 GCA_005473895.2 Carideicomes alvinocaridis
GCCCAGGCCCACGGGGACGCATTCGGCCGGATCGAGGCCGTCGCTGAGATCGACGGCCAGCTGCGGGTGCTGGACATGAAGAACGACGTCGTCCAGGCCGGCGTCCACGCAGCCCAAGACGCTGAATCCCTGTACAAGGCCGCGCCCGCGTACTGAAGCAGAAACTCAAGAGACGCCGGCGGCCGAGGATGGGGTTCAGTCTGAGGCTTGCCGGCGCAACGAGGTGTACAGGGTCTGCCGGCTCACCCCGAACGCGCGCGCCACCTCAGCCTTCGGGATCCCCATCTCGATCATCACGCGCGCCTGCTCCACGTCGGTGTCCGAGAGCTTCGGGACCTGCACGTACTTGCCGCGGGCCTTGGCCAAGGCGATGCCCTCGGCCTGGCGCTCCTTGATCCGCCGGCGCTCGAACTCAGCGAACGCCGCCAGGATGCCCAGCATGAGCCCGTCCACTGGGGAGGTGCCGGACTTGTCCACGGTGATCCGCTCGGACACGAACTGCACCGCGCACCCCTTGGCGGTGAGCTCGTCCACGATCGCATAGAGGTCCCGAGTGTCGCGGCCGAGGCGGTCCATGGAGGCGACCTTCACCAGGTCCCCCTCCCGCACGTAGGTCATCAGCTCCGCCAACCCGGCGCGCTTGGCCCTCGAGCTGCCGGAGATCTTGTCCTGGAAGATGCGGTCGCACTCCCCCACCGCCTCGAGCTGACGATCCAGGTTCTGCTCGGCCGAACTCACCCGCACATAGGCCACAGTCTGTCCAACCACGTCTTAGACCCCCCGACACTTCTGTCTAACGGCCCGTTTTGGGACCGTCTCTGACGTGATGCTCTCGTGGGCAGACGGGGTGTGTAAAGGGGTATACCCAAAAGGGTCGGCATAGAGGAGATTGCCGCCGCGAACCTCCGTAGCGGGCGAGAGTTAGCCGAAGGCGGCGATACCGGCGAGGCGTTCCCGCCCGCCGGTCGTGAGTAGCGCAGGGGCCGCGCGAAGACCTGCAGCGACGGATCCCAGC
>SRJI02001113.1 GCA_005473895.2 Carideicomes alvinocaridis
TTTTCTGCTGAAATATAATACCGAGCTACATTTTCCGAAATCCCAACTGCGTCAGTTTCCTCGGCTATCTTATTGGCCCTAGACTCGAAATTGTCATGGCTCAGTTTGTTTTTTGCAATCATATAGTCGTTGTGTTCCTCGGCATATTTGTAGGAGGACGGACTGTCTTGGAGGGTGTTCATTCCTATGGAAACCCTGTGGTCGTTCACCATATCCATGAGTTTATCCTCAATACCGTTGGGGTCTATAGAAATTTTTTCATTCCCAAGGGTCGCCTCGGTGTATTCAATCTCATCCTCAATTGAAGTGGAGTTGCACATGGTAAACAAGGCAACAGTTGCAATGAGCAG
>SRJI02001114.1 GCA_005473895.2 Carideicomes alvinocaridis
TGGATCGTGATGGGCCCGAACGGCGCCGGCAAGTCGACGCTGCTCCAGTTGGCCGCGGCCCGCCTGCACCCGACCGCCGGCGACGTCGGCGTGCTGGACGAGGTGCTCGGCGCCGTCGACGTGTTCGAGCTGCGCCCGCGCATCGGCCTGTCCTCCGCCCAGCTCGCCGCCCAGGTGCCCGCGAACGAGACCGTGCAGGACGCCGTCGTCACCGCCGCCTACGGGATCACCGGCACGTGGCGCGAGCGGTACGAGACGGAGGATCGCGCCCGCGCGCTCGGCCTCGTGGCGACCTGGGGGCTCTCCCGCCTCGCGCACCGCGCGTTCGGCACCCTCTCCGACGGCGAGCG
>SRJI02001115.1 GCA_005473895.2 Carideicomes alvinocaridis
CGGCCCCATCGTATAGCGGCCTAGTACGCCGCCCTCTCACGGCGGTAACGCGGGTTCAAATCCCGCTGGGGTCACGCAGTCGCCGCCCGGTCCTCGGACCGGAACGGTCTCACGGCGGTAACGCGGGTTCAAATCCCGCTGGGGTCACGCACGCAGAAGAAGGTCTCCACGGCATCGCTTCCGCACACGCGGACAGCGCGCTCGGCCCCAACAGGAGACGCAGGCGCAGAAGAAGGTCTCCACGGCATCGCTTCCGCACACGCGGACAGCGCGCTCGGCCCCATCGTATAGCGGCCTAGTACGCCGCCCTCTCACGGCGGTAACGCGGGTTCAAATCCCGCTGGGGTCAC
>SRJI02001116.1 GCA_005473895.2 Carideicomes alvinocaridis
CGGCGTGCAGGTCGACCTCGACGAGCACCTCGCGGGCCGAGAGGTCCACGCGGGAGCGGTCCTCCCCCACGCCGGAGGCGCGGCACACCTGGACGCCGTTGAAGCGCACGTCGAGGGCGTACGGGTCGAAGGCGGCGACCGACTCCGGGACCGTGCCGACGGCGGCGATCACGCGTCCCCAGTTCGGGTCCTGGCCGAAGATCGCGGTCTTGAACAGGTTGGAGCGGCCGACGGCGCGCGCGACGGCCTCGGCCGCCTCCTCGGTCTCGGCGTGGACCACGCGCACGGCGATGTCGTGCCGGGCGCCCTCGGCGTCGGCGACGAGCTGGCGGGACAGGTCCGCGCAGACC
>SRJI02001117.1 GCA_005473895.2 Carideicomes alvinocaridis
GGACGCGGTGATCGTCCGCTGGGCGCGCTTCCAGCCCTCGTGCACGGCGACGGGCACGGTGTGGCCTGCGCGCAGCTCGTCCTTGATGCGTTCGAAGTAGACGATGAACGAGTCCGCCGTCAGTCCGATCGCCACGATGAGCCCGGCGATGCCCGCGAGGGACAGGCGGTAGTTGTCCGTCCAGCCCAGGATCGCGATGGCCAGCCACGTCAGCACGCCCGCCACGATGATCGAGGCGAAGGTCAGCAGGCCCAGGGCCCGGTACTGGAAGAACTGGTACACGGCCACGAGGCCGAGGCCGATCAGGCCGGCGATCAGGCCCCAGAAGAGCTGGTCCCGGCCGAGCGTGG
>SRJI02001118.1 GCA_005473895.2 Carideicomes alvinocaridis
CCGGCCGCGGCCGAGGAGCTGGTGAAGGAGACGTCCTCGGTCAGCACCCCATCGGCACCGATGTGGTCGGCGAAGCGCTCCCGGCCCGCCCGGACACCGGGGGGTGCGCTGGGCCGCAACCCCTCCATGAGGCCGCTGCCCCGCAGGACGACGAACCCGTCCGGCGTGGGGTGTCCCTGGGCTCTGACGCCGTTGACCGTCATGGTGAACAGGGTGCGCTTCGGCGCCGCTTCGGGCGCCTGGGTGGCCCGGCCCGCCGCGGCCGCGGCATGTGAGCCGTCGGCGCTCTCGAAGACGCGGTGCCCCAGGGCGCTGATCAGGAGCTTGGCCTTGTCGGCGTACTCCTCCA
>SRJI02001119.1 GCA_005473895.2 Carideicomes alvinocaridis
CCGGCCGCGGCCGAGGAGCTGGTGAAGGAGACGTCCTCGGTCAGCACCCCATCGGCACCGATGTGGTCGGCGAAATGTCACCGAAGAGAAAGTGCACCTAGTGGGCCCTATACAAACTCCAGAAGGCACTGCTGGTTTTGTGGCACAATTGTTAGGCCGCGAAGCCGATGATATCCATTTGGAAATGACCCGTATTGGTGGTGGCTTTGGACGAAGACTCTATGGTAACTTTGCCATTGAAGCTGCTGAAATTGCCGATAAAGCCAAGAAACCTGTAAAGTTGGTTTTCTCCAGAGAGGAAGATATGGAAGATGGAATCTACAGAATGTCCATCAAATACCGTATTAAA
>SRJI02001121.1 GCA_005473895.2 Carideicomes alvinocaridis
CGGACGCCGGGTGAGGCGGTGCCGGGTGATGAGCTCCGCCGTCGTCCGGGAGACCGTGGCGACCGCATCCGCACGGTCGAGCAGGAGCCGCTGTGGGGTCTTGGTCAGGTGGTACGCCCACCAGAGCCAGCGGATCGGCTCGGGCAGGTTCCGTGGCGGGGTGCGGTGCTCGTAGTAGATGAGGTCGTGGAGCGTCAGGATCAGGGCGTAGTCCCGTCCCCACGAACCCATGGTCTGCATGGGCGAGAAGACGACGTCCGGTCGCAGGCGCGTGACCTGACGGGCCACGAACGGTTCACGTGGGGAGGTGGGCTCGGAGACGAGGTGCCACGGCAGTCCGTCCGGAAGC
>SRJI02001122.1 GCA_005473895.2 Carideicomes alvinocaridis
CGGACGCCGGGTGAGGCGGTGCCGGGTGAATCGTCGCCCCGACGCGCGAGCTCGCCGTCCAGGTGGCCGGCGACCTCACGGCCGCCGCCGCCCGCCGCCCTCTGCGCATCGCCACCATCTACGGCGGCCGCGCCTACGAGCCGCAGATCGAGGAGCTGCAGCGCGGCGTCGAGATCGTGGTCGGCACCCCCGGCCGCCTCATCGACCTGATGCGTCAGCGCCACCTGCGCCTGGACCTGGTGAACACCGTGGTGCTGGACGAGGCGGACGAGATGCTGGACCTCGGCTTCCTCCCGGACGTCGAGACCCTGCTCGCCGCCGTCCCGGCCGTGCGCCAGACCATGCTGTT
>SRJI02001123.1 GCA_005473895.2 Carideicomes alvinocaridis
CGCGACTTCGCGGACACGCTCGAGGCCGAGCTGCGCCCGCACGCCCCGGAGGCGGACGGCGTCGGGATCGAGCACTACCGGCTGGCCTCCCGGGTCTTCCTCGGCGCCGAGATCGACCTCGAGGAGACCTACCGCTGGGGCCAGGAGGAACTGGCCCGCATCATCGCGGCGCAGCAGGTGGACGCCGAACGCATCCGGCCGGGCGCCACGATCGAGGAGGCGCGCGCGATCCTGGACGCGGACCCGGAGCGGACCCTGAAGGGCACCGAGGCTCTGCGCACGTGGATGCAGCGGCTGTCCGACGAGGCGGTCGAGGCCATGAAGGCGCACTTCGAGATCCCGGCCCCGA
>SRJI02001124.1 GCA_005473895.2 Carideicomes alvinocaridis
CGCGACTTCGCGGACACGCTCGAGGCCGAGCTGCGCCCGCACGCCCCGAGGCCGAGCACCACCGCGAGCGGGAGGATGCCCATCTTCATGCCGCTGGCCATCTGGCCGAGCACCGCGGCGAGCACGAGCAGCGGGATGACGATGATCAGGTCGGTCAGGCGCATCAGCACGGAGTCGACCCAGCCGCCGAAGTAGCCGGACACGGCGCCGACGATCGCGCCGATCACGGTGGAGAGCAGCCCCACGATGGCCGCGATGATCATGGACTGCTGGGTCCCGCGCATCACGAGGGCGAAGTAGTCCTTGCCCGTGGTGTCCTGGCCGAAGGGGTGCTCGCCCCAGCGGATGC
>SRJI02001125.1 GCA_005473895.2 Carideicomes alvinocaridis
CGAGCGGCGGGCACAGGGCGCGGGCGTGCGCCAGGGGCATCGCCGAGCGGATCCCGTAGGCCCGCGCCGCATACGAGGCGGAGAGCACCACGGACCGGCCGCTCGGGGCGGCGACGGCGGCGGGACGCCCCTCGAGGTCGGGCCGTTCGCGCAGCTCGACGGACAGGAAGAACGCGTCCATGTCCACGTGCAGGATCGTCGCCTCATCGCGGGGTGCAGCGGGCGCGGTCTCGGACATGGACCGAGCCTATCCGGGACCGGCGAGCCGCCGCGCGGCGCGGCTAGGGTGGGGCCATGCCCGCCGACGTCGCCGTCCCCCGCCCCCGTCCCGCCGACCAGGACCGCTTCC
>SRJI02001126.1 GCA_005473895.2 Carideicomes alvinocaridis
GATCGGCTCAGACGGTGGGCCCGTCCTGCCGCACGATCTGCTCGGAGACCCCGCGCGCGTCGTCGTCACGGGGATCGGCGAGCCGGGTCTCGTGGGCCGTGCGGATGATGGCCGACCACGCGTCCTTGTGCTCGAGCAGCTGGTCGCGCCAGCGCTGGTCCAGGGCCTCGGCCCGGGCCGTCCAGCGGTCCATCAGGGCGGCGGCGCGCTCACGCTCGGCCGGGTCGGCGTCCTCGGCCAGCTTCGAGTACCGGTACGAGTACTTCTCGGCGTTCTGCAGCGCCCGCAGGGCCTGGCCCTTGGGCGAGGCCAGGGAGATCGCCACGGTGATCGCCAGGATCACGACGA
>SRJI02001127.1 GCA_005473895.2 Carideicomes alvinocaridis
GATCGGCTCAGACGGTGGGCCCGTCCTGCCGCACGATCTGCTCGGAGACCCCGCGCGCGTCGTCGTCACGGGGATCGGCGAGCCGGGTCTCGTGGGCCGTGCCCTGGCCAGCAAGCGCCTGGGCAACAAGCGGGCGGCCAGCAGGGGGCTGGCAGGCAGGGGCAGGGCGGCCACGGGAGTGGTCCGCACGGCACCATCCCGCCCGGCGCCGGGCAGGTCAGCGCAGGCCAGGCCGGTGCGGGGACAGGGGGGTTCGGGCAGCAGGGATCGGGCAGGCAGGGGCCGGGGAGTCAGGGCATCCGGCACCAGGGTGGCCAGAGCGCGTCCGAGCAGACCCAGAAGGTCAGC
>SRJI02001128.1 GCA_005473895.2 Carideicomes alvinocaridis
CGGCGGGCGAGCGGGGCGGCGACGCCGGCGGTGACCACCAGCCCCAGCAGCCAGGGCACCACGAAGCCGACCAGCATCAGCGCCCGGTGTTCCCCGATGAGGCCCAGCACCGCGACGACGCCGACGCCCGCCGGGACGAACAGCAGCGGCAGGTGCTGGAGCAGGTGATGGCTCGCCGTCATCACCGGCGCGTCCTCGGCCGGCCGGCGCCACGCGAGCAGGCCGAGCAGCAGGAGCATGCCCAGCACGGCCCCGGGGATCGGCAGGTGCAGCGTGTCGGCCACGAGCGTGCCCGCCAGCTGGCAGAGCAGCAGGATCAGCAGGCCCTCGATCATCGGGGTTCACCTG
>SRJI02001129.1 GCA_005473895.2 Carideicomes alvinocaridis
TCGACGACGCGTTCACCGGCGCCATGCGCGGCCGCACCATGTACGTGATCCCGTTCGTGATGGGCCACCTCGACGCCGAGGACCCGAAGTACGGCGTGGAGATCACCGACTCCGCCTACGTGGTCCTGTCGATGCGCATCATGGCCCGCATCGGCCAGGACGTGCTGGACAAGATGTCCCGCGAGCAGGCCTTCTACGTGCCGGCCGTGCACTCCGTGGGCGCCCCGCTGGAGCCGGGCGAGCAGGACGTGCCGTGGCCGTGCAACGAGACCAAGTGGATCGTGCACTTCCCCGAGGAGCGCTCCATCTGGTCCTTCGGCTCCGGCTACGGCGGCAACGCCCTGCTCG
>SRJI02001130.1 GCA_005473895.2 Carideicomes alvinocaridis
GGGCGATCTGGGCCGAGACCTCCTCGGTGAGGGCGCCGGTGGACTCGAGGTAGGCGGTCATGCGGCGCAGCGGGTCGCGCGCCTCCCACTCCTTCACCTCGGCGTCGTCGCGGTAGCGCGAGGGGTCGTCCGTGTTGGTGTGCGCCTGCATGCGGTAGGTGTCCGCCTCCACGAGGAAGGGGCCCTGGCCCTGCCGGCACAGGTCCACGGCGCGGCCCAGCACGGCCAGCAGGGCGCCGAGGTCGTTGCCGTCCACGCGCTCGCCGGCCAGGCCGTAGCCCACGGCCTTGTGGGCCAGGGACGGGGCGGCCGACTGCTTGGCGAACGGCACGGAGATGGCGAACTTGT
>SRJI02000016.1 GCA_005473895.2 Carideicomes alvinocaridis
CGCGCCCGAGCTGCGCGACCCGCGCGACGTGCCCCGCCGCCGCCCCGGCAGCCCGCAGGGCCGCATCGCGCTGCTGCACGCGGTGGCGCATATCGAGCTGAACGCGGTGGATCTCCACTGGGACATCATCCCGCGCTTCGCCCACCTGCCCATGCCCATGGGGTTCTACGACGATTGGGTGAAGGCCGCCGCCGAGGAATCGAAGCATTTCGACCTCGTCTGCGACTGCCTCGAGGCCGCGGGCTCGCATTACGGCGCGCTGCCGGCCCATGCGGGCATGTGGCGCGCCGCCGAGGAGACGGCGGAAGATGTCATGGGCCGCCTCGCCGTGGTCCCCATGGTGCTGGAGGCGCGCGGCCTCGACGTCACCCCCGGCATGATCGACATCTTCCGCAAGGCCGGCGCCGACCACGCGGTCGCCGCGCTGGAGACGATCTATTCCGAGGAGGTGGCGCATGTGGCCTATGGTTCCAAGTGGTTCCACTTCCTCTGCGGCCGCGAGGATCGCGACCCGAAGGAGGCCTTCCACGCCCTCGTCCAACGCTATTTCCACGGCGCCCTGAAGCCGCCCTTCAACGAGGAAAAGCGCGCTGAGGCCGGCCTGCCGCCCGATTTCTACTGGCCCCTCACCTGACCCGCGCCCCCGCCGGACCCACGCGCCGCCGCCGGACCTCCCCCCGCTTCTTCTGACCATAAATATCCCGGGGGTGAGGAGCGAAGCGACGAGGGGGCAGCGCCCCCTGCCTCCTTCTGAACCGCCACGCCGCCAGGGGTCTGCGCCGCCCCCTCGCCGCCTCCCCGACGCCCTCGCGACCCGCGGCTCGGCCCCGATCCCCACCCAAGCCCCCGCAGAAAATCGCTTTTCCCGCCCGCATGGCACCGCGGCAACGCTCACGAAAAACTGATAATCGGCGGAATTTTGCTGATTGACGGCGATTCACCGCGCTGGAGCGAATCGAGGGGGCAAACTTGTTGCCATGTGAAGAACCCCTGCGCTAAGCAACCCCGCAAGGCACCCGAAGGGGTACGGAGTGCCGGTATTGAGATGGGACCAAGGGGACAGGTGACCGTGAGAACAGGTCTGGCGATCCGAATTCATGCGCTGCTGGAGCGTTTCTTTCCCGAACGGCGGCTGTTTCTCCGCTCAGATACCGACACCAGGTTCATCCGGCTCCGCTCGGGCACGCAGGCCGTGGCCTTTCTCGGGGTCTCGCTCGTCGTCTCCTGGTCGATCATCGCCACGGCGATCCTGCTCATGGATTCGATCGGCGCCGGAAATTTCCGCGACCAGGCCAGGCGCGATCAGGAAACCTACCAGCAGCGGCTGAACCAGCTCTCCGAGGAACGCGACACCCGCGCCCAAGAGGCGCTGGCCGCGCAGGACCGGTTCAACTCCGCGCTCGACCGGATCTCGCTGATGCAGTCGCAGCTGCTGCAATCCGAGACCCGGCGCCGCGAGCTCGAGACCGGGATCGAGGTGATCCAGTCCACCCTGCGCAAGACGATGAAGGAACGCGAGGCGGTCAAGACCCGCATGGCCACGCTGGAGACCGCCCTGGAAGAGGGCGAGGCCGCCGCGCCGGGCGCCGAGGCGGCCGGGGACGGCGCCGTCTCGCTGCTGAGCGCCGAACTGGCCCGCACCGCCCGGGAACGCGACCGGATCCAGCAGGAGGCCCAGGTCGCCATGAGCCAGGCCGACCAGATGGCCTATGACATGAAGCTGATGGAAGAGAAGAACGACCAGATCTTCCGCCAGCTCGAGGATGCGATGACCGTCTCGGTCGAGCCGCTGAACAAGATGTTCAAGGCCGCCGGCATGGATCCGGAGGACATGCTCGACACGGTGCGCCGGGGCTATTCCGGCACCGGCGGCCCGATGACCCCGATCTCCTTCTCCACCCGCAGCGAGATGCCCACCCTCGAGGAAGAGCGCGCCAACCGCCTGCTGAACGAGATGGACGACCTCAACCTCTACCGCATCGCCGCGCAGAAGGCGCCCTTCTCCAAGCCGCTCAAGGATCCGTTCCGCTACACGTCGGGCTTCGGCCGTCGCTGGGGCCGGATGCACAAGGGCACCGATTTTGCCGCACCGATGGGCACGCCGATCTATTCCACCGCCGACGGCATCGTCATCCACGCGGGCTGGATGTCGGGCTATGGCCGGCTGGTGAAGATCCAGCACGAATTCGGCATCGAGACGCGCTATGCGCACATGTCCAAAATCCGCGTCAAGAAAGGCCAAAGGGTCTCGCGCGGGGAGCGGATCGGTGATATGGGGAACTCCGGAAGGTCTACGGGCACCCATCTGCACTACGAGGTGCGGGTCGGGGGCAAGGCCGTGAATCCCATGATCTACATCAAGGCTGCGAACGATGTTTTCTAAGAGCAAGATCAACGAGCCCGGCCCGAAAGCCGGGGAGGCGGCAAAGCCCGCCACCCCCGAGGCGACGCCTCAGCCGGCCCAGAAATCCGGCGAGTTCAAGGCCAGCGCTCCCAAGGCGAAACCCCCGGCATCCGTGCTGTCCCAGGACCTGCACATCACCGGCAACATCAAGACCAGCGGCGACATCCAGGTCGAGGGCACCGTCGAGGGCGACATCCGTGCCCACCTGCTGACCGTCGGCGAAAGCGCCACGATCAAGGGTGAGGTCACCGCGGACGACGTGGTGGTCAATGGCCGCATCGTCGGCCGGGTCCGTGGCCTGAAGGTCCGCCTGACCGCCACCGCGCGGGTCGAGGGCGACATCATCCACAAGACCATCGCGATCGAGAGCGGCGCGCATTTCGAGGGCTCGGTCCAGCGGCAGGACGATCCGCTGAACGCCAAGAACGCCAAGTCGGGCCAGCAGCAGGCCCAGCCGCAGCAAGCGGCACAGGCCCGGCCCGCCAACAGCGGCGCGTGAGGGTCTGAACGCCCCGCCCGTCCGAAAGGACCGATGGATGCAAGTTGAAGAGGCACCGCACGATCCGGCGGTGCCTTTTTCGTCGCGCCCGCCGATCTGCGCACCCGAAAGCCGGCCCTGGCTGCTGGTGACCGCCATCCTCGCCTCGGCGCTCGGCTTCATCGACGGCACGGTGGTGGCCGTCGCCCTGCCCTCCATCCGCGAGACGCTGGGCGCCACCCTGCCGCAAGCGCAATGGGTGACCAATGCCTACCTCCTGCTGCTCTGCGCGCTGATCCTCACCGGCGGCACGCTCGCCGACCGCTTCGGGCTGGCGCGGGTCTTCGGCAGCGGCATCGCGCTCTTCGTGCTGGCCTCGCTGGGCTGCGCCGCCGCGCCCACGCCCGGGGTGCTGATCCTGGCCCGGGCGGTGCAGGGTTTCGGCGCGGCGCTGATGGTGCCGGGGTCCCTGGCGCTGGTCTCGCGCGCCTATCCGCGGGAAGAGCGGGGCCGCGCCATCGGCACCTGGGCCGCGGCCTCGGCGCTGACCACGGCGATCGGCCCCATCGTGGGCGGGCTCGCGCTCAGCCTCGGGCCGGAGATGTGGCGCTGGATCTTCGCGGTGAACCTGCCGCTGGGCGGGCTGGCGCTGCTCCTTCTCTTCCGTCATGCGCGGGTCGGCACCGGGCTGGCGGGCGTCCCGGTGGACGGCACGGGCGCGGTGCTGGCGACGCTCGGGCTGCTGCTGCTGGCCTGGGGGCTGACGCTCGCCGGCCGGCCGGGCAGCTACTGGCCGCTCTGGTCGCTGGCGGGCCTGGCGATCTTCGCGCTGTTCCTGCGCCACGAGGCGCGGGTCCGCGACCCGATGCTGCCGCTCGACCTGTTCCGGCATCCGGTCTTTGCGGCGGCCAACCTGCTGTCCTTCTTCCTCTACTTCGCCCTGTCCACGATGCTGTTCTTCCTGCCGATGTACGTGGTGCCGCTCTGGCCGGTGAACGAGCTGGAGGCGACGGCCGCCTTCGCCCCGCAATCGGTCTTCCTCGCCACGCTGTCGCGGCCGGTGGGCGCCTGGGCCGACCGTCACGGGCCGCGCGGGCCCATCGCGCTCGGGGCGGCGCTGGTGGCCTGCGGCGACACGCTGGTGGCGTGGACGGCGCCGCAGATGGATTTCTGGGGCCACACCCTGCCCGCCATGGCGCTGGCGGGGCTCGGCATGGCGCTGGTGGTGGCGCCGCTCTCGGCCGCGGTGATGGGCGCGGCGGAGGAAAGCCGCACCGGCGCCGCCTCGGGCGTGAACAACGCGGTCAGCCGGATGTCGGGCCTCGTGGCGGTGGCGCTGCTGGGCGCCGTGGCGGCGATGGCCTATCGCGCCGCGGGCGGGCCGCTGGATTTCGGCGTCCCGGCGGAGGGCGCCGAGGCGGCGCACCGGGCGGCCAGTCTCGTGGCCTTCCGCTGGGTGGTCGGGATCGCGGCCGGCCTCGCCGCGCTGGCCTCGGTCACCGCGCTGCTGGGGCTGAGACGCGCGGAGACGACGACGCCCGCCTGACCGCCCGGCTCTGCCGCCCCTTACCCGTCGCGAGCCCAGAGTCCCGGCTCCGCGATCTCCAGCGAATTGCCTGCCGGGTCGCGGAAATAGATCGAGCGGGCGCCGTTCGGCCAGTGGAAATCCGATTCGATCTCCACCCCCGCCGCGACCAGCCGTTCGCGCAGCGCCTCCATCTCGGGCAGCGTGGCGGCAAAGCAGGCATGGCCCGGCCCGCGCGCCCCGTGCGGCGGCACCGGAAAGTCGGGATTGCCCGAGGGCTTCTGCGTCTCCTCCGGGTTGAACAGCAGCAACACGCCCGGCCCCACGCGGAAGAAGACGTGCCGCCCGGGCACCCGCACGATCACCTCCAGCCCCAGCAGACCGGCATAGAACCGCTCCGCCGCGTCCAGATCCTCGGCGTAAAGCGCGGTTTCCAGCATCGCTCCGGGCGGCGCGGCGGCGGGCAGATCGTCCTGGCGGGGCTCTTGGGGCATCTCGTCGGTCATGGGAGACAGCTAGCGGCGCGCGGCGGGGCCGCAAGTGCGGGCCGGCGGCCGATCTGTGGATAAGTGTCACGCCACTGTCATCGCAGGCGGCTAGGCAGCACTCGCATACACCGCATGTAGCGGGGCTTGTTTCGTTTGAGACGAGATATATAGTGATCGCAAGTTGGGGCGGGGCTCCCCGCTCTGGCGCTGCAGAAAGCGGGCAGGGCGAGGACGGACTCGATAATGGACGGCGATTTCAGGACACATTTCACGCATCAGCCGGCGGCGCTGAAACAGCATCCGGCGCTGGTGCTCAACGCGGATTACAGGCCGCTCTCCTACTACCCATTGTCGCTCTGGCCCTGGCAGGACGCGATCAAGGCGGCCTTCCTCGACAGGGTGGATATCGTCGCCGAATACGAGGACGTGGTGCGCAGCCCCTCGATGACGCTCAAGATACCGAGCGTGGTGGTCCTGAAAGATTACGTCAAACCCCAGAAGCGCGTGGCCTTCACGCGCTTCAATCTTTTTCTGAGGGACGAATTCCGCTGCCAGTATTGCGGCGCGCGGGGCGACCTGACCTTCGACCACGTGGTGCCGCGCGCCTCTGGGGGCATCACCAGCTGGGAAAACGTGGTGGCCGCCTGCGCGCCCTGCAACCTCAAGAAGGGCTCCAAGTCCCTGCGCCGCGCGGGCCTCGCCCTGCGCAAGCCGCCTCGCCAGCCCGGCGCGGAAGAGCTCCGCAACATGGGCCGGAAATTCCCGCCCAACCACCTGCACGACAGCTGGATCGATTTCCTCTACTGGGACGCAGAACTGCAGGCCTGACGGCGTTTGGCGTTGGGAGAGTCCCGGGCCGAAGGCTGATCGCCGAAGCGGCGCGACGCGCTCGGGCCGATGCCTCACGCGCGCCTTTCCCGGAGCGACACGACCTCCGCCTGAACGGCGCCCCGTCCGGCTGACCTGCCCCGATATCTGGCCTGTCGTTACGCGGCCCGCTCCGCCCGGACCTCCCGGCGCTCCGGCCCTGCCCTCACGCCGCGCGCGGCATCTCCCCCGCGCCCTGCGCCACACTGGCCCCGGGGAACGGCACCAGCGCATCGCTCTCCTCGTCCCACAGCTTCAGCCGGAACGAGTGCAGCGCCTCGCCGAAGCCGATCCGGCGCAGCGCGAAATCCTCCCGCATCTCGCGATGCGCCTGCCGCAGCCGGTAGGAGGGGATGGAGGGGTTGAAGTGGTGGATGTCGTGCTTGGTGATATTCGCCACCGCCTCGTCGAAGACCCAGCCGAAATCGAGGCAGGAGGATCCCTGGATCGTCGCCAGGACGAAATCCCGCTCGCCCCGCTCGGCCCAGTAGGTGCCCTCGAAATTGTGCTGCAGGTAGACGAGGAAGACCCCGATCATCCCGGCCAGCCAGATCCCGGCAAACAGCACCAGCGGCCCGGCCCAGCCCGCGACGAGGTAGAGCGCCACGAAATAGGCCAGGAACAGCGCGTCATGCAGCAGCACGCCCGCGACCCCGACCTTGCGGGTGTTCTTCGGCCAGCGGTAGCGGATGAAATAGGTCCAGAAGGCGCCGACCGGGATCATCACCAGCGGGTTGCGGTAGACCCGGTAATACAGCCGCCGCCACGGTCCCGCCGCCTGCCATTCCTTCAGCGTCATGGTATAGACCTCGCCCGCCTCGCGATGGTCCAGCTCGCCGACATGGGCGTGGTGCAGGTTGTGATTGTACTGCATGACCTTGAACGGCGTGGCGGTGAAGGTCGACAGCAAGAGCCCCGTCCGCTCGTTCGCCCGCCGCGAGGGCCAGAGCGCGAGATGCCCGCAATCGTGCTGCAACACGTAAAGCCGCACCCCCGCGAAGCCGTGGACCAGCAGCGCCGGGATCAGCACGTACCAAAGCTGGACATAGGCGATGGCCACGGCCAGCGACCCGAAATAGACGGCGAAATTGCCCAGGAGCGTCAGCGCCGCCAGCGTCTCGCTCTTGCCATTGTAGAGCCGCGAGCTTTCCTTGAGATTCATGTCCCCGAACTCCCCAAGCCAAAGCCGGCGGAGCGACTGCCGGCCAGTGTCCCGTGACATAATATCGTGACAACGCGACGAAGGAAGCGCGGGTTCCGGCAAGCCAGATTTGTGGAGTTCGGGGCCTCAGCCGGTGATCCGGATCCCCTTCCGACCCGCGAGATCGGTGAAGTATTGCCAGGCCACCCGGCCCGAGCGGGCGCCGCGGGTGGCCTGCCACTCGATCGCCTCGGCCCGCAGGGTCTCGTCGTCGATCTCGACCCCGTGGGCGTCGCAATAGCCGCGGATCATCGACAGGTACTCGTCCTGCGAACAGGGGTGGAAGCCCAGCCACAGCCCGAACCGGTCCGAGAGCGACACCTTCTCCTCCGTCGCCTCCGAGGGCGAGATCGCGGTGGAGCGCTCGTTCTCGATCATGTCGCGCGGCATCAGGTGGCGCCGGTTCGACGTGGCGTAGAACAGCACGTTGTCCGGCCGCCCCTCGATCCCGCCATCCAGCACCGCCTTGAGCGACTTGTAATGCTGGTCGTCATGGGAAAAGGACAGGTCGTCGCAGAACAGCAGGAAGCGGTGGGGCGCGTCGCGCAGCAGGGCCAGCAGCCGGGTGACCGAGGGCAGATCCTCGCGCTGCAGTTCCACCACCTTGAGCGGCACGCCCTGCGCCATGACCTCGGCATGCACCGCCTTGACCAGGCTCGACTTGCCCATGCCCCGCGCGCCCCACAACAGCGCATTGTTGGCCGGCAGCCCGCGGGCGAATTGCAGCGTGTTCTCCAGCAGGGTGTTGCGCGCCCGGTCGATGCCGAGAAGCAGGTCGAGCTCCACCCGGTTGACCCGCGGCACCGGGCTCAGCCGGTCGGGATCCACGTGCCAGACGAAGGCGTCGGCGGCGTCGAAGTCGGGGGCCTGCAGCGGCGCCGGAGCCATCCGCTCCAGCGCCGCCGCGATCCGGTCCAGTTCCGTCACGTGTTCCGGTCCTCGTCGGTCTCGGTGTCGTCCTCGTCATCGACCCACAGCCCCTCGGCCCGCAGATGCGCCTCGCGTTTCCGCTCGACGCGGCGGACAAGGTAGATGGAAATCTCGTAAAGCCCGTAGACCACGACGAAGAGGATCACCTGGGTGATCACGTCCGGCGGCGTCACCAGCGCGGCCAGGACCAGGATGCCCACCACCGCGTATTTGCGCACGTTGCCCAGCCCCTCGGAGCTGACCAGACCCGCCTTGCCCATCAGGGTCAGCAGGACGGGCAGCTGGAAGCAGAGCCCGAAGGCCACGATGAACTTGATGGTCAGGTTCAGGTATTCCTGCGCCGAGCCCTGGAAGACCACCGAGAGCCCCTGCCGCACGCCCTCGTCGACCACGGCCTCGCCGCCTTGGCCGAATTGCTGGAAGCCCAGGAAGAAGTCATAGGCAAGCGGCGTGACCACGTAGAAGGCGAAGGCCGCGCCGAGCAGGAACATGAAGGGAGAGGCCACCAGGAAGGGCAGGAAGGCGCCCTTCTCCGACTTGTAGAGCCCCGGCGCCACGAAGCGCCACATCTGCATGCCGATATAGGGGAAGGCCAGGATCAGCCCGCCCAGCAGCGAGATCTTGATCGCCACGAAGAAGCCTTCCTGCGGCGAGATGAAGATCAGGTCGCAATCCTGCCCGCGCTGCGCCAGCACCTGGCAGAGCGGCGCGGTCAGGAAATTGAAGATCGGGGTGGCCACGGCAAAGCACAGGCACATGCCGATGATGAAGGCCACCACGGAGTGGATGAGCCGCGTGCGCAGCTCGGCCAGATGCTCGATCAGCGGCGCGGCGCTGTCCTCGATCTCGTCCGCCTGGCTCATGTGTTGTCACCTGTCCCCGTCTCAGCGGCGCCGCTGGCGGAGCCGGTCGTCTTGCCAGTCGTCTTGCCGGACGCGCCGGCGGTCTTCGCGGTGCCGGTCTTCGTGCTGGCGGACTTTGGCGTGCCAGCCTTCGCGGTGCCAGCCTTCGCCGTGCCGGACTTCGCAGCCCCGGCCTTGGCACTGCCGTTCTTCGCCGTCCCGGACTTGGGCGCAGCCTTCGCCCCGCCCGTCTTGGCGGACCCTGCCTTGGCGGATGTCGCCTTGGCCGCCGCCCCGTTCTTGGCAGCCGGCGTCTTGGCGGTCGCGGCTTTCGCCGCGGTTTTCTTGGTCCCCGTCGCCTTGCCGGAGGCCGGCTTGGCCGCAGCAGCCTTCTTCGCCGCTTGTGACTTCGCCGGCTCGGCCTTCGTCGGGCGCGGCGCCTCCGCAGCGCCCTCGTCCTGCCCGTCCGCCGCGTCGAGCGCCGCGAAATCGGCGAGGTCGTCCTCTTCCTCGGCGCTGGCGGCTTCGGCCGCCTCTTCCGACGCACGCCGCTCCGCCGCCATCTTGGCGGTGCTCTCGTGGATCTTCTTGGCCGCGTCCGCCCGTTCCTGGGCCAGCTTGCCGGTATGGCTGTCGGGATCCCAGTCGGTGAAGGAGCGCGCGGCATCCTTCACCCCGTCCATCGCCTTGCCCATCGGGTTGGTCGCCGAGCGCAGGGTGTTCTGCACGTCACGCATGCCGGATTCGTCGGCCGCGTCGTTCATCGCCCGGCTGAATTCGCGCGCCATCCCTTTCGCCTTGCCGACGAAACGGCCCACATTGCGGAAAAGCACCGGCAGATCCTTGGGGCCCACCACGATGAGCGCCACGATGCCGATGACCATCAGCTCGGTCCAGCCAAGGTCGAACATGTCGGGTTACACCCTGTCCTTCTCGGGTTCCGGGGTCACGTCGCGCGCGCCGTCCGCCCGCTCGTCATCCTCTTCCAGCTCCTTGGAGCCGTCGGTGACGCCCTTCTTGAAGGCGGTGATCCCCTTGCCGACCTCGCCCATGAGCGAGCTGATCTTGCCGCGGCCGAACAGCACGAGCACCACGACCGCGATGAGCAGGAGCCCCGGAAGGCCGATATTGTTGAGCATTGCCTCTCTCCTCTGTGCGCGGGACGTGCCGGCCGTCCGCACGGTCGCGACCCCGCCAGTTGCAGCCCCGGTTTAGGCCCGCGCGCCGCCGTCGGGAAGGCGCCGATGCGCCGGCCGGGCGGGCGTCGTGGTCAAAACCGCGCCCCAGGCGGCGCATGGGCTGGACACCTGACAGGTTTTTGTCAGTATGCACCTATGAGCCCCGCCGCCCCTCCCTCCTCCCGCGCCCTGCGCCTGAGCCGTCTCGCGGCGCTGCTGCGCAACGGCGCGACTCACCGGGCGGAGGACCTGGCGCGCGCCACCGGGGTGACGGAGCGGACGATCTACCGCGACATGGACCGGCTGCGCGGCGCCGGCTTCCCGGTGGCGGGCACCCGCGGCGCCGGCTACCGGCTCGAGGCCGAGGTGACGCTGCCGCCGCTCAACCTGACCATGGCCGAGCTCGAAGTGCTCCACCTCGGCCTCGCCGTGATCGGCCGCAGCGGCGAGGAGGCGCTGGTCGAGGCCGCGCGCAGCCTGTCGGAAAAGGTCGACGCGGCCCTCGCGGAAGAGACGGGCGATGCCGCGCACCGGTTCGGCCATGCGGCGGGCCCCGGCTCCGAGGGCGCCGCCGGGCTCGCCCACATGCCCTCGGTCCGCGCCGCCATCCGCGCCCGGCAGAAGCTCTCGCTGACCACTGCCACGGGCGAGACCCTGCGAATGCGTCCCCTGCGCCTCGACTATCTCGGCCGGGTCTGGCGCCTGCTGGGCTGGGACGAGGGGCGCGAGGAGTTCCACGAGATCCGCCTCGACGCCCTCACCCGCGTCGCCGTCCTGCCCGAGCTCTTCGTCGACGAACCCGGCAAGCGCGCCCGCGACCACCGCCCCTGAGCGCCCCGCCACCGCGCACACCGCCGCGCCGCCCCCCGAAGGAATCAGGCCGCCCTCCTCAGAACCGCCCGGGCCGCCGGCCCTCGCCACCCCGCGCGCCCCTCCGGCCCTGCGCTCCAGCGTTTCTTCTGACCATAAATATCCCCGCCGGAGGCTCCCGCAGGCACCACCCGCGCCGCGGCCGGGACGGCCATGCCATCGCTGCCAACTAGCCTGGGAAAACGAAGCACCTGTCGCGCCGCACGGTCAGCCAGAGCGGCCGGCCGGGTTCGGGCAGGAAGACGTTGGGCACCGTTGCGCGGATGACCGAGCCGTCATGGTCCATGCGGAATTCCACCAGGCTCTCCGATCCCATGAAGCGAGCGCGCTCGACCACGCCGCGGGCGGCGACGCCGCGGGTCTCGGTGGGTTCGGGGCCGCGACCGCCGCGGTCGAAATCGATGCCCACATGCTGCGGGCGGAAGACGATCTCCACCGCCTGCCCGTCGGGCACGCCGGGGGCGAGGAACTGGCCGAAAGGCGTGTCGGTGAGCGCACCGCGCACCACCCCCCGGATCACGTTGATGTCGGAGAAGAAGGCCACCGCCGCCTTGTCCGCCGGGGCGTTGTAGATGTTGTAGGGCGCGCCCTGCTGCACGATCCGGCCGTCGCGCATCAGCGCGATCTCGTCGGCCATGCGCATCGCTTCCTCGGGCTCGTGGGTGACCAGCAGGACGGCGGCGTCCTCCTGCTTCAGCAGCGCCAGTGTCTCGTCGCGGATACCGTCGCGCAGCCGGTTGTCGAGGCCGGAAAACGGCTCGTCCATGAGCATGATCCGCGGCCGCGGCGCCAGTGCCCGCGCCAGCGCCACCCGCTGCTGCTCGCCCCCCGACAGCGCGTGGGGATAGGCGTCGATGAAGCGCGCCAGCCCGACGCGGTGCAGCAGCTCTTCCACCCGGGCGCGTTTCTCCGCCTTGCCGCCGGACAGCCCGAAGGCCACGTTCTCGGCCACGCTGAGATGCGGGAACAGCGCGAAATCCTGGAACATCAGCCCGATGCGGCGGCGCTCGGGCGGGACGCGGAACACGGTGTCGCAGATCAGCTCACCATCGACGAGGATCTCGCCCTCGTCCTGCATCTCCACCCCGGCGATCATCCGCAGCGTGGTGGACTTGCCGCAGCCCGACGGGCCCAGCAGGCAGGTCACCTGCCCCGGCTGGATCGACAGCGACACGCCGTCCACCACGCGCACGCCTTCATAGGCGCGGCTGAGATTGCGGATCTCTAGTCTTGGACTCCCCGCCCCGGTCACCGGCACCTGCCCCTTCGCTGTCCGAGCAAAATGATCGGGATGGCCTTAGCAGCGCGTCGCGGGGTGGGCAAGCTGTGGGCTCCGGGCCGCGTCCGGCACGGGTCGGTGACTTCGCGGTTGCAGGACCCCGCCCTTTTCCCTACATAGCCGCCCGTATCCACGCTTACCGGGATTGCAGGGCCGCCTTCATGGAAAACGTCGTTCTCATCATCCACCTGTTGCTCGCACTGGGCCTGATCGGCATCGTGCTGATGCAGCGTTCCGAAGGCGGTGGCCTCGGCATGGGCGGTGGCGGCGGCGGCGTCATGTCGGCGCGGTCGGCGGCCACGGCGCTCGGCAAGGTCACGTGGATCATGGCCATCTGCTTCATCGGCACCTCGATCGCGCTCACCATCATCTCGGCCGAGCAATCGGGCGGCTCTTCGGTCGCCGACCGGCTGCAGCCCGCGCCCGCCGCCAGCGGCGAGGCGAACGACCCCGCCCTGCCGGATACCGACAGCCTGCTGCCCCCGCCCTCCGCGGACGAGGCCGACGGCGCCGCGACCGGGGATGGCGCCGCGACCGGCGACACCGGCGCGCCGCTGGTTCCGGGGGCCGACTGAATCACAAGCAATTGAGGCGGATCAGGGGCACCTTACAGCATCTAGCGGTCCTCTTGCCTTCCTCCTGCGAATCCTGCTACGGTGAAACCCCGTGATGCAGCGGCTCCGTTCGGGCTGCAGGGCACCGTTTTCGACCTGAATACGCGACACGTCACGGGAGACGATCACACATGGCGAGGTTCATTTTCATCACCGGCGGTGTGGTCTCTTCGCTCGGCAAGGGGCTGGCCTCGGCGGCGCTCGGGGCGCTGCTCCAGGCACGCGGCTTCTCCGTCCGCCTGCGCAAGCTCGACCCCTATCTCAACGTCGATCCGGGCACGATGTCGCCCTTCGAACACGGCGAGGTCTTCGTCACCGATGACGGGGCGGAGACCGACCTCGATCTCGGCCATTACGAGCGCTTCACCGGCGTCGCCGCACGGGCGACCGACTCGGTCTCGTCCGGGCGCATCTATTCCAACGTGCTGGAGAAGGAGCGCCGCGGCGACTACCTCGGCAAGACGATCCAGGTCATTCCCCACGTCACCAACGAGATCAAGGATTTCATCCGGATCGGCGAGGACGAGGTGGATTTCATGCTCTGCGAGATCGGCGGCACGGTGGGCGACATCGAGGGGCTGCCCTTCTTCGAGGCGATCCGCCAGTTTTCCCAGGAAAAGCCACGCGGCCAGTGCATCTTCATGCACCTGACCCTGCTGCCCTGGATCAAGGCCTCCGGCGAGCTCAAGACCAAGCCGACCCAGCACTCGGTGAAGGAGCTGCGCTCGATCGGGCTGGCGCCGGACATCCTCGTCTGCCGGTCCGAGGGGCCGATCCCGCAGAAGGAACGCGAGAAGCTGGCGCTGTTCTGCAACGTGCGGCCCGACAGCGTGATCGCGGCGCAGGATCTCTCCACCATCTACGACGCGCCGCTGGCCTATCACCGCGAGGGGCTGGACCAGGCGGTGCTCGACGCCTTCCAGATCTCCCCCGCGCCCAAGCCGGACCTGACGAAGTGGGAGGATGTGAGCGACCGCATCCATCACGCCGAGGGCGAGGTGCGCGTGGCCATCGTCGGCAAGTACACTCAGCTCGAGGACGCCTACAAGTCCATCGCCGAGGCGCTGACCCATGGCGGCATGGCCAACCGCGTGCGGGTGCGCGTGGAATGGGTAGATGCCGAGATCTTCGAGCGCGAGGATCCGGCGCCGCATCTCCAGGGCTTCCACGCGATCCTCGTCCCCGGCGGCTTTGGCGAGCGCGGGACCGAAGGCAAGATCCGCGCCGCCCAGTTCGCGCGCGAGCGCAAGGTGCCCTATCTTGGCATCTGCCTCGGCATGCAGATGGCGGTGATCGAGGGCGCGCGCAACGTGGCGGGCCTTCAGGATGCCGGGTCGGAGGAATTCGACCACGAGGCCGGCAAGAAACGCTTTACCCCCGTGGTCTACCACCTCAAGGAATGGGTGCAGGGCAACCAGACGGTCGAGCGCAAGGTCAGCGACGACAAGGGCGGCACCATGCGGCTCGGCGCCTATGACGCCGTGCTGACCGAGGGCAGCCGCGTGGCCGAGGCCTATGGCACGACCAGCATCGAGGAACGGCATCGCCACCGCTACGAGGTCGACATCAAGTACCGCGACAAGCTGGAGGACAAGGGCCTGTGCTTTTCCGGCATGAGCCCCGATGGCCGCCTGCCCGAGATCGTCGAGTGGAAGGATCACCCCTGGTTCATCGGCGTCCAGTTCCACCCGGAACTGAAGTCGAAACCCTTCGATCCGCATCCGCTGTTCCGCGATTTCGTCCGCGCGGCCAAGGAAGTCTCGCGTCTCGTCTGAGAGTCAGCGGCACTTTTTCGCCGCGAGGGGCCTTCCGCCAAGATCCTGCGAGCGCTCCAGAAATGCGTTTCGCCGCGCCGGTTCCATCCGGGCGCGGCGGAATTTTTCTGGAACATAGGCAAGACGCTGCCGTTCTCGCCTCAGTCAAGCAGCGCCATCCTGGCCTGCAGCCTTCTGAGGATATTCATGAAACAGCGCAACGCCCATATCGGACTCACTCTTGGCACCGCGCTCGGCCTGTCGATGGCCGGCGCCCTTCCCGTTCTGGCCCAGAACCAGGACCAGCCCATGCTTTCCGATCAGGACATCGCGCAGCTGTCGCAGGAATGCCAGCAGCTGGCCCGCGCCGTCCGCCAGTCGGACGATGACCTGACCTCCTCCGAGCAGCAGATCGCCGCCGCCCTGCAGGACGACCAGCCGCAGCAATGCGTCACCCTGCGCGAGGACATGGGCCTGGCCGAGACCCAGAGCGCGGGTGCCCGCGAGACCGAGAGCGAGCAGGAGAAGCTGACCGAGACCACCGAGGTGGAGCAGGAAGCCACCATCGAGGGTGAGGCCGTCGTCAGCGTCCCCGAGCCCGATGTGGACGTCGAGATCGCCGCGCCGCAGGTGCAGGTTCGCCCCGGCCAGCCGAACGTGGACGTGACGCAGGAGCCCTCGACCATCGAGGTGCGCCAGCCGCAGCCGAATATCGAGGTGGAAGTGCCCGAGATCGTGGTGCGCGTGGACATCCCCGCCCCCGAGGTCTTTGTCCGCACCAACGAGCCCAACATCGACGTCGCCTCCGCCGACCCGCAGGTCGAGGTGCAGCAGGGTGAGCCCACTGTGAACGTGCGCCAGGCCGAGCCCGAGCTGAACCTGGAGCTGGGTGTCGACGAGGATGGCCAGCAGCAGACGGCCGAAGCGGATACCGAGGAAGCCTCCGAAGGCCGCAGCACCGTCGAGGGCAATGTCGAGGTGACCGAGTACAACGCGCAGGTCGAAGTGCTGCAGCCCGAGGGCGAAGCGCAGACCTCCTACAGCAGCGGTGAACCGAAGGTCAGCTTCCAGGGCGCCAAGCCCAACATCTCCGTGACGATGACCCAGGAACCGACCGTGGAACTGGCCCAGATGGGCGAGCCGAAGGTGACCTTCGAGACCGCGGAAGAGCGTGAAGCGCGCCGCGCCGAGGAAGCCCAGCAGGGCAACGCCGACCGTGCCCAGAACGACGCGGCCGCCCAGTCGGACGCCGAGCGCAGTGCCGATGCCGGGCAGGACCAGGACATGGACCAGCAGCAGGCGGCCAACGACGCGGCTGACCAGCAGAACGACCAGCAGGCCAATGCCCAGGGCGACCAGCAGGCCAACGCTGACTATGTCGTCATCGGCGACCTGATGGACATGCCCGTCCGCGGCGAGAACGGCGAAGAGATCGGTGAACCCGAAGCCTTCATCTCGGAGAACGACCAGGTGATGATGGTGCTCGAGGTCGGCGGTTTCCTCGGCATGGGTGAAAAGGAAGTGGCCCTGCCGCTCAGCGACGTGGCCTTTGCCGGCGACCACCTGATCGTGCCGTCCATGACCGAGAGCGATGTCGAGAACGCGCAAGCCTATGAAGGCGACGTCAACGACGAGCTGGAAGACGACTACCGCATCCGCGTGAAGTAAGCGCGCGGGCCCCGGCAGCCCTTGCCGGGCGATGCGACCGGGCCGGTGCCGCAGAATGCGGTGCCGGCCCTTCCTGTTTTGAACCGTGCGGGAGGGCCCCGATATGAGCCAGGACATGTTCTTCCAGGGATGGGACGGCATCCTGCGCGTCCTCGTGGTGGGCGGCGCGGCCTATGTCTACCTGGTCCTGCTGCTGCGGGTCTCGGGCAAGCGGACCCTGGCCAAGCTCAACGCCTTCGACCTGGTGGTGACGGTCGCCATCGGCTCCACCCTCGCCACGATCCTGCTGTCGAGTTCGGTCGCGCTGGCCGAGGGGGCAGTAGCGCTGACCCTGCTCGCGGCGCTGCAATTCGCGGTGACCTGGCTCTCGGTGCGCTGGCGCGGCTTTGCCCGGCTGGTCCGGTCCGAGCCCTCGCTGCTGCTGCGCGACGGGGAACCCTGCCGCGACGCCATGCGCCGCGCCCGGGTGACCGGGGACGAGCTGCGCACGGTCCTGCGCATCCATCTGGGCAGCGCCGATCCTGACCGGGCCGCGGCGGTGATCCTCGAATCGGACGGCTCATTCTCGGTGCTCGAGCGGCCGGCACGGGCTGGCAGCGGCACCCCGGGATAGCCCTGCCCCGCCGCGCGGACCTGCCCGATTTTCCGCGTTGGCACCGGCAGGCGGCAGCCCTATATCTTGCCCATGTTTTCCGATTTCCTCTCCCGCCTCATCCAGTCCGAACCCGAGCCGCTGCCCGACGCGGATGCCCGGCTCGCCCTGACCGCGCTCATGGTGCGCATCGCCCGTTCCGACGGCGACTACGCGGCGGAGGAGCGCCGGCGCATCGACCGCATCTGCGAGACCCGCTACGCGCTGTCCCCCGACGAGGCGCGCCGCCTGCGCGAGGATGCCGAGGGGCTGGAGGCCGAGGCGCCGGATACCGTGCGCTTCACCCGCGCGATCAAGGACGCCGTGCCCTACGACCATCGTCTCGCGGTGATCGAGGCGCTGTGGCAGGTCGCCCTGGCCGATGGCGAGCGGGACGCGGAGGAAGAGGCGCTGATGCGCATGGCCTCCAACTTCCTCGGGATCACGGACATGGATTCGGCGCTGGCCCGCCAGCGGATGGAAGAGCGGGAGTGATCGCCGCGCTGCCGATGTACGACCACCCCGCCCACCGGGCGGCGACGGATCGATACTGGCAGCTCATCCGGCGCGACCTGCCCGGCGCGCCCGACACGCTGACCCGCGACCGCGACCCGTGGGAGCTGTGGCTGGCGCCGGACCTGCTGCTGGCCCAGACCTGCGGCTTTCCCTACCGCGCCCGCCTGCACGAGAAGGTGACGCTGGTCGGCACCCCGGATTTCGGGCTGGAGGGCTGTCCGCCCGGCCATTACCGCTCGGTCATCGTGACCCGGGTGGGCGACAGCCGCGACCTTGCCGAGTACCAGGCGCGGCGGCTGGCCTATAACGAGCCGCTGTCGCAATCGGGCTGGGCCGCGCCGGCGCTGCATTTCGCCCGCGCCGGGCTGACGATCGGGCCGGTCCTGCGCACCGGGGCGCATGCCGCCTCGGCCCGCGCGGTGGCGAAGGGGGATGCCGATTTCGCCGCGATCGACGCCCGGACCTGGCAGATCCTCACTGCCGAGGAGCCCGTCACGCGCGACTTGCAGGTGGTGGCGGAGACCGAGCCGGCCCCCGGCCTGCCCTACATCACCGCCGCCGGGCAGGACCCCGCGCCGATCCGCGTGGCGCTCGAGCGGGCGGTGGCCGATCTCGCCCCCGCCGATCGCGAGACACTGGGGATTCGCGCCATCGTGGCGATTCCCGCGGCGGAGTACCTGGCTATGCCGACCCCGCCGCCGCCCCCGGGCTGAGCACAGCCCGGCCCCGGCGCCATACGTCAGGCGCCATATACGTTACCCGACGCCGTCCGAAGCGGCATTTCCGTAATGTCACCCGGCCAGACCCGCCGGTCGCGGCAATTCCACGTTGCAATGCAGGTCTTTTTCCGCCCTACTGCCCCGAACCGGAACCATCAAGAAGCCTGCACGGGGCCCCATTGCAAGACAGCGACGCCGTCATCGAAATCCGCGACCTCCACAAGAGTTACAGAGAGCTCGAGGTCCTCAAGGGTGTCGACATCACCGCGCGTCGGGGCGACGTCGTCTCGCTGATCGGCTCGTCGGGTTCCGGGAAATCCACGCTTCTGCGCTGCGCCAACCTGCTGGAGGACAGCCAGCAGGGCGAGATCCTCTTCAAGGGAGAGCCGGTGCGGTGGAAGGGCCACGGCCATCACCGCCACCCCGCCGATCCGCGCCAGATCCTGCGCATCCGCACCAACCTGTCGATGGTGTTCCAGCAGTTCAACCTCTGGGCCCACATGACCATCCTGCAGAACGTGATGGAGGCGCCGCTCACGGTGCTGAAACGCGACCGCCACGAGGTGGAGGAGGCCGCGCGCGGCTATCTCGACAAGGTGGGGATCGGCGACAAGTGCGACGTCTACCCCGCGCAGCTGTCCGGCGGGCAGCAGCAGCGGGCAGCCATCGCCCGCGCGCTCTGCATGGAGCCCGAGGCGCTGCTGTTCGACGAGCCGACATCGGCGCTCGACCCCGAGCTCGAGCAGGAGGTGGTGCGCGTCATCCAGGCGCTGGCCGAAGAGGGCCGGACCATGCTCGTGGTGACCCATGACATGCACATGGCCGCCGACATCTCGGACCGCGTGGTATTCCTCCACCAGGGCCGGATCGAGGAAGAGGGCAGCGCAGAGGACATCTTTGCCAACCCGCAGACCCCGCGTCTGCAACAGTTTCTGAGGGCTGCGATCAAACGACAGCCGAACAACCGGGAGACCACCTTATGAAAAACCTGATCCTGACAGCCGCGGCCTTCTCGCTCGCCGCCGGGCTCGCCCAGGCACAGACCGTGCGGATGGGGACGGAGGGCGCCTACCCTCCGTACAACTTCATCAACGACGCCGGCGAGATCGACGGCTTCGAACGCGAACTCGGCGACGAGCTTTGCGCGCGCGCCGAGCTGGACTGCGAATGGGTCAAGAACGACTGGGATTCGATCATTCCGAACCTCGTGTCGGGCAACTACGACACAATCATCGCCGGGATGAGCATCACCGACGAGCGTGACGAGGTGATCGACTTCACCCAGGATTACTACCCGCCCACCGCCTCGGCCTATGCCGCGGCGTCGGAAGGGGCCGATATCGAGGGCGGCGTGGTCGCCGCGCAGACCGCCACCATCCAGGCCGCCCACGTGGCCGAGAGCGGCGCGACCCTGCTGGAATACGCCACCCCCGAGGAAACCGTCGCGGCCGTCCGCAACGGCGAGGCCGACGCGGTCTTTGCCGACAAGGACTACCTGGTCCCGATCGTCGAGGAATCCGGCGGCGACCTGATGTTCGTGGGCGACGACGTGCCGCTGGGCGGCGGCATCGGCATGGGCCTGCGCGAAAGCGACACCGAGCTGAAAGAGAAGTTCAACGCCGCCATCACCTCCATGAAGGAGGACGGCAGCCTGAACAAACTGCTCAAGAAGTGGTTCGGCGACGAAACCACGGTCTACGAGTAAGGCCCAAGGGGGTGCCCGCGACGCGCCGGGCACCCCCAGCCTCCCCGGTTGAAGACCGGCAGGCAAGCCCCTGATCATGTTCGCTTATTGCGCCGACCCCGCGACGCTCGACACGCTCCCCTGGCTCAGTTGCTTCCTGACCACGGGCGTGCATTTCGCGTTCTACGCGGCCTTCATCAAGGTGGTGCTGCTGCTGGCCATCACCGCCCCCGTCGCGCTGGCCTTCGGCTTTGCCGGGGCGATGACGGCCCGGTCGCGCATCCTGCCCGTCTCGTGGCTGGGCAAGGGCTATATCTCCATCGTCCGAGGCGTGCCCGACATCGCCTTCTTCCTGTTCTTCGTGATCGCGCTGGACCAGGGCTTCGAATACCTGCGCCACGTGGTGCTCTGCCCCGACTGGGATCAGCCGGTCCGCCAGGGCAACGACTTTCTCGTCTGTCCCGCCGCCAAGCTGCCGCTGGGCACGGCGCCGGAATGGCAGCATGAATTCTACGGCTTCTTCCTGGCCGTCATCACCTTCGCGCTGGTCTTCGGCGCCTTTGCGGCCAACGTGCTGTACGGTGCCATGCGCTCCGTCCCGCGCGGCCAGATGGAGACGGCGGAGGCCTACGGCATGTCCCGGCGGCAGGCCTTCTGGCGGATCATGGTGCCGCAGATGTGGGTCTATGCCCTGCCCGGCCTGTCGAACCTCTGGATGGTGCTGGTCAAGGCCACGCCGCTGCTGTTCCTGCTGGGGGTCGAGGACATCGTCTACTGGGCGCGCGAACTGGGCGGGACCAAGACGCCGCGCTTCACCGATTACCCGCATGGCGACTGGCGGATGTGGTACTTCCTCGCGCTGCTGGTCTTTTACCTCGCCTTCACCCGCGTCTCCGAAGTGCTGCTGGAGCGGCTGAACACCCGGCTCTCGCGCGGCCAGTCCACGATCACCAAGAGGGCCGGCGCATGAGTTGCTGGGAGACCATCGCCGATTACGGCCTGCGCTCCATCGGCATCGGCGAGCGGCTGCTGCCGCGGTCGGATTTCACCCTGTGCCAGCAGGTGACGCTGATCGGCTCGGGGATGCTGTGGAACATCTATTTCGGCGTCTTCGCGCTGGCCTCGGGGTTCTTCCTCGCCACCGCGGTGGCGGTGGGCAAGGCCGCGCGCAACCGCTGGATCCGCAAGCCGTCGGAATGGTTCATCTTCCTCTTCCGGGGCTCGCCGCTCTTCATCCAGTTCTTCTTTGCCTATTTCCTGTTCCTGTCGCTGAAGTCGCAATTCGCCTTCTTCGACCCCTTCACGGCGGCCTGGCTGGGGGCGCTGATCGTGCTGTTCCTGAACACCGCCGCCTATTCGGGCGAGATCTTCTACGGCGCCTACCGCGCCATCCCCCGCGGCGAGGTGGAGGCGGCGGATGCCTACGGCCTGTCCGGCTGGGCACGGTTCCGGCGGATCATCTGGCCCACCATGCTGCGGCTGGCCTGGCCCGCCTATACCAACGAGGCGATCTTCCTCTTCCATGCCACGACGCTGGTCTTCTTCTCGGGCTTCCCGGCCTGGCAGCAGCGGGGCGACGCGCTCTATTACGCGAGCTACTTCGCGGACAAGACCTTCAACCCCTTCGTGCCCTACCCGATCCTTGCCGGGTTCTTCATCCTCGTGACGCTCTGCATCGTGGCGCTCTTCGGCTGGGTCAACCGCCGCCTGAACCGCCACCTGCCGCAGGAAGCCCGCCCGAAGATGCGCTTCCGGATGAACCTGATCCGGTGAACATTTATTCGCTCAGCAATGACTTGCCTTTAAATTCGGAAGGCTTTTTGAAATCGACCACACTTCGTAGCTCTGAGGGATCATACCCTGCTCGTTCGATCGCAGAGAAAATCCTACTTTCACACCAACTGGCACTTTCGTCCAAGAGCTCCAGACATTCTCGCCCCTTGAAAGGCCCGCTTCGTAATAGGAGAACTGGCTTCGCGCCTTCGGGCATGTCGGCCAGCAATGCCGAAGGCAAATCATGGCGCAGTCCATCAGGTGACAACCAAGCTTCATAGGCAGACCATTCGTACTCGTGGATGATTAAATCCCGCTCTTTCCGCAGAAAATCCCAAAAGATTGCGTGCTCGGAACCCCCTTTTCTGATTGCTTTCCACTCCTCTTCCAGTTCAACGCGGATCTTATCAGGCAAACAACTCCTTTTATCCTTTCGAAAGAGATCGATTGAACTTCTTAGCGCAGTAAATGTACCGAGAAGAGTTAATTTCCATTCGAAGAGCCGGCCATCGGATTCATCCAGAAGATCGCGAAGCTGCGCAATACCTGACACTCCGTCGCGGTAGGCCCTGAATGACGCCAAGTGATATTTTATTGGTAAAAAATTGTGTTGGTACTTCGTTGGAAGCGTCATGGAACCCTCACGCTTGCGCCTAGCCTATTTGTTGTTCTGCAGCAGATCCCGTTGCGTAGCTACGTAGAAGGAGACTTGCCATGAACTGCCCCAACGTCTATCCCTGAATTTGATCAAATCCCAAGCAAAGGTCTCCCATGCAGACCCCCAAGCACTGGCTCCGCAAGCATCCCGAGGTCCGCACCATCCGTGTCGCGGCCTGCGACCTGAACGGCCAGCCCCGGGGCAAGCGCATCCCCACCCGCTTTGCCGACAAGGTGGTCGAGGATGGCACGCGGTTCCCGCTCTCGGTCCTGAACCTCGACATCTGGGGCGAGGATATCGACGATTCCCCGCTGGTCTTCGAAAGCGGCGACCGGGACGGCGTGCTCTGGCCGACGGAGCGGGGCTTCATGCCCATGCCGTGGCTGTCCTCGCCCACCGCGCTGCTGCCAATCTGGATGTTCCGCGACGGCGGCAAACCCTACGAGGGCGATCCGCGCCATGCGCTGCGCGCCGTGCTCGACCGGTTCAAGGCGCGCGGGCTGACGCCGGTGGTCGCGGTGGAGTTGGAATTCTTCCTGATCGACGACAGCGGCCGGACGCTGCAGGTGCCGATGTCGCCGCGCTCCAACAAGCGGCGCAAGGCGGCGGAGGTCATGTCGATCCGGGCGCTCGACGCTTTCGACCAGTTCTTCACCGATCTCTACGATGCCTGCGAAGAGATGGACATTCCCGCCGATACCGCGATCTCCGAGGCGGGGCTGGGGCAGTTCGAGATCAACCTGATGCATACCGACGACGCCCTACGCGCCGCCGACGATGCCTGGCTGTTCAAGATGCTGGTCAAGGGGATGGCAAGGCGCCACGGCTTTGCCGCCTCCTTCATGGCGAAGCCCTACGAGGATTACGCGGGCTCGGGCCTGCACACCCATTTCTCGGTGCTCGACCGCGACGGCGAGAACGTCTTCGACGACGGCGGGCCGCAGGGCACCGACACGTTGCGCCACGCGATCCAGGGCTGCTTGTCGGCGATGGCGGAATCCACGCTGATCTTTGCCCCGCACCACAATTCCTACGACCGGCTGGTGCCCGAGAACCACGCGCCCACCGGCATCTGCTGGGCCTACGAGAACCGCACCGCCGCCATCCGCGTGCCCTCGGGCAGCCACAAGGCGCGGCGGATCGAGCATCGCGTGGCCGGGGGCGACGTGAACCCCTACCTGATGCTGGCCGCGATCCTCGGCGCCGCGATCAACGGGATCGAGGATGCGCAGGACCCGCCGGCGCCGATCACCGGCAACGCCTATGCGCTGGATCTGCCGCAGATCCCCGGCACCTGGGAGGGGGCGATGGACGCCTTCGAGAAGGGAGAGCAGATCGCCCGCATCTTCCACCCCGAGCTGATCCGCAACCTCCTGCTCACCAAGCGGCAGGAGCTGCATTACATGGCGGAGCTCACGCCGCAGGAACGGGTGGAGATCTACCTCGACACGGTCTGAGCCCCCCTTGCGGCAGCGCGGCGGGGCTCTTACCCTCTGCGCGGTACCACGTTGCCAGTGCTCTTTTCCTCAGTTCAACCACCCCGGTGATCCATGAAAATCGGTATTCTCCAGACCGGCCACACCCCCGACGCGATGCTGCCCGACGCGCCGGATTACGACCAGCTTTTCGTCAAGCTGCTCGACGGCCATGATTTCGAATTCCTGACCTTCCCCGTCGTCGAGGAGGTCTTTCCCGACGGGCCGGAGGTCTGCGACGGCTGGCTCATCACCGGCTCGCGCTACGGCACCTACGAGGACCATCCCTGGATCCCGCCGCTGGAGCAGCTGATCCGCGACATCTATGCCTCCGACCGGCCGCTGGTGGGCGTCTGCTTCGGCCACCAGATCATCGCCCAGGCGCTTGGCGGCAAGAGCGGCAAGTTCGAGGGCGGCTGGGCCGTCGGCCGGCAGGAATACCAGTGGGGGCTCGACACGATCGCGCTGAACGCCTGGCACCGGGACCAGGTGAGCCACCCGCCCGAGGACGCCGAGGTCGTGGCCTCCAACGCCTTCTGCGAGAACGCCGCGCTGCTTTACGGCCGCCGCGCCTTTACCGTGCAGCCGCATCCCGAGTTCAATTCCGCCTTCGTGCAGGGCCTGCTTGAGACGCGGGCCAAGGGCCTGGTGCCCGACGACCTGCAGGAGCGCGCCCGCAAGAGCCTGACCATGCCGGTGGACCGGAAACGGGTAGCCGACATGATGGCGCTCTTTCTCAAGGAAAAGAGGATCGCATGAGCGACTGGACCGAGACCCTCCCCGACGCCGCCCGCGCCTACCTGGAGGGCCGTCGGCTCGACGAGGTGGAATGCGTGATCGCCGACCTGCCGGGCATCGCCCGGGGCAAGGCGGTGCCGGCGTCGAAATTCGCCCGGATGAAGCATTTCCACCTGCCGGATTCGATCTTCTACCAGACCATCACCGGCGATTGGGGCGATGCCGCGGGCGAGGAGGGTTTCATCGAGCGCGACATGATCCTCGTGCCCGACATGTCCACCGCCTCCGCCGCGCCCTGGACGGGGGACTGGACGCTGCAGGTGATCCACGACGCCTATGACCGGGACATGGACCCGGTGGAATGCGCGCCGCGCAACGTGCTGCGCCGGGTGGTCAAGCTCTACGAGGACCAGGGCTGGAAGCCGGTGGTGGCGCCCGAGATGGAATTCTACCTGGTCGCCCGCAACGTCGATCCGGCCAAGGACATCCAGCCGATGATGGGCCGCTCCGGCCGCCCGGCCGCGGCACGCCAGGCCTATTCGCTGACCGCGGTGGACGAGTTCGGCCCGGTGATCGACGACATCTACGATTTCGCCGAGGCCCAGGGCTTCGAGATCGACGGCATCACCCAGGAAGGCGGCGCCGGGCAGCTGGAGATCAACCTGCGCCACGGCAACCCGATCAAGCTTGCCGACGAGGTCTTCTTCTTCAAGCGGCTGATCCGCGAGGCCGCGCTGCGCCACGATTGCTTTGCCACCTTCATGGCCAAGCCCATCGCCGACGAGCCGGGCAGCGCCATGCATATCCACCACTCGGTCATCGACATGGAGACCGGGCGCAACCTGTTCTCCGGGCCGCAGGGGGGCGAGACCGACGCCTTCTTCAATTACATCGGGGGGCTGCAGAAACACCTGCCCTCGGCGATCGCGGTGCTAGCGCCCTACGTCAATTCCTACCGCCGCTACGTCAAGGACCACGCGGCGCCGATCAACCTCGAATGGGGGCGCGACAACCGCACCACGGGCATCCGCGTGCCGCTGGCCGACCCCCAGGCCCGGCGGATCGAGAACCGGCTGGCCGGGATGGATTGCAACCCCTATCTCGGCATCGCGGCCTCGCTCGCCTGCGGCTATCTCGGGCTGATGGAAGAGGCCTGGCCCTCCAAGCAGTTCCGCGGCGACGCCTACGAGGGCGAGGGCGACATCCCCCGGGTGCTGGGCGAAGCGCTCAACATCTTTGAGGATGCCACCGCGCTGCATGACGTGCTGGGGCCGGAATTCGCCCGAGTCTATTCCATCGTGAAACGCACCGAATACGAGGAATTCCTCTCGGTGATCTCGCCCTGGGAGCGGGAACACCTGCTGATGAACGTCTGAGCCTCATCCCCGCGACGCGCGGGCGGCGGGGGCGCACGGGGCAGGATTCATGCCTCCGGCGGGGATATTTATGGTCAGAAGAAGCAGGGGGTTTGGGTCCGAGCGTGCGCTACGGGGCGGAGCTGCTGCGGCGGCTCAGCCGGGGGCGCGCAGAGGCTTGAGGGTTGCGCGGGTGTCGAGGCCTGAGACCGCGCCTTGGACATGGCCGCGCCTGTCCGCAAGCAGGGTCTCCACGTAGCCGCCTGCCAGGCTCAGCCGGGCGGGCCCAGCCGCTCGAGGATCGCGGCCGTATCGAGGCCTGAGACCGCGCCGTAGACATGGCCGCGCTCGCCCGCCAGGCGCGTCGCCACGTAGCCGTCGGCCACCGCCCCGGTGCCGTGGCGGATCAGCACTGCCGCGGTCAGGAGCTGGGCCAGGCTTTCGCAGAACCAGCGCGCCTCCGCCTCCTCGGGACCCTTCGGCCAGCGCGACTGGTGCGCCTGAAGCGCCGCGTCGTAGCGCCGGTCGCTGCCGGTGGCGCCCTTCAGGCAGTCGGTCAGCACCTCGCCGGCCAGCGGCTCCTTGGCCAGGGTGCGCAGGATGTCGAGGCAGATGACGTTGCCCGAGCCCTCCCAGATGCCGTTGAGCGGCGCCTCCCGGTAGAGCATCGGCAGCGGCGTCTCTTCCACGTAGCCCATGCCGCCCAGCACCTCCATCGCCTCGCCCACCACCGGGCCCACGCGCTTGTTGTTGAGGTACTTGCCGAGCGCCACGGCGATGCGGGCAAAGGCGCGGTCCTCCGCCGTGTCGCCGTCGAAGGCGCGCGCGGCGATCATCGACAGCGCCACAGCGCCCTCCCAGTCGAGCGCGAGATCGGCCAGCACCGACCGCATCAGCGGCTGGTCCACCAGCGTCCGCTGAAAGACCCGGCGCGAGGCGGCCCACCAATGCGCCTCGGACAGGGCGGCGCGCATGAAGCCCGCGGGCGCCATGGAGGTGTCGAGCCGGGTGTGATGGACCATCTCGATGATCGTACGCACGCCGCGGCCCTCCTCGCCCAGCCGGTGCGCCAGCGCGCCCTGGTACTCGATCTCCGACGAGGCATTGGCGTGGTTGCCGAGCTTGTCCTTCAGCCGCTGCAGCCGGATCGCGTTGCGCTCGCCCTCCAGCCAGCGGGGCACGAGGAAGCAGGTGAGCCCGCCCTCGGCCTGCGCCAGCGTCAGGAAACCGTCGGACATCGGCGCGGAGCAGAACCACTTGTGGCCGGTAAGGCGGTAATGCTCGCCGTCACGCTCTGCCCGGGTGGAGTTCGTGCGCACGTCCGAGCCGCCCTGTTTTTCGGTCATCGCCATGCCGAGCGTTGCGCCGCGCTTGGCCTCGACCGGGGCGATGGACGGATCATGTTCGTCCGACAAGAGCTTGGGGCGCCACGTCTTTTCCAGTTCGGGGTCGGCGCGGAGCGCGGGGATCCCGGCATAGGTCATGGTCAGCGGACAGCAGACCCCGGGCTCGATCTGGGAGAACATGTAATTGACGGCCAGGTGGGTGACATGGCCGCCCGGCGCGCCGTCATGTGCCGCGTTGGCATAGCCGGAGGAGAGCCCCAGCTGCATCAGCTGGTGGTAGCCCGGGTTGAAGCGCACCTCGTCCAGCCGCCGCCCGTCGCGGCCGAAGAGCACAGCCCGGGGCTTGTCGCGCCGCGCCTCCTCCGCCGCCTGCCATGCCGCGGGATCGTCGAGGCGCCGGCCGGTCGCCGCCAGGTGATCCTCGCGCCCGCCCATGACGCCCGCCCAGTGGCGGATCACCGGATCGTCCGCCCAGGGGTCGCGGGAGGCGCGGGGCACGGGCTGGTTCTCCACCTCGTGGGTGGCCAGATGCTCGGTCGCGGGCAAGTCGGAGAGCGGCAGGTCGGACATGGATCGATCGGAGATGGGTCGGGACATGGGCGGGCTCCTCCTCCTGGCGTCCTTGGGCGAAGTCTAGGACCCGTCCCGGCGCCGCGCAAACCCCTGAAAAAGTGAACGTCGCGTCGCAACTTCCTGCATTTCCGGGATTCACAGGGCGAATCGCTTGTGTCATAATTGATGAAAATGTGCCCGACAGAGGCGCACCCCAGGCAGAGCGGCAATCCTCCATGAGCCACCCCCGGACCAGAGCCCCCGTCGGCGTGATCCTGTTCTTCGCCATCGCGCTGGCGCTCGGGACCTATTTCACCTTTGCCGCCGTGCAGGGGGATTTCGGGCTGTTCCGCCGGGCCGAGATCGCGCAGGAAAGCCGCCGGCTCGCCGCCGAGCTGGAAGAGCTGGAGGCCGAGGTCGCGCGGATGGAGAACCTGACCCACCGGCTGTCGGACGATTACCTCGACCTCGACCTGCTGGACGAACAGGCGCGCGAAGTGCTGGGCCTCGTGCGGGCCGACGAGATCGTTATCCGCTAACCCCTCTCCACCACCTCCCGCGCCGCCTCTTGCCCTCGCGGCGGCTGCACAGTACCATCTGACAAGTTTAACGCTAAACTATCACGCCAGCAGGGGGAGGGCCGGCGCAAATGGCTGCCCGCAAGACCAGCGCGAAAAGCAATCACTCCGCCGAGGAGCTGACATCCTACTACCGCGACATGCTGCTGATCCGCCGCTTCGAGGAGAAGGCGGGCCAGTTGTACGGCATGGGGCTGATCGGCGGCTTCTGCCACCTCTATATCGGCCAGGAAGCGGTCGTCGTGGGGCTCGAGGCCGCCGCCGACGAGGGCGACAAGCGCGTCACCTCCTACCGCGACCACGGCCACATGCTGGCCTGCGGCATGGATCCCGACGGCGTCATGGCCGAGCTCACGGGCCGCGAGGGCGGTTATTCCAAGGGCAAGGGCGGCTCCATGCACATGTTCAGCCGCGAAAAGCATTTCTACGGCGGTCACGGCATCGTCGGCGCGCAGGTGCCGATCGGCGCGGGACTGGCCTTCGCCGACAAGTACCTCGAAAACGACCGCGTGACCTTCACCTATTTCGGCGACGGCGCGGCCAACCAGGGCCAGGTCTACGAGAGCTTCAACATGGCCGCGCTCTGGAAGCTGCCGGTGGTCTTCGTGATAGAGAACAATCAGTACGCCATGGGCACGGCGCAGGCGCGCTCCACCTCCTCGGCCGAGATCTACAAGCGGGGCGAGCCCTTCGGCATCCCCGGCGAGGTCGTGGACGGCATGGACGTGCTGGCGGTCAAGGCGGCGGGCGAGACGGCGGTGGCCCATTGTCGCGCCGGCAAGGGCCCGTACATCCTCGAGGTCAAGACCTACCGCTACCGCGGCCATTCCATGTCCGACCCGGCCAAGTACCGGACCCGCGAGGAGGTGCAGAAGATGCGCTCCGAACGCGACCCGATCGAGCATGTGCGCGAGATGCTGATCTCGGGCAAGCACGCCACCGAGGACGATCTCAAGGCCATCGACAAGGAGATCAAGGAGGTGGTCAACCGCTCCGCCGATTTCGCCCGCGACAGCGCCGAGCCCGCGCTCGACGAGCTCTGGACCGACATCTACGCCGAGCCCGGCAAGGAGCCCGCCTGATGCCCCATTTCGAGATTCACGTGGCCGACATGGCGCGCGCCAAGGCGTTCTACGGCGGCCTCTTCGGCTGGTCCTTCGCGCCCATGGCCGGCGGCGAGGCGGTGGAGTACCACCTGGCCAGCGGCGCGCAGCTGGGCGACGGCGGGCTGACCCTGGCCTTGATGCGCCGCATGGACGAGACGCCCGCCCAGGGCAGCCCGGTCCGCGGCGGCACCCTGCGGCTCGGCGTGGCCGATTGCGACGCGAGCTACGCCTGGGCGCTGGACCATGGCGGGGCCGAGGCGCTGCCGCCGATGGACTATCCCGGCATCGGCCGCTGCGCCTATGTCGAGGACGGCGAAGGCAATATCCTGGGGCTCGAATCCCCGGCCGGAACGGAGGGCTGATCCATGGCGACCGAAATCCTCATGCCCGCCCTCTCTCCGACCATGGAGGAAGGCACACTCGCGAAATGGCTGGTCAAGGAGGGCGACAGCGTCTCCTCCGGTGACATCATCGCCGAGATCGAGACCGACAAGGCGACGATGGAATTCGAGGCGGTGGAGGAAGGCATCCTCGCCAAGATCCTCGTCCCCGAGGGCAGCGCCGGCGTGGCCGTCAACGCCCCCATCGCGCTGATGGTCTCGGAAGGCGAGAACATCTCCGAGGCCGAGCTCGACGAGGCGCATTCGCAGCAGCCCGCCCCGGCGGACAAGACCCTGACCTCCGAATCCGCGCCCGCCGCCGCGAAGGCCCACCCGGAACCGCAGGCCGCGCCCGACCGCTCGCCGGACTGGCCCGAGGGCACCGAGCTGCGGCAGCAGACCGTCCGCGAGGCCCTGCGCGACGCCATGGCCGAGGAGATGCGCCGCGACGGCCATGTCTACCTCATGGGCGAGGAGGTGGCCGAGTACCAGGGCGCCTACAAGATTTCCCAGGGCCTGCTGGAGGAATTCGGGCCGAAACGCGTGGTCGACACGCCGATCACCGAGCATGGCTTTACCGGCCTCGCGGTCGGCGCGGCCTTCGGCGGGCTGAAGCCCATCGTGGAGTTCATGACCTTCAACTTCGCCATGCAAGCCATGGACCAGATTGTGAATTCCGCCGCCAAGACGCTTTACATGTCCGGCGGCCAGATGGGCGCGCCCATGGTCTTCCGCGGCCCCAACGGCGCCGCCGCCCGGGTGGCCGCCCAGCACAGCCAGGATTTCGCGGCATGGTACGCCCATATCCCCGGGCTCAAGGTGGCGATGCCCTATTCCGCCTCCGACGCCAAGGGGCTGCTGAAATCGGCCATCCGCGACCCGAACCCGGTGATCTTCCTCGAGAACGAGATCCTCTACGGCCGCTCCTTCGACGTGCCCATGCTGGAGGATTTCACCGTCCCCTTCGGCAAGGCCCGCATCTGGCGCGAGGGCACGGACGTGACGCTGGTGAGCTTCGGCATCGGCATGAGCTACGCGCTGGAAGCCGCTGAAAAGCTGGCAGAAGACGGGATCGCGGCCGAGGTCGTGGACCTGCGCACGCTGCGCCCCATCGACTATGCCACCGTGATCGAGAGCGTGAAGAAGACCAACCGCTGCGTCACCGTGGAGGAAGGCTTCCCCGTCGGCTCCATCGGCAACCACCTGTCGGCGCGGATCATGGAAGAGGCCTTCGACTGGCTCGACGCGCCGGTGCTGAACTGCACGGGCAAGGACGTGCCCATGCCCTATGCCGCCAACCTCGAGAAACACGCGCTGGTCACCACCGACGAGGTGATCGCCGCGGTGCACAAGGTCTGCTACCGATGAGCGGCGGCGGCTCCTTCATCTTGCCCGAAAAACTCCGGGGAGCGCGAGGGGCCGGCCCCTCGCCTGCCCGCCCTCGCCACGCGCGCCCCGTCCGGAGAATCTGACCGATGCCCACCGAGATCCTGATGCCCGCCCTCTCCCCCACGATGGAGGAAGGCACGCTTGCGAAATGGCTGGTCAAGGAAGGCGACACGGTCTCCTCCGGCGACCTGCTGGCCGAGATCGAGACCGACAAGGCCACCATGGAATTCGAGGCGGTGGATGAGGGCGTCATGGGGAAGATCCTCGTGCCCGAGGGCAGCGCGGGCGTGAAGGTCAACCAGCCCATCGCGCTGCTCCTGGCCGAGGGCGAAAGCGCCGAGGACCTGTCGCAGGCCCCGGCCGCGTCGAGCGAACCCGCCGAGGCCGCCAGCGACCAGGCCCCGCGCGAGGCGCAGCCGAAACCGGCGCAGGCGGCGAGCCAGGACGGCGGCGCAGCGGAAGCCGGCGATCCCGGCGGCAACGCCGTCTCCGCCGGGCCCGCCTCCAAGGCCGACCCCGCTCCGGCCGCGCCCAAGGACGGCACCGGCCAGCGCATCTTCGCCTCCCCCCTCGCCCGCCGGATCGCGGCCGACAAGGGGCTGGACCTCGCGCAGATCGAGGGCTCCGGCCCCCGCGGCCGCATCGTGAAGGCCGACGTGGAAGCCGCCACCGCCACCCCGAAAGCCGCGGCTGACGCGCAACCGCAGGCCCGGCCGACGGCCGCCACCCAACCCGCCGCGGCCCCCGCCGGCCCCTCGACGGAGGCGGTGCGCAAGATCTACGCCGACCGCCCGCACGAGGAGATCACGCTCGACGGGATGCGCCGGACCATCGCCGCGCGGCTCACCGAGGCGAAACAGACCATCCCGCATTTCTACCTGCGTCGGGACATCCGCCTCGACGCGCTGATGAAATTCCGTGCCGAGCTCAACGCCCAGCTCGCCGCCCGCGACGTCAAACTCTCGGTCAACGATTTCATCATCAAGGCCTGCGCCCTGGCCCTGCAACAGGTGCCCGCCGCCAACGCCGTCTGGGCCGGCGACCGCATCCTGCAGCTCACACCCTCCGACGTGGCGGTGGCCGTGGCGATCGAGGGCGGCCTCTTCACCCCGGTCCTCAAGGACGCCCAGGCCAAATCCCTCTCCGCCCTCTCGGCCGAGATGAAGGACCTCGCCGCGCGCGCCCGCGACCGCAAGCTCTCGCCCGCGGAATACCAGGGCGGCAGCTTCGCCATCTCCAACCTCGGCATGTTCGGGATCGACAATTTCGACGCCGTCATCAACCCGCCCCACGGCGCGATCCTCGCGGTCGGCCGCGGTGTGAAGAAACCGGTGGTGGGCGACGGCGATGCGCTCGAGGTGGCGACGATCATGTCGGTCACGCTCTCGGTCGATCACCGGGTCATCGACGGCGCCCTGGGCGCGGAACTGCTGGCCGCCATCGCCGAGAACCTGGAGAACCCGCTCCTGATGCTCGCCTGACGGGGCCGCTGCGCGCAGGCCCCCCAGCTTCTCCGGTCGAAAAATATGGCGGGGTGAGGCGCGAACGCGCCGAGGGGCAGAGCCCCTGACCAGCCTCACCACCAAGCGCGGGCGGCGAGGGTCACTCCGCCCCCATCACCCCGCGCAGGATCTGGTCCATGCTGCGCGAGGGCTCGTCGCAGCCCCCGTCGCCCACGATCTTCGCCGGCACCCCGGCCACGGTCTTGCAGGCCGGCACGTCGCTCAGCACCACCGAACCCGCCGCGATGCGCGAGCAATCGCCCACGCGGATATTGCCAAGCACCTTGGCACCCGCGCCGATCAGCACGCCGTTGCCGATCTTCGGATGCCGGTCTTCCTCTTCCTTGCCGGTGCCGCCCAGCGTCACCGAATGCAGCATCGACACGTTGTCGCCCACCACGGCCGTCTCGCCGATGACGATGGAATGGGCGTGGTCGATCATGATCCCCTTGCCGATGCGGGCGGCCGGGTGGATGTCGATGCCGAAGACCTCCGAGACCCGCGCCTGGAGGAAATAGGCCAGGTCCCGCCGCCCCTCGAGCCAGAGCCAATGGGCCACGCGATGCGCCTGCACCGCCTGGAAGCCCTTGAAGAACAGCAGCGGCTGCAGCAGCCGGTGGCAGGCCGGGTCGCGGTCGTAGACCGCCGCGATATCGGCGCGCGCGGCCAGCGACAGCCGGTCGTCCGAGGCATAGGCCTCGTCGCAGATCTCGCGCAGGATCTGCTCCGACATCTCGCCGGAGGCGAGCTTGAGCGAGATGCGGTAGGCCAGGGCCCGCTCGATGGTCGGATGGTGCAGGATGGAGGAATGCACGAGGCCCCCCAGCAGGGGTTCCTCGCGGATCGCCTCCTCGGCTTCGGTGATGATGCGGGACCAGACCGGGTCCAGTTCCGCGACCTTCGCGCGCGTCTCCGCCATGACGTCATCTCCTCTGCGGCAGGCGATCGGCCCCCGATCTCGTTCGAGGGCTTTCCTAGCAGATAGGCGCTCGGCGCGGAAACGCAAAACCGTGATGGCGGAAATCGCCGGGACGAATGTCCCGGCGCGCGCTCAGGGGACCACGTCCAGCCGGGCCGCAGGCCCGGCCCCGTAAAGCGCCGAGACCTGCGCCACCTCCACCCGGTAGCGCCCAGTGATCCCGTCCGCGGCGCGAAGCGCCGCGCCATAGGCAAAGGCCGGCTGCGCCAGCAGCGCCTCCCGGCGCTGCGTATTGCCGTCGAAGATGCGCAGCAGGTAGCGCTCCTGCTCCTCGCCGAGCGGCACCTCCGGTGCCGCCCAGTCCTCGCCGCCGATCCGGCTTTGCCGGATCCAGCTCAGCTGCTGGCCGCCGGCGCCGTCAGGCGCCGCGCGCAGGTGGCAGGGGCGGTAGGGGCGCAGGCCGTTGCCGTCGAAAGCCGCCACGACGTGGCGGTAGGACGGGTCGTCCACCGGACGGGCCGCAGGCCCGATCCGGTAATGGCGCGCGACCCTCCGGTCGCGCAGCGCCAGGCCGATCTGTTCGGGCGCCGCATCCATCAGCACCGCGTAGCTCCCCGCGGGCCAGGCGACGGGCATCAGCCCATCGCTGCCGAACCGCCCGCGCAACAGGTGCGAGAGCAGCCAGCGCCCCTCTCCCAGGGCCTGCGCGTCGCGGAACTGCAAGAGCTCCCAGTGTCCCGGGCTCCCGTCGCCCACCGCCAGCAGGTTCGCCCCCGCCATCAGCCGCGCCTCGCTCACCGCCTCGAATTGCCCCGCGACCAGCCGCACCTGCAGCCCCGGGCCGCGATCCACCCGCCCCGCCGGTGCCGCCTCGAGCACCGTCTCGGTCAGCCCCACCGTCGCACGTCCCGCCAGCAGGATGTCGAGCGCGTAGTCCGCATTCTCGGCCGAGGCATGGGCCGCCACAATCCCCGGCCAGCGCGCCGCCGTCACGGCGAGATGCGGCGCATGGGGTACCTCGTCGCCCTTCATCAGCGGCAGGTCCAGGAAAAGCGGCAGCACCGGCCGCGGCGCGGCGAAGGCGGGGAGCCGCGTGCGGCTCTCCTCGGACCGCGGCGCCGAATAGACACCGGGATCGATGCGCACGAGGTCGAGGACCTGCTCCGCCCCCTGCTCCACCCGGTCGATGCGGTAGCGCGCCGTGTCGCCGTCCAGCGACAGCACCACGCCCGGCCCCAGCGCCAGCCGCGAAGGGGGCAGCGCCAGCCGCGCCGTCTCGCGCGCAACCCTCGCCTCCGCGAGCCAGCGTTCCGCCAGCGCCCGCGCCTCGGCCCGTGTCAGCGCCATGGCCAGGTCGGTGGTGGAAACCGCATGCGTCGCTTCGTCGGGCAGCACGGCTTCTTCCGCCTGGGGGGTGTAGTCGCCGTCCGCCTCCACGAAGCGCAGGCGCACCCGGCCCGCGAGCTCCGCCTCCGACACCCGGTGGCGCATCAGCCGCCCCTCCAGCTCGGACGCCACGGCCAGCCGCGCCGGGTCCACCGCTGCCGGCCGCAGCCCGTCGCGCATGACGAAGCGCACTTCACCTTCGCGCTCAACCGGGTCAAAGCCATGGGCCAGCATCAGGGGCTGGAGGGCCGCCCGCCCCTCGCCCGGGTCGCTCACCTCGTAACCCCGGACGAAGCCGTGCAGGTGATCCGTGTCGAAGTCCTCCAGCCCCGCATCGCGGCAGATCTCGGCGGCGACCGTGGCCAGCCGCTGGCCCGAGGCCCGGCCCGAGATCCAGTGCCCCAGCCGGTAATTGTCGCCGTCCGACCATTGCGCCGCGTTGGCCGGGAACCACGGGTAGGGCCGCGCGTCCCAGCACCAGACAAAGGCACGGGACATGTCGATCATCGGGCCCTCGTAGACCTCCGAGACCGGGTTCACCCCCGGCTCTGCCCAGTAGGCGTGGATGGCGCGAAGGTACTCCGCCTGGATCAACTCGTCGCGCTCCCCGTCCGAGAAATAGGGCAGCGCACTTTCCGAGCTCTTGGGATCAACGAACTTGTTGGGCTGGTTGGTCCCCTTGTCGACCGCGGGGCAGCCGTATTCGGTGAACCAGATGGGTTTCGACCGCGGCTCCCATACCGTCGGCTGGGCCTGGCGCAGACCGCCCACCCGGTCGTGATGCGCATGGGACCACCAGTTGCGGATGTCCTTCACCCGCCAGATCCAGGGCTCGCCCTCCCCATCGGTGATCGGCGTGCGGATCTGCGCCGCCCGCGCCGCGTCCGAGCGATAGTACCAGTCGTAGCCCTCACCCCCCTCGATATTGGCCTTGAGGTAGCCGTGATCGTGGATCGACTCCCACTCGACGGCATCGAGATGCTCCACCCCCTCGCGCCAGTCCGAGAGCGGCATGTAATTGTCGATCCCGATGAAATCGAGCCGCGGGTCCGCCCAGAGCGGGTCCAGGTGATAGAGCAGGTCACCGGGCGCGTCCGGCGGCTGGTAGCCGAAATATTCCGACCAGTCGGCGGCATAACCCAGCTTCACCTCCGGGCCGAGCAGCGCGCGCACCTCCCCCAGCAGGTCGCGCAGCGCTGCCACCGCGGGAAAGCTGCCGCCCGGCCCGCGGATCTGCGTGAGCCCCCGCATCTCGGACCCCACGCAGAAGGCCTCCACGCCCCCCGCTGCCGCGCAGAGCGCCGCGTAATGCAGGATGAAGCGGGAATAGCTCCATTCCGCCGGGCCGGAATAGCCGACCTCGCCGTCGCTCACGGTGAAATCCGCCGCCCGCGCGGTGCCCATGAAGGCCGCCACCTGCGCCTCCGCCGCGGCGGTCCCGTCGGGCGAGCCGTCGCGGCCCGGGGCCTCCGAGAGGGTGATCCGCCCCCGCCACGGCAAGGGCGGCTGGTCGTCCGCGCCGCTCCACGGGTCGGGCAATCCGTTGTCCGCCAACTGCTCCATCAGGATGAAAGGGTAGAACATCACCGCCTTGCCCGCGGCCCCCATGTGCCGGATCGCCTGCACGACGGAGGCATCGGTGGGCGTCCCGCCATAGACCGGGCGCCCCTCCTCGAGCGGCACCCGCCCGGCCTCGTCCCTTGTCAGCCCTGAGACCCGCCACGGCATGTCGCTATCGGCCTCCTGCTGCTCCACCCGGGGGCGCAGGCCGCAGGTGCCGCAGCGCAGGTCGTCTCCGAACCAGCTCACCACCAGCGACACCGCCTCGCAATTGGGCAGCTCGGCGTTGAGGTCGCGAAAGGACGCCTCAAAATCCGTAAGCCCCGCGGGCGAGTTCACGTTGGCCACGTCGGTATCCCCCGGCCCGCGGTCGAGGTAGACCGGATCGGTCGCCAGCGCATATTCCCCCGTGCCCGGGATCAGCGCCACGCCGCGCACCCCCCGCGCCACCTCGTGTTCCGCCCCCGGCGCGTCGGGCTGGACCGGGCGGCAGACCTCGAAGGAGAATTGCGGGATGCGGTTGCCGAAGGGCTCCAGGTTCAGGTCCTCGAAGACCACGTAGGCCGTGCCGCGATAGGCGGGCGCCTGGTCCTCGCCCTCCACCGCCTCGATCTTGGGGTCGGGCATCTGGTCGGGCGCGCCGGTATAGACCCGCATGCCAAGGTCCTCGGGCGCCACCTCGGCCCCGTCCGCCCAGACCCGAGGGACGTGGGTGATCTCCCCCTCGCAAAGCGCGACGGCAAGGCTCACCGAGTAGGAGAAGCTGCGCGTCGCGGGCGTCGACGGCGCGCCCTTGCCGCCGCCGCTCTCGCGGACATGCTCGGTAAAGCGCGAGGCCCAGATGATATGCCCGCCCACGCGGAAACGCCCCCAGAGCCGGGGGATCGCCGCGCCTTCCCCGGCGCCGGTCAGGCGGACACGCTCCACCCGGCCCTGCTCCACCGGGTCGGAGCCCTGCCCCAGCAGACGCTGGTCGATGGAGCGGCCGATGGTGGCGCCGACGAAGCGCCCGGCGGCGGTGGCGGAAAGACCCAGCACCGTCCCCCCGAAGGAGGAACCTATCGCCGCGCCGGCGGCGGAAAGCAGGATGGTTGCCATCAGAATGTCCTTTCGGGGAAGCGGAAGCGGGCCACGATGCGCCGCCGCCAGGGCGGGGTCAGCGCGCTCTCGACCACGCCGTGACCGCTAAAGGAATGGATGAAGGCCGGCGCGCCCCCGCGGTCGGAAGCGAGCCCCAGATGCTTGGCCACCGCGCCGCCCCGCATCCGGAACAGCAGCACGTCGCCGGGCTCGGGCGCGCCTTGGCCTTGCGGAACGAGATGGCGCAGCGCCGCGGCCCAGAGCGCTTCCTCACCGCCGGGTTCGGACCAGTCGCGGGAATAGGCCTGCGGCGCCTCGGGCTCGGGACCCAGCAGCTCGCGCCAGAGGCCCCGGATCAGCCCGAGGCAATCCGCGCCCACCCCCCGGACCGATGCCTGGTGCAGGTAGGGCGTGCCGATCCAGCCGCGCGCCGCCGCGACCACGGCCCCGCCCTCCAGCGTGACCGGGCCCGGCCTGTCTATTGCCGCCCCGCTCATCGCCGGCTGCCGCCATCGGTGGCGCCTGCGCGGGACGGGTGGACCATCACCCAATCCTCTTCGGGCAGGTCGGGGAAACCCTGGAAATTCACCCCGTTGTCGAACTTCAGGCGGCAGGTCTCGAACCGCTTGTCGCAGCCCGCCACCAGTCGCAGCGGATCGCCCGGGGCCACCTCGGCGCGCAGGCTCTGCCACAGCTCGACCACCCGGCCACCGCCCTCGGCCCGCTCTTCCTTGATCGCCGCGTGCAGGCCCTGCGCTGCGCCGCCCAGCACCTCCAGCCGGCCGCGGGTGAACCAATCGACGGCAAAGCCCGGCAGGTCGGCAAAGCGAAAGACCCGCGCCTCCTCCACCCGCTCCACCGCGATCTCGGTGACGTAGCCCGGCACGGTCAGGTCCGCGCGGCAGGCCGCATCGCCCAGAACGGCCGTGCAGGGTTTCTGAAAGACCCGCCCCAGCGGCCGGTTGAGCGCCGCGCTCAGGCCCCGGATCTCGGCCCGGAAGGCGCCGTCGATGCGCGTCAGCTCCCCGATATGGCCGCGGAACATGAGCGCGCGCTGCTCCGGCGCCGCCCAGTTCACCCGCCATGCCCGCACCTCGGCCCCGTCGAAACGACCGGCCTCGATGTCTGCCTCGCTGATCCCGCTATCCGACAGCGCGCCCAGCGCCTCGGTGTTGTCGACCGACAGCCCCGTGGCCCGCGCCAGCGCCATGGCCGACAGCCCGGTATCGGGCCGGAACGTCACGCCTTCGAAACCCAGCGGCCCGTCATGGTCGGTGAAGCCGAAGACCGCGCCATCCGCCCGGGTGATCGCCCAGGCGTGGCAGAGCGTGGTCAGCCCGCTGTCCAGCAGCGCCTGGAATGCCTGTGTGAACGCCATCAGACCCGAAGCTCCACCACCGGCACGCTGGGCACCTCGCCCGCCTGGAAGGTCGCCACGCTGACCTGGATCGCCTCGGTGTCGAAGCGCACCGGCACGTCGAACTCGAAGCCCGCGGTGACCGGCATGTCCTCCCCGGGCGGGCGCGCGAAGGTGACGATCCCGGTCGTCGCGTCCAGCTCGAAATGCACGCCCTCGCGCAGCTCGTCACCCTGCACGCCGCAGACCACCGTCCCCGCCACCGGCTTGGCGATGGGCCGCGCGTAATCCGCCTCCCCCGAGCGGTAGTGTTTCACAAGCTGGAACGCGGTCCGGAACCCGTCCCCGGTGCCGATCCGCTGATCCTCGTAGCGGACCTCCTGCGACGGCTGGCCCGAGCGGTAATCGGCCCAGTCCTTCCAGCGGAACCCGTAGAGCTGCCCGCGCCGTGCCTCGAAAAAGGCCAGCACCTCCGCCAGGTCGTCGAGCGATCGCATGCCCATCCCCGCATCGTAGCGCCGCCGCGAATGCGCCCAGGGCGTGTTGCGCTCTTCATAGCCAGAGGCCAGCGGCACGATCTCCGTCCGCCGCTCCGGCCCTCCGGCCGAGCCGAAGCTCAGCGCGGGGGGAAAGCGTGTTTCGTGAAAGCTCATGACATCCTCCTCAGCGGTTGCGCTGGCCGCGGGCCAGCACCCGGCCCATCTGCGCCGCGATCTGTCCCTGCGAGCGGCGGAACCCCTCCACGTCCGGGGTGGTGATGTTCATCACCACGTGGACGCGGGCTCCGCCCTCGGCGCGCACGCCCAGCTTGCCGTCGGCCCCGCGCGACAGCGGCATGATCGCCTCCGGCCCCGCCTCGCCCATTAGCCCGGTGCCCCCGCGCATCGGAAAGCTCACCGGTCCGCGGACCACGCCGCCCGAGGCGAAGGGCATGACGCGGCCCTGGGTGAAAGCCCCGCCATCGGCAAAGGGCGAGGCCGCGCCGAAGACGCTGCCGATGCCCGCGGCCAACACGCTGCCCACATGGTTCGCCACCGGCTTCACCGCCGCGTTGTAGGCGGTGTCGATCAGCGACTGGCTGACCGTGCGCAGCGCGTCCGACAGGCTCGCCCCGTCCAGCACCAGACCGTCGATCGCCCGCTTCACCCCGCGGCTGAGCGAGCTTTCCAGCCGCTGCGCCCCGCGGTGCGTTTCCGAAAAGGTCTGGTTGATGCGCCGCAGCTCCGCCTCGAACCCGGCGGTCAGCCCGGCCGCCCGTCCCATCGCGCCGTCCAGCGCATCCACCTGCTCCTCGAGATCGTCGAACCCGTCCGCCATCATCCCTCTCCCGTATCACCCGTCTTGCCATGCTCGTCCGGATAGGCCGCCATCAGCGCGTCCAGCCCGGCCCGCCGCAGCGGGTTGCCGGCCTCGCCCAGCATCAGTTTCAGCTCCGCTGGCGTGAGCGCCCAGAAGCCCTCGGGCGACAGCCCCAGCCCTCCGAGCGCCGGCGCCCGGCAGCCCAGCCGCATGAGCGCGGGCCAGTCGAAGCGGCTCATCCGCCGCCCGCCTCCGGCACGGCAAAGGCTCGCGCCAGAAGCTCCGCCGCCGCCCGCGCCGCGGCCATCGGTCCGCCCTCGATCTCGGCGGTGGTCAGATCCGCCGCGCGCCCCTGCCAGCCGCCGCCCCTGAGCCCCGCGAGGATCAGCGACAGCAGGTCGCGCGAGGAAAAGCGCCCCTCCTCGAACCGGGCGATCAGCGCAACCAGGCTGTCCTCGCCCAGCCCCGCCTCCAGCTCGGCCAGCGCGCCCAGGGTCAGCCGCATCACCTGCGGCGCCCCGTCGATCACCAGCGTGACCTCGCCGCGCCATGGATTGCCCGCGGGCCGCTCCATCACAGCGCCACGAAGCTCAGCGCGCCCGCCGAGGCCAGCGACAGCTCGTAGGTCGCCTCCCCGTCATGGCTGCCCGCATATTCCAGCGCGGTGATCTGGAACGCGCCTTCCACGGTGCCGAAATCCGGGATGATCACCTGGAAATCCGGCACCTCGCCGTCAAAGAAGATCTGCCGCGCGCGTTCGTCGGTGCCCGTGTCACGGAACACGCCCGAGCCCGAGATCGCCGCCGATTTCACCCCGGCGCCGGACAGAAGCTCGCGCCAACCGCCCTCGCTCTCGAGGCTGGTGACATCCACGCTTTCCGCGTTGAAGCTCACCCGCGTGGCGCGCAGCCCCGCGATGGTCTGGAACTGCCCGTCCCCGGTCAGGTCCACCTTGATCAACAGATCCTTGCCGTTCTGTGCCGCCATGGTCCTTGCTCCTCTGGCCTATGCGTCGTCGAGCCGCGCGCGGAAGGTCAGGTCGATGCGCCGCACCGCTCCCGTCTGTTCCCGCCGCGCGCGCGCCTTCTGGAATGTCATCGCCACGATCCGACCCCGGCTGAGCGGCGGCCGCGCGCCGTCGAGCGCATCGCAGACCGCGCCCGCCGCCACCTTGGCCTGGGCAAAGCCCGCGGCGCCGGTGACGACCGAGACGGTGATGTCGTGCTGCGCCCCCGCGCCGGTACCGTCCGAGCGCTCGCGCACCCGTTCCGACCCAAGCGCCACGTAGAGCGGTGGCACCTCCCCCGGCGGCACGGCGTCGTAGACATGGCCGCCCACCAGTGCCGACAGCGCGGCGTCCCCCGCGAGCAGATCGTAGAGGGCCGCCTGAAGCGGGGCGGATAGCGCGTAGGTCATGCCGCCACCTCCTCTTCGGCGAAACAGACGAGGTAGCGCCCCTCCCGGCCCCGCTCCGTCACCGCCTCCAGCCGGAAGACCCGCGCGCCCTCGCGCAGGCGCTGACCGGGCACGGGCCGCATGGAAGAGCCGCGCGGCGCCGCCCGCAGCAGGATGCGGAACGAGGTGGAGGACAGGCTCACCGCCTCCCCCGCCCGGTCCCGGCCCGTGCGCGGCGAGATCTCGGCCCAGAGCACGCCCTTCTCGCGCCAGCCCTCGGCAAAGCCCCCGGCGCCATCCGGCAGCGCGCTGCGCTCTTCCAGCACCAGCCGGCGATTCAGCCTCGGCGCGCCGCTCATCGGCTCGCTCCCCGACCCGTCGCGCGTCCGGCACCCGGCCCGGCAAACAGCCGGACGGTGCGGTAGCGCTCGATCAGCGCCGTGACGCCGAAGGGCATGCAGCCCGCGCCCAGCGCCGTCTCGTCGCGGTACTCGTAGTAATGCGCCGCCAGCAGCAGCACCGCCTGGCCCAGATCCGCGGGCAGCTCGCCCCAGCACGCGGCATGGCCCGCCACCAGCACCAGCCGCGCCACGCCCTCGGTGGGGATCGCGGGCAGTGCCATCCCCGTCGCCTCGATCCGCGGCCGCTGATCGTCCTTCACCAGCCGGAACCGCTCCGGCGCCACCACCTCCTCGGCCCCGGTCGCCCCGACCAGCGTCAGGCTCGTCACTGCGGTCACCGGTGCCAGCGGCAGCCCCTGCTCCACCGGGTCGCGCCACTCGGCGATCTCCCAGCAGAAACTGCGGGTGATCAGCACCTTGCCCGTGCGCCCTTCGATGGCGGTGATCGCGGCGCGCAGGAACCCCTCCAGCACCGTGTCCTGCAGGTCGTCCTCGGCAAAGCCGCTGCCCAGCCGGAGATGCGCCTTGAAGTCCGCCACCGGAAGCGCGGCCTGCGGCACCCCCGTCTCATCGGTCAGCATCATGTGTATCCCTCCGAATATCCCCGGTTGCGGGAGAAATCGGCGCCCGCCGCCGCGCGCATAGGCACGAGGTCCGGCGGGCGCCCCCGGGCCCAGCGGCCCGGCACGGCCCCTTACGAGGTGCCGAATTTCAGCAGCTTGATCGCGGCAAAGTCGCTCACGTCCCCGCCCACGCGCTTGGTCGCGTAGAACAGCACGTGCGGCTTGGCGCTGAAGGGATCGCGCAGCACCCGCAGGTCGGGGCGCTCGGCCACGGTGTAGCCCTTGGCGAAGTCGCCGAAGGCCACCGCGAAGCTGCCGGAGCCGATGTCCGGCATGTCCTCGGCCACCAGCACCGGGTAGCCCAGCAGGCGCGCCGGCTCGCCCGCGGCCAGCCCGTCAGACCACAGGAAGCGCCCGTCGGCATCCTTGATCTTGCGTATCTCGCCCGCGGTCCTCGAGTTCATGACAAAGCTCGCGCCGGCCCGGTACTGCGCCCCCAGCGCATAGACCAGGTCGATCAGCGCATCCCCCGGCGCGCTGGCGGCAAAGGCGCCGTCCGCCCCGGTCGTCACGTAGCCCAGGCTGTCCCAGGACCAGCTGACCTGCGGCAAGGCGGCATGGTCGAGAAAGCCGCGCGGCTTGTCGTCGCCATCCCCGGTGACGAAGGCCGCGGCCTCGGCCCGGGCGAACTTGTCGGCGATGCGCTCGGCCAGCCAGCCCTCGAGGTCGAAGGCGCTGTCGTCCAGCAGCCGCTGCGAGGCCTTGGGCATCGCCGAAAGCTCGTGCAGCGGGATGCTGATGCGGTCCATCACCGGCGTGCCGGTCTCCGCCTGCGGGCCCGCCTCGGTGCCCCATCCCGCGCCCATGTCGCTCTGGTCGATGATCACGTCGTAGGAGGTCGCCTCCACGTGCACCACCTTGGCGATGCGCCGGATCGAGGCGCCGGACCGCAGCTGCCCCGAGATCGTCTCGGCGGTCTGCGGATCGACGAGGTAGCCGCCGTCGCCGGTGGTGGCCATGGCCTTGCCTTCCAGCTCGATGCCCCGCAGCGCCGCGTCGTCGCCCGAGCGCAGGTAGGTGTCAAAGGCCTTCTGGTGCGGGGCGTCGCCCTCCGCGCTCGAGGCCAGGGCCGGCCGCGCCGGGGCAAGAGATTTTCGGTCAAACATGGTCAGTCGCTCTTCCTGTTGCTGAAGCCTTGCGTTCACGTCGTCGCGGAACGCCCTGAAGTCCTTGGTGAATCCTTCCACTGCACGGCTCACCTGGCCGGCGGCGCTCCCGCTCTCCGTCTTGCTCGTCATCGCTCACCCCGTTCGTTGGATCCCGGCCGCCCTCGAAAGCTGTCGGCCATCTCATGGCGCGCGGCATCCAGCGCCGCCGCCACGTCGCGCAGCACCCGGTCCCCGGGGTCGTCCCCCTTGGACGCGACCCGCGCCTCGCGCAGCATCGGGAAGGTCACCAGCGACACTTCCCAGAGGTCGAGCTCGGTCAGCAGCCGCCGGCCCTGCGCGGTCTTCTCGGCGCGCAAGGTGCGGTAGCCGATGGACAGCCCGTCGATCGCGCCCGCCCCGATCAGCGCCACCGCTTCCCGGGCGCGGGCCACGCTGTCCAGCAGCCGCCCCCTGACCCAGAGACCGCGCGCGTCCTCGCACACCTCCTCCCAGATGCCGATGGGCTGGGCCGGGTCGTGCTGCCACAGCATCTTCACCCGCCGCCCCTCGGCCGCCATGCGCTTCAGCGAGGCGGCGTAGGCGCCGTTCGCCACGATGTCGCCGGCCTGGTCCTCGGCCCCGAAAAGGCTCGCATAGCCCTCGATCCGGCAATCTTCGCCCAGCGCCACCATGCTGTCGTCCAGCCGGCAGAACTTGCGCTCCAGCCCGCTCTCCATCATCCCGTCCATTCGCCGCTCTCCTCTCAGGGCCCCAGCCGCGGGGCCAGGTCCAGCACCCGCATCGCCGCCTGCGCCAGCACCATCCCGGCGACGCCGTAGACGGTCAGCCACAGGCGCTTTTCCAGCCGTTCCATCAGCAACTCGATCCGGTCGAGCCGCGCCTCCAGTGCCTCGAATTGCAGCTGCGCCACCCGCTCGTGGGCCTCCAGCCGCAGCGCCGGCGCGCAATCGAAGGACTCGAACCCGTAGCGTCCGCCCCGCTCATCCATCCGGATCCTCCCCGGCGGTCGCCTCCCCGCCCGGCGCGCCCTCCGCGGGCGGCAGCCCCAGCAGCGCGCGCTTTTCCGCCGCCGTCAGGAAGCCGGCCCCGCTCACCCGCCGCCACAGCGCCTCGCGCTCGGCCGCCAGCGCGGGCACCTGGTCGAGGTCGGGCTTCAGCTCCACCGCCTCGCCCACCAGCACCGACAGCCACTCGCCAAGCGCCGCCGTCACCCGCGCCGCCAGCGGCAGCACGGTCAGGCGATAGAAGGCCCGGTTGGCCTCCTGGTAATTGGCGTAGGTCGCCTCGCCGGGGATCCCCAGCATCATCGGCGGCACCCCGAAGGCCACCGCGATCTCGCGCGCGGCCGCCTCCTTGGTCTTCTGGAATTCCATGTCCGAGGGCGAGAAGCTCATCGGCTTCCAGTCGAGCCCGCCCTCCAGCAGCATCGGCCGCCCGGCATTGCGCGCGCCCTGGTGAAAGGTCTCCATCTCCGAGACCAGCCGCTCGTACTGGTCGTTGGACAGGATCCCCTGCCCCTCGGCCCCCTTCCAGACCATCGCGCCCGAGGGCCGCGCGGCATTGTCCAGGAGCGCCTTCGACCAGCGCGAGGCGGCGTTGTGCACGTCCAGCGCCATGGCCGCCGCCTGGATCGGGCTCAGCCCGTAATGGTCGTCCTGCGGGTGGAAGCTGCGGATATGGCAGACGGGCCGCCACGGGCCGGTCACGTCGAAGCGATGCTTGCGGCCCCCCACCGCGTATTCGTAGCCCACGGGCCAGCCATCGGCGCCCGGGATGATCCGCATCCGGTCCGAACGCAGCACGTGCAGCTCCGCTGGCACGCCCTCGCCGCCCACGGCTTCCATGTAGCCGTCGCCCGACAGCAGGATCTGGCCGTAGAGCGCCTCGAGCAGTTCCGCCCGCCCCTGCGCGGGGTTGGGCCGCCGCACCAGGTCGAGCACCGGGTGGCTGTCATAGCGCCGCGCGTCCCCCTCCAGCACCAGCGGCAGCGCCGCCGCCGCCTCTGCGATGAGCTTGACCGCGCGAAATCCCACCGGGTTCCCGGCAAAGCCCGCCCGCGTCATCGACGACGTGTCCCGCGGGCTCCAGGCGACGCGGCCCGACCCGGCCCAGGCCATCACCCGGCCCGCGGCGCTCGCCTTGCTCTCCGGCTGAGCCGCGGCCTTTCGCCGAAATCCGAACATCGCGCTCTCCCTCGCTGCCACCGGGTCGCTCCCGACACGAAGAAAGCTCGCACGAAGATCCTAACCGCTGCCGAGCCCCCCGCACGCTGATCACGCAACACCCCGGCGCCCGCCCCGCGCCCGGCGTCCCAATCCGCGGACCGCGCAACAGCTCTCGACGCGCGCCCTCACCGCGCCTCACCCGTGGCAAGCGCGCCTCCCCCACCTTCTCCGGTCCGAAAATATGGCCGCCGGAGGCAAGAAAGTCTCTCCGCGCACCCCATCCGCCCCGCGCTCCGCCGGGGCTATTGCGATCCGCCCCCGGATCCGCCAAACCCCGGCAAGGCAAGAGGGAGCGCGCCATGACACGTATCGACCGCAAATTCGCCGCGCTGAAGGCGGAGGGGAAGAAGGCCTTCGTGGCCTATGTCATGGCCGGCGATCCGGACCCCGCCACCTCGCTCGACCTGGTGCGCCGGATGCCCGCCGCGGGCGTCGACGTGATCGAGCTGGGCCTGCCCTTCACCGATCCCATGGCCGACGGGCCGACGATCCAGCTCGCGGGGCAGCGGGCGCTGGAGCAGGGCATGACCCTGGAAAAGACGCTGCAGATGGTGCGGGACTTCCGCCAGGGCGACGACGAGACGCCCATCGTGCTCATGGGCTATTACAACCCGATCCATTCCCGCGGCGTCGACCGCTTCCTCGCCGAGGCCTCGGAGGCCGGGATCGACGGGCTCATCGTGGTGGACCTCCCCCCCGAGGAGGATGACGAGCTCTGCCTGCCCGCGCAGAAGGCCGGGCTCAACTTCATCCGGCTGGCCACGCCCACCACCGACGACAAGCGCCTGCCCCGGGTGCTCGAGAATACCAGCGGCTTCGTCTACTACGTGTCGATCACCGGCATCACCGGGGCCGCCGAGGCGCAGGCCTCGGATGTCGCCCCCGAGGTGGCGCGGATCAAGTCCGCCACCGACCTGCCCGTCGTGGTGGGCTTCGGCGTGAAGACCCCCGCAACGGCCCAGGCCATCGCGGGTGTCGCCGACGGCACCGTCGTGGGCTCCGCGATCGTGGCCGAGATCGGCGCGGGCAAACCCGTCTCCGAGGTGCTCGAACTGATCCGCGGCCTGGCCGAGGGCGCCCACCGCGCCTGAGACGCCGGCCCGCGCACCCCGGCCGAGCTCTCAGCCCTCGCCGGCCTCCTCGGCCAGCGCCTCGGGGCTGCGCATCAGCAGGTGCATGGCGCGGTAACTCATCACCACCTCCCCGTGCTGGTTCAGCACCTCGTAGGCGATCTCGGTCATGCCCCGCTCGGGCTTGGAGCGCGAGGGCCGCATGTCGGTGACCTGCCCGCGCACCTTCAGCCGGTCGCCCGGCCGCACCGGGCGGCGCCAGCGCAGCTCGTCGAGCCCCGGCGAGCCGGCAGAGGATTCGTTCCAGATCCCCGCATCCAGTGTCAGCCGGAAGGCCATCGCGAGGGTCTGCAGGCCGCTCGCGATCAGCCCTCCGTAATGGGTCTCGCGGGCGGCCTCCGGGTCCAGGTGGAAGGGCTGCGGGTCCCATTGCTGCGCGAAGGCGATGATCTCCTCCTCGGTGATCTCGCGTTCGTCGGTCTCGTAGCTGAACCCCACGCCCATGTCGTCGAAATACATTTCTCGGCCTCCCGTCTGTCGCCGCAAAGCCTAAGCCCACCGCGCGCGAAGCGAAACCCGGTATCGCGGCCCCGGCCCGCGTGGCCGCCATGCGGCCTTCGGCTTGCCCGCCCCGTCCCCCGGCGTTAAGCACTTCCTACTGCCGACGAGGGGAGCATCGATGCCGGTCATCACCAATATCCAGGATCTCAAGCGGTCCTATCGCCGCCACACGCCCAAGATGTTCTACGATTACGTGGAATCCGGCAGCTGGACGGAACAGACCTTCCACGAGAACTCGAGCGATTATGCCGACCTGCGCCTGCGCCAGCGCGTCGCCGTGGACATGACCGGCCGCTCCACCGCCTCGGAAATGATCGGCCAGCCGGTGGCCATGCCGGTCGCGCTTGCCCCCGTGGGCCTCACCGGGATGCAGCGCGCCGATGGCGAGATCAAGGCCGCCCGCGCCGCGGAGAAGTTCGGCGTGCCCTTCACCCTGTCGACCATGTCCATCTGCTCGATCGAGGACGTGGCGCAGCACACGACCAAGCCCTTCTGGTTCCAGCTCTACACCATGAAGGACGACGATTACGTCAGCCGGCTGGTGGAGCGTGCCCGCGCCGCGAAATGCTCCGCGCTGGTGATCACGCTGGACCTGCAAATCCTCGGCCAGCGCCACAAGGACCTCAAGAACGGGCTTTCCACGCCGCCGAAACCCACGCCCCGGACGCTGATGAACCTCGCGACCAAGTGGGGCTGGGGGCGCGAGATGCTGGGCACGAAGCGGCGCCAGTTCGGCAATATCGTCGGCCACGTGAAGGGCGTGTCGGACATGTCCAACCTCGGCGCCTGGACGGCCGAGCAGTTCGACCCTTCGCTCGACTGGGACAAGATCGCCAAGCTCAAGGAGCAATGGGGCGGCAAGGTGATCCTCAAGGGCATCCTCGACGTGGAGGATGCGAGGATGGCCGCCAAGGTCGGGGCCGACGCGATCATCGTGTCGAACCACGGCGGGCGGCAGCTCGACGGCGCGCTCAGCTCCATCCGCTCGCTCGACCCGATCCTGCAGGCGGTGGGCGATCAGGTCGAGGTGCATATCGACGGCGGCATCCGCTCGGGCCAGGACGTGCTCAAGGCGATCGCCATGGGGGCCAAGGGCACCTATATCGGCCGCGCCTTCATCTACGGGCTGGGCGCCATGGGTGAACAGGGCGTCACCCGCGCGCTCGAGATCATCCACCGCGAGCTCGACACGACCATGGCGCTCTGCGGGGAGCGTGACGTGAACAAGCTCGGCCGGCACAACCTGCTGATCCCCGAGGATTTCAGCGGCCGCTGGCAGGCCTGAGCCGCGCCCATGCTCGTCTTCCTCGACCGCAAGCTCGCCTTCCTCGCCGTGCCCAAGACCGGGACCACGGCCTGGGAGGCTGCTCTCAACGGGCAGGCCGACATCACGCTCCGGCGGCGGCTGAAACACATGACGGCGCAGAAATTCCAGCGCCGGATGCTGCCCTTCCTGCGCGACACCTACGGGGTGGAGCCGGAGCGGCTGGCGGTCATGCGCGACCCGCTCGACCACATGAAAAGCTGGTTCCGCTACCGCCGCAAGGCCGCCCTGCGCCGTCCCGGCAACGAGAACGACACCGGCGACCTCGATTTCGGGCAGTTCTGCCTCGACGTGATCTCGGACGATCCGCCGCCGCACGCGCGGATCGGCAGCCAGCACAACTTCCTGACTTCCGGACAGGGCGCGCTGCTGGTCGACCACCTCTTCGCCTATGACCGGCAGGCCGAGCTGCTGGAGTTCCTCGAGCGCCGCTTCGACATGGCGATCAAGGTGCCACGCAAGAATTCCTCGCCCGACGTGGACACCCGCCTGAGCCCCGAGATCGAGGCCGAGGTGCGCCGCGCCCGCGCCGCCGATTTCGACCTGTTCGAGCGGCTGACCGCGGCCGGGGGCTACCTGCACACCCCGCAGGGCTGAGGGCACCCGCAGCCCTGCCGTGGCCCTGCCGCCGCCCTGTGCAAACCACGCCCCGCACGGCCCGAATCCCCCTTTTCAAGCCGGGGAAATGCGTCTAGTAGGCGGGCTTCACGCGGGGTTACAGCCTTGGAGGAACCCCGCCTCAACTGGAGAATATGAGACATGGCTGGAGAAATTCCTGATCTGATCGTCTCGGAACGCACGGGGACAGGCAAGGGCGCCGCTCGTCAGGCCCGCCGCGAGGGCATGGTTCCGGGTATCGTTTTCGGTGGCGAGGCAGACCCGCTTCCCATTCAGATCCCGTTCAACGAACTGCTGAAACGGCTCAAGGCCGGGCGGTTCAAGTCGACGCTCTTCAACCTCAAGGTCGAAGGCCACGACGATGTGCGGGTCATCTGCCGCGACGTGCAGCGTGACGTGGTCAAGGACCTTCCGACCCACTTCGACCTGCTGCGCCTGCGCCGCTCGACCAAGATCAACCTCTTCATCCCCGTCGAATTCGTCGGCGAGGAAGAGGCTCCCGGCCTGAAGAACGGCGGCGTGCTGACCACGGTCCGCCCCGAGGTCGAACTGGTCTGCACCGCCAGCGACATCCCGGAAAAGATCACCGTGGACCTGTCGGGCATGGAAATCGGCGACACCGCCACCATTTCCGGCGTGACCCTGCCCGCCGGCACCAAGCCGACCATCGACCGCGACTTCGTGATCGCCAACATCTCGGCCCCCTCGGGTCTCGCCTCGCAGAAGGACGACGACGAGGAAGAGCCGGATGCAGACGAGGTCCCGGCGACCGAGCAGGAAGACAACGCCCAGGAGGGTGGCGAGGAATAAGCCTCCCTTCCAGCGCGACGATTTCGATACGGGGCCCGCTGTGGCCCCGTATTTCGTTTGGAGATTTCGTTTCCGCCGCCCCCTTGCTAGATTGCGCCCGCATTGCGCCCCAGCGGCAGAAGGAGCCTTTGATGCAGCTATTCGTGGGTCTCGGAAATCCGGGCGGCAAATATGCCCGCAACCGGCACAATATCGGCTTCATGGCCCTCGACCGGATCGCCGAGGATCACGGCTTCGGCCCGTGGAAATCCCGCTTTCAGGCCGAGATGACCGAGGGCCGGCTGGGCGGGGAAAAGGTGCTGCTGCTCAAGCCGATGACCTACATGAACCTCTCCGGCCAGTCCGTGGGCGAGGCGATGCGTTTCTACAAGCTCGAGCCCGGCGACGTGACCGTCTTCCATGACGAGCTGGACCTCGCGCCGGGGCGGCTCAAGGTCAAGACGGGCGGGGGCCATGCCGGCCATAACGGCCTGCGCTCGATCCACCAGCATATCGGCGAAGCCTACGACCGTGTCCGGCTCGGCATCGGGCATCCCGGCCGGAAAGAGCTCGTCTCGGCCTATGTGCTGCACGATTTCGCCAAGGCCGACGAGGAATGGCTCGACGACCTGATGCGCGGCATATCCGACGGGGCCCCGGCCCTGGCCGACGGCGATGCCGGCCGCTTCATGAATGCCGTGGCGCTGCGGATGAAGCCCCCGCAGGACACGAAGAAACCCCGCCAAGGGACTGACAAGCCGAAGGAAAAGGCGTCTGAGCCCAAGGCGGACCCTACCCCCGAGCCGGACACCCGCACCCCGCTCCAGAAACTCGCGGACAGGTTCAAGTGACGCGCTCGTGAGCGGCACCGCGCCGCCGGAATGTTGGCCCCGGGCCCTCCTCGTACTACACTTCCGCGAAAGCCGGAGGACAGACGATGGAAAAGGATCCCGAAGTCAACGTGCTGGGCGGGGCTCTGCACCCCTGTTCGATGGACCCGGTCACGGGCTTCTACCGCGACGGTCACTGCAACACCTGTACCGCCGATACCGGCAGCCACACGGTCTGCGCCGTGATGACCGAGGAATTCCTCGCCTATTCCAAGTATGTCGGCAACGACCTCTCGACCCCCCGACCGGAATTCCGGTTCCGCGGTCTGCGGGCGGGCGATCACTGGTGCCTCTGCGCCAGCCGCTTCATGCAGGCCCATGACGAAGGGTGCGCGCCCCAGGTCGACCTGAACGCCACCCATGCCCGCGCCCTCGACATGGTGCCGCTCGAGGTGCTGGAAGAGCACGCCATCGGCTCGCTCCCCGGCAAGGGCTGAGCCCCTGCGCAAGCGCTCCGACAACCTCACGCAAAACTCTTCTTCAGCCCCTGTCTGGCGTCGCGGATCGCTCTATCTCTGCGGGGAACCAGGAGACCCCGATACATGACAGACGCCCCTGACCGGCAGAGCCAAGCCCTAAGCCAGGCTCCGCGGCCCAAGACCTCGCCCAACTGGGCGCAAGTGGGCGTATTCCTTTTGCTCCTGGTCGGCGCGATGGCCTATGCCCGCGCCTTCCTGATGCCGGTGGTGCTGGCGCTGCTGCTGCAACTGGTCTTCAGCCCCGTGCGCCGGCAGCTCGAGAGGATGGGCCTGTCCACCGGGGCGGCGGCGACGGCGATCTTCGGCCTGCTCATTGCGGGCCTCGTCGCCGGCGCGCTGAGCCTCGCCGTGCCCGCAAGCTCCTGGGTGGGCCGCGCCCCGCAGATCGGCCGCGAGCTGCAGGAGAAATTCGAGGATCTGCGCGGCGCCACGGAAAGCATGCGCGAGGCGGCCGAGCAGATCGACGAAATCGCCGACGGCGAGGAAAAGCCCGGGGTGCAGAAGGTCAAGCTTTCGCAGGACGGCAACACCCTGTCGATCGCCATGTCCCTGCCAGCGATCCTGGCGCAGGTGATGTTCACCCTGGTGCTGCTGCTCTTCCTGTTGGCCTCGGGCGACATGTTCTACGAGAAGATCGTGCATGTCATGCCCAAGTTCCGTGACAAGCGGCGCGCGATCCGCATCGCCTACGACATCGAGCGCAAGCTCTCGCGCTACCTCTTCAGCATCACCGTGATCAACGCGTGCCTCGGCGTCTGCGTGGGCGTGGCGCTCTGGTGGTTCGGCTTCCCGAGCCCGGCGCTCTTCGGTGTTCTGGCCTTCCTTCTGAACTTCATCCCCTACCTGGGCGCGGTCCTCGGCATGGGCGCCGCCTTTGCCGTCGGGGCCGTCTCGTTCGAGACGCTGGGCCAGACGCTGGCCGGCGTCTCCGCCTATTTCGTGCTGACCACGCTCGAAGGCCAGTTCGTGACCCCCTATGTCGTCGGCCGCTCGCTGCGGCTGAATACCGTGGTGGTCTTCCTGTCGGTGACGCTCTTCGCCTGGCTCTGGTCGGTGGTGGGGATGCTGGTGGCCACGCCGCTGCTGGTGGCCACGCGGACCTTCTGCGAGCACATTCCGGCGCTGGAAAAACTGGGCCACTTCCTGTCCGCCCGCGGCGACGAACACGAGGACCAGGAGGAGCATCCCCCGCAGAATGGCACCTGACCGCGGCCGGGCACCACCCTGCGGGGCTTATTCCATGTCGAAGCCGAGATGCTTGGCGACGGTAAAGATGTCCTTGTCGCCACGCCCGCACATGTTCATGCAGATCAGGTGATCCCTGGGCAGGTCCGGCGCGATCTTCATCACGTGGGCCAGCGCATGGGACGGCTCCAGCGCCGGGATGATGCCCTCCTGCTCGCAGCAGAGGGTGAAGGCCTCCAGCGCCTCCTTGTCGGTAATGGAGACGTATTCCGCCCGCCCGATATCGTGCAGCCAGGCATGTTCCGGCCCGATCCCCGGATAGTCGAGCCCCGCGGAGATCGAGAAGCCTTCGAGGATCTGCCCGTCATCGTCCTGCAGCAGGTAGGTCCGGTTGCCGTGCAGCACGCCGGGCCGCCCCCCGGTGAGCGAGGCGCAATGCTCCATCTTCTCGTTCACGCCCTTGCCCCCGGCCTCCACGCCGATGATGCGCACCGACTTGTCGTCGAGGAAGGGATAGAACAGCCCCATGGCGTTGGACCCGCCGCCGATGGCCGCGATGATCGTGTCCGGCAGGCGCCCCTCGGCCTCCTGCATCTGGCGCTTGGCTTCCTGCCCGATGATGGCCTGGAAGTCGCGCACCATGGCCGGATAGGGATGCGGCCCCGCCACCGTCCCGATGCAGTAGAACGTGTCGCGCACATTGGTCACCCAGTCGCGCAGCGCGTCGTTCATCGCGTCCTTGAGCGTGCCGCGGCCGCTCGTCACCGGGATCACCTCGGCCCCCAGCAGGCGCATGCGGAAGACGTTGGGCTTCTGTCGCTCCACGTCATGCGCGCCCATGTAGACCACGCATTTCAGCCCGAACTTGGCACAGACCGTGGCCGTCGCCACACCGTGCTGCCCTGCCCCCGTCTCGGCGATGATGCGGGTCTTGCCCATGCGGCGCGCCAGGATGATCTGGCCCAGCACGTTGTTGATCTTGTGCGCGCCGGTATGGTTCAGCTCGTCCCGCTTGAGATAGATCTTCGCCCCGCCCAGGTGCTCCGTCAGCCGCTCCGCGAAATAGAGCGGCGAGGGCCGGCCGACGTAATGGGTCCAGAGATCGTCCATCTCGGCCCAGAAATCCTTGTCGGTCTTGGCGCGCTCGTACTGCTCCTCCAGCTCGAGGATCAGCGGCATCAGCGTCTCGGACACGAAGCGGCCGCCGAAGATGCCGAAACGGCCCTTCTCGTCCGGGCCGTTCATGAAGGAATTGACGTGTTCGTTGGGCATTGCGACACCTCCGGTCAGTCGAGGTAGCGTTTAAAGCCCGTATGCGACGGGGTAAAGCCGATGCTTTCATAGAAGTGCCGGCTCTCGGTCCGCTGCGCGTTCATGGTCAGCTGGATCAGCCGGCAACCGGCCTCCCGCGCCCGCGCCTCGGCATCCTCGAACATCCGCCGCCCCAGCCCCTGCCCACGATGGGTGGAGGCGATGCGCACGCCCTCCACCTGCGCCCGCCGCGCGGCGGAAAGCGACAGGCCGGAGATGAAGGTGATCTGGTAGGTCGCCGCCACCTCGCCCCCGGGTGTCACACCCACGATCAGCCGGTTGTTGCCCTCGGCCGTCATCGCGTCGAAGGCCGCTAGGTACGGCGCCATCTCCGTGCCTTCGCGGGTCGCACCCAGCATGTCGTCGGCCAGCAGGGCGACCACACTGGCCACCTCCTCGCGCCGCGCCTCGCGGAACGTCAGCGTCATCGGGTTGCGGCGAGAAAGGCGCGGATCAGCCCCTCGTCCTTCTCCCCGGGCGCGTTCTCCACCCCGGACGAGACGTCGACCTGCCGCGTCCCCGTCAGGCGGATCGCCTCGGCGACGTTGCCCGGGGTCAGACCGCCGGCCAGCATCCACGGCGTCGACCATTGCCGCTCCGCGATGAGCCGCCAGTCGAAGGCCAGCCCGTTGCCCCCGGGCAGGTCCGCCCCTTCCGGCGCCTTCGCATCGACGAGGATCTGGTCGGCCACGCCCTCGTATTCCGCGATCCGGTCGAGGTCTTCGGCAACCGACAGGCCCACCGCCTTCATCACCGGCAGGCCCAAGCGCGCCTTGATCTCGGCCACCCGCTCGGGGCTTTCCCGCCCGTGCAGCTGGATCATGTCGAGCGGCACGCCGGCAGTGATCTCGTCAAGCGCGTCGTTCTCCGGGTCGACCACCAGCGCGACCTTGGCCATCCCCACCGGGGCGGCCAGGGCGAGGTGACGCGCCTCGCGGATGCTCACGGCACGGGGGGATTTCGGGAAGAAGACGAAGCCGCAATAGCTCGCCCCGGCGGCCGCAGCGGCCGAGACGTGCCGCGGTTCGCGCAGCCCGCAGATCTTGACCCTGACGCTTGGCATGAGGCTCAGGCCGCCGGTTCGTCGAGGATGGCCAGCACCTCGTCTTCGCCCTTGTGCTTCTCGCCGCGCAGCTTCTTCACTTCGCGCTGGAGCCGATGGACCTCACGGGCCCGCGCCCGGGCATCGGCCCGATGCTTGTGCTCGCGCAGCCATTCCCAGATGAAGCCGATCAGCAGCCCGGCCACCACGCCGCCGAAGATCACGACGAAAAGCGGCAAGGTGATCTCACGGTCGATGCCGAACAGCTCACCCAGCTCCTGTGGCATGAGCCGCAGGGTGACGGGGCCACGATTGGCAAGTCCCACGGTGATCAGCAGGACGCCGACAACGGCCCAGAAGCCGTAGCGGATATAACGCATGTACTTACTTTCCGTTCAGGCGATCGCGCAGCAGCTTGCCGGTCTTGAAGAAAGGAACGTGCTTTTCCTCGACATGCACCGACTCGCCGGTACGCGGGTTGCGGCCGATCCTTGCATCCCGCTTCTTCACGGAAAAGGCGCCGAAACCGCGCAGCTCGACCCGGTCGCCCCGGGCCATGGCAGAGGTGATCTCGTCGAAGATCGTGTTCACGATCCGCTCCACGTCGCGCTGGTAGAGATGCGGATTCTCATCCGCGATAATCTGTATCAACTCGGACCGGATCATCTCGTCCACTCCCCCCGGGCTTTTCTGGCGCAGCTCTTCTAACTCTCGGACTATATGCAGATTTATCGAAAACGGAAACACTTAGCCGATGCGCGGGCCGGGTTTTGCAGCCGTATTTCCGGGCTCCGCTCTCTTTTTTCTCGCGATCCCGTGATGTTGAGGCCCACCGCCCGGAGCGGGCACGACCGCAAAAGCAGTTGATTCGCGCCACGGAATTCAACCTTGCGTGGCTCTCAGACCGCCTTCGTCTTCCCGCCCTGGACTGCAGCCGCCGCGGCAGTCGCCTCCCCTCGCACCTCCTCGCGCCATCCGCGCCGTCCGGAGCCCCTCTCCGAATCGCGCCCGGCCTGCCCACCGGCCATTCACGCCTGAAAGCCTCGCCCCCACGCAAAACGGCCCCGCCTTTGCAGACGGGGCCGTCGATATTCTCTGGCGTGTAACCGCCGGGCTTACTCGTCGTCGCCTTTCAGCGCGGCGCCGAGGATGTCGCCCAGCGACGCACCCGAGTCGGAGGAGCCGTATTGTTCCACGGCCTCTTTCTCTTCGGCGATCTCGCGGGCCTTGATCGACAGGCCCAGGCGACGGGACTTGCTGTCCACGTTGGTGACGCGCACGTCCACCTTGTCGCCCACGGAGAAGCGGTCGGGCCGCTGTTCGGCCCGGTCACGCGACAGGTCGGAGCGGCGGATGAAGGACTTCATGCCCTCGTATTCCACCTCGATCCCGCCATCCTCGATCGCCGTCACGTTGACGGTGATGATCGAGCCGCGCTTCACACCGCCCACGGCTTCCGCGAACTTGTCGCCGCCAAGTGCCTTGATGGAGAGCGAGATGCGCTCCTTCTCGGTGTCCACTTCGGTGACCACGGCCTGGACGATGTCGCCCTTGCGGTATTCCTGGATGGCTTCCTCGCCGCGCTGATCCCAGCTGAGGTCGGAGAGGTGAACCATGCCGTCGATATCGCCTTCGAGACCGATGAACAGGCCGAACTCGGTGATGTTCTTGACCTCGCCCTCGACCTGCGTGCCCTCGGGGTGCGTCTCGGAGAAGACTTCCCACGGGTTGCGCATGGTCTGCTTGAGGCCCAGAGACACGCGGCGTTTCGCCTGGTCGATCTCGAGCACCATGACCTCGACCTCCTGAGAGGTGGAGACGATCTTGCCCGGGTGGACGTTCTTCTTGGTCCAGGACATTTCCGAGACGTGCACGAGGCCCTCGACCCCCGGTTCCAGCTCCACGAAGGCGCCGTAATCGGTGATGTTGGTCACGCGGCCCGGATGCACCGAGGCCAGCGGGTACTTGGCGGCCACCAGGTCCCACGGATCTTCCTGCAGCTGCTTCATGCCGAGGCTGATACGGTGGGTTTCCTTGTTGATCTTGATGACCTGGACCTTGACGGTCTCGCCGATCGACAGGATCTCCGAGGGGTGGTTCACGCGGCGCCATGCCATGTCGGTGACGTGCAGCAGGCCATCCACACCGCCGAGATCGACGAAGGCGCCGTATTCGGTGATGTTCTTGACCACGCCGTCGACCGCCTGGCCCTCATGCAGGTTGGCGATGACTTCCGCACGCTGCTCGGCACGGGATTCCTCGAGGATGGCGCGGCGCGAAACCACGATGTTGCCGCGGCGGCGGTCCATCTTGAGGATCTGGAACGGCTGCTTGAGACCCATGAGCGGGCCGGCATCGCGCACCGGGCGCACGTCGACCTGGGAGCCGGGCAGGAAGGCCACGGCGCCGCCGAGATCGACGGTAAAGCCGCCCTTGACGCGGCCGAAGATGGCACCCTCGACGCGCTGGTCGTCGGCATAGGCCTTCTCCAGGCGGTCCCAGGCTTCCTCGCGGCGGGCCATTTCACGGCTGATGACGGCTTCGCCCCGCGCGTTCTCGACCTGGCGCAGGTAGACCTCGACCTCGTCGCCGACGGAGATGTCGGGCGTCTCGCCGGGATTCGCGAATTCCTTGAGCTCGACGCGGCCTTCCATCTTGTAGCCGACGTCGATGATGGCCTGGCCCGCCTCGACGGCGATCACGCGGCCTTTGACAACCGAACCTTCGTTCGGGGTGTCCATTTCGAAGCTTTCTTCGAGGAGGGCTTCGAATTCCTCCATGGATGTGTTCTGAGCCATGTGCTCTTCGGGTTCCTTTTCTTCGGTGTCACTGGCCGAGCGGTTGTCTCCGCCGGTCTTGGGTTGGTCGGTTCTGGCTTCCGCAAACAAAAGAGGGCCGGTTGTGCCGACCCTGCTCGCTCTCTCATGCCCGCGGCCTTGGTTCGCCGTTGTTGACGGGGGCGATATATGCCCTCGCGCGCGCTCTGGCAAGGCCAAAGGCACCCTGCCCCCGCTCCGCGCGCCCCGCCGCCGGTCCGCGGCTTCCGACCGGAGAGTGTTTTCAGCCCGACGCCACCCGGCGGAGTGACCCTGCGTCCCCCGTGCCGCCGGAGAGCGCGACCCCATGCCTCCCCCGCGCCACGCTGCGGTGAAAGCACCCCGGCTCCCCCTTCATCTTGCCAAAAAAACTCCCGCCGGAGGCTCCCGCAGGCACGACCCGCGCCCAGGCCGGGCCAAGGGCGCCACGTCACCACGCGGCGCCAATCCTCTCAGCAATAGCGTTCCGGCCCGGCCCACTGCCCGACCGAATAGCGGTCCCCATGGGCCCAGCCCACCGGCAGCACCTCGTCGATCCGGGCCAGCTGCTCGGCCGAAAGGTCGATCTCCGCCCCGCGCACCAGCTCCCTGAAATGGCTGACCGAGCGGGTGCCCGGGATCGGCAGGACCTGCCCCTGCCGCGTCAGCAGCCAGGCGATGGCGAGCGCTGCCGCCGGTTCGCCCATCTCTGCCGCCAGAGCGCGGAACCGGTCGGTGATCTCGATATTGGCGGAGTAATTCGGCTCCTGGAACCGCGGGTTGCCCTTGAGAAAGCCCAGCTCGGGCACACGCTCCGCCTCGATCGGCGTGTCGGTGAGAAAGGCGCGTCCCACCGGCGCGAAGGCCACCAGCGTCGTCCCCAGCTCGGCACAGGCCTGCACCAGCCCCAGCTCCGGCCCCCGGCTCGCCAGCGAATATTCCGACTGGACCGCGGCCACCGGCGCCACGGATGCGGCCCGGCGCAGGGACGAGGGCGCGATCTCGGAAAAGCCGAAGGCGCGGCACTTGCCGGTCTCGACCAGCGCGGCAAGGGTCTCGGTCACTTCCTCGATGGGCCGCTCCGTCTCGCGCCGGTGGACGTAGAACAGGTCGACGTGGTCGATCCCCATCTTCTCCAGGCTCTTGTCCAGCTCCGCCTCGAGGTGATCGCGGCTGTTGTCATGGATGCGGTTGCCCTCGGCATCCTTGCTGATCGCCGCCTTGGTGGCGATATGCAGCTTTTCCCGCGCGCCGGGATTGGCGGCCAGCCAGGTCCCGATGGCCTTTTCCGACCGGCCCATGCCGTAGACATTGGCAGTATCGATATGGGTCACCCCCGCCGCCAGCGCGGCGTCGAGGATGGCATAGGAATTCTCCTCGGTCGTGGGCCCGTAGAAATCGCCGAAGGACATGGCCCCCACACCGATCGCCGACACTTCCGGCCCGTTCGGCCCGATCCTGCGCGTCTTCATCCGGTCTTTCCTCGTGCTGACATCGTTTGCCCGGACCCTGCGGCAGGGGTCCCGGAATGTCCAGACGGTCAGGCGGGGACGGCGCGGGCAGCACGATCAGCAGGATGTGGGGACGGCAAAACGGGGCACGCAAACCCGGCTCCGGGGCGAGACGCGACAACCTCCACGAGGCCGCACAGCATCACAAGGAAGAAGACAGCCGCCCTGCCCCGGGCCTCAGCGCCGCGCCTCGACCGCGGCGATGGCGGCGGCGACGGCGGCCTCGATATCCATCTCCGACGTGTCGATGACCACCGCGTCCTCGGCCGGCCGCAAAGGTGCCTCGGCGCGGTCCATGTCGCGGGCATCACGCTCGCGCACATCGGCCAGCACCTCCTCGGGGCTCACCTCGAAGCCGCGCCCGGTCAGTTCCTTCCAGCGCCGCTCGGCCCGGACCTCGGCGCTGGCGGTGACGAACAGCTTCGCCTCCGCCTCGGGGCAGATCACCGTGCCGATATCGCGCCCGTCCAGCACCGCGCCGCCATCGCGCCGGGCAAAGGCGCGCTGGAAATCGAGAAGCGCCGCCCGCACCTCCGGGATCACCGCCACCCGCGACGCGGCCTGGGCCACGGCATCGGTCCGCAGCAGGGTCTCGTCCAGATCATCGGCCCGCAGGGCGCGCGCTGCCTCCTCCGGGTCGGTGCCCTCCAGCAGGCGCCGGCCCACCGCGCGGTAAAGCAGCCCGGTATCGAGATGCGCCAGCCCGAAATGCGCCGCCACCCGCCGGCTGATGGTGCCCTTGCCGGCCGCCGCCGGCCCGTCGATCGCGATGGTGAAGGCCATGTCCACGCCTCTCCGCCTGCCCGTGTCCGGCCTGCCTAGCCCGCGTCCCGGCGCGGCTCAAGCCCGAACGGTCAGGCGATGCGCCGCCGCCGCCCGCGCCAGGCCAGCCACAGGATCGCCAGCGACAGGGCCACCAGCGCGAATTTCCCCTGGGTCAGGTTGGAGGCGGTGGGCGCCATCCGCGCATCCCCGCTGCGCAGGATCCCGGCCACGACCGCGTTCTCCCACAGGTCGACCGCGGCGTAGAGGAAGGGCACCGGCGACAGCCAGAGCCGGCCGTTCACGGCGATGAGCAGTGCCAGAAGCAGCCCGAAGAGCGGCGGAAAGACCGTGTCGAGCAGCCGGACGGGCCCGAGATAGAGCCAGCGGCCATATTCGCTGAGCGCCGCCAGGAACTCCCGCACGTCCTCGCTGTCATAGCCGCCGATGCGCGCGTCGAGCGGCATCAGACCCTGCGCCTCCGGGGTCATCATGATCAAACCGATGAACAGAAGCACCGCGTAGACCCCGCCGGTGACGATGGCCAGCAGCGACAGGGCGCCGCGCTGTCCGGGGCCGAGCACGATCATCCCGCGCCGCCCGTCCGCCCGGCGCATCCGGCCCGTCCCCCGGTGCAGACCCGCAGGCCCATGGCTCAGATCCTCTCGATCTCCGCCCCCAGAGCCGCCATCAGCGGCTCGAATACCGGGAAGGATGTGGCAATCGGCCCGCCATCGTCAAGCGTCACGGGCTCGGCGGTGGCAAGTCCCAGCACCAGGAAGGACATGGCGATCCGGTGATCGAGATGGGTGGCCACCGTGGCCCCGCCGCGCACGCCGCCATGGCCGCGGCCGTGGACGATCCACCAATCCTCGCCCTCCTCCACCTCGACCCCGGCGGCGCGCAGGCCGGTGGCCATGGCGGCGATGCGGTCGCTCTCCTTCACGCGCAACTCCTTCACGCCCCGCATCACGGTGGCCCCCTCGGCGTAGGCCGCCACGACGGAGAGCACCGGGTATTCGTCGATCATCGAGGCCGCCCGCGCCGGGTCCACCTCGATTCCCTTCAGCTCGGGCGAGAACCGCGCGCGCAGATCGGCCACCGGCTCGCCCCCCTCCTCGCGCGCATTCTCGTAGGCCAGGTCGGCGCCCATCTCGCGCAAAGTCTCGAACAGCCCCGCCCGGGTCGGGTTGAGCCCGATATTCGGCACCAGAATGTCCGAGCCCTCGGTGATCAGCGCGGCACAGACCGGGAAGGCGGCGCTGGACGGATCGCGCGGCACGGCGATGCGCTGCGGCCGAAGCTCGGGCTGGCCGCTGAGCGTGATGACGCGCGCGCCCCCCTCCTCGCCGGTCTCGACCGCGGCGCCGAAACCGCGCAGCATGCGCTCGGTATGGTCCCGCGTCGCCTCCGCCTCGATCACCTGCGTCTCGCCGGGCGCATTGAGACCCGCCAGCAACACCGCCGATTTCACCTGCGCCGAGGGGACCGGCAGCGTGTAACGCACCGGCACCGGCGCCTCCGCCCCCATGAGCACCAGCGGCAGCCGCCCCCCGGAGCGTCCATGCGCCCGCGCCCCGAACAGCGCCAGCGGATCGGTGACCCGCGCCATGGGCCGGCGGTTGAGGCTGGCATCCCCGGTGAAGGTCGTGGCGATCGGCGTGGTCGCCATCGCCCCCATGATCAGCCGCACCGAGGTGCCGGAATTGCCGCAATCCACCACCTGGTCCGGCTCGGCGAATCCGCCCGTGCCCACGCCGTGGACGGAATATTCCGCCCGCCCGTGATCGATCACCTCCGCCCCGAAGGCGCGCATGGCGGCGGCGGTGGCCAGCACGTCCTCGCCCTCCAGCAGCCCGGTGATCCGCGTCTCGCCCACCGCCAGCGCGCCGAGGATCAGCGCCCGGTGGCTGATCGACTTGTCGCCCGGCACATGGGCCTCGCCCCTCAGCGGGCCGGACTTGCGCGACAGCATGGGAATGGCGGTGCCGTGGCTCGACATGGGCGGGATCCTCCGGTTGGTCCCGCGCCTCATAGCCCGGGCGCAGGCGGCGGTAAATCGCCGCGCTTCTTCTGACCGGAAATATCCCCGCCGGAGGCACGAGACGCCGCGCAGCGGCCCCTTCCCGTTGAGCTCAGCGCCGGCGGAAGGTCAGGTAATGCGGCACCCGCCCCTCGCGCAGCGCTTTCTGCTCGTAGCGGGTGGACAGCCAGTCGTTCCAGGGTTCGCGCCAATCGGCGGGCCGCTCCGCCAGCCAGTCGAAGCCGTGGGCGGGCACCTGCTCCAACGTCTGGCGCACGTAGTCGGGAATGTCGGTGGCCACCCGCAGGATGGCGCCCGGCCGCATGACGCGGGCCAGCGGCTCCAGGTGCTCGGGCGTGACGAAACGGCGACGATGATGGCGCTTCTTCGGCCAGGGATCGGGGTAGAGCAGGAAGGCGCGCGCGACCGAAGCCTCGGGAAGAACGTCGAAAAGGTCGCGGACATCGCCGGGATGGACCCGCAAATTGTCGACCCCCGCCTCCCGGATCTTGCCCAGCAGCATGGCGACGCCGTTGATATAGGGCTCGCAGCCGATCAGCCCGATATCCGGGTTGTTCCGCGCCTGGTGAACGAGGTGTTCCCCGCCGCCGAAGCCGATCTCGAGCCAGAGTGGCTTGTCTCCGAAGAGCCCGTCGAGTTCGAGCGGCTCACGCTCCGGGTTGCTCTCCCAATCCACGGCGCCGGGCGAAAGCCCGGCGAGATCCTCCTCGAGATAGGCTTCCTGCGCGGGGCGCAGGGCCTTGCCCTTGAAGCGGCCGTAGAAATTGCGCCACGGGGCGCCGCTGTGATGCCTGTCGCTGGTCATGGCGCCGTCTCCTAATGCGCGCCTTGGCGCGCATCAAGCCATCGCGCGCGCGAAGCGCGCGCCACCGGACAAAAAAGGCGGCCCCGGAGGGGCCGCCGTGGCAAGCGGGGGCGCGCGCTTCGCGCGCGCGGTAGCTCACATGGCGTTGGCCAGCGCCTCGGCCAGGTCCGTGCGCTCCCAGGAGAAGCCGCCATCGGCTTCGGGCTCGCGCCCGAAATGGCCATAGGCGGCGGTCCGGGCATAGATCGGCTTGTTGAGCCCCAGATGGGTGCGGATGCCGCGCGGCGTCAGGTCCATCACCTTGGGGATCGCGGTCTCGATCGCCGCCGCTTCCGCGTCGCCGGTGCCGTGGGTGTCGACATAGATCGACAGCGGCTCGGAGACGCCGATCGCGTAGGACAGCTGCAGGGTGCAACGCTTGGCGAGCCCCGCCGCCACCACGTTCTTGGCCAGGTAGCGCGCCGCATAGGCCGCGGAGCGGTCCACCTTGGTCGGATCCTTGCCGGAGAACGCCCCGCCGCCATGCGGCGCGGAGCCGCCATAGGTGTCGACGATGATCTTGCGGCCGGTCAGGCCCGCATCCCCGTCCGGCCCGCCGATGACGAACTTGCCCGTGGGGTTCACGTGCCATTTCGTCCGGTCGGAGATCCATTCCTCCGGCAGCGTCTCGCGGATATAGGGCGCCACCAGCTCGCGCACGTCCTCCGAGGTCATGCTCTCGTCGATATGCTGCGTCGAGAGCACCAGCGAGGTCACCTCCACCGGTTCGCCGTTCTCGTAGCGGATCGAGAGCTGCGATTTCGCGTCGGGGCCCAGCCGTGGCTCCTGCCCGGACTTGCGCACCTCGGCCAGCCGGCGCAGCACCTTGTGTGCGAACTGGATCGGCGCCGGCATCAGCGCGTCGGTCTCGTCGGTGGCATAACCGAACATGATCCCCTGGTCGCCCGCGCCCTCGTCCTTGTTGTCCGAGGAATTCACGCCCTGCGCGATATGGGCCGACTGCTCGTGCAGCAGGTTGGTGATCTCGCAGGTCTTCCAGTGGAACTTGTCCTGCTCGTAGCCGATATCGCGGATGCAGTCGCGGGCGATATCCTCGATCCCCTCCATGTACTGCTTCAGCTTCTGCTGGTCGGCCAGCCCGATCTCGCCCCCGATCACCACCCGGTTCGTGGTGGCGAAGGTCTCGCAGGCGACGCGGGCCTCGGGCTCCTCCGACAGGAGGGCGTCGAGGATGGAATCGGAAATCCGGTCGCAGACCTTATCCGGGTGGCCCTCGGAAACGGATTCCGAGGTGAAGGTATAATTGGCTCGGGACATGAAAGTGCTCCATTAGGTGTTCTAGCCGTCACGCCAGGAAGCCGTTGTGACGGTTTTATCGGGATTGACTACGCCCTGCGTCCCCAAGGGTCAACGACCGAATCTCCGCCCCGCCACGAGCGCCAGCCCGGCCAGCAGGACCAGCGCACAGAATACGGGCAGATCCCCCGTGCGGGCATAGAGCGTCGGCGCCAGTGCGGCGGGCAGGGCCGCATCGATATACCCCGCCTCGTCCAGCGCCAGGCGGGCCAGCACCTGCCCCCGCGGACCGATCGCCGCCGACACCCCGGTATTGGCCGCGCGCACCAGCGGCAGGCCCTGCTCGATCGCCCGGAACCGCGCCTGGGCCAGGTGCTGGTAGGGCCCGGAGAAATGGCCGAACCAGGCATCGTTGGTGATCTGGAGCAGGAGATCCGGCCGCGCCCCGGTGCCCCGCGTGTCACGGGGAAAGACCGCCTCGTAGCAGATCAGCGGGAGGGCACGGCCGGCGCGCCCGACATCGATCAGCTTGGGACCCGGACCGGCGGAATAGCCGCCGCCGTAGAGGTCCGCCATGGCCGACAGGCCCAGCTGCCCCAGCACCTCGCCCAGCGGCAGGTATTCCCCGAAGGGCACGAGGTGATGCTTGTCGTAGACATCCGCGATCTCCCCCTCCGCGTCGAGCACCACCAGCGAGTTGTAATAGCGCGTCCCCTCCTCCGACCGGACGATGCCCAGCACCACCGGCACGCCATCGGAGCGGTCGGCCACGTGGTCCAGCGCCGCCCCGGAAAACTCCAGCAGGCCCGGAAGTGCCGTCTCGGGCCACACGACGAGGTCGGGGCGCGGCAGGGCGGCGGTGTCCTCGACCGCCCGGCGATAGAAGCGCTGCGCATGTTCGGGATCGTATTTCAGATGCTGCGGCGCGTTGGGCTGCACCAGCCGCACGACCGGGGCGTCGGCGTCGGGCGCCTCTACCGGGGGCACCGGCCAGGCCAGCGCCGCACCCGCCAGGGCAAGCACCGGCAGAAGCGCCGCGAGCCGCCGGGCGCCCTGCCTCCGCTGAAGCCAGGCGCCCGAGAGCACGGGCAGCAGGATCGTCACGGCGCTCAGCCCGTAGGGCCCGATCCAGGCCGCCGCCTGGGCCAGGCCGGTCTCCAGCCAGATATAGGCCGGCAGGTTCCAGGGAAAGCCGGTCATCAGGTGACCGCGGGCGAATTCGGCCAGCGCGAGCACCAACGCGAAGGCCACGGGGCCGCCCCTCAGCCGCGAGGCCAGCCAGCCCGCCGCGCCCCAGAACAGCGCCAGCCCGCCCGCCAGAAAGACCAGCGCGAAGGGCGCCATCCAGCCGTGCCGCGCCACATCGACGAGGAAAGGCTCGACGATCCAGTGCATCGACAGCGCGAAGGCGGCCGCCCCGGTCAGCCAGCAGTGCAAGGCCGCGCGTCTTGCCCCCACGGCCCCGGTCCCGGCTCCGGCCTGCAGCCAGCCCAGCCCGACGAAGCCCGCCAGCGTCGCGATCCACCAGCCGAAGGGCGCCTGCCCCAGCCCGATCAGGCAACCGGAGAGCAGCGCGAGCGCCACGTGCGGCCAGCGCCGGGAATCCGCCGTCCCGCCTTGTCTCACGCGATGAGCCGTGTCCGGGGCGTGACAAGCGTGGCGTCAGGCGCCATTCGCCGCCCCGCCCTCGCGCCGGGGGCGCTGGTCCGTGCGGTCGGCGGGGGGATCGCCCGCCCGGTGCAACCGCACCCGCAGCCGCTTGATCCGGCGCGGATCGGCATCGACCACCTCGAATTCCGGCCCGGCCGGGTGGCTCACCACCTCGCCGCGGGCGGGCACGCGGCCAGACAGCATGAAGACCAGCCCGCCCAGCGTGTCGATCTCCTCCTCGTCGATCTCGTCCGAGTCGGTCAGGTCCACGCCGGTCTGCTGCGCGAATTCCTCCAACGGGGTCTTGGCCAGCGCCAGGTACTGGCCCGGCTTCTCCTCGGTGAAGGACTGGCCCTCGTCGATGTCGTGCTCGTCCTCGATCTCGCCGATGACCTGTTCGATCAGGTCCTCGATCGTGACCAGCCCGTCCACGCCGCCATATTCGTCGATCACCAGCGCCATGTGCCGACGCTCGGTCTGCATCTTGGTCAGCAGCACGCCGATCGGCATCGAGGGCGGCACGTAGACCAGCGGCCGCAGGATCCGCTTGAGCGAGAACCGGCCGCCGGTGCCGTTGAACCCGTGCTTGAGCGAGAAATCCTTGAGGTGCACCATGCCCACCGGCGTATCCAGCGTGCCGTTATAGACCGGCAGCCGGGTCAGGCCGGATTCCCGGAACACCTCGACCAGCTCTTCCTTGGTGATGGTCATGGGCACAGCCGTGATGTCCGCCTTGGGAATCATCACGTCCTCGACGCGCATGCGCCGCAGGTTGATCATGCCGTGGGTCACAGGGCGCGGTTCGCCATGCGCCTCCGCGGCCTCCGGCGTATCCTCGCCGTCCTCGCCCTGCCCGAAGGCATCGAAAATGCGTCGGAAGAAGCCGCCGTTCGACGGCCTGTCCGCGCTCTCACTCTCATCGGTCCGCGCGCCCTGCGCCGCGCTAGAGGACCCGTCTGTCCCGTCCATCTGTCCTGTGTCCTAGTCGGGCATTCCGCCCAGATTTTCCCTATATGGGTCAGCGACCCCCAGTCTGCCAAGTATCTCGCCCTCGAGACGTTCCATCAAGGTGGCATCCCGGTCACGAATATGGTCATAGCCGAGCAAATGTAACACGCCATGAACGACCAGATGGGTCACATGATCGGCAAAGGCGATCTCCTGCGCATCGGCCTCGCGCGCGCAGGTATCGTAGGACACGGCGATGTCCCCCAGGACCTCCGGTCCCCATTCCGGGCGATCCGCCTCCGGCGGCAGCGGCGCGGCGCCGGCCGCCTCGGGGGCCAGGTCCTGCGACGGCCAGCTCAGCACGTTGGTCGGGCCCGGCTTTTCCCGGAAATCGGCGTTGAGCACCGCGATCCGCGCATCGTCGCAGCCCAGCACCGCGATCTCGTAGGCGTCGGGGTCGTGGCCCAGATGGACCAGCGCCGTGCGGGCGGCCTTCTCCGCCAGCGGCTCCAGCCCGGCCTCGTCCCAGCGGGGATCCTCGATCACCGTATCGGTCAGCACGCCGCCGCTCCGTCAGGCAGGATTGTCGGCGTCATAGGCTTCGATGATCGCGGCCACCAGAGGATGGCGCACCACGTCCTTTGCGGTGAAGTAGTTGAAGGCAATGCCGGAAATCGGCTTGAGCAGGCGCTCGGCATCATGCAGGCCCGAGGTGACGCCGCGCGGCAGGTCGACCTGGCTGCGGTCGCCGGTCACCACCATGCGCGACCCCTCGCCCAGCCGCGTGAGGAACATCTTCATCTGCATCGAGGTGGCGTTCTGCGCCTCGTCCAGCACCACGAAGGCATTCGCCAGCGTGCGGCCCCGCATGAAGGCCAGCGGCGCGATCTCGATCCGCTTCTCCTCGATCAGCTTGGCAGTCTGCTTGCCCGGCAGGAAGTCGTTCAGCGCATCGTAGAGCGGCTGCATGTAGGGATCGACCTTCTCCTTCATGTCGCCGGGCAGGTAGCCGAGCTTCTCGCCCGCCTCCACCGCCGGCCGCGCGAGGATGATTCGGTCCACGTGGCCCTCGATGAACATGTTCACGCCCACCGCCACGGCGAGATAGGTCTTGCCGGTCCCCGCCGGGCCGATGCCGAAACACAGCTCGTTGGCATAGAGCGATTTGACATAGGCCTTCTGCGCCTCGGTGCGCGGCTCAACCAGCTTCTTGCGGGTCTTGATCTCCACCCGGCCGGAGGGAAACATGTCAAGCTGCCCGCCATCGGGCGCCTCGGATTCGGCGGGCGCGGCGGCGGCGCCATTGCCCATCCGCAGCTCGCGGTCCACGTCTCCGCGTTCGACGGTGCGCCCCGCCTCCAGCCGGTCGTAGAGCGCGCGCAGCACCTCCACCGCGTCCTGGCGGGGCAGCTCGTCACCGAAGACGGCAAGCTGGTTGCCGCGGCGCAGGATCTGCACCCCGAGCTTCTGTTCAATCTCTGCGAGATTGCGGTCGTATTCGCCGCAAAGGTCGATCAACAGGCGGTTATCCGGAAATTCGATCAGCGTCTCGGCTGTCGCGTCTGGGCTGGGCTGCGTGGGCAATGTGCCAGTGGACACTCAATTCTCCTGTCGGTGAGTCCTGACCCGATGGTGCCAAGCCCGTCCGCCCGGTGCAAGCGTCCCGTCCGCGTTGTCACGCAATTGAAACGAAATCGGCCGCGCCCCGCCGGGGGCACGGCCGTGAATGGCGCGATCTGCGGCGATCACATGAGGTCGGGGACGTTGGACCCCTCCTTGAAGGGCCCGGTCGCGACGGTCGGCGGGGCTACGCCCGAGCAGACCGGCTTGCCATAGGCATCGAGACGGGTGGCCAGGTGGCCCTCCACCCCGTTATCCGCGATCCAGTGGTCGCAGCCGTCGGGATCGACCCAGACGCCCCAGACGAGCCCCGTCGAGATGTCCTTGCTGTCGATGTAATTGTCGCGCGTCTTGTCCGGCCCGACCTCGCAGGCGGCCAAAGCTCCGACGGCGGCGAGAAGGGGAAGTGCCTTCACGAGTTTCATCTGCATCACCCCTTCAGTTCACGCACAGGATTTCGACGCGGCGGTTGCGCGCCATGCCGTCGCGGGTGGCGTTGGTCGCCACCGGCATCCGCTCGCCATAGCCGCGCACGTCGAGGATGCGCGCCCCCACCGCCTGTGCCACCGAGGCCACCGAGTTGGCCCGGTTGTAGCTCAGCCGCATGTTGTAGGCGTCGGAAGCCCGGCTGTCGGTGTGGCCCACGATGATGAAGCCGAAGGCCGAGCTCTGCCGGAAGAATTCCGCCAGCCGCTCTTTGCCCTCGGGGCGGATGTAGTACTTGTCGGTGGCAAAGAACTGGTCGGTATTGACCACCCCGCACTGGTTCACGTCATGGCAGATCGGGCGGCCGTCGCGGGTCAGCCGCGTGTCGGCATAGCCTTCGGCGCCGTCATCCATCACCCAGACCTCGCAGCCATCGGGGGTGATGGAAATGCCGGGCACGTAGCGCTCCCCCCTGATCACCCTCTGGCCCTGGCCGTCCTGCGCCATGACCGCATCCGCCGTCCCCGCCACGCAGGCGATCGCGACGGCCATGCCGGTCACCGCTCTCCGGAATGCCCTGGAAAGTCCTGTAGCCACGTCACTCGTCCTTTTATCGTGTCACCCCCACGAGCCCGGCAGCAACAGGACGGGACCCGCACATAATTGCATGACACATTAGCAAAATTGCGCCGAGTGTGAAGTTAATTTGATTAAGCTTTGACGCTGAAGACGAAACAGTCCTGCGCCCCTGACGGGGATTGAGCGCAAGGCGGGCGGGCTATTGTGCCCGGACCGTCCCGAAAGAGATTTCACCGCTGAGAGCCCGGCGCCGGACCGTCCAGTCGCCCCGCGCCGCCGCCCGGCCGGCGCGTTTTCAGACCAGCGCGCCGGCGAGGGAATTCGCCCCGCTCTCCACGATGCGCACCCGGCGGATATCGCCCACCGCCACGTCGGCCTCCGCCACGTGGACCGCGTGCAGGTAGTCGGACTTGCCCACCATCTGGCCCTCGCGCCGCCCCGGCTTCTCGAACATCACCGAGACCTCGCCCCCGACCATGCTGTCCTGCACCTCGCGCTGCTGCCGGGTGATCAGGGCCTGCAGCCGCTGCAGCCGGTCATCGGCCTCGGCCGGGTCCACCGTGGGCCGCTCGGCGGCGGGCGTACCGGGCCGCGGGCTGTACTTGAACGAGAAGGCCGAGCCGTACTTGACCTCCTCGATCAGGTCGAGCGTGGCCTGGAAATCCTCTTCCGTCTCTTCCGGGAAGCCGACGATGAAGTCCCCGGACAGCAGGATGTCGGGCCGCGCCGCGCGGATGCGCTCCACCAGCCGGATATAGCTCTCGGCGGTATGCGAGCGGTTCATCCGTTTCAGGATCCGGTCCGACCCGGCCTGCACGGGCAGGTGCAGGTAGGGCATGAGCTTTTCGCATTCGCCATGGGCCGCGATCAGGTCGTCGCCCATGTCGTTCGGGTGCGAGGTGGTGAAGCGGATGCGCTCCAGCCCGTCCACGTCGTTCAGCGCCCAGATCAGCCGCGCGAGGCTCCAGTCGCCCCCACCGTCCGCGCCCGCGCCGTGATAGGCGTTGACGTTCTGGCCCAGCAGGGTGATCTCGCGCACGCCGCGCTCCACAAGGTCGCGCGCCTCGGCCAGGATACGCTCCGCCGGCCGGCTGACTTCGGCGCCGCGGGTATAGGGCACCACGCAGAAGGCGCAGAACTTGTCGCAGCCCTCCTGCACCGTGAGGAACGCCGCCGGCGCCCGCCGCGCCTTGGGCCGGGCTTTGAGGTGTTCGAACTTGTCCTCCGGCGGGAAATCGGTGTCGAGCGCCCTGGCCCCGCCCCGCGCCTTCGCCTCCAGCTCCGGCAGGCGATGGTAGCTCTGCGGTCCCACCACGAGGTCCACCAGCGGCTGGCGGCGCATGATCTCCTCGCCCTCCGCCTGGGCGACGCAACCCGCCACGCCGATCTTCAGGTCGGGTTTCTCGTCCTTCAGCCCGCGGAAGCGCCCCAGCTCGGAATAGACCTTCTCCGCCGCCTTTTCCCGGATGTGGCAGGTATTGAGCAGGATCATGTCCGCCTCTTCCGGCGATCCCACCTCGACATAGCCCGACGGCCCGAGCGCTTCGGCCATGCGCTCGCTGTCATAGACGTTCATCTGGCAGCCGTAGGTCTTGATGAAGAGTTTCTTCGGCGCCGGTTTCGTCGTGTCTTGGGTGGTGTCGGACATGGGTCTTCCCCGCATCTGGTTCAGGGCGTCCCGATAACGCGGAACCGGGTCCACTTGCAATGCGCCGCGATATGGCGGAGCCTGCCGGCCCATCACGGATCACGGGCCGGGCATGCGATACGAGGGACTCGAGGATTTCCTGCGGAAGGGCCGCGCCGCGCTCGGCCCCGGCCCCGTCGCCATGGTCTTCTGCGAGGACGCGGCCGAGATCGACACCACGCTCCGCCACCACGCGCAATCGGGCTTTGCCACGATCCTCTCCTTCATGGCCCCCGACCTGCCCCTGGCGCCCGACCTCACCACCAACGTCCACCGCATCGATCACGACATGACCGCCGACGCGCCGGTGACCCGCGCCGTGGACCGGGTGATCGCCGCCGCGCCGCCGGGCACCTGGCTCTTCTACTGCTACAACGCGGAGTACCTCTTCTACCCGTTCTGCGAGACGCGCTCGGTGGGCGAGATGCTGGCCTTCCACGCGGAAGAGCGGCGCGATGCCATGCTGACCTACGTGGTGGATCTCTACGCCGCCGACCTGCGCCGCCACCCGAATGCCGTCTCGCTCGACGAGGCGCAGATGGACCGCTCGGGATACTATGCGCTGGCCCGGCCCGACCCGGCCACCGGGCGCCCGCGCGAGCGGCAACTCGACTTCTTCGGCGGGCTGCGCTGGCGCTACGACGAACATGTCCCCGCCGACCGGCGCAAGATCGACCGGATCGCCCTGTTCCGCGCGAAGCCGGGGCTGAGGCTGCGCCCCGACCACACCCTGTCGGAGGAGGAGATGAACACCTATTCCTGCCCCTGGCACCACAACCTGACGGCGGCGCTGGTCTCCTTCCGCACCGCCAAGGCGCTCAAGCGCAACCCGGGCTCCACCTTCGACATCCCGGATTTCCGCTGGCACAACTCGACACCCTTCGAGTGGCATTCACGCCAGCTGCTGGATCTCGGCCTGATGGAGCCGGGGCAATGGTTCTGACCGGCGCTGCTCTCTGAGCGCAGCCGAAAAGGCGGGAGCGACCGGCGCCGCCCCCGACCGTCGCTTATTCCGCCGCAGCCACCGCGCGCTTGGTCATCACCTTGACCAGGTGCGCCCGGTACTCGGCCGTGCCGTGCAGGTCCGACATCATGCCCTCGGCGCTGACCCACAGGTCGTCCACCGCCTCGGGCGCGAAATTGCCCGCCAGCGCCTCCTCGGCCTCTTTCCAGGCAAAGACACCGTCTTCCGAGGCACCCGTCACGCCGACGCCAACCCGGTCGCCGTATTTCGCCACGAAGACACCCACCAGCGGGAAGCGGGAGGCCGGCTGCTCGAACTTCTGGTAGTTCGACTTCTCCGGCAGCGGGAAGCGGATGGAGGTGATGATCTCGCCCTCTTCCAGCGCCGTGGTGAACAGGCCCTGGAAATACTCCTCCGCCGCGATCTCGCGCGTATTGGTCACCACGGTGCCGCGGGTGGCCATCAGAGCCGCCGGGTAGCAGGCCGCCGGGTCGTTGTTGGCAAGGCTGCCGCCCATGGTGCCGCGGTTGCGCACCGCCGGGTCGCCGATCTTGGACGCCATCAGCGACAGACCGGCAAAGATGCCCTTGGTCTCGCGCGCCACCGCCCCGTGGGTGCTGCCGCCGCCCACCTTCAGCACGTCGCCCTCCTGCGCGATGCCCTGCAGCTCCGCGATGCCCTTGAGGCTCACCAGCTTCGACGGCATGGCCAGCCGCTGCTTCAGCGTCGGGATCAGGGTCTGGCCGCCGCCCAGCGCCTGCGCGTCCTCTTCCTGCAGCGCCTTCACCGCCGCGTCGAGGCTGCCGGGCCGCTCGAACTCGAATGCATACATCTCTCTACCTCCTGAAGCGACGGGCCGCGCGGCCCCTGCTTCTCTGGTCCATAAATATGGCGGGGTCCGGGGCAGAGCCCCGGTCCGTCACCTCCAGCTATTGCATCGCCTGCCAGACTCGCGCCGGCGACACGGGCATGTCGATATGATCCACCTTGTGACCGCCCGATTGCAAGGCGTCGATCACCGCGTTGACCACCGTGGGCGGCGAGGCGATGGCCCCCGCCTCCCCGCAGCCCTTCACGCCCAGCGGGTTGTGGGTGCAGGGCGTCCGGCAGGAATGATCCACCACGTAGGAGGGCAGATCCCCCGCCCGGGGCATGGCGTAATCCATGTAGGTCCCGGTCAGCAGCTGGCCGGTCTCGTCGTAGACGCAGGATTCGAGCAGCGCCTGCCCGACCCCCTGCGCGATCCCGCCATGGACCTGCCCCTCGACGATCATCGGGTTGATCACGTTGCCGAAATCGTCCGCCGCGGCAAAACGCTCCACGGTGACCTTACCGGTCTCGGGGTCGACCTCCACCTCGCAGGCATAGGCGCCGGCCGGGTAGGTGAAGTTCGACGGATCGTAGAACGCCGTCTCCTCCAGCCCGGGCTCGAGCTCCTCCAGCGGGTAGTTGTGCGGTACGTAGGCCGCCAGCGTCACGTCCCCCCAGGCAAGGCTCTTGTCGGTGCCCGCCACGGTGAACTGCCCGTCCTTGAGCTCGATGTCGCCTTCCGAGGCCTCCATCATGTGGGCCGCGATCTTCTTCGCCTTGGCGATCACCTTTTCCGCCGCCCGCACCATGGCCGAGCCGCCCACCGCGATGGAGCGCGAGCCGTAGGTGCCCATGCCCATCGGCGTGTTGGCCGTGTCGCCATGCTCGATCTCCACCATGTTGGCATCGATCCCGATCATGTCGGCGATCACCTGCGGAAAGGTCGTCTCGTGCCCCTGGCCGTGGCTGTGGCTGCCGGTCATGACGACCAGCCCGCCGGTGGCGTTCACCCGCACCGTGGCGCTCTCGTAAAGGCCCGCGCGGGCGCCGAGCTGCCCCACCAGGTTCGAGGGCGCGATGCCGCAGGCCTCGATGTAGCAATTGACGCCGAGTCCGCGCAGCTTGCCCTTCGCCTCGCTTTCCTTGCGCCGCGCCTCGAAGCCCTTGAGATCCGCGATCTCCTCCAGCTTGTCGAGCGTCGCGTTGTAATCGCCGGTGTCGTATTCCACCGCGACCGGCGTGGCATAGGGGAACTCGGTGACGAAGTTCTGCCGCCGCAGCGCCAGCGGATCGACCCCCAGCTCGCGCGCAGCCTTGTCGATCACGCGCTCCAGCTGGTAGGTCGCCTCCGGCCGCCCGGCCCCGCGATAGGCATCGACGGGCACGGTGTTGGTAAAGACCGCCTTCACGTTCACGTAGATCAGCGGCGTTTTGTAGTTCCCGGCCATCAGCGTCCCGTGCAGCCATGTGGGCACCGAGGTCGAGAAGGTCGAGAGATACGCGCCCATGTTGGCATAGGTCTCGGTCCGGAGCGCGGTGAAGTTGTTGTCCTTGTCCAGCGCCAGCTCGATCTTCGTCACGTGATCGCGGCCCTGCGCGTCCGAGATGAAGGCCTCTGCCCGGCTCGACGTCCATTTCACCGGCCGCCGCAGCTGTTTCGCCGCGAAGGTGCAAAACGCTTCCTCCGCGTAGTGGAAGATCTTGGAGCCGAAGCCGCCGCCCACATCCGGAGCCGCTACCCGCAGCTTGTGCTCGGGGATGCCGAGGACGAAGGCGCCCATCAGCAGCCGGATCACATGCGGGTTCTGCGACGTGGTGTAGAGCGTCGACTCGTCGTTGTGCCGGGCATAATCGCCCACGGCCACGCGCGGCTCCATCGGGTTGGCGACAAGCCGCTGGTTGCGCAGCTCCAGCGTGGTGACGTGGTGCGCCTCCTTGATTGCCTTGTCGACCGCCTCGCGGTTCTCCTCCACGAAGCCCCAGTCGTAGCAGAGGTTGTCCTTCAGGTCGTCATGGACCTTGGTGGCCCCTTCGGCCAGCGCCTGCTTCATGTCGATCACCGCCGGCAGATCCTCGATCTCCACCATGATCGCCTCTGCCGCGTCGCGCGCCTGCTCGTAGGTCTCGGCCACCACGGCGGCGATCGGGTCGCCCACGTGACGCACCTTGCCCTGGGCGAGCACCGGGTGCGGCGGCTCCTGCATGGGCTGGCCGTCGCGGCTCGTGATCAGCCAGCCGCAGGGGATGCTGCCCACGGCCTCGAAATCCTTGCCGGTGAAGATGCGCAGCACGCCGGGCATCTTCGCGGCCTCCTCTGTCTCGACCGAGACGAGCCTGCCATGCGCCACGTCCGAGCGCAGGAAGTGCACATAGGCCTGGCCGTGCAGGTTGATGTCGTCGGTGTAATGTCCGTCGCCGGTCAGAAACCGGACGTCCTCGCGCCGCTTCGTGCTGGCGCCGATACCATGATCCTTGGGCATGGTCTCTCCTCCCTAACGTGTGGCGCGGGACCCGCGCCGGGCCGTGCCGGCGCGCCTCCCCGCGCGCCGCCGGGGATTGGACGGGGCCGCTATTCCGCGGCGATCGCCGTTTCCTGGCCGCTGGCCGCCAGGATCGCCTTGACGATGTTGTGGTAGCCCGTGCAGCGGCAGATATTGCCCTGCAGGTAGTCCCGGATCTCCGTCTCCGACGGTTTCGGGTTCTCCTTGAGCAGCGCCGCCGCGGACATCACCATGCCCGGCGTGCAGAAGCCGCATTGCAGCCCGTGATGATCCTGGAAGGCCTGCTGGATGGTGTTGAGCGACCCGTCGGCATTGGCCATGCCCTCGATCGTGGTGACCTCGGCGCCCTCGACCTCCAGCGCGAAGATCGAGCAGGCCTTGATCGCCTCGCCGTCCACGTGAACGAGGCAGGCACCGCACTGGCTGGTGTCGCACCCGACATGGGTCCCGGTCAGATGCAGGGTATCGCGGAGAAACTGCACCAGCAGAGTCCGACCTTCCACATCCCCCGTCGCTGGCTTGCCGTTCACCGTCATGCTGACTTGGGGCATTCGTTAACCTCCCTGTTGGATTCTCCCTACCTTAATCACGCGACTCGTTGTTTGAGAACCGCTTTTCGGGGGCCCTCGTGCGAGCGGCACCGCGCCGCCCGCCTCCGCCCGCCTGCCGGGCAGCCGCTGGAGGGTACGTGGCGATCCCGGGGGAAAATTCAGGGACAATTGAAAAGATTAGGCGTCTGTAAACCTCGTGCCTCTAGGGTCCCGCGCTGACGGACTGCCTCGGTGGGCAGCCATTGGCCCTTCGAAAGGACTGGCATGAAAAAGCTGATATTCCCGCTGGCACTGCTCGCCGCGACCGCCACCTCCGCCCCCGCGGCGGAAATGCGCACCGCGCTCGAGGCGTTTCTTCGCAACAACGTGACGCCCTGGGCCTCCGACCCTTCGATCGTCGTGCCGGTGATGCAGCAGAATGCCCGCACGGCCGGTCTGGGCGCGGCGCGGATCGCCGAACTCGATGCGCTCTGGCAGGACGAGGTCGGCAGTGCCGCGACCCCGATGATCGATGCCGTGGTGAATTCGCCCTCCGGCGATTTCCTGCGCGGCCGGCTGGAGGCATCGGGCGGCGCGATCACCGAGATCTTCGTCATGGACGCGGTGGGCCTGAACGTGGCCGCCTCGGGTGTCACCTCCGATTATTGGCAGGGCGACGAGGCGAAGTTTCAGCAGACCTATCCGCTCGGCCCCGATGCCGTGCATTTCAGCGAGGTGGAATACGACGAATCCACCCAGATCTACCATGCGCAGATCTCGCTGACCCTCACCGACCCGGAAACCGGCGACCCGATCGGCGCGATGACCGTCGGCGTCGACGCCGACGCGCTGTTCTGAGGCAGCCAGGACCACGGCCCCGGGGGCGGGCGGCTTTCAGCAGGAGATCACGATGACCACATCGGACGCGGCGGCAAACCGCACCAAGCTCGGCACCAGTTCCGTTTTCGCCAAGATCGTCGGACTCATGGGGCTATCCACCTTCATGGTCGCGGCGGCGCTGGCCCTGATGGACATACGCCAATCGTCGGAGATCGCGATGCGGGGGCTGGTCGACCTGGCCTCCACCGCCAGCGACGCCTATGTCGAAACGATCTCCGGCCCGCTCGCCTACGACGACAGTGAGCGGATGGCCGGGATCCTGACCGCCGCGGTGGACAATTTCAACGGCAACGCCCTGGCCTCCCTCGCCTACAACGCGGCGGGCGACCCGGTGGCGAGCTACGGCACCCTGCCCCCCGATGCCCAGGCCGAGATCGCCCAATCCGTGGGTGAAGCCCTCCGCAGCGGTCAGCCGCAGATTTCCGAGGATGGACTGACCCGTGTCCTGCCGGTCTATCGCGGCGACAAGATGGTCGGCGCCTTCGCTCACCTGTGGACCGGCCAGCTCATCATGCGCGAGGTGCATGGCGACCAGGCCTTTGCTCTCGGCCTCGCCACGGTGATCTTTCTTCTCTTCACCACCGGCACCACCGTCCTGCTGCGCCGCATCCTCGGCCAGCCGCTGGAGGCGGTCGCCGCCGCGATCCGCTCCGCCGCCGATGGCGAATACGATCAGGATCTTCACCGGCTGAGCGCGCGCCACGACGAAATCGGCAGGATCAGCGGCAATCTCAGCGAACTCCTGACCAAGCTGCGTGCCGCCCGCGAGGCCGAAAAGGAACGCGCCCACGCCCAGCAGGCCCAGGCGGAAATGGTGGACCGCCTCAGCCGCGGCCTCACCACCCTGGCCTCGGGCGACCTCACGGCGACCATCGACAGCGCCTTCCCCTCCGAATACGAGGCGATCCGCTCGAACTACAACATGGCGATCCTCAACATGCAGGAGGTGATCAGCGACGTGCGCGGCGCCGCCGAGGGCATCCTGTCGGGCGCCGAGGAAATCAACCGCGCCTCCGACGACCTGAACGGGCGCACCATGTCCCAGGCCAGCACCCTGGAGGAAACCGCCGCCGCACTGGAAGAGCTGTCCTCCTCCGTCCGCTCCGCCTCCAACACCGCGCAGGAGGTCTCCAGCACCGTCGACGAGGCGCGCGGCGAGGCGGAACAGAGCGGCAGCGTCGTCAACAGCGCCGTCTCGGCCATGACCGACATCGAACGCTCCTCGGTCCAGGTGCAGGAGATCATCGGCCTGATCGACGACATCGCCTTCCAGACCAACCTGCTTGCCCTCAATGCCGGGGTGGAGGCCGCGCGCGCCGGGGATTCCGGCAAGGGTTTCGCCGTCGTGGCCTCCGAAGTGCGCGCCCTGGCCAAGCGCAGCTCCGACGCCGCGCGCGAGATTAAGACCCTGATCGCGGGCTCCTCCGAACAGGTGAAGGAGGGCGTGGGCCTGGTCGGCAAGGCCGGCGAGACCTTCAAGGCGATCTCCGGCCGGGTGAACACGATCGCGAAGCTGGTCTCCAACATCGCCAGCAGCGCCAAGGAGCAGTCGGTCGGCCTCACCGAGATCAATTCCGGCATGAGCGACCTGGACAAGGTCACCCAGCGCAACGCCGCGATGGTGGAGCAATCCGCAGCCGCCACCCGCCACCTGCGCGACGAGGCCCAGCGCCTGCGCGACCTGGTCTCCCGCTTCCAGATCGCGAAACCCGCCAGCCGGGAGGCCCGAAGCGAGGCTGCCTGACATGGCGCGATGAAGTCATGGGGCTAATGAGGAGCTAATAGACCTCGGGCATGACGCTAATGTGAGACTGTTGAACCTCGCGCCTGCCAAGGCCCCCGCCAAACCGCGTGACCGTTCCCAAACGGTCGCGCGCCATCACCACACCGGAGGAATCAGGCCCCCAGCCGCCACGCTCGGTGGACTCAGAGGGCTGCGTGTCCCCAGACGCCCAGCCCGCCACCATATGGCGAAACACGGGTGATCAGGCACGCTCCAGGAACTGCAACAACCGCTTCTCCCCGGCATAGAGCCCCGAGGGCCCCTCCGCCGGCAAATCCGGAGGCGCCACGCCGGCCAGGTCCAGCACCGCCGGATGCACATAGCTCGACCGTGCCACAGCCGGCGTATTCGCAAGCCGCTCTGCCGCCGCCCCGGCGATCTCGCCCACCCCGGCCGGGCCGTCGAGGACACGCTGGAACCCGGCCAAAGTCCCCGCCCAGGTGCGGAACACCTTCGCCGTAAACCGCGGCTCCCCGGAGAGTTCGGCGATATAGGCATTGACCCCCTGCGAGGTCAGCGCATGCACCCCGCCCTCCCCGTCCACCCAGGTCAGCAATTCCGCACCCGGCAGATCCCGCGCCTTCTGCAGCACCTTCTGCAGCCGCCGGTCGTCGATCCGGGCCCGCACCTCCGCCCCGCCCTTGGCGCGAAACGAAAGCCCGACCCCGTGACCGCCCAGCCGCACATGGCGCGGGCGCAGGGTCACCAGCCCGAAGGAGCCGTTTTCCCGGGTGTAGGCCGGATGCCCAACCCGCAAAGCCAGCCGGTCCAGCAAGGCCACCGCCGCCGCCAGGGCAAAGTCGCGCGCCCCGCATTCCGCCTCCAGATCCCGCGCCACCCGCCGCCGCATCGCCGGCAGGGCCCGCGCGAATTCCGGCAACAGGGCGAATTTCGTCTCCGACCGCGCCGCCTGCCAGTCCGGGTGATAGCGATATTGCTTGCGCCCCCGCGCATCCCGCCCGGTCGCCATCAGGTGGCCATTGGACAGCGGCGACATCCAGACCTCGCGATAGGCCGGCGGCACCGCCATCGCTTCCAGACGCGTCCGCTCCGCCCCCCGCGCGATGGTGGTTCCGTCCGCCGCCCGGTAGGCGAAGCCGCGGCCGCAGCGCCGGCGGGTGATCCCCGGCCGGTCGTCGGGATAATAGACCAGGCAATCGTCAACACCCGCCGCGACGCTCATTTCAGGTGCTCCACCTCCGAGACGAGCTTCAGCACCTCGTCGCCATCCTCCTGCCGGATCAGGAGCGCCAGGTTCCCGGGCGCGCCATGGCGGGTGATCCGCGCCCCCGACAGCTCGCGTGTCACGCTCCGGTCAAAGCTTTGCACCACCTTTCCCTCGCCCGTGCCGTTGCCCCAGCTCCATGCCACCCGGCTGCCTTCGCGGATCATCCCGTCGCCTCCCTGCCCTGCAGTTCGCGGCACGGCCGATCCGCGCAGCGCTCCTGGAAAATGCCGGTCGCTGCCCCCGGGTTCCCCCGGCGCGCCTCTGGACCTTCACCGGCGAAGCCGCCATCCTGCCGCCGACCCGCCCCCGCCACGAGGAAAGGACGCAGATGGCCGATCTCGAAACCCGCATCGCCCAGGCCCGCGGCGACGCCCCGGCCGACCTCGTCCTGCGCGGGGGCGAGGTGTTCTGCCTCGTCACCGGCGAACGGATCGAGGGCGACGTGGCGATCTGCGGCGACCGGATCGTGGGGATCGGCGCGCATTACGAGGGGCGCGAGGTGGTGGACGTCTCGGGCCTGGTGCTGGTGCCCGGCTTCATCGACACCCACCTGCATATCGAAAGCTCCCTCGTCACGCCTTACGAATTCGACCGCTGCGTCGCCCCGCGCGGGGTGACCACGGCGATCTGCGACCCGCACGAGATCGCCAATGTCATCGGAACCCAAGGCATCTCCTGGTTCCAGACGGCGAGCGAAGGCACCGTGATGGACATCCGCGTGCAGCTGTCCTCCTGCGTGCCCTCCACCGACATGGAAACCGCAGGCGCCCGGATCGAGGCGGACGACCTCGCGCCGCTCATGCACCACCCCTCGGGCATCGGGCTGGCGGAGTTCATGAACTATCCCGGCGTGATCCACCGCGACCCGGGCGCGATGGCCAAGCTGCACCTCTTCGAGGGCGGGCACGTGGACGGCCACTGCCCGCTGCTCTCGGGGCGGGACCTCAACGCCTATGCCGCGGCGGGGATCACCACCGAACACGAGGCGACCACGGCAGAGGAGGCGAAGGAAAAGCTGCAGAAGGGCATGCGGGTTTTGATCCGCGAGGGCTCCGTCTCCAAGGACCTGCAGGCCCTGGCCCCGCTGCTGACCGAGCGGACCGCGCCCTACATGTGCCTCTGCACCGATGACCGGAACCCGCTCGATATCGGGGAACACGGCCACCTGGATTACATGATCCGCGAGCTCATCCGGCTGGGCACGCCGCCGCTCGCCGCCTATCGCGCCGCCTCGCTCTCGGCGGCGGAGGCGTTCGGCCTGAAGGATCGCGGCCAGATCGCCCCCGGCCGCCGCGCCGACATCGTGGCCCTGGAAAGCCTCGAGGAGTGCCGGGCCGCCATGGTGTTCTGCGGCGGCGTGAGGGTGGCGGAGCCGGCCTTTGCCGCCCGGCCGCCGCTGGAGGAGATCGGCCGCCACTCGGTGCGCGCGCCCCGCCTGGGGCCGAACGACTTCCGCCATGGCGGCAACCGGGCCGAGACCGACGTGATCGGCATTCTCGAGGGCAAGATCCTCACCGAGCACCTGCGCGAGGAGATCGCGCCGCAGGACGGGGACAAGCGCCCCGACCCGGCCCGCGACCTGGTGCGCATCGCGGTGGTGGAGCGCCACGGCATCAACGGCAACATCGCCACCGGTTTCGTCAGGGGCTTCGGGCTGCAGCGGGGGGCCATCGCCTCCACGGTCTGCCACGACCACCACAACATCGCCTGTGTCGGGGTCGATTACGCCGACATGGCTCTGGCCGCGAACCGGCTTTCGGAGATCGAGGGCGGCTTCGTGGTGGCGGAGAACGGGCGCATCTTGGCGGAATTGCCGCTGCCGGTGGCCGGGCTGATGTCGCTGGAGCCCTTCGAGACGGTGCGCGACGCGCTGGAGGATCTGCGGGCAGCGGCGAAATCGCTGGGCGTCACGCTGGAAGAGCCCTTCCTGCAGCTCGCCTTCCTCGCCCTGCCGGTGATCCCGGCGCTGAAGATCACCGATCGCGGCATGGTCGATGTGACCCGGTTCGAGATCATCTGACCGCGCCGATCCGGACCGACCAGGGCCCGCAGACGACCCAAGACTTTTAAACTAAGAGTCTTGCAAAACTTTTGCTTCAAAAGTTTCTTTCCACCCTCACCGCGCCGCCTCTGCCGGCAGGATGGCGGTAAAGGTCGTCCCCTCGCCCGGCGCGCTCTCGATCTTCAGCCGGCCGCGATGGCGGGTGACGATATGCTTGACGATGGCCAGGCCCAGCCCGGTGCCCCCCATCTGGCGCGAGCGGTGGGTGTCCACCCGGTAGAACCGTTCGGTCAGGCGCGGGATATGGATCGGATCGATGCCCGGCCCGGTATCGCGCACGCTCAGCCGGACGCCGCGCCCCCGCAGACCGGGCTCCTCCGCCGGTCCGGTCAGCGCCGCGGTCACCCGGCCGCCGCGCCCGCCATACTTGATCGCGTTTTCCACCAGGTTGGTGATCACCTGCCGCAGCTGGTCCGCATCCCCCGGCACCATGAGGCTCTGCCCGGGCAGGTCGCTGTCGAGCGTCACCTCCGCCTCCTCGGCAAGCGGGGCGAGGCCGTTCAGCACCGAGCGCACGAGCCCGGCCAGGTCCACCGGCGCGGTGGGGCGCATCCGCTCGCTCGCCTCCACCCCCGACAGGGACAGCAGGTCGTGGACCAGCCGGTTCATGCGCCGGGCCTCGGTCTCCATCGTCGCGAGAAAGCGCTGCTGCGCCGCCGGATCGTCCCGCGCCGGGCCGCGCAGGGTCTCGATGAAGCCGATCAGTGCCGTGAGCGGCGTGCGCAGCTCGTGGCTCACATTGGCGACGAAATCGCGGCGCATCTGCTCGGCCTGCTCGCGCGCGCTGACGTCGGAAAAGCTGACCAGCACCGCGTCGATCTCGCCCGAATCCACCCGGGCGCAATGCACCTCGAAGGTCTGCTCGTTGCTGCCCGTGCCGGCCAGGTAGCGGCTGTGAACGGGGCTCCGCCCCGCCATGCAGGCCTCCACCGCCTCCAGCAGGGCGGGCTGGCGCAGCAGCGTGATGTAGTGCCGGCCGGTCATGCCGCCGCCCAGCAGCGCCTCGGCCTCGGGATTGGCGCCGATCACCCGTTCATCCGCGCCGATCAGCAGGGCCGGCCCCGCCATCGCCCGCAGCATGGAAAGCAGCGCCACCCCCGACATCATCGCCCGGTCACCCCGCCCTGCGCGCCGCGTCGAGCCCCGCGGCGAAGACCGCGATCAGCGCCTCGGGCTCCTCCAGCCCGACGGAGACGCGGAAGAAGCCCTCGGTCAGGCCCAGCCGCTCGCGTTCCTCCGGGGCCAGCGCCCTGTGGGAGGACGAGGCCGGGTGCGACAGCGTGGTGCCCACGTCGCCTAGCGTGGGCGCAAAGGCAATGCCGTCGGCCGCGCGAGCAAAGGCATTGGCCGCCGCCCGCCCCCCCAGCAGCTCGAAGCTTACCATGTTGCAGGCCCGCCCGCCCAGCAGATGCGCCGCGCGCGCCGCGTCCGGATGGTCGTCGCGGCCGGGATAGATCACCCGCACCTCCTCCGACGCCAGGTATTCCGCGAGCAGCGCCGCGGTGGATTCCGCCCGGTCGAAGCGCAGGTCGAAGGACATGAGCCCGCGCTCCGCCAGCCAGCAATCGAAGGGGCTCGCGGTCAGCCCGGCGGTCACGGCAAAGACCCGCAGCCGCTCGGCCAGCGCCGGATCCTTCGCCGCCACCCAGCCCAGCGTGGCGTCCGAATGGCCCGCCAGCAGCTTGGTCACGGAATGCAGCACGATATCCGCCCCCCATTCCACCGGCCGGATGGCCCGCGGCGTGGTAAAGGTATTGTCGACCACCAGCAGGATGCCCCGTGCCTTGGCCAGCGCGGCGACCCCTTCCAGGTCGGCCACCCGCAGCCCGGGGTTGGAAACCACCTCCAGCAGGATCGCCCGGGTCTCGGGGCGCAGCGCCGCCTCCACCGCGGCGGCGTCGCCCGTGTCGGCCAGCGTCGTCGTGATCCCCAGCCGCGGCAGGTCCTCGCGCAGCATCCTCAGCGACCGGCCATAGAGCAGATCGCCCCCGACCACGTGATCGCCCGCCTTGAGGCAGCCCATCAGCACCGCGGAGACGGCCGCCATGCCCGAGCCGGTCACCACGCCGCCCGACATCCCCTCCATCGCGTCGATGCGCCGGCCCAGCACGTCGGCATTCGGATGGCCCTCGCGGGCATAGGTGTAGCCCTCGGCCCGCCCCTCGTATTGCGCATCGAGCGCGTCGGGGCTTTCCGAGGCATAGACCACCGACGGCGACAGCGGAGAGACGACGGGGGTGGAGGCGCTGTCGGGCCAGCCCTCCGGGCGCATCAAGGTATGGCGGCTGTTGCGCATGGGGGCTCCCTTCGCTGGGGTCACGGGGTGGTCGACTGGCTAATTGGCACGCGGCGGCCGGCGCGGCAAGCGCGCGGCAAGCCGCTCACCGCAGCGCGGCAGCGGTCGGCCGCGTCTCCTCGCCCGGTTCGGCCTCCGCC
>SRJI02000119.1 GCA_005473895.2 Carideicomes alvinocaridis
CATCGTCAAGGAACGCCACTGATCGTCCGTCAAGGTGCGCGGCATGGGCAGCGCAGCCGTATACCCCTGCGTTGCCTCCATCGTCAAGGAACGCCACTGATCGTCCGTCAAGGTGCGCGGCATGGGCAGCGCAGCCGTATACCCCTGCGTTGCCTCGCTGATCATCACGGACATCGGAGAGCGTTCGGCGACGTCGTCTGTTGTGGTGCCCCCGATCTCCGCCAGCGCGCGGTCCTGCCAGGACTGCGGGGTGGGGAGTGCTGCGATGGTCGACCAGAAGTAGATCGAGGCCGGCATTCCGCTGGCGGCCATGATCGGCTCGAGCAAGGTGAGGGAAGCGACCTGTTCTGGGTGGGCCAGGGCCAGCTCGGTCGCGGTGGCGCCACCGAAGCTGTGACCGACCACGTGGACCGTGTTCATGCCTAACCCGTCGATGGCTTGGGACACCCATGCGCCCTGATCTGCGGGCTCTCCCAGGGGCATCGATTGTGCGCTCAGGCCGGCATCCCCGATCGGATCGAGTGCGATGACAGTGCGCTGTCCGATCCACGACGGCAGATTTTCGGCCCACATCGGTGCACCGCTGGACCGGCCGGGCATGAGGAGGACTGGTGCTCCGGCGTCGTCGGGGCCGTTCCACACGAGGGCATGGACAATGCCGTAGTCCGTCTTCACCTCGCGTGTGACGTCTGGTGCCGGCAGACCGGCGAGGACGTCGCGGTAGGCCCTCTCATAGGCGGACCGCGCCTCCTGAGTGCGCCAGTGCCCGACTTGTGGGTCGGCGGTGAAGAGATCCACCACCTTGCTGGCGGCGAGGCCCAGGATGACCGCGACGGCCACCACCTTCATCACACGACCCACCCGCTGAACGATACGTTTGTATTGCATGACGGTAAGGATACGTTCGTATCGATAGGATGGTCAACATGGATCAGGGCAAAAGAGAAGAGATCTTGGCCGGCGTCTGGCAGGTGATCGCCACCAGGGGA
>SRJI02000120.1 GCA_005473895.2 Carideicomes alvinocaridis
CCCCAAATTTCAACTACTCATCCATCATGCTGTCCAGTCCACYTAAGACCAGCCAGACCCATATTCCAGTCATACGRACTCYGGTGAYTRTGATTTTCCTTCCAGTGGGAACTTCCCATCTSRTCACCCATCCTAGGTTTCTCCAAGTTGAGCAYGCTTAACTTTGAGATTCCTTYGAACCAGGCTTCCAAACTCMGATTCCAATAATTCTYGTTTCTAAATTCTTATCRAAYTATTCCCTATCCAACCATGYCATCCCTTAAGCATGGTTCATATTCYAGAAAACTCCCAAAATACTCTTGTCCCATATTCTGCCTATAACTCTCCTGTTCATACTAAGTCAGACGATTCATTCGTCACTATTCTCACCAACAGTGAACTTCACTGTGCTACACCACATACACCCAGCTACCCTCTCCCTCTCCACACACACTCAACACCCTCAGCCAAGGCAAACACCCCACCCACTCAGTTACTCTGSTCTGCCGGCTACACGCATAGTGTCGCTTYGCCTCCAGTCCACCCTCCTGGTAAGCACCTYCGCTCCACCACTAGTAGTATCTCAACACCACATGACACAGATTCTACTCAAGACTCTACCCATCCATATATCRCTATTCTGACCACTATACTAAATATTTGTTGGTATACTTGCTGGTTTGTATGTTTGCTTGTTCATGTTGCATAGTTATCGGAGCGTTCGTGYCGTCTCGTGGAGGCCAGATCTRCAAGTCTACGCCAGRCRGTGGAGCYAGAAGCCAGTTCYGCGAGCTCYCCTTCCCCCTTCRCCGRATAAGCACGRCAAGCTCACTRGATCCCTTTGATGCATAAATTACCTATGATTTTTCAACCACAACCCTCAGCCTGTTATTTTATGCATGATATGATTTTGAGACAAGTTATTATGGCCACCCAGCCGCTTGCCGCAATCAATCCYTRATATATTTGTTACAAATGATTTGAGRAAAGGTATGAGTTTTCAAAAG
>SRJI02000121.1 GCA_005473895.2 Carideicomes alvinocaridis
ATCCGCCCCCCTGTTGGGCGAGGGGACCGTGGTCGACCTGGGCGCGGCCGGTCACCCCTTCGGCGTGGCCAGCCCGGTGTTTGCTGACCTCGACTTGACCGGGCACGGGCTGCGCTGGGCACATCCCGAGGTGGTCATGGCGCATCCGCTGCCTGACGGAGAGCCGGGTCTGCTCTACCGTGACCTCGAGCGCACGGCCGTTGGGCTCGATGCCGATGCCGCACGGTGGTGGGCGGTGCACGGCCCACTCGTGGAGGGTGCGGAGCAGCTGGTCGACAATGTGCTGGGCCCGATCGTGCGCCCCTGGCCTCATCCGCTGACCATGACGCGGTTTGGCCTGCGCGCCCCCTGGCCCGCGTCATGGCTCACCGGTGGCCTCTTCCGCACCGAGCAAGCGCGAGCCCTGTTCGTCGGCTCGGCCGTGCACGCGGTGATGGCCCCATCACGGCCGTTCACCGCGGCCTTCGGTGCCTTGTTCGCCGCCCTCGGAATGAGCTCGGGTTGGCCGGTGGCCGAAGGCGGGTCCCAGGCGATCGTCGACGCGCTGATTCGGGTGCTCCGCACCCACGGTGGGCGGCTCCACCTCGGCTCGCCCGTGGAGGACCTCCGCGCCTTCGCCGACGTCGACGCCGTGCTGCTCGACCTCACTCCGACCCAGGTGGCGCGTCTGCGAGGCACCGATCTCCCCAAGGACTCCTTGTCCCGGATGCGGCGGTGGCGGCACGGGTCTGCCGCCTTCAAAGTGGACATGCTGCTGGACGGCCCGATCCCGTGGGCGGATCCGAGGGTGGGACAAGCCGGCACCGTGCACCTGGGTGGCACGGCGGCGCAGGTGCAGCGGGCCGAGGCAGACGTCGCCGCAGGGCGGATGCCGGACGAGCCCTTTGTGATGCTCTGCCAGCAGCAGTCCGCGGACCCCTCCCGGGCAGTCGGTCCGGCCGCGGGGCGGCACGTCGTGTGGTCCTACGCGCACG
>SRJI02000122.1 GCA_005473895.2 Carideicomes alvinocaridis
GTCGAAGAGTTCGACTTCGACGAGACACCGGTCAACGAGACCCTGGTGCGCGACCTCACCGGCGGCGAGTTCCTCGAGCAGCAGCGCAACGTGGTGCTGATCGGCGGAACCGGGACGGGCAAGTCCCACCTCGCGGTCGGCATCGCCCGGGCCTGCATCCGGCGCGGCAAGCGCGGTCGCTTCTTCAACGTCGTCGACTTGGTGAACAAGCTCGACGCCGAGGCGCGAGCCGATCGCCAGGGCCGCACGGCGGACCTGCTCTGCCGCCTCGACTTCCTGATCCTCGACGAACTCGGCTATCTGCCCTTCGCGCAGACCGGCGGCCAGCTTCTCTTCCACCTCATCAGCCGCCTCTACGAGCGCACCTCGGTCATCGTCACCACCAACCTCGACTTCGGCGAATGGCCGAGTGTCTTTGGCGACGCCAAGATGACCACCGCGCTCCTCGATCGTCTTACCCACCACTGCGACATCGTCGAGACCGGCAATGAGAGCTGGCGCTTCAAGACCCGAGCCTGAGCACCTCAGACCCGCTGGCCCGATCCGGCTGCGCGACTTGGAGGCTACGCCGCCTCGGGCCAGCTACCCGAGCTCGTGGGGGTCATTATTGGACGCCGATAGGGGGTCAAACTTGGACGCCGATTGACAATACTGCCGCCGCCATATCGTCAGCAACGAGCGCGACACACTATGCCGCCGCGCCGTCGCCGAGACCTGGCGGTGCCCCAGAAAGCTCTCCGCTACGATCCGGATCTTGTCCGCATCATCCCAGTATCGCCGACGCGGCACGTCTTCGGCAGAAAGGACTTCGATCTCGGGTCTGAAGTAAGCGCCCGATAGCTACCGCAGTGGCATGTCCTTGACGCGTGCGATGATGTCTGGATCGCCGACGAAGTCCTCGAGGAAGCCTTGCCATTCCTCTGTCGATATCCGGGCAGCCCTGAGCATGTCGCGAAGTTCGCCGATGCCGTCG
>SRJI02000124.1 GCA_005473895.2 Carideicomes alvinocaridis
ACTCGGACCGTCGAGCAGGGTCATCAAGATCCGGGAGCGCGTCGGGTCGGCCATGGCCCGGCCGAGCCGGTTCATGACGTCGAGGCGCGAAGCAATGGTCAGCATATGCTGAACTATACAGTTCTGACTGACCTGTTGTCGAACCTCAGCAGACCGAATACGCGACTGCGCAACAATCGGAGCTACCAGTATTGGTGGTCGTAGCCAGGGTGATCCGGCAACGGCAGGGGCAGACGTGAGCGCGGAGGAGGGGAGCCGGTGCCACGTCTGCCAGCGGCCGATGGCCGATGGCCGATGGCCGATGGCCGATGGCCACACGCTGGCACACCCTCGATGGACGGCACCTGGACCGTGCCGAGTGCCGTGCCGTCGGCGGGGCGGGGGTATGGCTGTGCGGTACGTGCGAGGACGCCGCGCACCACTACATGCGCTCGAAGGGGGCGGACGGCCGCGAGGCCGTTGAGGAGCTGTTTGCCCGGCTCGAGCGGCTGCTGGACGGGCCAGCACGCCGGTACACAAAGGAAGGACGCAACTGACGGCGTCGCCGTGGGTAGAGGACGACGACGAGACGGACTGGGCCGTGCCAGACGGTGGCGAGGGTGAGGCCAGCGGGTCAGCGCTGCCGTACGTGGATCCCCAAGTCGCGGCCGAGCTGGCCGGTGAAGGCCCTCCGGCGTGGATGGGCACTCGGTGGCGGGAGATCGAGGCCGAGCATCAGTGACAGGCGTGGAACACGCTGCGCCGGTGGGTGGACTGGTTCGTGGCCGAGTACCGGCTGGTGACCTCGGTGGTGCCGCCGTGCTGGTACAAGAACTCCGACGTCACGGCCGAGCTGTACGCGGCGATGTGCATGGAGTACAAGGTCTGGGAGGAACAGGCTCCGGGGCTGGGTCCGATGATGATGTGGCACCCGCACGTGGAGATGCTCACCGCGCGTTCGCGCCGGATGGTGGACGACGCC
>SRJI02000017.1 GCA_005473895.2 Carideicomes alvinocaridis
GCCCGCCGCCGGCCGGCGCCCCCGGATCGGCCGGGGCGCGCGCATTTCCGCCGCCCGCGCCGCCCCGGGGTTTTCCCTGCGGCAGCATGGCGTTACCCGGCGCTCTCTGCTCATCCGATTCCAGGAAAGACGACCATGCTCGAACGCTCGCGCATCCCCGTGCCGCGCCCCGACGACCTCGATACCAGCCCGCGCGCGAAACCCGCCCAGGGCAGCGCCGAGGCGGAGGCCACGCGCCACGCGACATTCGACCGGCAGGAGCCGATCCTGCTGGGCACTTTCGGCCTGGAAAGCGATCGCCGCGCCCTGCTGCGCCTGCCGGATGGCGGCACCGCCAAGGTCAAGCCCGGCGACCGGGTGGGCCGCGCGATCGTCATGGCGATCGACGACGGCAGCCTGGTGCTGAACCGCGCCGGCACCGCCCGCAGGCTCGCCATCCCCGAGGGCTGAGCGCCGCGTGCCGGGGCTTGACCCGGCGCCGCCGCTGCCGCAGGTAGTCGCCCATGACACAGAAGATCGCCCTCGTCACCGGCGCCTCCCGCGGTCTCGGCGCGGCCCTCGCGCTCGAGCTCTCCGCCAGCCACCACGTGGTCGCCGTGGCGCGCACCACCGGCGCGCTGGAAGAGCTCGACGACCGCATCCAGGCGGGTGGCGGCCAGGCAACGCTGGCCCCGATGGACGTCACCAACCCCGACGCGATGCGCCAGCTCTGCCGCTCGATCTTCGACCGCTGGGGCCGGGTGGATCTCTGGGCCCATTGCGCGGTGCATGCCGCCCCGCTGGCCCCCGCCTCGATGATCGACGTGCGCGACTGGGACCGCTCGGTCGCGGTCAACGTCACCGCCACCGGCCAGCTCATCCCCTTCATCGCCCCGCTCCTGGGCGAAGAGGGCCGCGCGCTGTTCTTCGACGACCCGCGCGCCGGCGAGAAGTTCTTCGGCAGCTACGGCGCCACCAAGGCCGCGCAGATCGCCCTGGCGAAAAGCTGGGCGGCCGAGACCGTGCGCACCGGGCCGCAGGTCCATGTGCTGGACCCGGCGCCGATGGCCACCGCCACCCGCGCCCGCTTCTTCCCCGGCGAGGACCGCGCGGCGCTGGCCGCCCCCGCCGACGAGGCGAAACGCCTGCTCGCCGCCCTCGCCTGACCCCGCCGCCTTCCCCGCGAGTCGGGACCGGGTCAAGGAGGGCCGCAGGCCACCGCCGCAGGCGGCGCGCAGCGTCCTTGAGGCGGGCGCGACTCGCCACACCCTCGAGATGGCCTGCTGAGGGCAGACCTGCCCCTCAGCGGCCTCCCCAGCAGAGATCCCGGCCCTCTCAGCCGCCGCCCTGCCCGGGACGGCGCGTCGCCTCACCGATCTGGACAACAAGAGCGCGCGGAAGCGCACATTTTGGTCACGGGCGCGCGCTGCGGCCCGCCGCCCGGCTTGCTCCCTACCGGCGGCTTCCGTAAGACGGGGGCGACGGGGCCGGCCCTTGGCCCCCGGGGGACCGAGACCAGATGCGCATCCTGATCACCAATGACGACGGCATCAACGCGCCGGGGCTGAAGATCCTGGAGGCAATCGCCGCAGACCTTGCCGGGCCCGAAGGCGAGGTCTGGACCGTCGCGCCTGCCTTCGAGCAATCGGGCGTGGCGCACAAGATCTCCTACACCCACCCGATGATGATCGCCGAGATGGGGCCCCGCCGTTTCGCCGCCGAGGGCAGCCCGGCCGATTGCGTCATGGCCGGACTGCACGACGTGCTGCACGACGAGGCGCCGGATCTCATCCTGTCGGGCGTGAACCGGGGCAACAACTCGGCCGAGAACGCGCTTTATTCCGGCACGCTGGGCGGCGCCATGGAGGGCGCGTTGCAGGGCATTCCCGCCGTCGCGCTGTCGCAATACTTGGGCCCCGACAATGCCGCGCTCGACAACCCGTTCGAGGCGGCGGCCCAGCACGGGCCCGATGTGCTGCGCCGCATCCTTGCCGTCACGAACCCCGAGGACGCGCCCTACCGGCTGTTCTGGAACGTGAACTTCCCGCCGGTGCCGGCCGCCGCGGTCAAGGGGCTGCGGGTCGGGCCGCAGGGATTCCGGGCCGGCACCCGCTTTTCCACCGAGGCGCATCTGTCGCCCTCGGGCCGCCGCTTCCTGTGGATCCGGGGCACCGACCAGCGCGCCGGCGCGCAGCCCGGCTCGGATGCCGATCTCAACCTCGGGGGCTATGTCTCGGCCACGCCCATGCGCGCGGATCTGACCGCCCACGACGTGCTGGCGGAGATGGCGGAGCGCCTGTAATGGACCCGGCGGAGCGCAAGATGCAGTTCCTCTTCGCCCTGCGCTCGCGCGGGGTGACCGACAACGCGGTGCTCGAGGCGATGGAGAAGATCGACCGCGGCCCCTTCGTGCGCGGCCATTTCGCCAGCCGCGCCTACGAGGACATGCCGCTGCCCATCGCCTGCGGGCAGACGATCTCGCAGCCGTCGGTGGTGGGGCTGATGACCCAGGCGCTCAAGGTGTCGAACCGGGACAAGGTGCTGGAGGTGGGCACCGGCTCGGGCTACCAGGCGGCCGTGCTCAGCCAGCTGGCGCGCCGGGTCTACACGGTGGACCGCCACCGCCGGCTGGTGCGCGAGGCCAAGGAGGTCTTTGCCGCCATGGATCTGGGCAACATCACCGCCTTCACCGCCGATGGCAGCCGCGGCCTGCCCGACCAGGCGCCCTTCGACCGCATCCTGGTGACGGCCGCGGCGGAGGACCCGCCCGGCCCGCTCTTGGCCCAGCTCAAAACCGGCGGTATCATGGTCCTGCCCGTGGGCCAGTCCGACACGGTGCAGCGCCTCATCCGGGTGACCCGCACCGAAGAGGGCTTCGACTATGACGAGCTGCGCCCGGTGCGCTTCGTGCCCCTGCTGGAGGGGCTGGGAAAGGATACGTGAGCATGACCCTGCCCCGCCTCCTTCCGGCCGCCGGACATCGCGACGCGGGCGCGCGCCCCGGACAGACCGGGCGTGCAGAACGAGTGACACAGACAAGGCCCCGGCCACAGGGGCGTGCGTGAGGATATCGAGATGACCCGTCCAGACCCCGTCACCGGCCGCCCCGCGGCCCGCCTTCTGCAACTGCTGCTGGGCGCGACGGCGCTGACGGCGCTGGCCGCCTGCCAGGACATCGATTACGACATGCGCGGCCGGATGGGCGGCCCGGTCGACACCTCGGCGGCAGCACAGCAGGCCAGCGGGCCGCGGCCGCAGCCCGATGCTCGCGGCATCATCTCCTACCCCAATTACCAGGTCGCGGTGGCGCGGCGCGGCGACACCCTGGCCGGCCTGGCGCAGCGCATCGGCGCAAATCCGCAGGAGCTGGCCCGCTACAACGGCATCCAGACCGGCGACGTGCTGCGCGAGGGCGAGGTGATCGCTCTGCCCGGCCGGGTGGCCGAACCCACGGGCGGGCCGATCCAGCCGCCGGGCTCGGACATCACCACGATCGCCAGCGCCGCCATCGACCGCGCGGACGAGCCGTCGATCCAGACCTCGACCCTGCCCTCGGCGCCGCAATCGGGCAATCGCCAGGCCAGCGCCCAGACCGGGGTGGAGCCGGTGCGCCACCGCGTCGAGCGGGGCGAGACCGCCTATACCATCGCCCGGCTCTACAACGTGTCGGTCCGCTCGCTGGCCGAGTGGAACGGGCTGAACAGCGACTTCTCCGTGCGCGAGGGGCAGTACCTGCTGATCCCGGTGCCCGACCAGGCGGCGCCCGAGCCGCAGCAGCGCGAGGTCGCGGTGACCCAGCCCGGCCAGGCCAGCCCCACGCCGCCGCCGCCCTCGGCCGCGAAGCCCCTGCCGCAGGAGACGCCCCCGGCGGCGAGCGAGCCCATCCCCGAGCCCGAATCCCCCGATCTGGCGAAGACCCAGACGGAAGCGCCGTCGGGCGCGATGGCGATGCCGGTGCAGGGCAAGATCATCCGCGAATATTCCAAGGGCCGCACCGACGGGATCGACATTTCCGCCAGCGCCGGCAGCGCGGTCTCGGCCGCGGCCAGCGGCAAGGTGGGGGCCATCACCTCCGATTCTTCGGGCAAGAACATCGTCGTGGTGAAACATCCCGACGGGCTGCTGACGGTCTATGCCAACGTGGCCAACATCGCCGTGTCCAAGAACGACAGCGTCAGCCGCGGCCAGAAGCTGGCCGAGGTGGCGTCGGGCGATCCGGCCTATGTGCGGTTCGGGGTCTACAAGGGCTCGGACAGCGTCGACCCGGCGCAGTACCTGAACTGATCGCGGGCGGGGCGCGGCCCTGCCCGACCCTTTCTTCCGCTTCGACCAATCGCGTGGCGGCCCCGGTGTGAGCCGGCGGCCGGCGCGCCTCTTTGCGTCTGCCCGCCCGCAGCGGCGGGGCGAGTCGCGGCTCCGCGCCCTTCCCCCCTCCCCCTTTGCCCGCGCGTCGCTGGATCCGCTGCCCTGCATTTCAACAGGGTATCGCGTCAATTTGATCGAAATTCACCAAACTTCTTGACGCGGCGTGAAGGCTCTCCGCAACATAGAAGTGTATCGCGCCCGGCGCGGCGGATCGCAAAACCGTTACATGAACCCGGCAAACCGGGTCACGACGACAACACGGGAGGTCGTAATGACACCAAGAACGAGGACGCTGCTGCTGGCGTCGGCGGCGCAATTCCTGATTGCCGGGGGCGCCTTTGCCGCCTGTCCCGGCATCACCCAGGGGGACATGCAGGGCATCCAGCCCGGCGAGTTTCCCCAGCAATACAACCTGTCGGAGTTCGAGGAGGCCGCGGGCTGCGAGATGGAATTCTCGGACAACCCCGAGATTTCCGAGCTGAACGGCGAGATCCGCGGCAATCCCGGCGAGCTGCCCCCGGTGGCCGAGCGCCTGCCGTCCGAACCCCTGGTTGTCGTGCCCTACGAGTCCGTCGGGCAATATGGCGGCACGCTGCACGCCCTGTCGAACGCGACCGAGGCCGGCACCTCCGACTTCCTGTCGGTGCGCCACGTCAACCTCGTGCGCTATTCCGACGACCTGCAGACCATCGTGCCCAACGTGGCCAAGTCCTGGTCCTGGAACGACGATTTCACCGAGCTCACCTTCAAGCTGCGCGAAGGCCACAAGTGGTCCGACGGGGAGCCCTTCACCTCGGCCGACGTGAAGTTCTGGTATGACAACCTCGCGCTCGATTCCAAGGTGATCGAGCAGCCGAAGGATTACGTCCTGGTGGCCGGCGAGCGCATGACCGTCGAGACGCCGGACGACACCACGGTGGTGTTCAAGCTGCCCTCGCCCAAGCCGGGCCTGCTGGCGCATTTCGCCACGCACTTTGCCCAAGGCTTCCAGCCCAAGCACTTCCTCGGCCAGTACCATCCCGACATCAACCCGGATGCGGACGAGCTGGCGCAGGAATGCGGCTTCGAGTCCGGGCTGGCAGTTATCCAGGCCTATTACGGCAACTCGGATTGGACCGACACGCCCACGCCGATGCTGAACAGCCCCGACAAGGTCAGCTGCCTCGACAAGGACACCTACCCGACGCTCGAGTCGCATATCTATGTCAGCGACACGACCGAGGGGCGGAAACTGGTCGCCAACCCCTATTTCTTCATGGTGGACCCGACCGGGCAGCAGCTGCCCTACATCTCGCGGCAGGATGAGCTTTACGCCAACGACAACGAGGTGCGGGTCCTGAAGCTGGTCAACGGCGAGGCCGACTACAAGTCGCAATCGCTGACCCTGGGCTCGGCCCCGATCCTGCTGCAGAACCAGGAAAAGGGCGACTACTCGATCCAGCTGAAGCCCACGATCGCCATGCCCACCTTCTCGTTCAACATGACGAGCGAGGACATGGACAAGCGCGAGGTCTTCGGCAACGTGAAGTTCCGCGAGGCCATGTCGGTGGCAATCGACCGCGACGAGCTGAACGAGGTGTCGTTCTTCGGCCAGGGCGAGCCCAAGCAGTACATCGGCTTTTCGCCCACGCCCGATTTCGTGGACCCGGAGCTGACCAAGCATTTCGCGCAATACGATCCGGAAATGGCCAAGTCCCTGCTGGACGAGATCGGCATGACCGATCAGGACGGCGACGGCTGGCGTGACCTGCCCAACGGCGACCCGCTGGTGCTGAACATGCAGTTCGCCACCCAGGGGATCGGCGGCGAGGTCGTGGAGCTGGTCGCGCAATACTGGTCCGACGTGGGCATCAACACCACCGTCAAGGAGGTGACCCCGGACGAGTACCGCTCGGCCCAGTCCTCCAACCAGCTTGACGTGGGCATGTGGGAGAAGGGCCAGCCCACCGCCATCGTGATGGGCAACAAGGAGCTCTTCGTTCCGCCCTTCGAGAACTACTTCGGCCACCGGACCGGCATGCTCTGGGCCGAGTGGGTCGATACCGAGGGCGCGAGCGGCGTGGAGCCGCCCGAATGGGTCAAGACGATGATGGACGACATCGACGCCTTCCAGGGGGCTGATCCGGGCTCGGACGAGCAATCCGAGTACGGGGCGAAACTGGCCAAGTCGATGGCCGAGAACATGCCCTTCATCGGGACGGTACAGGCGCCGAACGTGATCTATCACCGCAACGCGCTGAAGAACTTTGCCGAGTTCAAGACCCAGTCCTACGAATACTACCGGACGTTCCCCTACCTGCCCGCCCAGTGGTACCTGGACGAGGAATGATCCGGCCCATCGGCTGAAACAGGGGCGGCGCGGGCCATGCGTCCGGGCCGCCCTCCAAGACCCCGGCGGAGGGGATGCCGCCGGACCTGACGGGAAGGATCCACCATGTTTCAGTTCCTGCAATTCGCGCTGGTCCGCGCGTCGATGGCGATCTTCACCCTGCTCACGGTGTCGCTGATCGTCTTCACCCTGATGGAACTGGTGCCCGGCACCTGCGCCGAACGCTACCTCGCCTTCAAGAACACCCAAGGCTCCGGCATCTCGATCGAGGATATCGAGGCCGAGGAGCGTCGTCTGGGGCTCGACCGTCCCTTCCTCGTGCGCTGGACCTCCTGGGTCGGCAACGTCTTCCTGCGCGGCGAATTCGGCGACAGCTGCATCCTGCGGGTGAACATCAACCAGCTTCTGGGGGACAAGTTCGCCATCTCCGCCGCCATATGTTTCGCCTCGCTCATACTGGCCTATCTCATCGCGATACCCGTGGGGATCATCGCCGCCTCGTCAAAGAGCGAGTGGCTGAACGGGTCGCTGCGCTTCGTGTCGTACCTGGGTCTCGCCATGCCGAACTTCCTGCTGGCGCTGATGATCATGCTGATCTTCACGGTGCTCTACGGGGATTCCATGACCGGGCTCTTTTCCAACGCCTACCGCGATGCGCCGTGGTCGTGGGACAAGGTGGTGGATTTCCTGAGCCGCGCCTGGCTGCCGGTCTTCATCCTGGGCTGGTCGGCCACGGCCTTTGCGCTGCAGACGGTGCGGGCGCTGATGCTGGACGAGAACGGCAAGCTCTACGTCACGGCGGCGCGGGCGCGCGGGCTTTACGGGCGGCGGCTGCTCTGGCGGTACCCGGCGCGCCATGCGCTCGGGCCGATCATCAACTCGCTGGGGTTCGATCTGAACCGCATCTTCAACGAGCTGCCCATCGTGGCGCTGATCCTGACCCTGACCGAGGCGGGCTCGCTCCTGCTGGAGGCGCTGGCGCGGTCGAACGACCAGCAGCTGGCGGGGGCCATCATCTTCCTGCTGACCGCGACCATCGTGGCGCTGAACTTCGTCACCGACATCGCGCTGGCGCTGATCGACCCGCGCGTGCGCAAATCCGTGGTGGGGGGCTGACCGCATGACCATGGAACCCGAAGGCACCCACGGCACCACAGGGCCCCATGTCGAGGTGGTGGAGACCGAGGACGCGGTCGAGCGCCGCGCGCGCGAGGCCTATTTCACCGCCTCCCAGCGGCAGCTCATCTGGGCGCGGTTCAAGCGCAACCGCTCGGCCATGGTGGCGGCGACGGTGCTGGTGGTGCTGATCCTGATGGGGGTCTTCGCCCCCTTCCTTTCGCCCTACAACCCGACCGTGGCGGGCCGCGACAAGGACTATACCAATGGCGCGCCGCAGATCCCGATGTTCTGCGACCAGAACGGCTGTTCCGCGCGGCCCTTCATCCACGGCGTCACCCGCGAGCGGTCGATCGAGACCAATTTCCGCTGGGTGACCAAGGTGGATCCGGACAAGCGCGCTTACGTGGAGTTCTTCGTGGAGGGGTGGGAATACAACCTCGGCCCCTTCACCTTCGACACCCACCTCTTCGGCGTGGACGAGGGATATGTGCACCTGTTCGGCACGGATGACGCGGGCAAGGACATCTTCTCGCGCACGCTGCACGCCATCTACACCTCGCTCGCGGTGGGGACGCTCGGGGTGCTGATCTCTTTCGTGCTGGCCTTGGTGATCGGGGGCGTCTCGGGCTATTTCGGCGGGGTGACGGACGGGGTGATCCAGATGGTGACGGATGCCATACGGACCATCCCCATCATCCCGCTCTTCATGGCGGTGGCGGCCTTCATCCCCGACACGTGGTCGTCGGAGACGCGGTTCTTCTTCATCTCGATCATCATCGGCTTCATCAACTGGCCCACCCTCGCCCGCCGCGTCCGCACCCACCTGCTGGTCGAGCGCAACCAGGAATACGTGCTGGCCGCCCAGCTTCAGGGCGCAGGCGCGGGGCATATCATCCGCAAGCACCTGCTGCCGTCGTTTACCTCCTACATCATCGTGGACCTCGTGATCTCCTTTCCCTACATCGTGCTGTCGGAAACGGCGCTGTCCTTCATCGGGCTGGGCCTAAAGGACCCGGTCAATTCGCTGGGCGTCATGCTGCAGAACACCACCTCGGCCGACGTGCTGCTGAACTACCAGTGGTATTTCATCCCCGTGCTCTTCTTCATCGCGCTGGTGATGGCCTTCGTCTACGTGGGCGACGGGCTGCGCGACGCGGCCGATCCCTACGGAGGGTCGCGCAAATGACCGAGACGCCGCTGATTTCCGTCAAGGACCTGTCGATCCGCTTCCGCACCGACGAGGGGCTGATCACCGCCGTCGAGGACGTGAGCTTTGACCTGGCGCCGGGCGAGGTGCTGGGGCTGGTGGGCGAAAGCGGCTCGGGCAAGTCGGTGACCGCCAAGGCGCTGATGCGGCTCAACGGCGACAACACGGTCTACGGCGAGGGCAGCTCCATCGTGCTGACCCCGCCGGGCGAGGCCCCGGTCGACGTGCTGGCCCTGCGCCGGGAGAAGGACATGCGGCGCGTGCGGGGCGGCGCGATCTCGATGATCTTCCAGGAGCCGATGGCGAGCTTCGCGCCCGCGATCAGCGTCGGCGACCAGATGGTGGAGCAGTTGCAGATCCATTCCTCGATGACCAAGGCCGAGGCCAAGGAGCTGTCGATCGAGATGCTGGCGCGCACCGGCATCCCCGAACCCGCGCGACGCTTCACGCAATACGCCTTCGAGTTCTCGGGCGGGATGCGCCAGCGGGCGATGATCGCCATGGCGCTGTCAACCAAGCCCCGGCTGCTGATCGCGGACGAGCCCACCACCGCGCTCGACGTGACGATCCAGGCGCAGGTGATCGACCTGATGAAGGACCTGGTGACCGAGTTCGGGATGGGCATCCTCTTCATCACCCACGACCTGGGCGTCATCGCCCAGACGGCGGACCGCGTGGCGGTGATGTATCTCGGCCGGCTGGTGGAGACGGGGACCGTGCGCGAGGTGATCCGCAATCCCGGCCACCCCTATACCCGCGGGCTGATCGACGCGCTGCCCAAGCTGCACGACCTCGACGCGCCGCTGACCCCGGTGCCGGGCGACATCCCCTCGCCGCTGAACCGCCCCCCGGGCTGCGTCTTTCACACCCGCTGCCACATGGCGGAAAAGGGCCTGTGCGACGTGAAGGTGCCCGAATACCGCATTCGGGAGACCGGCCAGTCCATCGCCTGCCATTTCGCCGACGCGCCGGTGACCGCGAAGGAGCCGGCATGACTGCGCAACCGTCCCGCACCACGGAAGGGCCAGCAGGAAACGGCTCCCCCTTCATCTTGCCAAAAAAACTCCCGCCGGAGGCATGCCGGACAGCCGCCAAACGCCCCTTCGCCTGGGAAACGCCCCACCCCCGCCACACGCCCCAGAAGACCACGGAGCCCCGCCCATGACCGACCCGGTGATCAGCGCCCGCGACCTCACCGTTTCCTACACGCTGGGCCGCGGCCTTCTGGGCGCGAAGACCCAGTTGCACGCGGTGGACGGCATATCGCTCGACATCGAGAAGGGCAGCTTCTTCGGGCTGGTGGGGGAGTCCGGCTCGGGCAAGACGACGCTGGGGCGCGCGCTGCTGAAGGCCGCGCCGATCACCGGGGGGAGTGTTGAATACCGCGACGAGGAGGTCAGCCACGACCTGCGCGATCTCTCCGGCGCGGCGCTCAAGGATTATCGCAAGCGGGCGCAGCTGATCTTTCAGGATCCTTATGCCGCGCTGTCGCCGCGCATGACCGTGCGCGACATCATCGCCGAGCCGCTGGAGGTCATGGGGTTGACGAAATCGCGCGCCGAGACCGACGAGCGGGTGCGCGAGATCGCCGGGCGCTGCCGGCTGAACCTCGAACACCTCCGCCGGTTTCCGCACGCCTTTTCCGGCGGGCAGAGGCAGCGGATCTCCATCGCCCGCGCGCTGGTCTCGGGGCCGCGCTTCATCGTGGCGGACGAAAGCGTCGCCGCGCTCGACGTGTCGATCCAGGCGGATGTGCTGAACCTGCTGCGCGCGATCCAGCAGGACATGGGGATTTCGTTCCTCTTCATCAGCCACGACCTGTCGGTGGTGGCCCATACCTGCGATCACGTGGCGGTCATGTATCTGGGCCGGCTGGTGGAGACGGCGCCGACGCGCTCGCTTTTCGCGCGGCCGCTGCATCCCTATACCTCGGCGCTGCTCTCGGCGATCCCGTCGCTCGACCCCGACGAGACCAGCCAGGCCGACAAGCTGGAGGGCGAGATCCCCTCGCCCACCGCGCCGCCGCCGGGCTGCAAGTTCCACACCCGCTGCCGCTTTGCCCGCGACGCCTGCAAGCGCGACGTGCCGCAGCTGCGCGAGCTCGCGCCGGGGCACCGCGTCGCGTGCCATTTCACGGAGGAGTTCGATTTCTCCCGCGCGCCCGCAGTGGCCCCGCGCCGCGCGGATGCCACGGCCTGATCCCGCGAGAGCCCCATGCCGCCGAAGAAGAACGTCCTTTTCATCACGCTCGACCAGATGCCCGCCTCCATCCTCTGGGGGCCGCTGGCGGACCATGTGCCGACGCCGAATATCGACCGGCTGGCGGCAAACGGCCTGAGCTTCCGCAACCATTTCACCGTCACCGTGCCCTGCGGCCCGGCGCGCGCCTCGCTGATCACGGGGCTTTACGCGATGAACCACCGCTCGATCCGGAACGGCACGCCGCTGGCCCGGCATCACGCCACCATGGCGACCGAAGCCCGCAAGTCTGGCTACGAGCCGCTGCTCTTCGGCTATACCGACACCACGCCCGACCCCACGGACCGCGCCGCGGAGGACCCGGACCTGTCGATCTACGAGGGCGTCGCGCCGGGCTTCCGCGAGCTGGTGGAGATGCGGATGGAGGCCGGGCTGGAATGGCCCGCCTATCTCAAGGCGCAGGGCTACGATTTCGACTGCTCGGTCTTCGAGCACCAGTTGCCCGTCGCGCCCAAGGGCCGCAAGCCCCGCCCCTCCGATCCCGCGCCCTATGCGGCGGAGCATTCCGATACCGCCTATCTCACCGACCGGACGCTTCAGGCGCTGGAGGTGCGGCGGAAGAAGCCGTGGTTCGCCCATGTGGCCTATATCCGACCCCACCCGCCGCTGATCGCGCCCGCGCCCTACAACACTCTCGTGGACCCGACCGCCCTGCCGCTGGCAGATCGCAGCGCGCCCGATCATCCCTTCATGGATGCGTGGTTCAGCGCGCCCAGCCAGACGGGGCTCTCCCTCGGCCATGACGGCAAGGGGCGCGACGTCTCGCCCGAGCTGGAGGCGGAGTTGCGGGGGGTCTACCTCGGGCTCGTGGCGGAGGTGGATCATCACCTGGGCCGCCTGCTGGACTGGCTGGAGGAGACCGGCCAGGCCGAGCGCACGCTGGTGGTCCTGACCGTGGATCATGGCGAGATGCTGGGCGAGAAATGCATGTGGGGGAAGGAAAGCGTCTTCGACCCCGCCTACCACGTGCCGCTGATCCTGTCGGTGCCGGGGGCTTCCCCGCGCGAGGTGGAGGCGCTCACGGAATCGGTGGACGTGGCGCCCACCATCCTCGACTGGATCGGCCGCGCGGCGCCGCGGGCGATGGACGGGCAGTCGCTGCTGCCCTTCGCGGAGGGCACGCCCGAGGGCTGGCGCGACGCGGTGATGGCGGAGGCGGATTTCGGCCACCCGGAGCGGCCGACGCGGATCCAGAAACACCTCGGGCTGGCGGAGAACGAGGCGGGCGTGGCGATCCTGCGCGAGGCGCGGTGGAAGTACATCCACTTCGCCGGGGAGCTGCCGCCGATGCTGTTCGACCTGGAGGCCGATCCGGGCGAGACGCGGGACCTGGGCTGCGACCCCGCGCATCGGGAGCAGGTGGCTCGGCTGGCGGGAAAGCTGCTGGACCGGATGATGGCGCGCCGGGACCGGCGGCTCACCCATCACGCGATCGGGGCCTGAGCGCCCTTGAGCGCCCCTATTGCCGCATCAGCAGGCAGGGCTGCCACGGGCCGAGGTGCAGCCGCCCGTCGGCGGAGGGCATGGCGCTGCCCAGCTCGGTGCCGATGTGGTGCCAGTCGCCCGCGGGCATGTCGAGCGCCGCGGGATCGCCGCTGAGGTTCACCGCGACGAAGATCTCGTCGCCCTCGTGGCGGCGGATGAAATGCACCACGTCGCCCGTGGCCTTCACCCCGTCATGCTCGCCCCGCCGCAGCGCGGGCTGGGCGTGGCGAAAGGCGATGGCGCGGCGGTAATGGTGCAGGATGGAGGCCGGATCGCCCTCCTGCTCCGACACGGCGCGCATCTGGTGTTCGTGCGTGACCGGCAGCCAGGGCCGCGCGGTGGTAAAGCCCGCATTGGGCGCTTGCGCGTCCCAGACCATGGGGGTGCGGGCGCCGTCGCGGCCCTTGTATTCGGGCCAGAACTCCTTGCCGTAGGGGTCCTGCAGGTCGTCGAAATGCAGCTCGGCCTCGGGCAGACCCAGCTCTTCGCCCTGGTAGAGGCAGGCCGATCCCTTGAGGCACATGAGCAGCGTCATGTAGGCGCGGTGAGCGGCGGGCGTGAGCTGCCAGCGGGTGACATGGCGCGCCACGTCGTGGTTGGAAAAGGCCCAGCAGGCCCAGCCCTCGCCCGCCAGTTCCGCGTCCGCGGTGGCAAAGATCTCGGCCACGCGGGCGGCGGAGGGACGGTCGGGCGCCAGCAGCTCGAAGGCGTAGCACATGTGCACGAAATCGTCGCCCTTGGTATAGGCGGCCATGATCTCCATCCCGCGCTGCGCATCGCCCACCTCTCCCACGCAGGCCGATCCGGGATATTCGTCCAAGAGCGCGCGGAAGCGGCGCAGGAAGCCGAAATTCTCCACCCGGTTCTTGGAATAGATGTGGTCCTGATAGTTGTAGGGGTTCACCCGGGGCGCCAGCGTCGCGTTGCGCTTGTCGGCGGGCAGCACCGGGTTGTCGCGCAGATCCTTGTCGCAGAAGTAGAAGTTGATCGTGTCGAGGCGGAAGCCGTCGACCCCGCGATCCAGCCAGAAGCGGGTGGCGGCCAGCAGCGCCTCCTGCACCGCCGGGGCGTGGAAGTTGAGGTCGGGCTGTTCGGACAGGAAATTGTGCAGGTAATACTGCTCGCGCCGGGTGTCCCATTGCCAGGCGGAGCCGCCGAAGAGCGACAGCCAGTTGTTGGGGGGCGTGCCGTCCTCCTTGGCGTCGGCCCAGACATACCAGTCGGCGCGCTTGTTGTCGCGCGAGGCGCGGCTTTCGGTGAACCACGGATGTTCGATCGAGGTGTGCGAGAGCACGAGGTCGATCATCACCCGCAGCCCCCAGCGATGGGCGGTGGAGACCACGGCGTCGAAATCCGCGATCGAGCCGAACATCGGGTCCACGTCGCAGAAATCGCTGACGTCGTAGCCGAAATCGCGCATGGGCGAGGTGTAGAAGGGCGAGATCCAGATCGCGTCCACCCCGAGCGAGGCGATATGCGGCAGGCGGTTCACGATGCCCAGCAGGTCGCCCACCCCGTCGCCGTTGCTGTCCTGGTAGGAGCGCGGGTAGATCTGGTAGATCACCGCGCCACGCCACCAGTCGAGATCGCCGGCGAGCTGGCCGGCGCCCATGGTTCCCGTCTCGGCGTTCATGCCTCCTGCTGCCTCCCTGCGCGTCTTTCCGGGTTTGCCTGTCCGCCCAAGGGTATGGGGCCGGCCGGGGATGTCCAGCGCGGCGGCCGGATTCGCGCCGGTCACGGGGGGCCTTGGCGCGGCGATGCTTGGCCTCGCGGCGCATCGCGCGTATCAAGTCCAACGGCGCCGGGCGAAAGCGGCGCCACCCCAAGGAGGAGAACCGCATGTCCGAATCCGCTCCAGTCTCGCCCCCTGCCCTCGTCGCCGATATCGGCGGCACGAATACCCGCGTGGCGCTGGCGGACGGGGTGACGCTGCGCCCGGGCTCCGTCCGGCGGTTCCGCAATGCTGACCATCCCGACCTGCCCGCCGTTCTGCGCGCCTACCTGGCGCAGGATCCCGGCGCGCGGCCCGGCTCGGCCTGCGTGGCCATGGCTGGCCCTGTGAGCGAGGGCACCGGCCGGCTGACCAACCTCGACTGGGAGGTGACGGCGGCGGCGATCGCGGAGTGCACCGGCGCGGAAGAGGTGGCGGTGATCAACGACATGCAGGCCCAGGGCCATGCGCTGGCCCATCTCGCGCCCTCCGCCCTCAGCCCCGTGCAGGCGGGGCGGCAGCCGGGCCAGCGGGCGACGCGGCTGGTGGTGGGGGTCGGGACCGGCTTCAACACCGCGGCGGTCCACGAGGAGCGCAAGGGCACGCTGGTCCCACCCTCGGAGGCCGGGCATACCGGCCTGCCCGTGCGCTCGGCCGAGGACCTGGCCCTGGCCGACCACCTGGAGGCGGCCCATGGCTATCCTTCGGTCGAGGACCTGCTCTCGGGGCGCGGCATCACCCATGTGCATGACTGGGTGGCGGGCCGCGAGACCGGCATGGACTCCGAGGCGATCATGGCAGCCTGCGCGGCGGGCGACGAGACGGCCCGGCGCAGCGTGGGGATCTTCGTGCGTATCCTGGGGCAGGTGACGGGGAACATGGCGCTGGTGCAGCTTCCCTTCGGCGGCATCTACCTGATCGGCGGCATGGCCCGCGCGGTCATGCCCTACATGGACGAGATGGGCTTTGCCGCCGCCTTCCGCGACAAGGGCCGGTTTTCCGGCTTCATGGAGCGGTTTCCGATCTGGGTGGTCGAGGACGATTACGCCGCGCTGACCGGCGCCGCCGCCCACCTGGCCGATCATATCTGACGGAGTCTCCGGCGGGCGGCGCTCAGGGGGACCCGGTGCGTGGCTGCGGAGCGCGGTGGAGAGGCATTGCCTGATCCGGTCGTGTCCTGCGGCCGGGAGAGCGGCAAGGGCGCGAGACTTCATGGCATGCCTGGCGGAGCGATCGCGGTCGAGGCTGTGCGGGGCTGCGGTCGGGCGGCGGAGCGAGGCCCTCGGAGGCCCATTCCGGAAACAGCTGGGGGGACTGGCGGACGCGTGGTGGCCCAGGGGAGAATCGAACTCCCACGCCTTTTGGGCGGAGCATTTTGAATGCCCTGCGTCTACCGTTCCGCCACTGGGCCACATCGCTGTCCGGGGCCCGCGCGGTGGGCCGGCCCCGGCTCCGATTTATCCGGTTCCGGGCTTTCGGGAAAGTCCCAAATCGAGACAAGGCCCCCGATGCGGGCCTCGCGGCTTGACGCGGGGGGCGAAAGGACGGTTAACAGCGGGGGCGCAGGCGCGGGCAGGAACGACGGAACATGATACGCAGGCTTTACGACCGGACCCTGGCCCTGGCCGACCATCCCCATGCGCTCTGGGCGCTGGCCGTGGTGGCCTTCCTGGAAAGCTCAGTCTTCCCGATCCCGCCCGACATCCTGATGATTCCCATGATCCTCGCGACGCCGCGCCGGGCCTGGCTGATCGCCGGGGTGGCGCTGGCCGCCTCGGTGCTGGGCGGGCTGCTGGGCTACGCCATCGGCGCGCTGGCCTTCGAAGGCATCGGCCGGCCCATCCTCGAGACGCTGGGCAAGGCGGACGCGGTGGCGGAATTCAACACGCGGTTCAACGATTTCGGCTTCTGGGCGGTGCTGGCCGCGGGGGTCACGCCCTTCCCGTTCAAGGTGATCACCATCATGTCGGGCTGGACCGGCATGCCGCTCGTGACCTTCATCGCCACCTCGATCCTGGCCCGCGGGCTGCGCTTTTTCGTGGTGGCGGCTCTGCTGCGGGTCTTCGGCGCACCCATTCGTGATTTCATCGAAAAGCGGCTGGGCTTGATGTTCACGCTCTTCGTCGTGATCCTGCTCGGCGGTTTTCTGGCTGTGAGGTACATATGAGCCGACGCATCTGGGTCTTTCTGGCGGCCGGCGGGTCGCTGGCGCTGCTGCTGGGCGCCCTCGGCTTCCAGTATCTCGGCGGGCTGGCGCCCTGCCACCTGTGCTACCTGCAGCGCTATCCGCATGCGGCGGCGGTGGTGATCGGCGTGCTGGCGCTGTGGCTGAACCGCGCCTGGCTCTGCTGGGCCGGGGCGCTGGCGGCGGCGGTGACCAGCGGCTACGGCCTCTACCATACCGGGGTCGAGCGCGGCTGGTGGGAAGGCCCCACCACCTGCACCTCGGGCGGGGTCGACGGGCTGAGCACCGACGCGCTGGTCGACCAGATCATGAACGCCCCGCTCATCCGCTGCGACGAGGTGGCCTGGACCTTCCTGTCGCTCTCCATGGCGAGCTGGAACGCCATCCTCTCGGCGGTGCTGGTGCTGCTCTGGATCCGGGCGGCGGTGAAGCCGTAGGGGCGGGTCATTCAGGGGCTCTGCCCCTCGGCCTTCGGCCTCACCCCGGGATATTTCTGGTCAGAAGAAGCAGGGGCGCGGCGGCGCCGGGGGTGCGGTTTGCCCAGCGGTGGCGCGGGGGCGGCGGCCGGGAGGAAGGGGCTCTGCCCCTCGGCCTGCGGCCTCACCCCGCCATATTTTCGGACCGGAGAAGCCGGGGGGCGCGCCGCGCCGGCGGGCCGGGGGCGGGCCACCGGGGAGGCGGCCCGCGGGGGCGTGGTGGCTCAGAGCGCGGTCCAGCCGCCGTCGATGGAGATCGTGGTGCCGGTGATCTGGTCGGCGGCCGCCGAGCAGAGGAAGACCGTGGTGCCGCCGATCTGCTCCACCGTGGCGAATTCCTTGGAGGGCTGGCGGTCGAGCATGACCTTGCGGATCACCTCGTCCCGGCCCATGTCGTATTTCTTCATCGTGTCGGGGATCTGCGCCTCCACCAGCGGGGTCAGCACGTAGCCGGGGCAGATGGCGTTGCAGGTGATGGGCTCTTCCGCCGTCTCCAGCGCGGTGGTCTTGGACAGGCCGACGATGCCGTGCTTGGCGGCGATATAGGCCGCCTTGTAGGGCGAGGCGGTCAGCCCGTGGGCGGAGGCGATGTTGACCACCCTGCCCCAGCCCGCCTTGCGCATCATCGGCAGCGCGGCCGCCGTGGTGTGGAAGGCGGAGGAGAGGTTGATGGCGATGATCGCATCCCATTTCTCGACCGGGAAATCCTCGATCGGGGCGACGTGCTGGATGCCGGCATTGTTCACCAGGATGTCGCAGGCGCCCGCCTGCTCCACCAGCGCGCGGCATTCCGCCTGCTTCGACATGTCGGCCTTGATGTAGCGGGCGTTTACGCCGAATTCACGGCCCAGCCCTGCGGCCAGTTCGTGGTCCTCGGTCGAATCGGTAAAGGAGTTCAGAACGACATCCGCGCCCGCCTCGGCGAGCGAGCGGGCGATTCCCAGCCCGATTCCCGAATTGGACCCGGTGATGATTGCGGTTTTTCCTGAAAGGGACATGGGTCGGCGACTCCTGTTCTTGTTCGCCCCTTTCTAGCATGCTGCGCCAGCAAAATAAGGGTATGACAGGGTTTTTTCGCCGTCCGTGGCGCCGGGCGGCGACGCGCGGCCCGGGCAGGATTTGGCCAAAAAAAACGCCCGCACGAGGCGGGCGTCAAGTTATTGAGGCAGGTTTCATACAGGCAAGAAACCTATCGAGCAGTGCCTTCTTTATACGCCGATTTGAGCGCGGGTCAAAGCTAAAAGTTTGAAAAGACGGGAGTCCGCCGGTAGGTTCGCCCGCAACGAAGAGAGGGCAGAGCAGGATGAATGCCGCGATGCGAGCGCGTCTTTCCGACCGGGCCGGGCGGGCCCTGCGCCATGCGGCGCTGAGCGCGGCGCTGCTGGTGTCCGCCGCCGGGGCCGCCGCTGCCGAGCCCGAGCACGGGATTGCCATGTACGGCACTCCGGCCCTGCCCGAGGGCTACGACCACCTGCCCTATGCCAATCCCGACGCGCCCAAGGGCGGCCGCATCGTGATGGGCGAGGTCGGGGGGTTCGATTCGCTCAATCCCTTCATCCTCAAGGGCGAGCCGCCCTGGCAGCTGGGGCAGCTGGCCTACGAGTCGCTGATGGGCCGGAACTGGGACGAGCCGTTCTCGCTCTACGGGCTCTTGGCGGAGACGATCGAGACCGGGCCCGACCGCGAATGGGTCGAATTCACCCTGCGGCCCGAGGCGCATTTCTCCGACGGCAGCCCGGTGACGGTGGAGGACGTGATCTGGTCCTTCGAGACGCTGGGGACCGAGGGGCATCCGCGCTACCTGGGCTTCTGGAAACAGGTGGCGGAGATCGAACAGACCGGCCCACGCAAGGTGCGCCTGACCTTCGCCGAGGACAACCCGGAGCTTGCCCTGCTGGCCGGGCTTCGGCCGATTCTGAAGAAGGGGCAATATACCGGCGCGGGGGCGCCGGCCTTCGGCCGCTCCACCCTGGACGATGCGCCGATCGGCAGCGCGCCCTACCGGGTGACCGAGTTCGAGGCCGGGCGCTACGTGGAGCTGACGCGCGATCCGGACTACTGGGGCCGCGACCTCGCCTTTCGGAACGGGACCGACAATTTCGACACGATCCGGATCGAGTATTTCGGCGATGCCGCGGCGATGTTCGAGGCGCTGAAGGCCGGGGTGATCAGCGTGTTGCGCGAGACCAATGCCGACCTGTGGGAGACGCGCTACGATTTTCCGGCGGCGCAGCGGGGGGACGTGGTGAAATCGGTGATCCCGCACCAGCGGCCCTCGGGGATGACCGGCTTCGTCATGAACACGCGGCGCGAGATCTTTGCCGATTGGCGGGTGCGGGCGGCGATGATCCTCGCCTTCAACTTCCCCTATATCAACGACACGATGACCGGGGGGCGGCAGCCGCGCATCACCTCCTATTTCTCCAATTCCGAGCTGGGGATGCGGCCGGGGCCGGCCGAGGGGCGGGTGCGGGATCTGCTGGACCCCTTCGCGGATGACCTGCCGCCCGGCACGCTGGAGGGCTATGCCCTGCCCGAGGGCGAGCTTTCCGCGCGCAACCGCGACGACCTGCGGCGGGCGATGGCGCTTCTGCGCGAGGCGGGATGGAGCGTGGACCGCGACTCGCGGCGGCTGGAGAACGCGGCGGGCGAGCCCTTCCGCTTCGAGGTGCTGCTGTCCAAGGGCAGCCGCGAGAACGTGTCGATGATGCAGCTCTATTCCCGCGCGCTGGAGCGGCTGGGGATCGAGATGCAGGTCACCGTGACCGACGATGCGCAGCTGGCCCAGCGGACCAACGCGCTCGACTTCGACATGGCGCATTTCCGGCGGGGCCTGTCACTGAGCCCGGGAACGGAGCAGCGGCTTTACTGGGGGTCCGAGGGGGCGGATGCGCCGGGCTCGCGCAACTGGATGGGGGTGAAGTCGCCGGCGGTGGACGCGATGATCCAGGCGATGCTGGATGCGCCCTCGACCGAGGATTTCATCGCCGCGACGCGGGCGCTGGACCGGCTGCTGATGGCGGGGCGCTACGTGATCCCGCTCTACCAGTGGAATGTCAGCCGGATCGCCCATGCGAAGGAGCTGCACTATCCCGAGCACCTGCCGATCTACGGCGACTGGGCCGGCTTCCTGCCGGATGTCTGGTGGTGGGACGAGGCGGAGTAGGTCCGGGGGCGGTGGGTCCCCTGCCCTCGATATCCGTTACAATTGGCGGCGCGGTGGGGAGATTGCCACCGCCTCCCGCGAACGGCCGCGCGACTGCGTCGAGCGGCGCCTGCGGTTCTCCTTATGCGTGGAGAGTGCCGGGGCCGCGGCGCTGAGTGTGGGCCTATGGCTGGGACGTGCGGGTCTCGCCTTGCGGGACCATGGCCCGGCGGGGGTCAGCCCACCTGGCCCAGGACCGGGAAGACCTCGAGCAGCCAGTAGGAGAAGGCGGAGAAGCCGCCGGTCAGCATCATCAACCCGATGGTCCAGAGCAGCAGGCCCATCACTCGCTCGATCCGGTCCATGTGGCGCTTCATCCAGCTCATCAGCCCGGTGAGCCGCGGCAGGAAGGCGGCGACGGCGAGGAAGGGCAGGCCCAGCCCCGCGGCATAGACGGCGAGCAGCGTGGTGCCGCGCGACACCGAGCCCTCGGAGGCGGCAAGCGACAGGATCGCGCCGAGCTGCGGGCCGATGCAGGGGGTCCAGCCGAAGGCGAAGGCCAGGCCCAGCACGTAGGCGCCGAAGGCCGATCCGCCGCGGTCGCCCGCATCCAGCCGCGCCTCGCGGTCGAGAAAGCCGATGCGGTAGATGCCGATGAAATGCGCGCCGAAGATCATGACGATGATCCCGGCGGCGGCGGTGAACCAGCCCTGCCACTGGAGAAAGAACATCCCCGCGGCAGAGGCGGCGGCGCCGAGCAGCAGGAAGATCGTCGAGAGCCCCAGCACGAAGAAGAGCGCGGGCAGCAGCGCGCGGGACCGGGCGCCCTGCCCCAGCTCGCCCAGCGTGGCGCCGCTCATATAGGCCAGGTAGGGCGGCACGACGGGCAGCACGCAGGGGCTGAGGAAAGACAGCACGCCCGCGGCCAGCGCCACCAGCATGGCGGGCAGAAGGGCGGCATCCATGATCTCGATTCCGAACATGGTCAAAGCTCTAGGGGATCGGCGGGGCGGCGTCACCCGGACGATCCGTCACAAGCGCGTGGTCCCGTGTTTCAAATCGCCGCGCTGGACAGGGCCGGGGCGCGCGCCTAGAGAGCCGCCATGGACGAGGATTTCATCGATGCCGCGGGGCTGCTCTGCCCGCTTCCGGTGCTGAAGGCGCGCAAGCGGTTGCAGGGGATGGCGCCGGGGGCCGTGCTGGCCGTGCGCGCCGACGACCCCGCCGCGGTGATCGACATGCCGCATTTCTGCACGGAGGCCGGGCACGAGCTGCTGTCGGCCGAGGCGGACGAGATTCCGGGGCCGAAGGGGCCGGCGCGGGTGTACCGTATTCGCAGGGGCGGGTGAGCGGAGGTCTCGGCGGGGATTCGAGGCTGGCGGCCAGCGCGGGTTGAGGTGATCCGTCTAGGCCCAGAGCACGTCCCGGGATCTATCGGGTCTGGTCATCTTTCTTCGTGAAGCGAAACCCGCCGGGATCGCCGCGCCGCCCAAGGCCCGGGGCGCGGCTTCCTGCAGGGCCCCTCCCCCCAGCCAAATGCAAAACGCCCCCGCGATGTCTCGCGGGGGCGTTCGTTTCTCGGACGTGCCGCAGGCTTCAGGAGCCCAGCGACCACCAGCCGCGTTTCTTCGGCTTGGCCTTGGCCGAGGGCTCTTCGGCCTTGTTGGCGCCCACGCTCTCGGGCGTCTTCTCGGGCTCCGGGGCCTTCTCGGGCTCGGCGGGCGTCTCCGCGACCGGTTCGGGCTGCGGTGCAGGCTCGGGCTCCGGTGCAGGCGCGGGTTCCGGTTCGGGCGCCGGCTGTTCGACCGCCACCTCTCCGGGAGCCTCGGGCTCTGCCGGGGTGCGCTGGTCCTGCGGTTCCTCGGGCAGCTCGGCCGGGGTTTCGGCCGCGGCCTCTGCCACGGCCTCCGCCTCTGCCGGGGTCTCGCTCACCTCCTCCTTGGGCTTCGCCTTGGAGCGGGAGCGCGAGCGGCTGCGCGGCTTCTTCTTCGGCGCCTCTTCCTCGGCCGGGGCCTCGGCGGCCTGGTCCGCGGGGGCGTCGCCCACCGCATCCTCGTCGCCCGCGGGTTCCGCCGGCGGCTCGGAGGTCGCGACCTCGGGCTTCGCAGCCGGCTTGGCGTCGGACTTGCGGCTGCGCGACACGCTGCGCTTCTTCGGCGCGGGCTTGTCGTCGTCGTCAGCCTCCCCGGCGGCCTCTGCGCTCACCGGCTCGGCCTTGTCGTCCTCGGCCTCGCTGTCGGAGCTGTCACCCTCCTGCCCGTTCTCCTGGCCGTTCTCGCTTCCGTTGCCGGAGCCGGAGGATTTCCGGCGGCGACGGCGGCGGCGGCGCTTCTTGGGCTTGGGCTCTCCCTCGTCCTGGGCGGCGGCGGGCGCCTCCTCTTCCACCGCGCCGGCGGGGAGGTTGTCGCTCTCGTCGACGGGGGTCTCGTCCTCGTCCTCCTCGGGCAGGTCCTCCATCATGGAACTGTCCGCCGAGATCACGTGCGCCGTGGCCTCGGGCACCGAGCGGGTCGCGGTCTTGAACTTCTCGATCGAGAAATCGGGCGAGACCAGCGTGGCGTCGCCCTCGATCCGGACGGCCATGCCGTAACGCAGCTCGATCTGGGCGATATGCTCGCGCTTCTGGTTCATCAGGAAGTTGGCGATGGCCACCGGACATTTCACCAGAACCTCACGGCTCTTGCGGCGGGTGCCCTCTTCCTCGATCTGGCGCAGGATCGACAGCGCCATGCTGTCGTCCGAGCGGATCAGGCCGGTGCCGTGGCAGGCCGTGCAGGGCTGGGTCGTCGCCTCCAGCATGCCCGGACGCAGGCGCTGGCGCGACATCTCCATCAGGCCGAAGCCGGAGATGCGGCCGACCTGGATGCGGGCGCGGTCGGTCTTGAGCTTGTCCTTGATCCGCTTCTCGACGGCGGCGTTGTTCTTGCGCTCGTCCATGTCGATGAAGTCGATGACGATCAGCCCGGCAAGGTCGCGCAGGCGCAGCTGGCGGGCCACCTCGTCGGCGGCCTCCAGGTTGGTCTTGAGCGCCGTCTCCTCGATCGAGCCTTCCTTGGTGGCCCGGCCGGAGTTGACGTCGATCGCCACCAGCGCCTCGGTCACGCCGATCACGATGTAGCCGCCGGACTTGAGCTGCACGGTCGGGTTGAACATGCCGCCGAGGTAGGATTCCACCTGGTAGCGCGCGAAAAGCGGCAGCGGGTCGGCGTAATGCTTCACGTTCTTCGCGTGGGACGGCATGATCATCTTCATGAAGTCCTTGGCGATGCGGTAGCCGCGCTCGCCCTCGACGAAGACCTCGTCGATCTCGCGATTGTAGAGGTCGCGGATCGAACGCTTGATCAGGTCGCCCTCTTCGTAGATCTTGGCCGGCGCGATGGATTTGAGCGTCAGCTCGCGGATCTGTTCCCAGAGCCGTTGCAGGTACTCGTAGTCGCGCTTGATCTCGGTCTTGGTGCGCTTGGCCCCCGCGGTGCGGATGATGAGCCCGGCGCCCTGCGGCACCTCGATGGAGGCGGCGATTTCCTTGAGCTTCTTGCGGTCGGCGGCCTGGGTGATCTTGCGCGAGATGCCGCCGCCCCGGGCGGTGTTGGGCATCAGCACGCAGTAGCGGCCGGCGAGCGACAGGTAGGTGGTCAGGGCGGCGCCCTTGTTGCCACGCTCTTCCTTGACGACCTGCACCAGGAGGATCTGGCGGACCTTGATCACTTCCTGGATCTTGTAGCGGCGCGGACGGGGCTTGCGCGGCGGGCGGATGTCCTCCTCCGCGTCGTCGTCGGCCACCGACTCGATGCTTTCGTCATGGGCGGTGGCGTCGCGGGCCCGGTCCTCGGCTTCGTGGCCGTTGCCGTTCGCCGCGCCGTTGCCGGCCTCCTTGCCGGTCTCGTCGCCGTTGCGGGCGGAGCCTTCGCCGTTCTCGGCATCGGGCTCTTCCACCGGCGTCTCGCCGACGCGCTCCATGGGGGAGCTGCCCTCTTCGGGCTCGCCGACCTCCTCGTCGCCCTCGTTGAGGTCGATGGTCTCCATCCCGCCGATCTCGGACGGGGTGACCTCGGCGGTCTCGACGGCGTCGTCACTCTCGGCCTTGGCGGCGCGCGAGCGGGAGCGGCGGGATTTCGGCTTTTCGTCTTCCTCGTCGCGGGCGCGCTGTGCCTCGGCATAGGCGCGCTCTTCCTCCATCAGGGCCTCCCGGTCGGCGACCGGGATCTGGTAGTAATCCGGATGGATCTCCGAGAAGGCGAGGAAGCCGTGGCGGTTGCCGCCGTAATCGACGAAGGCCGCCTGCAGCGAGGGTTCGACCCGCGTTACCTTGGCGAGATAGATGTTGCCGGCGAGCTGCCGCTTGTTTTCGGATTCAAAGTCGAACTCCTCGACCTTGTTGCCGTCCACCACCACGACGCGGGTTTCCTCCGCGTGGGTGGCATCGATAAGCATTTTCTTTGCCATGTGATCCGTTTGCACGGCCGCACGGCGACCGGCCCGGCGGGCGGGTCAGGACGTACGGCAGGTGCCTGATAGGGGCGAGCACGCGCAGGCGCCGGCGCGGGACCGAACGGTCCCCTGCCCCGAGCCCCAAAGGTAACGCGCGTGTCATCGCGGTTCTTCTCCGATCCCTGGGGCCTTTGGGCCGTCCAGGAACCCGTTCATGGCCCGCCTTGCGGCCGGGCAGTTCGTATGGCCCCGTGGGGCCCAATCGGTCTGTCCCGGCACCGCCAGGCCCGTGGGCCACGGCATGATCGGGAAACAGCGAAACTCTTGTCGGGCGCGCCTGTCTCGGAACCCTTTCGTTCCGGTCGCGCCACGGCCCGAACATAAGACGACAGGCGGGTCATTTACAATGGGCAATCGTCCGCGACGCGATTCGGGCCGGGGGGCCGCGCCCTGCAGGAGTGGCGGTGCGCGCCGCGGCGGGGGCTGTGGCAGCGGACGGGCGAGCCCTTGCAGCAGGCAGGGGTCTTCTCTACATCAATGCCAGTGACGAAAGAGGAGCGCCGATGCCCATTCAGGCCCAGGATATCGAGGATCTGCTGCGCGAGAAGTTTCCCGAGGCCCGCATCACCGTCGAAGGCGATGACGGGCGGCATTTCTCGGCCTTCGTGGAGGATGCCAGCTTTCGCGGCAAGAACCGGGTCCAGCAGCAGCGCGAGGTCTATGCCGCGCTGAAAGGCCGGATGGACGGCGCCGACAGCGAATTGCACGCCCTGGCCCTGACGACCCGGGCGCCCGACTGAGCGGCCCCGGAGCCCGGGACCGCCGTGCCAAGCCGACCCCCCGCCCGAAGAGCCGGGCGGCGCCAGGATATGAAGGAACGCGCAAGATGAGCGATGTGAAGACCCGGATCGAAGACACGGTCAAGAGCCACGACGTGGTGCTCTACATGAAGGGCACCAAGTCCATGCCGCAATGCGGCTTCTCCTCCCGCGTGGCGGGGGTGCTGAACTACATGGGCGTGGAGTTCACCGACGTGAACGTGCTGGCCGACGAGGATGTCCGCCAGGGGATCAAGGATTACTCGGACTGGCCGACCATCCCCCAGCTCTACGTCAAGGGCGAGTTCGTGGGCGGCTGCGACATCATCACCGAGATGACCCTGTCGGGCGAGCTGGACCAGCTGTTCGACCAGAACGGCGTGACCTACGACAAGGACGCCGCCGACAAGATCCGCGAAGCCAACGCCTGATCGGGCGGGGCGTCGTCCCCGCGTCAGGCGTGGATGTGAGACCGTGGAGGGGGGCGCTGCCCCCCGCCTTCGGCTCCCCCCGCCATATTTAGAGACCAGAGAAGCAGGGGCGTGGCGCGCCATTGGGACGGCCGCGCCCTTTGGCATGGGCGGGGGAGCGGCGGCGCGTCGGGCGGGGCCGCGGGGCGGAAGCGTCCTGGTTCGAGGGGGCAGCGCCCTGGCGCGGGGCGGGAGCGATCGGGTGCGGGGCAGGAGTGCGCTGGCGCGCGGCGAGATCGCTTTGGCGCGGGGCGGGAGCGATCGGGTGCGAGGCCGGAACGTCCCTGCGCGCGGCGGGAGCGACTTGGCGCGGGGCGGCAACGCCTGGCTCTGCGCGTCCCGGCGGGCGGCGGGAGCGACCTCGTGCGCGGTGTAGGGATCAGCCGCGGGGGGCGGTCTTTTCCTCGACCTCGGCGGCGACGGCCTCGGCCCTTGCGGCGAGCTCGGCCAGGGTCTCGGTGACGCTCTGGGGCACGACCGGGACCTCGACGCGCTGCGCCTCGGGGGCGGGCCGGTTGCGCAGCGCCTGGACCTCGTCCTGCAGCGCGGCGCAGCGATCCTCCATGTCGCGCAGGCGGTCCTCCAGCCCGGCGGTCTTGTCGGCGAGCATCAGGCCGGCCATCAGCAACATGCGCCCCTCGGGCAGGCGGCCGATCTGGTCGGAGAGCACCTGCGCCTCCTTGTCGAGCATGCGCGCGGCGGTCTCGAGGTAATGTTCCTCGCCCTCCTGGCAGGCGACCTCGAAGCTGCGGCCGCCGATGGTGATTTCGACTTCGGGCATCAGGCCCTCCCTTCCCGGCTGCCATCCTGCTGCGCCGCCTCGAGCAGCGGCTCCAGCGCGTCGAGCACGGCGCGCGCCTCGGCGCTCTCGGCGGCGCGGTCGGCGCGCAGCGCCTCGAGCTCGGTCTGCAGCGACGCGTTGATCAGATCGGGGGCGCCGAGCCCTTCGGCATTGGCCTCCCGCAGGGCGGTGTTGCTGCGGCGCAATTCGTCGTTGATCGCCCGCAATTTCTGCAATTCGCCGTCCAGCGTCTCGAGCGCGCGGGCGGCCTGTTCGGTCTGGGCCTGCATCTCGGCCAGCTTTTCCTCGTGGCGGGCGCGGATCGAGCGCACCCGCTCCTCGAGCTGGGCATTGGCGGTGCGCTCGTCCTCCAGCGCGGCGCGGGTCGCCTTGATCTCCGCCTCGAGCGCGTAGATATCGCCCGAACGGTCGGGGCCGGCCACGTCGAGCGCGCCGAGGCCCCGCCCGATCCGGTCCAGGGCGCCGGCGATCCGCTGCTGCAACTCGTCGATTTCTGCCATCGGCCTCGTTCCTCGTTACCTGTCCGCACGCGGCGGCGCGGCGCGTCTTGCCCACACCCTTGCCACGGATCGCGCCGAGGGTGAAGTGCCCGGGGCCGCGGGCGCCCGGCGACACCGCGACCGCACCGCGGCGGGGGCGGAACGCGACGCGAATCGCGGCCCGGTCCGGGCAACGGAAATCTTACCCAAGCGGCGGCGAAAATGCGCCCCCTTTGCTCTCAGGCACTTACCCGGCGCGCTTGAACTTGTCGGGCTTGCTGGTATTGAGCGGGCATTCCCGGAAAGCCCGCCGCTTTCGACACGCTTGAGAAGGATTGCCGCCTTGGACATCGACGCGCTGCGCAGCAAGCACCCCGACCACTGGATGAAGGCCGCCGCGATCCGCGCGCTGACCCTCGACGCGGTTCACGCCGCCAATTCCGGCCATTCCGGCGCCCCGATGGGGCTGGCGGACGTGGCCACCGTGCTGTTCGGCAAGCACCTGAAATTCGACGTGGCCCATCCCGGCTGGCCCGACCGCGACCGGTTCATCCTGTCGAACGGGCACGGCTCCATGCTGCTCTACTCGCTGCTCTACCTGATGGGCGACGAACAGATCACGCTGGAGGAGGTGAAGAACTTCCGCCAGCTGGGCGCGCGCACCGCCGGCCACCCGGAGAACTTTCTCGCCGACGCGATCGAGGTGACCACCGGGCCGCTGGGCCAGGGCATTGCCAACTCGGTGGGCTTCGCCATCGCCGAGGAAATCCAGCGCGCCCGCTGGGGCAAGAAGCTGGTCGATCACCACACCTATGTCTTCGCCGGCGACGGCTGCCTGATGGAGGGCGTCAGCCAGGAGGCCATCGCGCTGGCGGGGCACCAGAAACTGTCCAAGCTCATCGTCTTCTGGGACCACAACGACATCACCATCGACGGCAAGGTGAGCCTCGCGGATTCCACCGACCAGGTGGCGCGGTTCGAGGCCTCGGGCTGGCACGTGCAGCGGGTGGACGGGCATGATCCGGAGGAGATCGACGCCGCCATCGCTGCGGCGAAACAGGCCGACCGCCCCTCGATGATCGCCTGCCGGACGCATATCGCGCTTGGCCACGCGGCGCAGGACACCGCCAAGGGCCATGGCGCGCTGACCGATCCGGACCAGCTGCGCGCCGCCAAGCAGGCCTATGGCTGGGAGCATGGCCCCTTCGAGGTGCCCGCCGACGTCAAGGCCCAGTGGGAAGAGATTGGCCGCCGCGGCGCCACCGAACGCGAGGAGTGGGAGACGCGGCTCGACGGCGCGCCCAAGTCCCGCCGGGCGGAGATGGAGCGGACGTATGCTCGCGAGCTGCCGACCAAGCTGACCGCCACCATCCGGGCGCTGAAGAAGCAGCTGGCCGAGAGCCAGCCCAAGGCCGCGACGCGCAAATGCTCGGAAATGGTGCTGGAAGTGGTGAACCCCGTCCTGCCCGAGACCGTCGGCGGCTCGGCCGACCTGACGGGATCGAACAACACCATGACCGGGGATCTGGGGATCTTCGGCCCCGACAACCGCAAGGGGCGCTACATCCATTACGGCATCCGCGAACACGGCATGGCGGCGGCGATGAACGGCATGGCGCTGCATGGCGGCGTGCGGCCCTATGGCGGGACCTTCATGTGCTTCACCGATTACGCCCGGCCGTCGATGCGGCTGGCGGCGCTGTCGAAGATCCCGACGGTCTTCGTGATGACCCACGATTCCATCGGGCTGGGCGAGGACGGGCCGACCCACCAGCCGGTGGAGCACCTGGCGATTTCGCGCGCCACGCCCAACACCTATGTCTTCCGCCCCGCCGACGCGATGGAGACGGCGGAGGCCTGGGAAGTGGCGCTGAACTCCACCTCCACCCCCTCGGTGCTGGCGCTGTCGCGGCAGGGCCTGCCGGCGGTGCGCAAGGAGTACAAGCCGAAGAACCTGACCGCCCAGGGCGCCTATGTGCTGGCCGAGGCCGAGGGCAAGCGGCAGGCGATCCTGATCGCCACCGGCTCGGAGGTGTCCGTGGCACTGGAGGCGAAGGCCAAGCTGGAAGAGGCCGGGATCGGCACGCGGGTCGTGTCCATGCCCTGCATGGAGCTGTTCGCCGCGCAGGACGAAAGCTATCGCCGCCGGGTCCTGCCGGGCGGCGCGGTGCGCGTCGGCATCGAGGCCGCCGTCCGCCAGGGCTGGGACCGCTGGCTGATGGGCGAGCGCGGCCGCGAGGCCAAGGCCGCCTTCATCGGCATGGACAGCTTCGGCGCCTCCGCCCCCGCGGAGGAACTGTTCGAGCGGTTCGGCATCACCGCCGAGAAGGTGGTCGAGGCGGTCAAGGGCCTGCTCTGAGCGGTTCTTCGGCCTGACGAGATGAGAGAGACGCGCGGGGGGTGACCCTCGCGCGTTTTTCGTTGGGCGCATGGCGGGCTCCCGCCGCCCTCCCCTTGCCTTTCCGGCGCGCCGTGATACGCCTCGGCGCGAGGGAGGCTCACGCGGATTCCCGGATCCCACCACAAGGATATGACGACGTGACGGAGTGCTCCGATACCGCCGCGCTGCGTGCCGAGGGCGCGCCTGCCGAAACCGGCGCCGTGCCGCCCTGGCTGGTGATCCTGTCGCTTGCCATGGGCGGCTTTGCCATCGGCACGACCGAGTTCGCGGCCATGGCGCTGGTGCCGAATTTCGCCGCTGCCCTGGGCGTCACCGAGGCGCGGGCGGCGGATGCGATCAGCGCCTATGCCCTGGGCGTCGTGGTGGGCGCGCCGACCCTCGCCGTGCTGGGCGCGCGGATGTCGCGGCGGATGCTGCTGGTCTGGCTGATGCTGGCCTTCGGGGTCTTCAACGTGGCCTCGGCCATGGCGCCGGATTTCCGCACCATGCTGATCTTCCGCTTCCTGTCGGGCCTGCCGCATGGCGCCTATTTCGGGGTGGCTGCGCTGGTCGCCGCCTCGGTGGTGCCGCTGCGCCAGCGCTCCTCGGCGGTGGCGCGGGTGATGGTGGGGCTGACCGTGGCCACCACGATCGGCGTGCCCACGGCCAGCGTGCTGGGCCAGACGCTGGGTTGGCGGTGGGGCTTCGGCATCGTGGGGCTGCTGGCCGCGGCCACCGCCGTCGCGGTCTACCTGCTGGCGCCGCGCGACGGGCCTGCGCCGGGCGCGAACCCGCTGCGCGAGCTCTCCGCCCTGAAAAGCCGGCAGGTCTGGCTGACGCTGGCGACGGGTGCCATCGGCTTCGGCGGGTTCTTCGCTGTCTATACCTACCTGTCCTCCACGCTGCTGCTGACCATGGGCGAGGCAGAGTGGACGGTACCCGCGATGCTGATGCTGGCGGGGCTGGGGATGACCTGCTTTACCCTGCTGTTCGGCTGGGCGGCGGATCGCAACCAGTCGCTTGCGGGGTTTGCGAGCTTGGGCTGCGGGGCGGTGATCATGGCGATCTACCCCTCGGCTACGGGAAGCCTCTGGACGCTGGCGCCGGTGGTCTTCCTCTTCGCCATCACAGGGGGGCTGTCCACCGTGCTGCAGACGAGGCTGATGGACGTGGCGGGCGAGGCGCAGCAGCTGGCCGCGGCGCTGAACCACGCGGCCTTCAACGCGGCCAATGCGCTCGGGCCGTTCCTTGCGGCACAGGCGGTGGCGGCGGGCTATGGCTTCCCGGCCTCGGGTTACGTGGGCGCGGGGCTGAGCGTGGCGGGGATCGCCGTCTTCGCCATCACCCTGTGGGACGCGCGGCGGCATCCGGAGACGGCCGCGCGGTAGCCCTTACTCGGATGTGCTGACCGCGGGGCGGAAGAGATTGCCCTGCGCCAGCCGCTCCGACTGCTTGCGCTCCCGCTTGCGGGCAAAGACCTCCTGCCGCGGGGCCCAGTCGTAGTCCGGGTCCTCCAGCGTGGGCAGCCATGTCAGCTTGCCCCCCTTGCGCCAGGGGTCGAGCACGATGCCCTCGAACATGTCGTCGCCCTTGGCCGAGACGATGACCGTGGAATGATCGATGCGGAAGGTCTTGAAGGAATTGGCGATCGCCCGGTGCAAGTCGAGGGTCTTGAAATCCTCCTGCGCGAGCCGGTTTTCCATGTCCTCCGCCCAGTGCCAGCACAGGCCCCGCGGCTTCAGCCCCATGTTGACCTTGGCATTGTGGATGATCGGCGGGTCCGTGATCTCGTAGACCTCGGTCAGGTGCCGGGCCTGGGCATAGGAGACGCGCGCGGCGCGCTCCGCCTCTTCCGGGTCGACATCGGGCCCGAGCGCTTGGATCGCGGCGGCCAGCTCGGCCACCTTGGCGGAGCGGGGGCGGCTGTCCTCGGGGGTGGCGGCGCAGGCGGAGAGCGCCAGCGCCAGGATCGGCAACATGCGGGCGAGGTATCTGAACATGGTCACGGGAGGTGTCTGATCTCTGCTCGGGTTTTCCGACTGGTAGCCCCTGCCCGCCCGGATGTCGAGCGGCGGCGGCCCGGCGCGCCCTGCGGCGATTCTCCGGATGCCGCGCTGCAGCGCCGGGATCGCCGCGATTTGTTTCCGGCTCGTCGCCAACCCGCTCATGGTCGCGCTAACGGTATCGCCCGGCCCGCACATTCCATCCAGTTTATCGCTAACATACTGGCAAAAAAGCCATTTTTGCTTTTCCACCGAGCCCCATCCGGCTATAGGGACGGAAATGTCTGCCCCATATGTTCCGCCCGAGGAGAGATCAATGACCGTCACCGTCGGCATCAACGGATTTGGCCGGATCGGCCGCTGCACGCTTGCTCACATCGCCGAGAGCGCCCGCAACGACGTGCAGGTCGTCAAGATCAACGCGACCGGACCGATCGAGACCTCGGCGCATCTGCTGCGCTACGATTCCGTGCATGGCCGCTTCGGCAACGAGGTCCGGGTCTCGGGCGACACGATGGATGTGGGCCGCGGGCCGATGCAGATGTTCTCCACCTACGACATGGCCGAGCTGGACTGGTCGGGCTGCGACGTGGTGCTGGAATGCACGGGCAAGTTCAACGACGGCCGCAAGGCGGAGATGCACATGTCCCGCGGCGCCAAGTCGGTGCTGATCTCGGCGCCGGCCAAGAACGTGCAGCGCACGGTGGTCTACGGGGTGAACCACCGCGATCTGGTGGCGGGCGAAACCATGATCTCCAACGGGTCCTGCACCACCAACTGCCTCGCCCCTCTGGCCAAGGTGCTGGACGAGGCGATCGGCATCGAGCGCGGCATCATGACCACGATCCATTCCTATACCGGCGACCAGCCGACGCTGGACCGGCGGCATGATGATCTCTACCGCGCCCGCGCCGCCGCCATGGCGATGATCCCCACCTCCACCGGCGCCGCCAAGGCGCTGGGCGAGGTGCTGCCCAACATGAAGGGCCGGCTGGACGGCACCTCGATGCGGGTGCCCACGCCCAACGTCTCGGCCGTGGACCTGACCTTCGAGGCAAAGAAGGACGTGACCGTCGAGGACGTGAACGAGGTGGTGCGCGCGGCGGCCGCGGGTCACATGGGCGCCGTGCTGGCCTATGACCCGGAGCCCAAGGTCTCCGTCGACTTCAACCACACCACGCATAGCTGCATCTTCGCGCCCGACCAGACCAAGGTGGTGGGCGGCCGCACGGTGCGCGTTCTGGCCTGGTACGACAACGAATGGGGCTTCTCGGCGCGCATGGCCGACGTGGCCGCCGCGATGGGCCGGCTGGTCAACTGAACCGCCCTTTCGAGGGGTGTCGGGGCGCCGCGGGACATCCTCGCGGCGCCCCTTTTCGTTCCGGGTGGGCCCTTTCCTATCCGGCCCCGCCTCCTGCTTGTCTGCGCCTCTGCCCCCCACGCCCGCCCCGGTGCCGGGCCGCCCTTCTCCGGTCCGGCCCCGTTTCCGTCGCCCGTGACCCCACCGGCCATTGCATCCGCCATCCGGTTTCGGGCAGTCTTCGGCCCTGACCCAGCGGGACGCATGCCATGACCAATTCCCTCGCCCTGGGCCTCGGCCTCGCGATCCTCGCCCTGGTCGGGCTGGACCTCGCCCTGTTCGGCGGCGACAACCTCCTGTTTCTGGCCAGAAAGTTCTGGGCGCTGCTGCATTGGGTCGCCTTCTGGCGCTAGGCCGCTACCTCTGACCCATGGCCCCGGCGCGGATGGGGCCGGTTGACTTTTCCAGACCGATGCGGCTTGTTAGCGCTATCAAGCCCGTGTCGCCAGATCGCGAACCAAGGAGGCCCTCCTATGCCCGTCACCGTCGCCATCAACGGATTCGGCCGCATCGGCCGCAACGTGCTGCGTGCCATCGTGGAATCCGGCCGCACCGATATCGAGGTCGTGGCGATCAACGATCTCGGCCCGGTGGAGACCAATGCCCACCTGCTGCGCTTCGATTCCGTGCATGGCCGCTTTCCGCACGAGGTGAAGACCACCGACGACACGATCGACGTGGGCCGCGGCCCGATGAAGGTCACCGCAATCAAGGACCCGGCCGAGCTGCCCTGGTCCCACGTGGACGTGGCGCTGGAATGCACCGGCATCTTCACCGACCGGGACAAGGCGGCGATCCACCTGGAAAACGGATCCTCGCGCGTGCTGGTCTCCGCCCCGTCCAAGGGGGCTGACAAGACCATCGTCTACGGCGTGAACCACGAGACGCTGACCCCCGAGGACAAGGTCGTCTCCAACGCCTCCTGCACCACCAACTGCCTCGCCCCGGTGGCCAAGGTGCTGGACGAGGTGATGGGGCTGAAACGCGGCTTCATGACCACGGTGCATTCCTATACCGGCGACCAGCCGACGCTGGACACGATGCACAAGGACCTCTACCGCGCCCGCGCCGCGGGGATGTCGATGATCCCCACCTCCACCGGCGCGGCCAAGGCGGTCGGACTGGTCCTGCCGCAGCTCAACGGCAAGCTCGACGGAGTGGCGATCCGGGTGCCTACGCCCAACGTCTCCTGCGTGGACCTGACCTTCGAGGCCGGGCGCGAGACCAGCGTGGAGGAGATCAACGAGGCGATGCGCAAGGCCGCCGCCTCCGGCCCGCTGAAGGGCGTGCTGGGCGTGACCAACGACAAGCTGGTGTCGATGGATTTCAACCACGACGCCCATTCCTCCACCTTCGCCACCGATCAGACCAAGGTGATGGACGGCACCCTGTGCCGGATCCTGTCCTGGTACGACAACGAGTGGGGCTTTTCCTCGCGCATGGCCGATACCGCGGTGGCGATGGGCAAGCACCTCTGAGAACCACGTCCCTTGATCTGGCAGCGCCGCCCCCTCGGGCGGCGTTTGCATGTCCGGCGCAGCCTTGCGGAGGCTGCATGGCGGGAAGACCGTCCCGTCAGTTGTGCTGCGCTGCGGCGAAGACCATGTTGGCGCTAACGCAACATGCAACGCCGGAGGTTTCCGCAATGGCCTTTCTCAATTCTTTCCGCAAGCGCGTCGCCTATCGCCGCACGGTGGCCGAACTGTCCAGCCTCGATCCGCGCCTGGCCGAAGACCTCGGCGTCGATCGCGGCCGCATCCACGAGATCGCCGCCGACGCCGTCTATCGCCGCTGACCCGCCACGCCAGTTTCGCCTTGGCGCCACGGGCTGCCCGCGTCTATCCTGCGCTCCGACCTTGTGGGAGGAGCATGGCATGGCCAGAGCGCCGCGGCATCTGTGGCTGGTGGGCGGCGCCGCGCTGATCTGGAACGCCATGGGGATCGTCGATTTCGTCCTCGTCCAGACCGGCAACACACAGGACCTCGCCCGGCTCGGCCCGGTCCAGGCCGAATGGTTCCTTTCCGCCCCGCTATGGGAAAGCGCCATCTGGGGGATCGCCACCGGCTTTTCGCTGGTGGGCTCGGCCCTCATGCTGCTGCGCCAGCGGCCCGCCCTGCCCTTTCTCGGGATCGGTTTCGCGGCGTTCCTGCTGCTCTCGGTCCAGGAATTCCTGCTCGCCCCCACTCCGCTCGATGCCCGGGCCGGGCCCGCGGCGCAGACCCTCTGGGCGGCGATCCTGCTGGTGGCGCTGCTGACGTGGCTCTACGCCTGGGCGATGGTCCGGGCGCGGGTGCTGCGCTAGTCCTCGTCCTTGCCCAGCTTGGCCAGCAGCTTGCTGCGCACCGCCGGCGGCACGAAGCGGCGCACGTCGCCGTCCAGCCGGGCGATTTCCTTCACCAGCTTGGAGGCGATGGCCTGGTGGCGCGCCTCGGCCATGAGGAAGACGGTCTCGACCGAGGAATCCAGCGCCCGGTTCATGCCGACCATCTGGTATTCGTATTCGAAATCCGCCACCGCGCGCAGGCCGCGCACGATGATCTGGGCGCCCACGTCATGGGCGCAGTCGATCAGCAGGTTCTCGAAGGGATGCACCCGGATCTCGCAGCCGGTCTCCGCCTCCAGCGCCGGGATCTCGGTCTCGATCATCGCCACCCGCTCCTCGAGGTCGAAGAGCGGACCCTTGTCGCGGTTGATCGCCACGCCGATCACCAGCCGGTCGACAAGGGCGCAAGCGCGCCGGATAATGTCGATATGGCCCAGCGTGATGGGATCGAACGTGCCGGGATAGAGCGCAATCCGCATGAAATCTTCCCCCTCGGGTCCTCCGTCGGGTCGCACGCAACATTATTGCCAATCGGAATGCAACCGCCAAATGCCGCAGCGCGTCATCGCAGGCGCCGAAATGGGGGACGCGCGCGGCCCGGCTCCCCCTTCATCTTGCCCGAAAACTCCGGGGTGAGGAGCGCAGCAACGAGGGGCAGAGCCCCTGCCCCGCGCCACGTCCCGCCCCGGTGGCGGGGGTCAATGCCCCATGATCATCCCCTCGAGGGCGTTGTTTTCCATCGCCAGTTCCGAGAGCCGCGCCTTGACCGCGTCGCCGATCGTGACGATGCCGACCAGCACGCCGTCCTCCACCACCGGCATGTGGCGGAACCGGCCCTCGGTCATGCGGGACAACACGTCATGGGCGTTGTCGTCGCGCTTGCAGGTCTCCGGGTCGGCGGTCATCATCTGCTCCGCCCGCTCCTCGAGGATCTCGGGCCCGCGCTGCGCCAGGGCCCGCACGATGTCGCGTTCCGACAGGATGCCCTGCGCCGTCTGCCCGTCCTGCGACACCACCACGCCGCCGATCCGCCGCTCCGCGAGGATGCGGGTCACCTCCTTGATGGTCACGTCGGGGCGGACGCTGACGACGCCGTCATCGCCCTTGGACTTGAGAATCTGGTGAACGAGCATCGCGGTCCTCCTTGTGCCGGGGCGCGTCTGTGGCACTCGCGAGAGCCTGCGCCCAAATGTCGCGCTTTCAGCGTCCACGGCGCCGCCCTTCCTGTCAAGCGGCACGCTCCAGCATGGTTACTTCCCGGCGGATCCCCTCTGCCAGCGCAGTGGCAAAGCGGTTCATCCGCTCCAGCCGCCGGTCGTCGTCGTGGCGGATCAGGTAGAAGGCGCGGGTCAGGGAGAATTCGGCCTCCAGCACCTTCTTCACCTCGGGGGCGGAGGGCAGCGCAAAATCGTGGACGATGCCCAGCCCCGCCGCGTGCCGGATCAGGTTGAGCTGCACCGAGATCGAGTTCGAGGCCAGCGGCAGCCGGTCGGCCAGGTCGCTGAGATAGTCCAGCTCCTTGTCGAAGATCATGTCGGGGATGTAGCCGATCACCCGGTGGGCGGCGAGGTCGGCGAGACTCTCCAGCGGCGGCGCGGTCTCCAGGTACTCGGCGCTGGCCGCGAAATGCAGCCGGTACTCGCTCAGCTTCTGGACCGAAAGCCGGCCGGCCGTGGGCGGCGAGACGGCGATCGCCATGTCCGCCTCGCGCTTGGACAGGTTCACCACCCGCGGCAGCGCGACGATCTGGATCTCGAGGTCGGGATTCTCGGCGGCGATCCGGGCGCAGACCCCGGGCAACAGGAAGTTCGCGCAGCCGTCCGGCGCGCCGATCCGGATCGTGCCCGAGAGCTGCCCGGCCTTGCCCGCCAGCTCCTCCACCGCCTCGCCCATCGCCTGCTCGGCGCGGGCCGCGTGGGCGATCAGCCGCTGCCCCGCATCGGTCAGCGCGTAGCCCTGCGGCGACTTGGCGAACAGCGGCGCGCCGAGCGCCTCCTCCAGCCGCGCCACGCGCCGCCCGACGGTGGCGGGATCGACCTTCAGCCGCCGCCCCGCCTCCGACAGCGATTCCGCCCGCGCCACGGCGAGAAAGACCCGCAGGTCGTCCCAATGCGGCTCCATTCGCCCTACCTCTGCAATTCTGCATGACCTTTTTGGCATCTTGCCTCTGTTAATGGGATTTTTGCAAGACTATGCTCCGCGCGACCGATCAGGAGGACGATCCCATGCAGGAACTCACCCATTACATCGACGGCGCCCATGTGAAGGGCACGTCCGGCCGCTTTGCCGATGTCTTCAACCCGGCCACGGGCGAGGTTCAGGCCAAGGTGCCGCTCGCCTCTGCCGACGAGCTGGCCCACGCCGTGGACGTGGCGCAGAAGGCGCAGCCCGCCTGGGCCGCCACCAACCCGCAGCGCCGCGCGCGGGTGATGATGAAATTCGTCGACCTGCTGAACCGCGACATGGACAAGCTGGCCGAGGCGCTGTCCAAGGAACACGGCAAGACCTTCCCGGATGCCAAGGGCGACGTGCAGCGCGGGCTCGAAGTGGTGGAATACTGCATCGGCGCGCCGGAGCTGCTGAAGGGCGAATATACCGACGGCGCCGGCCCCGGCATCGACATGTATTCCATGCGCCAGCCGCTGGGCGTCTCTGCCGGCATCACGCCGTTCAACTTCCCGGCCATGATCCCGATGTGGATGTTCGCCCCGGCCCTGGCCTGCGGCAACGCCTTCATCCTGAAACCGTCCGAGCGTGACCCCTCCGTGCCGCTGATGCTGGCGGAGCTGCTGGAAGAGGCCGGGCTGCCCAAGGGCGTTCTGCAGGTGGTCAACGGCGACAAGGAAGCGGTGGACGCGATCCTCGACCACGAGGTGATCCAGTCCGTGGGCTTCGTCGGCTCCACCCCGATCGCGGAATACATCTATGGCCGCGGCTGTTCCAACGGCAAGCGGGTGCAGTGCTTTGGCGGCGCAAAGAACCACATGATCGTCATGCCCGACGCGGACATGGACCAGGCGGCGGACGCGCTGGTCGGCGCGGGCTACGGCGCCGCGGGCGAACGCTGCATGGCGATCTCGGTCGCCGTGCCGGTGGGTGACGAGACCGCCGACCGCCTGATCGAGAAGCTGGTGCCGCGCATCGAGAAGCTCAAGGTCGGGCCCTACACCGCAGGCGACGACGTGGATTACGGCCCGGTCGTGACCGCGGCGGCCAAGGAGAAGATCCTCGGCCTCGTGCAATCCGGCGTGGACCAGGGCGCGGAGCTGGTGGTCGACGGGCGCGACTTCAAGCTGCAGGGCTACGAGGACGGCTTCTTCGTCGGCGCACATCTGTTCGACCGGGTCACCCCGGACATGGACATCTACAAGCAGGAGATCTTCGGCCCCGTCCTGTCGACCGTGCGCGCGGGCTCTTACGAGGAGGCGCTGAAGCTGGCCATGGACCACGAGATGGGCAACGGCACGGCGATCTTCACCCGGGACGGCGACGCGGCCCGCGACTTCGCCAACCGGATCAACATCGGCATGGTGGGCATCAACGTGCCGATCCCGGTGCCGCTGGCCTACCACACCTTCGGCGGCTGGAAGAAATCCATGTTCGGCGACCTGAACCAGCACGGCCCGGACGCCTTCAAGTTCTACACCCGGACCAAGACCGTGACCTCGCGCTGGCCCTCGGGCATCAAGGAAGGCGGCGAGTTCAACTTCAAGGCCATGGACTGATCGCTCCGGGCCTTCGGGTCTGGACCGGAAACGGAAAGGGCGGCTCCCGGAGCCGCCCATTTTCGTTTCTCGAAGACGCTCGCGGGTTACTTGCGGCGGCGACGTGCCACGCCGAGACCGCCAAGCCCTGCCACCAGCAGAAGGGCGGTGGCCGGCAGCGGGACCGGCGAGGTCTGGGTCTCGTAGGTCAGGCTGGAGAGCTTGAATTCATCGTTGTCGCCCCAGGCCCCGATACCGAACAGCGAGCCGACCAGGGCTCCGGAGGCGAAGGTAAAGGTCTTCGGGTTGCCATTGTTCCCGCGACCGGCGTCAAACGTGAACGGAGAGGGGGCGGAGCCGACGGCCTTGGACGCATAGATGCCAAAGTCGAAATCGTCGTTGTAGTCCCAGTAATCGAAGGTCACCGAGGTGATCTCGACGTCTTGCGAGCCGAAGTCGATCAGCGCCATCTCGCCGCCGTTCTGGCCATCGATCGTGTGCTGATCGCGGCCGTAATTTTCGTTGGTGTCATAGGTGCATTTCGACGTGTAGCTCGCCGAACAGATGCCGAGGCCGGCGCCCCACCAGCTGGCCACGTATTCGTCGTTGCTGACGATCTTGCCGAAGGAGTCGACCTTGGCGCCGGTGACGGTCGCCGCGCCATAGCTGTGGCCCGTGGAACTCCAGCCCTTTTCGACGCCGAAGTCGATCACGGCGGCCGAGGAAGCGCCGGCAAAGCCGAGGATGGTGGCCGCGGAGGCCGCGAGAATGTTGGTGAACTTCATGAATCTTTACCCTTGTCTCTCAGAAAGCGCCCCCGCCCCCTGCGCCCCAGATGGGTATCGCAACCGTCGCGGCCACGCATTTGCCATCTTGGTGACATGATGCAGCCGTATCGTGGCCTCAACGGGCGAACAATTGCTGCCGAGCGTCGCCCCGGCAGGATGCCATCATATTACTGATATCATTGAGTTACTTTTCGGCAGGTGGCCGTGGCATTGTTGCCCATACCGCCTCATTTCCGGCCTGCGCGGAGAATTGTTTCGAGCGGCGCAAAAGGCGTCCTCGCCCCATTTCCGCCACGAAGCCGGGAGGGCCGCGCGGGGTGCCATTGCCTTGATCGCGGCCGCCGACGCGGCTACCCATTTCCGGCGTCCGCACCCGCCCCCGTAGACAATCCCGTCAGGATCCCGATGCCGAAAGACCTGCGCGAAACCGATCTCTACGCCCCGATCAAGGCGCTGCTCGAGGGACAGGGCTACGAGGTCAAGGCCGAGGTCGGCGCGGTCGACGTCCTGGCCTGCCGGCCCGACAGCGACGACCCGCCGGTGATCGTGGAGCTGAAGACCGGCTTTTCGCTCTCCCTGCTCCACCAGGGCGTGGCGCGGCAATCGGTGACCGACGCGGTCTACCTCGCCGTGCCGCGCGGCTCCGGTCGCCGCTGGCTGGGCGCCCTCAAGCAGATGAAGACGCTCTGCCGGCGTCTCGGGCTGGGGCTGATCACCGTGCGGCTGGCGGACGGGCACCCGGAGATCCACCTCGACCCCGCGCCCTACCGCCCGCGCAAATCCGCCCCGCGGCGCGACCGGCTGCTGCGCGAATTCGCCCGGCGCGAGGGCGATCCCAATACCGGCGGCGCCACCCGCACCGGGCTGGTCACCGCCTATCGCCAGGACGCGCTGCGCATCGCCGCCCATCTGGGCGAACACGGCGAGAGCAAGGGCGCCCATGTCGCCGCCGCCACCGGAATCGCCCGGGCCACGCGGATGATGGCCGACGACCATTACGGCTGGTTCGAGCGGGTCGCGCCGGGGATCTACCGGCTGACCCCCAACGGGCGGGACGCGCTGAGCTAGCGCCCGCCTGCCCTTCACAACCCTACCCCCGACCGCTGCGACACCGATGCAAAGCGACTTCGCGGTTTTCGCTGTTGCCATTGCATCCCTGCAGGTGCTTCCCTGTCCGCCAACGGAGCGTCAGGAGGAGAGGCTCATGGATTTCGCCCTGAGCGAGGAACAGACGGCCATCTTCGAGATGGCCCATGCCTTCGGGCAGGACCGCATCGCGCCCCATGCCCGCGACTGGGAAAAGCAGGGGACGATCCCCCGCGATCTCTGGCCCGACGTGGCCGAGCTGGGGCTGGGCGGCATCTACGTGTCGGAGGACTACGGCGGCTCGGGCCTGTCCCGGCTGGACGCCACCCTGATCTTCGAGGCGCTGGCCATGGCCTGCCCCTCGGTCGGGTCCTTCCTGTCGATCCACAACATGTGCGGCGGGATGATCGACAAGTTCGGCAGCGAGGAGAGCAAGCAGAAATGGCTGCCCGACCTCTGCGCAATGAACAAGGTGTTTTCCTACTGCCTGACCGAACCCGGCTCGGGCTCGGACGCCGCCGCGCTGCGCACCAAGGCCGCGCGTACCAATGACGGCTACCGGCTGAACGGGGTCAAAAGCTTCATCTCCGGCGGGTCCTATTCCGACTGCTATCTCAGCATGGTGCGCACCGGCGATGACGGGCCCAAGGGCGTCTCGGCCATGGTCATCGAGGCGGGCAGCGATGGCCTGTCCTTCGGCGGGCTGGAGGACAAGATGGGCTGGCGGTCGCAGCCGACCTCGCAGGTGCAGTTCGACGATTGCGACGTGCCAGCGGGCAACCTCGTGGGCGAGGAAGGCCGCGGCTTCACCTACGCCATGGCGGGGCTCGACGGCGGGCGGCTGAACATCGCGGCCTCGGCGCTTGGCGGCGCACAGGCGGCGATGACCGCGACGCTGGCCTATATGGGCGAGCGCCGCGCCTTCGGGCAGAGCATCGACCAGTTCCAGGCGCTGCAGTTCCGGCTGGCCGAGATGGAGACGCGGCTTCAGGCCTCTCGCATCTTCCTGCGGCAGGCGGCGTGGAAGCTGGACCAGGGCGCGCCGGATGCGACCAAGTTCTGCGCCATGGCCAAGCTGATGGTCACCGACGCGGCCTTCGACGTGGCCAACCAGTGCCTGCAACTGCACGGCGGCTACGGCTACCTTGCCGATTACGGGGTGGAGAAGATCGTGCGCGACCTGCGGGTCCACCAGATCCTCGAGGGCACCAACGAGATCATGCGCCACATCATCGCGCGCATCCTGCTGGCGGAGCGCGGCTGATGGGGGACGTGACGATCCGCAAGGAGGGCCGCGCCGGCCGCATCACGCTGAGCCGGGAGAAGGCGCTGAACGCGCTGTCCTGGGAGATGTGCCTGGAGATGGAAAGCGCGCTCGATGCCTGGGCCGATGACGAGGCGGTGGCGCTGGTCGTGATCGACGCCGCGGGGGAAAAGGCCTTCTGTGCGGGGGGCGACATCGCCGAGATGTACCGCCGCGGCCAGGAGGGCGATTTCGACTACGGCCGCCAGTTCTGGCGCGACGAGTACCGGCTGAACACCAAGCTCGCGGAATACGGAAAGCCCATCGTGTCCTTCATGCAGGGCTTCGTCATGGGCGGCGGCGTGGGCGTGGGCTGCCACCTGCCCCACCGGGTCGTGGGCGACAGCACGCAGATGGCCATGCCGGAATGCGGCATCGGGCTGATCCCCGACGTGGGCGGTACGCTGCTGCTGTCGGGGGCGCCGGGGCGGCTGGGCGAATACCTCGGCCTGACCGGCGCGCGGATGGGCCCGGGCGACGCCATCGCGGCGGGATTTGCCGACCATTACCTGCCCGAGGCGGACTGGCCGCAGGCGATCGAGTCGCTGTGCAGGACCGGGACGCTCAATCCGCTGACCGGCAATCTCGGCAACGCGCCCGACCCGGCGCTCGACCGCGATGTGATCGACCGGCATTTCGCGGGCGAGGATGTCGGCGCGATCCTGGCCTCGCTGCGCGGGGATGACAGCGAGTTCGCCGCCAAGACGCTCAAGGTGCTGGAGCGCGGCTGCCCGATCTCCATGGCGGCGACGCTGCGCATGGTCCAGGCACTCGGCGACGGCGCCACGATCCGCGACGCGCTGGCACAGGAATTCCGCTTCACCTACCGCTCCATGACCGAGGGCGACTTCCTCGAAGGGGTGCGGGCGGCGATCATCGACAAGGACCGCTCGCCGCAATGGCGCCACGCCCCGGGCGAGGTGCCGGCGGAGACGGTCGATCACATCCTCGCGCCGCTGGGCGACGAGGAGCTGAAGCTCTGACAGGAGGACAGACATGAAGATCGGATTCATCGGGCTGGGCAACATGGGCGGGCCGATGGCCGCCAACCTCGCCGCCGCGGGCCACGAGGTGACGGGCTTCGACCTTGCCGCGCCGGTACCGGACGGGGTGACCAAGGCCGCCTCCGCCGCCGAGGCCGCGGCCGACGCCGAGGTGGTGATCACCATGCTGCCCAACGGCGACATCCTGCGCAGCGTCGCGGGCGAGATCGTCCCGGCGATGAAGACGGGGGCGGTCTTTCTCGACTGCTCCACCGTGGACGTGGCCAGCGCCCGCGCCGTGGCGGAGGACGCCAAGGCCGCCGGTCTGCTGGCGCTCGACGCGCCGGTCTCGGGCGGGATCGGTGGCGCCCAGGGCGGCACGCTCACCTTCATGGTGGGCGGCGACAAGGCGGCCTTCGACATCGCCAAGCCGCTTTTCGACATCATGGGCCAGAAGGCGGTGCATTGCGGCCCCTCCGGCAACGGCCAGGCGGCCAAGATCTGCAACAACATGATCCTCGGCGCCACGATGATCGTCACCTGCGAGGCCTTTGCCCTGGCCGACAAGCTGGGGCTGGACCGGCAGGCGATGTTCGACGTCGTCTCCACCTCCTCGGGCTATTCCTGGTCGATGAACGCCTATTGCCCGGCGCCTGGGATCGGGCCGAAATCGCCCTCGGACAACGATTACAAGCCGGGCTTTGCCGCCGACCTGATGCTCAAGGACCTGCGGCTGGCCATGCAGGCGGCCGAGACGGCGGATGCGGACACCCCCATCGGCGAGGCGGCGATGAAGCTCTACGAGCGCTTCGTGGAACAGGAGGACGGCCGCGGCCGCGACTTCTCCGCCATGCTGCCCCGGTTCGAGAAACGCGGGCACGGCGAGGGCTGAGCCCGGCAAGGCAGGATCGGAAGGCTCTACAGGCCAGATCGACAGGGCGGGCCGGCAGGGTTCCGCCCATTTCCGCGCGGGACGGAACGCGGCGGCGGAGAGGTGGTTTTCCCTCTGAAAGATGCAGGAGACCACCAGATGCTGACCAGAGCCACCGCCGCCCTTTCGGTCGCAGCCCTCACGGCCTTCGCCGCCCCTGCCGTGGCGCAGGGCTTTTCCGTGGACACCCCGCAGACCCATCTGATCCAGGCCAAGGGCAATGGCTGCCCGCCGGGCCTGGCGAAGAAGAACAATGGCTGCAATCCCCCGGGCCTCGCCAAGAAGCAGCGCGGCAGCGACCGTGACTATGATCGGGATCACGACTGGGACCGCGATCATGATCGCGCGGATGACTGGGATCATCACCACGATTACCGCGTCGGAGAGGTCATCGACCGGGATTACATCGTGATCCGCGATCCCGGCCGTTACGGGCTGGACCCTGGCCGCACCTATTACCGAGTGGGCGATGACGTGTTCCGCGTCGATCGCGACACCAACGAGGTCATGGAATTCGTCGGCGCCATGGCGGCGCTTCTCGACTGAACCAACTCTCCCTGCCGGTTACGGCACCTGGGCGCGGGTAAGTCCCCGCGCCCTTTCTTTTCGGGCTATTCCGCCGCCATCTTGCGAGGCTTCAGCATCGGGCGAAGGTAGCGGCCGGTATGGCTGCGCTCCACCTCGGCCACCTCTTCGGGGGTGCCGGTGGCCACGATCTCGCCCCCGCCGTCGCCGCCTTCGGGGCCGATGTCGATCAGGTGGTCGGCGGTCTTGATGACGTCGAGATTGTGCTCGATCACCACGACCGTGTTGCCGGTTTCCACAAGCTCGTGAAGGACTTCGAGCAGTTTCTTCACGTCCTCGAAATGCAGCCCCGTGGTGGGCTCGTCGAGGATGTAGAGCGTCCGGCCCGTGGACCGCTTCGCCAGTTCGCGCGACAGCTTCACCCGCTGCGCCTCGCCCCCCGAGAGGGTCGTGGCCTGCTGGCCGACCTTGATATAGCCGAGGCCGACACGCACAAGCGCATCCATCTTCTCGCGGATCGAGGGCACCGCCTTGAAGAACTCCTGCGCGTCCTCGACGGTCATATCAAGAACGTCGGCTATGCTCTTGCCCTTGAAGCGGATTTCCAGCGTCTCGCGGTTGTAGCGCGCGCCGTTGCAGGTCTCGCAGGTGACGTAGACATCGGGCAGGAAGTGCATCTCGATCTTGATGACCCCGTCGCCCTGGCAGGCCTCGCAGCGCCCGCCCTTGACGTTGAAGCTGAAGCGCCCGGGCTTGTAGCCCCGCGCCTTGGCCTCGGGCAGCCCGGCGAACCAGTCGCGGATCGGGGTGAAGGCCCCGGTGTAAGTGGCTGGATTCGACCGCGGAGTCCGCCCGATGGGGCGCTGGTCGATGTCGATGACCTTGTCGAGATGCTCCAGCCCCTTGATGGTCTCGCAGGGCGCCGGGGTCTGCCGGGCGCCGTTGAGACGCATGGAGGCGGTCTTGAACAGCGTCTCGATGGTCAGGGTCGACTTGCCGCCGCCGGACACGCCGGTCACGCAGACGAATTTCCCCAGCGGGTAATCGGCGGTAACGTCCTTGAGGTTGTTCCCCGTCGCCTTGACCACGCTCAGCGTCTTGCCGTTGCCCTTGCGCCGCTCGGCGGGCACCGCGATTTCGCGCGTGCCAGCAAGGTATTGCCCGGTGACCGACTCCTTGTCCTCGGCGATCTCAGCCGGCGTGCCGTGGCTCACCACGTGGCCGCCATGCACCCCGGCGCCCGGACCGATGTCGAAGACGTAATCCGCCTCGCGGATCGCCTCCTCGTCGTGTTCCACCACGATCACCGTGTTGCCCTGGTCGCGCAGGTTCTTGAGTGTGCCGAGCAGCCGGTCGTTGTCGCGCTGGTGCAGCCCGATGGAGGGTTCGTCCAGCACGTAGAGCACGCCGGTCAGCCCCGAGCCGATCTGCGAGGCCAGGCGGATACGCTGGCTCTCGCCGCCCGACAGGGTGCCGGCATTGCGCGACAGAGTCAGGTACTCCAGCCCGACATTGTTAAGGAAACCAAGACGTTCGCGGATTTCCTTCAGGATGGCGCGGGCGATCTCGTTCTTCTGCTGCGTCAGGCTTTCCGGCACGGTTTCGCACCAGGCATAGGCTTCCTTGATCGACCGCTCGACCACCTCGCCGATATGCCTGTGTCCGATCTTGACCGCCAGCGCCTCGGGGCGCAGCCGGTAGCCGCCGCAGGTGCCGCAGGGCCGGTTGTTCTGGTAGCGCTCGAATTCCTCGCGCACCCAGGCGCTGTCGGTCTCGCGCCAGCGCCGCTGCATGTTGGGGATCACCCCCTCGAACACGCGGGAGACGTTGTAGACCCGCCCGCCCTCGTCGTAGCGGAACTTGATCTCTTCCTCGCCGGAGCCGTGCAGGAACACCTGCTGCACATTCTCGGGCACGTCCTTCCAGCGGGCCGAGGGCTTGACGCCGTAATGCTTGGCGATCGCCTCGATCGTCTGGAGGAAATAGGGCGACTTGCCCTTGCGCCAGGGCGCGATGGCCCCGTCCGCGATCTTGAGCGTCGCGTCCGGCACCACCAGCCGCTCGTCGAAGAACAGTTCCATCCCCAGCCCGTCGCAATCAGGACAGGCGCCGAAGGGCGCGTTGAAGGAAAACAGCCGCGGCTCGATCTCGGGGATGGTGAAGCCGCTGACCGGGCAGGCGAAATTCTCGGAGAAGGTGATGCGCTCCGCCTCGCCCTCGCCCTCGCGCGGCGCGGTTTCCAGCACGGCGATGCCGTCGGCGAGGTCCAGCGCGGTGCGGAAACTGTCGGCCAGCCGCGTCTCCATCCCCTCGCGCACGACGATGCGGTCGACCACCACGTCGATGTCATGGCGGAACTTCTTGTCCAGCGTCGGCGGCTCGTCCAGTTCGTAGAACTCGCCATCGACCTTGACCCGCTGGAAGCCCTGCTTGCGCAGCTCGACGAATTCCTTGCGGTACTCGCCCTTGCGGTCGCGGATGATCGGGGCCAGCAGGTAGCCGCGGGTCCCCTCCTCCATCTTCATCACCGCGTCGACCATGTCCTGCACCTGCTGCGCCTCGATGGGCAGGCCGGTGGCGGGCGAATAGGGCGTGCCGACGCGGGCAAAGAGCAGCCGCAGGTAGTCGTAGATCTCGGTCACCGTGCCGACGGTGGAGCGCGGGTTCTTCGAGGTGGTCTTCTGTTCGATGGAGATGGCGGGCGAGAGGCCGGTGATATGGTCCACGTCCGGCTTTTCCATCATGTCGAGGAATTGCCGCGCGTAGGCCGAGAGGCTCTCGACATAGCGCCGCTGCCCCTCGGCATAGATCGTGTCGAAGGCGAGCGAGGACTTGCCCGAGCCACTGAGCCCGGTGATCACCACCAGCTCGTTGCGGGGAATGTCCACGTCGATGTTCTTGAGGTTGTGTTCGCGCGCACCGCGCACCTCGATGAACTTCTGCTCTGCCATGCCAGCGCCCTTAAGGATTGATTTACTTCTAGCGCCGGGCCGGTGAGTCTCCAAGCCGAAAAGAGAACAAAGCAGCAACCTGGCCCGGTTTCGTTCCCCCGGCCCGGCCACCGCGCGTCCAGCCGCGCAATCTTTCGGCAGATAGGTCCCCGAGGGGCGCGGGGCAAGGGGCCGGCGGGGGAGTCAGCCCTCGGCCCGGATCGCCGCGGTCACGATGTCGAGCGCACGGTCCAGATCGGTACGCTCGATGACCAGCGGCGGCGAGAGGGTCAGCACGTTGCCCGCGCTGATCTTGAAGCTGAGCCCGGCCTCGAGACAGCGGTAATAGATGCGCTCCGCCGCCTCCGGGTCGGGGGTGCGGGCGGCGCGGTCCGAAACGATCTCCACCCCGAACATCAGCCCCCTGCCCCGGATGTCGCCGACGCGCGGGTCGGACCCGAGGTCGTCGCACAGCCGCGCCATGGCGTGATCGCCCAGCTCGGCGGCACGGTCGACCAGCCCCTCCTCCGCGATGATCTGCAGGGTGGTGAGCGCGGCGCGGGTGGTGACCGGGTTCTTCTCGTGGGTGTAATGGCCGAGCGCGAAATCCCCCGCCACGTCGAGGTCGCGCCGGGCGATGCAGGCCGCAATGGGGAGCATCCCGCCGCCCAGCGATTTCCCCAGCACGGTGATGTCCGGCACCACGCCGTCATGCTCGAAGGAGAACATGCGCCCCGTCTTGCCCAGCCCGGTGGGGATCTCGTCGAGGATCAGCAGCGTGCCGTGCCGGTCACACGCCTCGCGCACGCGGCGCCAATAGCCCGGCGGCGGGGTGACAGGCACGGCGCGCATGGGCTCCGCCACCACCGCGGCCACGTCGCCCTCGCGCGCCAGCACGTAGTCGACCATGGAGGCGCAGGGCAGCCCGCATTCCTCCGGCCCCGGATGGCCGTAGGCGCAGTGGTAGCAATGGAAGGGCGCGACATGCTCGGCCCCCGGCAGGAGCGGGCCGGCGACATGCGAACGGAAGGTCGCCTCGCCCCCCACCGAGGAGGCGCCGAAGCCCGCGCCGTGGAAGGCGTCCCAGAAGGACAGGGTCTTGAAGCGTCCGGTGGCGGCGCGGGCGAGCTTCAGCGCCACCTCCACCGCGTCCGAGCCACCGGTGGTGAAGAGCACCTTGCCGAGGTCCCCCGGCGCGATGCGGCCGAGCTCCTCGGCCAGCTCCACCGCGGGTTCGCAGGCAAAGCGCCGGGGCGCGAAGGGCAGCGCGTCCATCTGGTCGCGGATCGCCTGTTTCAGCCGGGGATGGCCGTAGCCGATGTGATGCACGGAATTGCCGTGGAAATCCATGTAGCGGCGGCCGGCAGTGTCTTCGATCCAGATGCCTTCGGCCTTGGCGATGGTCGAGACGCAGGGCGAGGAGAGCGACTGGTGCAGGAAGGCGTCGGCGTCGCGGCGCAGCAGCTCGCGGGTGGCGGCGTTCTCCTGCCGCGCGGCCCAGGCGGCGCGGGCGGCGGAGGTGTTGGATTCACCTTCGGTATGGCGGGGACCGGTCAAGGCGCGGCTCCTGGCTGCTGGGGCCCGCGCCGCCCCCGCCCCTGGTCAGGGCGGCACGGGCGGGCCTGAAGAACTTAATGCCTCCGGCGGGGATATTTATGGTCAGAAGAAGCAGGGCGCGACGTGGCTCCCTTCATCTTGCCCGAAAAACTCCCGCCGGAGGCTCCCGCAGGCGCCACCGGCGCGCCGGTCGCGTTGACGGGCGGGGCGGCGTCACGTGGCGGCTCACGCCTCCCAGGGCATCGACCATGTCTTGACGTTGGTGAAGCTCTTCATCGCCTCGATCACGCCTTCCTTGTAGCCGTTGCCGGAATCCTTGATCCCGCCGAAGGGCGACATCTCGATGCGGAAGCCCGGCACCTCCCAGATGTTCACCGTGCCCACCTTGAGCCCGGCGATATAGGCCTGCATCCGGCGGAAATCGTTGGTGCAGACGCCGGAGGAGAGGCCGAAGGGGGTGGAGTTGGAGATCTCCATGACCTGCGCGTCGTCGTCGGGCACGCGGATCACCGGGATCACCGGGCCGAAGGTTTCCTCCATCACCAGCTCCGAGCCGTGCGGCACCCGGTCCACCACGATGGGTGGCAGCAGCGCGCCCTGGCGGCCGGGATCGTAGAGCACCTCGGCGCCCTGCTCCGCCGCGTCGTAGACCCGTTTCTCGAAGGTGGCGGCCGCCTGTTCGTGCACCACGCAGCCCAGGTCGGTCTCCTCGGCCATGGGGTCTCCGTGGCGGATCTTCTTCGCCCGCTCCAGCACCAGCGGCACGAAGCGGTCGGCGACGCTTTCCATGCAGAGGATGCGCTTGACCGCGGTGCAGCGCTGGCCGGAATTCTTCGTGGCCCCGGCGACGGCGAGATCGGCGGCCTTCGCCAGATCGTCGTCGGAAAGGTCGTTGCAGATGATCAGGGGATCGTTGCCGCCGAGCTCCAGCACCTGCCGGCGGTAGCCTGCTTTCGACGCGATCAGCTTGCCCACGGGCACGCCGCCGGTGAAGGTCACCAGTTCCGCATGGGGGTTGGTGATCATCTCGTCGCCGATATCGCCGGGCCAGCCGGTCACCACCGAGAGCATCTCGGGCGGCAGCCCCGCCTCGTAGAGCACGTCGGCCAGCATCAGCGCGGTCATCGGCGTCAGCTCGGTCGGTTTCGCCACCACGCAATTGTTCGTGGCGATGGCCGGCGCGATCTTGTGCGAGATCATGTTGAGCGGGTGGTTGAAGGGCGTGATGGCCGAGATCGCGCTCAGCGGCTCGCGGGTGGTGAAGATCTTGCGCTTCTTGCCGCCCGGGGTGATGTCGCAGGAAAAGATCTCTCCGTCGTCGAGGATCACCAGCTGCGAGGCCAGCGTGTAGACATCCATGGCACGGCCCACCTCGTAGCGGCTGTCGGCCATGGAGATGCCGAGCTCGAGCGTGATGAGCTTCGCCAGCTCCTCGCGGCGCGATTCCAGGATCTCGGCGGTGCGCAGCAGGATCGTCTTGCGGTCGTGGCGCGAGAGTTTCGGCGTGTAGTTCGCGGCGATCTCGAAGGCGTCGCGGGCATGGGCGGCGTTGCCCGCCGGGACGGTGCCGATCACGGAGTTGTCCCAGGGATAATGCACCTCGATCACCCCCTCGGCGTCGACCTTGCGGCCGGCGATGCGCATGGGCTCGTGGCGGATGGTGTCGGAATCCTTCATGCGGAAACTCCCGCGGCTGTGGTGGCGTAGAAGAAGGCGTCGAAGTTGCGCAGCTCGGGCTTCGACGGCATGGCGGGCAGGACGCGGTTGACGATGAAGGGCACCTCCTGCTCGGTCAGCCCGCCATGGGAGCGCAGCGGCTCCTTCAGCGCGGCGAGGTCGTGGCGATGGGCGGAGGTGCCGATGGTCATGTTTTCGCCCGAGACCATGACCACGTCGCCGATGCGGTCGGCGGGCAGCTCGAAGCGCTCGACGGCCTCTTCGCGGGTCAGGACGGCGATCATCTCGGGCAGCGCCTTGAGCCGCGCGACGATGTCGGCGCGGTCCGCGCCCTCGGGCAGGTAGGCGGTGGCGAAGCTGCCGAGCGCGCCGTGGTGGACCACGTAGGGGTCGGTGATCGGCAGGATGACGCGGGCCGCACCCTCGCCCAGCCACTCGTCCATCAGGTCCTGCACGTAGATCACGGCGGGATCGCCGTTGGCGTCATGCTTGGGCTTCATGCCGTGGTCGGCGGTCACCACGATGGCGGCGCCCTCGGCGTCGAGCTCGCCCAGGTACTGGTCGAACATGGCGTAGAAGGCATCGGCCTCGTCATCGCCGGGGGCGTATTTGTGCTGGATGTAGTCGGTGGTGGTCAGGTACATCACGTCGGGCCGACGCTCCCGCAGCAGCTTCACCCCCGCGGCAAAGACGAATTCCGACAATTCCGCCGAATAGACCTCGGGCACCGGGCGGCCGAGCCAGGCGCTGGCGTTGTCGATACCGTTCTCGGCCAGCGTCGCCTGGTCGGCCTTCTCCGAGGAAAAGCAGATCGCCCCGCCCTCGCCGTGCTGCAGCTCCGCGCCCAGCAGCGCGCGCAGCTTGTCCTTGGCGGTGACGATGGCGACCTTGGCACCGGCCTTCTGGAAGGCGCTGAAGATCGTCGGCGCGCGCAGGAAGCGGACATCGTTCATCATCACCTCTTCGCCGGTCTCGGGCTCGTAGAGGAAGTTGCCGCAGATGCCGTGGACGATCGGCGGCCGGCCGGTGGCGATGGACAGGTTGTTGGGGTTGGTGAAGGAGGGGATCACCGAATGGGCCAGCCGGTCGGTCCCCGTCTCGCGGATGCGCGCGAGGTTCGGCATCAGCCCCTTGGAGATCGCGACCTCGAGATATTCCGGCTCGCAGCCGTCGAGGCAGATGGCGATGGCGGGCACCTTGGGGAAGGGATAGGTCCGGTCGTTCACGGTGACCGGGCTGCGGCTCATGTCGTTCATGTCTGTCTCCTGCGGATTCATGCGGCGAGGCGGGCGCGTTCGGCCAGCGCCTCTTCGGGCGGCGCGGCAGAGGCCACGCCCATATCTGTCAGGCTGTCGCGCGCGGCCTCGACCACGCGGCGCATCACCGGGGCGTCCATCCGGCCGATGCAGCCGATGCGGAAGCTGTCCACCACGGTCAGCTTGCCGGGATAGATGATGAAACCCTTGTCCTTCATCAGGTCATAGAAGCGGGCAAAGGAAAAGGCCGGGTCGGCGGGGCAGAAGAAGGTGACGATCACCGGCGACAGCCAGCGGTCCGAGAGCAGCGTCTCGAAGCCAAGCTCGCGCATGCCCGCCACCATGGTATCGCGGTTGCCCTCGTAGCGGGCGAGCCGCCCGGCGCGGCCACCCTCGGCTTCGTGCAGGTCCAGCGCCGCCAGGAAGGCCGCGACCGTGTGGGTCGGCGGGGTATAGCGCCACTGGCCGGTCTTTTCCATGTAGGCCCATTGCGCGTGCAGATCGAGCGCGAGGGAATGGGAATTGCCCTCCGCCGCCTCCAGCACCGACCGCCGCGCGATGACGAAGCCGAAGCCGGGCACGCCCTCGATGCACTTGTTGGCCGAGGAGACGAAGGCCTCGACCTCGATGTCGCGCACGTCCAGCGGCAGCGCGCCGAAGCCGGACATGGAATCGATCAGCAGCTTGCGGCCGGCCTGCGCCACCGCCTCGGCGATTTCCTCCACCGGGTTGAGGATGCCCGAGGAGGTTTCGCAATGGATCGCCACCACGTGGGTGATCGAAGTGTCGGCGGCCAGCGCCGCGGCGACCTCGGCCCCGCGGGGCGGCAGGTAGTCGCCCTTGTCGATCACCTCGTGCGCGCGACCGAGATAGCGCAGCGATTGCGCCACCCGCTGGCCGTAGGCGCCGTTGGCCAGCACCAGCACCTTGCCGTCGCGGGGGACGAAACTGCCCAGCATCGCCTCCACCGCGTAGGAACCGCTGCCCTGGAGCGGCACGCAGTCCCAGTCGTCATCCGCGCCGGCCATGGCCAGAAGGCGCTTGCGCAGGTCGGCGGTCATGGCACGGAAATCGCCGTCCCAGCTGCCCCAGTCGCGCAGCATGGCGCGCTTGACCTCGATGGCGGTGGTCAGCGGGCCGGGGGTCAGCAGGTAGGGCTCGCCCATCTCGGGCGGGGGGAAGGCGTCTTGCATGGCGGGCTCCCTTTGTGGGTCACGGGGGTTCTCCCACGCATGGTCCTATTTGCAAAATCGTTTTATCATATTCTTCGATAAGCCTGACTGATATACGGGATCCCCATGCGCTACGCCCAGCTTCGAGCCTTTCACCACGTCGCCACCGAGGGCGGGTTTTCCCGCGCGGCCGAGGCGCTGCACCTGACGCAGCCCGCGGTGTCGGACCAGGTGCGCCGGCTGGAAGAGGCCTATGACATCCGGCTCTTCGACCGGCGGAAGAAGCAGATCGTGCCGACCGCGCAAGGCGAGGCCTTGCTGGCGATCACCCGGCGCATGTTCGAGGCGGAGCGCGAGGCGGCGGAGCTGCTGACCGAGGCGCGGGGCCTGCGCGAAGGACACCTGCGGATCGTGGCGGATTCGGCGCATCACCTGTTGCAAATCCTCGGGCCCTTCCGCGCGCGCTATCCGGGCGTGCGGGTCAGCCTGACCACCGGCAACAGCGACCAGGTCACCGCGCGGCTGCAGGATTACGCGGCCGAGATCGGCGTGCTGGGGGACCTGCCGAGCGGTAGCGAGTTCGAGGTGATCCCGTTGGGGGCGACGCCCATCGTCGCCTTCACCGCGGCGGGGTCGGCGCTGGCGGGGCGCGACAGGCTCGGCTTTCGCGACCTTGCTGGCCTGCCGCTGGTGATGCGGGAACCGGGCTCGCGGACCCGCGCCAAGGTGCTGGAGGCCGCCGCGCGCAAGGGGATCACGCTGGAGCCCGCCATCGAGGCCGAGGGCCGCGAGGCGGTGCGCGAGATCGTGGCGGCGGGGGGCGGCGTCGGCTTCGTCAGCCGGGCGGAGTTCGTGGCCGATGCGCGGCTGGCCGAGATCCCGCTGGAGGACGCGCCGGGACTGGAGATGGAGGAGATGCTGATCTGCCTGCGCCAGCGCCGCGAAGGCAAGCTGATCCGCGCCTTCCTCGACCTCGCGGCGGGCGAGGCCCCTGCGCCGCCCCTCAATCCGCCGCGCTGACCACCCCGCCGGTCCGCACCCGCCGCGCCGGGCCCTCGCCGCCCGCATGGGTCGCGCTACCCGCGGGGGGGCCGCCGGGCCGCGGGCGCCGCAGATCGCCCAAATGCGCCGCGATGAGCATCACCGCCACGCCGAGCGGCGGCAGCAGCCAGGCCAGCCAGCCCGAGGCGCCCGACCCGTCGGCCGTCATCAGCACCTGGCAGAACAGCGCCATCAGGGTGCCGGCGGAGAACACCAGCAGCCCCTGCCGCCCCAGCAGGCGGAAGGGCGCGCCCAGGGCGCTGGCACAGGCGCGCCGGATCCAGTCGGGATAGGACAGCACGTAGACAAGCGCCAGCACGTGGATCAGCCGTGGCGCGGCAAGGAAGGTCTTGTCGTGGCTGACGAAGTTGAAGGGCACACCGGCGGCGCCGGCCCGCGCCATCTGCCGGTTCAGCCACGGCCCCAGCTCGGGCACGTAGCGCCAGGCGAGCACGAAGAGCAGCACGCCCAGGGCCGCGGTCAGGAGCCAAGGCGATTTCGGCACGAAACGCTCGCCCCGGCGCAAGAAGATGCCGGTCAGCAGCCCGGTCACGAAGACCGCCTGCCAAGCCACCGGGTTGAAGAACCAGCCGCCGGGATTGGGATAGTTCGGCAGGTTCAGCCGCCACAGCCCGGCGGCGACCCAGAGCGCGGCCGACAGCGCGGCCAGCAGCCAGGGCCGGCGCAGGCCCAGCCAGATCATCGCGGGGCCGGCCAGCAGCAGGACCGAATAGGCGGGCAGGATGTTCACGTAGCCCAGCTGGTGCCCCAGCGTCGGAAAGCCGAGCAGCGTCTCGCGGGTATTCTCGAACAGCTGGCGCAGGTTGATCTTTTCCAGCAGCTCCGGCGCATAGAAGGTCTGCGCCCCCCAGACGAAGATGCCGATGGCCCAGACCGTCAGGAAAAGGTGCACGAGGTACAGGGTCCAGGCGCGTTTCCACATCGGCGCCACCGCCTCCCACAGACCGTGGCGGGCCAGTTCGGGGGCGAGGAAACGGCCGGAATAGGCGATGCCCGCGGCGACGCCCGACATGACGAAGAAGCCCTCGGCCGCGTCAGAGAAGCCCCAGTTGCGGATCGTCCAGCCCTCGTAGGGATTGCCGGGCACGTGGTCGATGAAGATCATGACCAGCGCCAGCCCGCGAAAAGCGTCGATCCGCGGATCGCGGGGGCGGCGGGCGGGCGGCGGGCTTTTCGGGAAGGCGACGAGCGTGGAGTCAGGCTGCGGCATCGACCCGCGCCTCCCCTGCCCCGGACGCCTTCTGCTCCGGAGCGGCGGGCGCCCAGCGATCGAGCCAGCCGTGATAGGCCACGACGATCTGCGGCGGTCGCGCTTCGCCCGGCACGCGGAACACGCGGCGTCCGGCCCGGCGCGAGGTCCAGGCGATGAGCAGCGGCGCGGCCAGCATCGGCAGGGTGACCGGCAGCATCCAGGGCAGCAGGCCCGGCGCGATCCGGGTCACCAGCGCAAGCGCCAGCGCGCCCGCCAGCGTGATCCACCAGGCGGCGCGCCAGCCCTCGGCCAGGCTCAGCCGGCCTTCGCCGCGCTGGTTGGCGGGCCAGCCGCCGTCGCGCCCCATCAGGACCTGCAGCACGGCGCGGCTCTGATACATCAGCATCACCGGCGCCAGCAGCGAGGAGAGCAGGATCTCGACCACCACCGAGGCGATGGCGCCCGCCGCCCCGCCGAACCCCTTGGCCCGGCCCGACAGGATGGCCCCGCCGAGGATCAGGACCTTGGGCAGGATCAGCAGCCCGCCGATCCCGATGGCGAGCGCGATGATCTCCTGCGTGCGGTCCGAAGGGAAGACCGGGAACAGCTGGTAGGGCTCGGGGAAGTAATCCGGCGCCGGCGCGGTCACGGTGGCCACCAGCGAGGCGATCAGGAACGCCCCCCAGAGCAGCGAGACCAGGTAGGCAAAGATCCCCTGCAGGAAGACGAAGCGGCTCCAGCCGCGCAGGCCGGGCGTGAAGAGCAGCCGGATGTGCTGCAGGTTGCCCTGGCACCAGCGGCGATCGCGCTTGGCATAGGAGAGGATGTTGTCCGGCCCCTCCTCGTAGGAGCCGCCGAGCGTCTCGTCCACCTCGACCTTCCAGCCGGCGCGGGCGAGCAGCGCCGCCTCCACGTAGTCGTGGCTCAGGATGTGGCCGCCGAAGGGGGGCTTGCCGCTGAGCGGCGGCAGGCCGCAGCTTTCGGCAAAGGCGCGCACCCGGACGATGGCGTTGTGGCCCCAGAAGGGGCCGGTCACGCCCTGCATCCGCGCCAGCCCGCGCGCGAAGACCGGCGAATGGAAGCTGGCGGCGAATTGCATGGCGCGGCCGAACAGCGAGGCGGCGCCGACGATGCGGGGCAGCGTCTGGAACAGGCCGAGCTGCGGGTCGGCCTGCATGCGGGCGATCATGGCGCGGATCGTCTCGCCCTCCATCAGGCTGTCGGCGTCGAGGATGACGGCAAGCTCCCACGCCCCGCCCGAGGCGCGGATGAAGTCCTCGATATTGCCGGCCTTGCGCCCCCGGTTGTCGGAGCGGCGGCGGTAGAAGATGCGCCCTGCCCCCTCGGTGTCACGCAGCAGCCGTGCAAAGGCGTCCTCCTCCAGCCCGGCGGCCTCGGGGTTGCCGGTATCCGACAGGATGGCGATGTCGGCGCGCACGCCGGCGCGGGCGAGCGAGCCGTCCATCGCCGCGATGCGGGCGAAGGTGGCGACCGGATCCTCGTTGCAGATCGGCACGATCACCACCGTGGGTGCCTGGGGCTCCTGCGTCTCGGGCAGCTCGCGCCGGCGGGTCCGGCCCGGCAGACCCAGCAGCGCCTGGGCGGCGCCCCAGGCCAGCCAGGCGGTGGTCAGCAGGATGAGCGCAGTGCGGGAAATGTCCCAGAAATCGGTGCCGTCCTGGGCCGAAGCCTCGGCCAGCAGCACCGCGGCGGCGGAAGCGGCCAGCGCGCTGAAGGCCAGCGCGACAACGCGGGCTCGGATGGTCGCACGGTCGGGACGGGGCGCCGCGGCGCCCGGGGCGGTGTCAGGCACGCTGCCACCCTAAAAAGAGGCGCAGCAGGCGCGACGGCGCGCTTGCCGCACGGCGCTCGGTCTCGAGCACCTGGCGCGGCATGTCCATCGGGGCCGCGGGCGGCGCCCATCCGGGGCCGGGGACGGCCCGTGCCTGGTCGCTCCGGGGATGTGTGGTCGGGTCCTGGTTCATTCCTTTACCCATTGATACAGCCAGGTTTCGCTTAGTTCGCGTCCGAAGCCGGTGATAGCCGCACGCAGTTCAACGACACTACCCGGCTCGGCCCTGACCTCGGTCACGAGCCTCCAGGTATCGGTGCCGTCGATGCGGCTGAGAACTGTTTCTACGACCTCGCCTCGGTCCGCTGTGACTGCGGCCGTAACGTCGGCATCCGGGGGAAGTTCCGCAAGTAGGCCGCCCTCGAAATCGACGACGAATTTCCGCCGATCGGGGCGCGATTTCACGCCCGAAATGCCGCCTTTGCCGACACGCGCGCGCAAAACATGGGCATGTTGCGAACTTTCCGCGCCCGGCGGCGTCATGCCCCAATGCAGGCGGTAGGCAACTTCCAGCGCATCGCCCTCCCGCGTCGGCTGATCGGGGACCCAGAAGGCCACGATGTTGTCGTTGCCCTCCAGATCCGAGGGGATCTCGACCAGCCGGACGGCGCCCTTCCCCCAGTCGCCCACCGGCTCCACCATCAGCGAGGGGCGGCGTTCGTAATGCGCCTGGGCGTCGAGGTAATGGTCGAAATCCCGCGTGCGCTGCACCAGCCCGAAGGAGACCGGCGTGAGCGCCCCGAGATAGGAGCTGGCCAGCCGGGGCGGGTTGTTGAGCGAGCGGTAGAAGGTCTGCCCGCCGCGGGTGTTCAGCACCAGCGCCTCGCTGTCATGAACGCGCGGGCGGTAATCCTCGAAATCGCCGGGATCGCTGTCGCCGAAGAGGTACATCGAGGTCAGCGGCGCGAGGCCAAGCTGCTGGATGTCGCGCCGCAGGTAGAGCCGCGCGGTGACATCGACCACCGTCGTCTCCCCCGGCTCCACCACGAAGCGGTAGGCCCCGGTGATCGAGCGGCTTTCCAGCGCGGCATAGATGGTCGCCCGGGTGTCGCCGGGCGCGGGACGCTCCAGCCAGAAGGCGGTGAAGCGCGGAAACTCCTCCTGCTCGGCGAGCCCGGTATTCACCGCCAGCCCCCGCGCGCTGAGCCCGTAGACATTGTCGCGGCCAAGGGCGCGGAAATAGCTCGCCCCGAGAAAGGCGATCAGCTCGTCGAACAGGTCGGCCCGGTTAAGCGGGGCGTTCAGCCGGAAGCCCGCCACGCCCGGCATGTCGGAATGCTCCGGGATCGGCTGCGAGATACCGTCGTGATATTCGAAATCGTCGGTGCTGAAGGTCATCTTGCGCGCAATGCCGTCCTGCACCTCGTAGATCGCCACCGCCTCCTCGAAGAGCCAGCCCAGGTGGAAGGCATTGACCCGGAACTGCGCGTCATCGTCCTGCCAGCGGGCGCGCTCGGGCCGGAAGCGGATGCGCTGGTAATCGTCGTAATCGAGCTCGGAAAAGAAGCCCTCGGCCGGCTCGGCCTCGCGCGGGGTTCCGAGGCTGGCAAGGCGCATGCGCTCGCTCAGGTCGTCGAAGGAAAAGGCCTGCCCCTCGGGTGCCTGCGGCTTGGATTCGGCCGCGTCCTGTTCGGCCTGGCTGGCCTCGGCCTCCTGCGCCCGGGCGCGCAGCGGCGGCAGTGCCAGCGTGGCGACAGAGCCCAGCATCCCGCCGAGGACGCCGCGCCGCCCAAGCCCCGGGCCGGTCGCGACCCCCGCCGCCCCTTGCCGTCCGACCATGCCATCCGCATTGCGCATTTTCACCCTGTCACTCCCCCTTGTTTTTTCACGTGACGGTGCCGCTCAGTTTCCGCGCTCTCGGGAAATGTGCAATCGGCGCCATGCTGCACGGCAGAATTCTGCCAGAGACGATGATTTTTCCGGCATTTTTCCGGGCGTCATCCCGCCCGGCGTCGGCAACGGCTCAGCCGTCGTCGGCCCCGTCCTCCGGCGACTCCTCGTCGTCGGGATCGACATAGCGCTCCCGGTAGGAGTCGATGAGGCGGTCGAGCGCCTCGCGGGTGGTGCGGTGGTAGCTGGCGGGAAATCCCAGCGAGGCGACCATCTTCCAGTGGCCGTACATCAGGCTGACGAAGAGGAAGCCGATCTCGCGGCAGGCCTTCTGCGGCAGGCCGGTGCTGATCTGGACCTCGTGGGCGATGGTGTATTGCAGCACGAGGTATTGCTCGTGCAGGTTCTCGCGGATCTTCTCCGACGAGGCGGCGAGCGAAAAGACCGCGTCATAGACCTGGTCGTCCGCCGGCTTGCCCAGCCCCTTGCCGGCCAGGAAATCGAAGTAGAAATCGAGGAACATCGGCAGCCGCTCGGTCGCGCCCGCCGTCAGGATGCCCTGCATCAGCAATTCCCGGTAGGAGGCGGCAAGCGCGTCGCAGACCGAGAGCATCAGTTCCTCGGGGTCGGGAAAGTAGTGCCGGATCAGCTGGCGCGACATGTCGGCCTCGCCGGCGATCTGATCGTAGGACGGCATGGGAAGTCCGTTCTTCCCGATCGCCCGGATCGTCGCCTGCACGATCTCCGGCTTCCTGATCCTGGATTTCGGCAACACGAATGTGCTTGTCCCAATCTGCGGCCCGAAAAGAGCCTGTGTGCAAGGCTTTAGCCAGCGCCCTTCGCCGCGTCAACTGCGTTGAGCCGCCCGCGGCGCCGGAGGGCGGGGCCGCCGCCTGATCTGCCGCCCCGCTAGTCGGAGCCTTGATCCACCGCGGAGGGCATGAGCTCGTCGAGGCCGATCATCCGGTTGTATTCGCCGAAGCGCAGCCGCGTCGCGTCCTCCGGCAGGCGGCCCGCCTCACGCATCCGGGCATAGGTGTCCTCGAGCGTCCGCGCGACCACCAGCAGGGCAGAGACCGGGAAGAGCGCCAGCGCAAAGCCCATCTCTTCCAGCTCCGCCGCCGAGAGGTAGGGCGTGCGGCCATCCTCCACCATGTTGGCCACCAGCCGGGCCTCGGGGAAGGTCGTGGCGAGGCGCGCCATTTCCTCGGGGGATTGCGGGGCCTCGACGAAGATCAGGTCGGCGCCGGCCTCCAGGAACCCCTCGGCGCGGCGCAGCGCCTCGTCCATGTCCACCACGGCCCGCGCGTCCGTGCGCGCCATGATCAGGAAGTCGGGCGACCGGCGGGCCGCGACCGCCGCCTCGATCTTGGCCACCGCCTCGGCCCGGTCCACCACCTCCTTGGAGGCCATGTGGCCGCAGCGCTTGGGAAAGACCTGGTCCTCGAGCTGGATGCATTGCACCCCAGCCCGTTCGTAGAGCGCGACCATCCGCGCGACGTTGAGCGTGCCGCCATGGCCGTTATCGGCATCCGCGATCAGGGGCACCGTCGCGGCCGCATCGGCCAGGGCGCGGGCACGCTCGGCCATCTCGGTGGCGGTGAGCAGGCCCAGGTCCGGCATCCCGAGGGTGGAGCCCGACACGCCGAAGCCAGTCATGTAGACCGCCTCGAACCCGGCGCGGGCGGCGATGCGGGCCGAGAGGGCGTCATAGGCGCCGGGCACGGTGAGGATGCCTGGCTGCGCCAGCCGCGCCGCGAGGCTGCGTTCTCCGGATGTCATCCCGGCGGTCATCCCCTTGCCCCGGCGGTCACCCTGTCCTCCTCGGGGGACCAGAGGCCGGTGCGCTGCATCCAGTCGGCGATGCGCGACAGGCACTCCTGCAGCAGCTCCGGCTGGCCCTTGTAGTAATGGGTCGCGCCCTCGATCACGTGCATCTCGCGCTCGGTCTGGGCGGCGGCCTCGTAGACCAGCTTCGGATGCGAGGCCGGCGCCCCGTCATCGGCGCTGTTCTCGATCACGATCAGCGGCACCGAGATGCGCGAGGCCCCGGCCACCGCGTCGCAGCGGCTGTCATCCACCGACCATTGCGACAGCCAGCTGCGCAGCGAGGAATAGCGCGCCAGCCCCGCCGGGTTGACGTTCGCCGCCTCCGGGTTGCCCAGGAAGCAGGTGCCCGGAACCCGGTCGTTGGGATCCACCGCCGGGTCGAGCCAGCGCAGGTCGGCCATGGTGCGATGCACGACGAAGCTGCGCTCGTATTCCGCGCCGCCCTTGCGCGCGAGGCTGTCGAGCTCTTCCCGCGCCCAGTCGGTGATGCGCCGCATCCGGGCAAGCTGGGCCGCGCGGAAGTGGTCGATGAAATCCTGCGTGTAGGGCGGCCGCGGCGCGCCCTTCGGGTCGTAGATGTCGAGTTCGGGGTCGCGCCGGTAGGGATCGGCTTCGTCGATCACCGAGGGGTCGAGCCACTGGCTGAGCGTGCGGGCGCGGCTGGCATGGGCCGCCACCATCATCACGCCCTCCACCGGGGTCAGCCCCGCGGCGGTCAGGTCCACCGGGTCGCCGGCGGGCGTGTGGGTGATGTCGGGCCGCTCCGCCTGGCTCTGGTAGAAGAGCGACAGCGACGCGCCGCCGGACCAGCCCAGCAGCACGACCTTTTCATAGCCCAGCACGGACTTGGCGTAATCCACGTAGGCGCCCATGTCGCGGGCCACCTTCTCCATGATCAGGCTGGCGTCGAAGCGGGCATAGCGGCTGTTGCCGCAGATCACGTGATGCCCGGCCTCGGCCAGCGCGATCGGCACCGGCAGAAGCTGCAGGGTGGTGGCCGGGTGCATCATGATGATGACGGTCTTCGACTCCACCCCTTCGGGCTTCAGCAGCTGGCCCTCCAGGTTCACCATGCCCTGGGTGCCGACAAAGCCGTAGGTCTCGGCGTTCTGCAGCGTCTCGGGGTACTGGATGATCAGCGGAATGCGGGTGAAGGCGCGGGTCTGGGACATGGGTTTCTCAGTTCATCATTGCGGGAAGCGTCAGCGATATGGCCGGGAAGGCCAGCAACAGCGCGAGGCGCAGCAGGTCGACCAGCACGAAGGGAATGACCCCGCGGTAGATCGTGCCGATGCGCAGGTCGGGCACCACGTTGGCCAGCACGAAGATGTTCATGCCGACCGGCGGGGTGATCAGGCTGATCTCGGTGACCACGACGACGATGATGCCGAACCAGATCGGATCGAAGCCGTAGAACTGTACCAGCGGAAAGAAGACCGGGATTGTCAGCAGGATCATCGAGATCGAATCCAGCACCATGCCCAGCAGCACGTAGGCCACGATGATCAGCGCCATCACCGCCCAGGCCGGAAAGCCGTTGCCCGAGACGAAGGCGCCGATCTCGCGCGGCATGCCGGTCATGTTGAGGAAGCTGGAGAAGACGAAGGCGCCGATCAGCACGGTGACCAGGGCCGCCGACAGGATCGCGGTCTCGTAGAAGACGTCGATGATCTCCCACAGGGTGGCGGTGCGGCGGAAGACCACCGAAAGCAACGCCCCGAAGGCGCCGACGCCCGCCGCCTCGTTCGGCGTGAAGAGGCCCACGTAGATGCCGCCGATCACCAGGATGAAGAGCAGCAGGATCTCCCACACCCCGAGCAGGGAGCGCCATTTCTCGCCCCATTCCACGTGCATCCCGGCCGGGCCGCTGTCGGGCTTCAGCCGGGTCACGATGGTGACGGCGAGGTTGTAGAACAGGATACCCAGCAGGCCGGGGATCACCCCCGCGATGAAGAGCGCGGCAATGTCGGTCTGGGTCAGCACGCCGTACATCACCATGATGACGCTCGGCGGGATGAGGATGCCCAGCGTGCCCCCCGCCGCGATGGAGCCGGCGGCAAGCTCGCGGGAATAGCCCAGGCGGTTCATCTCGGGCACCGCGATGCGGGCCATGGTGGCGGTGGTGGCCAGCGAGCTGCCGCAGACCGCCGAGAAGCCGGCGCAGGACACGATCGTCGCCCGCGCCAGCCCGCCGCGGCGATGGCCCAGCCAGGCGTTGGACGCATCGTAAAGCCGCGCGGACAGCCCCGCGCGCGAGATCAGGTTGCCCATCAGCAGGAAGAGCGGGATCACCAGAAGGGAATATTCCTGCGTGGAATGCACCGCGGCCTGGGCGGCCGAGATCAGCGAGGGCTTCCAGCCGACGGTCAGGCCAAAGCCCACCACCCCCACGATCATCATCGCGAAGGCCACCGGCACGCGCAGGAAGATCAGCCCGAGCAGGCCGGCGAAGCCGATAATGGATTCAAACATCGTCGCGGGGTTCCGATTGCCAGTCGCCGCGGATGCCGCGCCAGGCCCGCCACAGCAGGACCAGGCCGGTGATCGCCAGCGACGCCGCCGCCAGCAGGGAGAACGGCCCGAGCGGCACGCTCAGGAACATCGTCGCCTCCATGTAGCGGATCGAGGACAGGCCCTTGAGCATCACGAAATAGGCCAGCACCAGCAGCAGCACCGCCGAGATCACGCTTGCCGCCGCGTCGAGCCGCGCGCGGCCGGCCGGGGGCACGATGCCGTCGATCAGCGTGACGGTGATGTGATGCGCGCCGGCGGTCGCGAAGGGCAGCGCGCAGAAGAAGAGAAGCATGAGGATGAGGCCGGACAGCTCGTAGCCCCCCTTGATCGGAGCGTCGAAGAGATCGCGGCCGATCACGTCCACGACGGTCATCATCATCAGACCGAACAGCACCGCGGCCAGCGCCAGGGTCAACAGCCTGCGGAGAAATCCTCCCCGCAGGCCATCATTGCGGAAACCGGTATCGTCGGACACGGATCACCTCTCGGGCAAGGGGCCGGGGCCCTACTTGCCGATTTCCTCGTTCAGCTTGGCGACCTCGTCCTGGTAGGCCTGGAACGCCGCCTCGCCGTCGACGCCCAGCTCCTGGGCCTTCTCGAACCAGGCTTCGCGCATGGGGATGAAGGCGGCGTCGATCTCTTCCTTGAACTCGGGTGACATCTGCGTGATCTCCACGCCCTGCTCCTTGACGTATTCACGCCCGGCCGCATCGCCCACGTCCCAGGAATGGCCGATCATCCGCGCGCCCGCCTCGCCGGAGACGGACATGATCGCTTCCTGGTCCTCGGGCGAGATCTCGTTCCACGCCTCCTTGTTGATGGCGAAGTGGAAGACGAAGTTGTAGATGCCGCCCGGCACGTCCGTCGTGTAGGGCAGGTACTTGGCCAGGGACATGTCGCGCACCGCGTTGTAAGGCACGAAGATGCCGTCCGCGATGCCGTTGGAGATCACCTGGTTCACCTCGGTGAAGGGCACCGACATGGCCGTCGCGCCCAGCTTGTCCGCCAGTTCGCCGATCGTGTCGCCGGGGACCCGCATCTTCAGCCCCTCGAGATCCGCGGCGCTTTCGATCGGGCGCTTGGAATTGTGGATCATGCCCGGCCCGTGGGTGGAAACGGTGACGATCTGCACGTCCGAATGTTCGCCCGCGGGCTCCAGGTATTCCTTGTAGATGCGCCAGTAGGCGGCCGAGTTGGCCTCGGCGGAATCGCCCAGGAAGGGCAGTTCGGCCACCTGGTGCAGCACGAAGGGGCGCTGTGCGATGCCCGGCGAGTAATAGCCCGCATCCATCACCCGGTCGCGGATCAGGTCGTAGAAGACCCGCGGCGACCCCGGCGGCTGCGCCAGGAATTCCACCTTCACGCGGCCGTCGGTCACTTCTTCGACCTGCTCGCCCCACTTGAAGGTGCCGTTCTTGTTGAAATCGGCCTCGGGGCTGCCGTACCAGCCGAACCGCAGCGTGGTATCCGCCTGGGCGATCCCTGCCGCCGCGACCATCTGGGCGCAGGCAAGCGCCCCCGCCAGAAGAAACTTCGTCTTCATGTTATCCTCCCTGTTGTTTTATTCGCCGCCCCCTCCCCGGGGCGGCGCGATCAGCCGGCCAGCCGGGCTAGGACCTCGCGCGGGGCGCGCTTGGTCTTCGTCCACTCGGTCAGCATGTCGGCCGAAATGTCGTGCAGCTTTTTCTCAAGCTCCGGCGGCATGGTGCGATAGGCCAGCTCGAGCCGGTGCCCGTTGGGGTCGAAGAAATAGATCGACTGGCAGATCTTGTGATCGGTCGGTCCGACCACTTCTACGCCCATGGATTCCAGGTGCGCCTTGGCCTTGTGCAGCTCGTCGAGGCTGCTCACGTCCATGGCCAGGTGCTGGACCCATTCGGGCGTGTTCTGGTCGCGCCCCATCTCCGGCTCGTTCGGCAGCTCGAAGAAGGCAAGGTGACTGCCATCCGGAAGCTGGAAGAAGATGTGCATGAACGGGTTCACTTCCCCGGTCGTCGGATTCTCGTCCTCGGCCACGGCAAAGGTGTAGGACATGCCCAGGGCCTTTTCGTAGAACTCCACGGTCTCCTTGGAGTCCTTGCAGCGATACGCCACGTGATGAACGGATTGCGGAAACATGTGCACCTCCCTTGCCCAGTTTCACTATCAGCTTAGACAGCTAATTAATGGAAGTGCATTTCCCTCAGCGAAACAAGTGGATTCGGTGGCGCCGGCGAAAACATTGACGCGAAAGGCATCATTTCACGTGTCCCCGCGCCCCATGGTTGTCTGCCAGGCGCCACTTTCTCGGGAGACGACCAAAGAGGTTATGGTCTCGTTCACCGGCGCCCGCATCCCGGCCTTTTCGGCCTCGCGCACCACGGCGCCGTTGATGTAGCCGATCTCGCTCCGCCGCCCGGCCTCCAGGTCCAGAAGGACCGAGGGCTTGGCCGCCGCGACCCGCCGCCCGAAGGCCTCCACATGGGCGACCGGGTCGGTGACGGACAGCGCGATGCCGCGGGCGCGGGCCACCTCGTAGGCCTCGACGGCGGCGGCGCGGCTGACCCGGGTGATCTCCTCCTGCGCCATCACGCCGCCGACGGTCAGGCCCGAGATCGCGCAAGGGCCGCTGAAGGCCACGTTGCAGATCAGCTTTTCCCATTGCATCGCCGCGATGTCCGCAGCCGCGCGGGCCTCGAACCCGGCCCCGTCCCAGGCCGCGACGATCCGGTCCAGCGCGTCCCTTGGCAGGCCGGCAAGGGCCCCGGCATGGATCGCGCCGAGGCTCGCATGGTGGGCATGGCCCGGCGCCGGCAGCGAGGCGCCGAAGGCCGCGGCGATACCCACGGCCAGCCGGTCCGGGCCCACCGCCTCCGCCACCTCCTCTGCCGCGCCGAGGCCGTTCTGGATCGTCAGGACCAGCGTGTCCTCTCCCACGAGCGGCAGCGCCGCCCGCGCCGCCGCCCCGGCCTGCGCCGCCTTGGTGGCGATCACCACGAGATCGGCGGCCTCCCCTTCCGGCGCGGCGGCGGCGCGCATGGGGATGGCCCGGTCACCGCTGGCCCCGGTCAGGCGCAGCCCGTCGCGGTTGATCGCCTCCACATGGCCCGCGTCGCGCGACACGGCCAGCACCTCGTGCCCGGCCTCGGCGAAGAGCCCGGCATAGACCGACCCCATCGCGCCGCATCCGATGATCGCGATCCGCATCGCGCCCTCCCTGCGTTCAGGCCGTGATCTCGTCGATCAGCGGCGCCAGTTCCGGTTTCTGCTCCAGCCCGAAGCCCGGCGCGTCCGAGGGATGGATCCGCCCCTCGTCCAGCCGGCATTGCGGCGCGTAGCCGCCGAAGGGCAGGAAGACGTTGGGATAGGCCTCGCACCCGCCAAGCCCGAGCCCCGCCACAATGTGCAGGTTGATCAGGTGGCCGCCATGGGGCATCGCCTGGTCGCGCGCATGGCCCGCCGCCTCCAGGTCGGCGATCATGCCGGCGTAATCGGTCAGCCCGTAGCTCAGCCCCGCATCCATCTGGAACACGTCGATCCCCGGCCGCACCCCGCCGAAGCGCAGCAGGTTGGCCAGGTCCTGCCGGCTGAACAGGTTCTCGCCGGTCGCCACGGGGGTGGCAACGGCGCCGGTCAGCCGGGCGTTCAGCGCGTAATCCAGCGGATCGCCCATTTCCTCGATCCAGCGCAGGCCCAGCGGGTCGAGCTCGGCCGCGCGGGCCAGGGCCTCGTCGGGGGTGAAGCGGCCGTTGGCGTCCACGGCAAGCTGTCCGGGGCTGCCAAGCACGGCGACGGTCTCCTCTATCCGCGCCATGTCCTCGGCCGGGCTGGCGCCGCCGATCTTCATCTTGGCGGCGCGGAAGCCCCGGTCGACATAGCCGCGCATCTCGTCCCCGAGCGACATGCCGTCGCCGGGCGCGTAGTAATAGCCGCCCGCCGCGTAGACCGCGCAGCCCTGCTCGTGCGGGGTGGTGCCGAAATGGCGCGCGATGGTGGCCCAGGCCGGCTCCTCCCCCGCCTTGGCGGCGAGGTCCCAGAAGGCCAGTTCCAGCGCACCCACCGCGGCGGCCCGGTCCCCGTGGCCGCCCGGCTTCTCGTTGCGCATGGCGATGTCGCGGACCTTTGCCGGATCGGCCGCGCCGTTCGGGCCGCCGGCAAAGCTCTCCGGCTCAGCGGCCAGCACCCTAGGGATGAAGCGTTCCCGCAAAAGCCCCGGCTGCGCAAAACGACCGATGGAGTTGAAGCCGATCCCCGCCAGGCGCCGGCCCCCAATCTCGGCCAGCACCGCGACCAGCGACACGTCGTGTTCGGCAAAGTTGACCACCGCGTTCGCCACGGCCCCGCGCAACGGCACCCGCATCTCGCGTATTTCCATGATCCGCAACGGCATTCCTCCTGCCTTGCCCGGCCTCTCCCTGCCGGTTACTTAGATAGGAAAGTATTTCGCCTGGCAACCGAGCGTCCGGCACGACCCGAAGGAGACTGCCTTGAAGATCATCGCCCTCGCCGCCTCGACCCGCGACGGTTCGCTGAACGCCGCCCTGCTCGACGTGATCCTGTCGGAGCTGGAGCCGGACGGGTTGGAGCTGGACCGCGTGGATTTCCGCCTGTTCGAGGAGACGCCGCATTACTCCGCCCGGCGCGAGGCGGAGGACGGATTCCCGGCCTCCATGACCGAGCTGGCCGGGCGGATCGGCGAGGCCGCGGCGATGATCCTAGTGACGCCGGAATACAATCACGGCATTCCCGGTACCTTCAAGAACGGCATCGACTGGCTCAGCCGGATCTCGACCACGGTGATGGCGCCCAAGCCCACCCTGATCGGCGGCGCCTCCGCCGCGCCCTACGGCGCATGGCGCGGGATGAAGTCGCTGCGCCCCGCGGTGGAGTTGCTGGGCGCCCACACCCTGCCCTACATGATCTCCATGAGCGGGGTGCGGTCGAAGGCGGAGATCGAGGCGCGCTTCGCCGACCCGATGGCGCGGGTCAAGATCGACGCCGCGCTTGGCGGGTTCCGCCGGATGCTCGCCGCCAACGAGGCGCTGGCCGCGCGGGGCTGACGGCCCATGCACGCCCCTGCCCCGGCGCGTCGGTCTCAGGCGGCGCTCAGCAGGTCGTAGACCATCCGGAGAGAGGTCAGCATCAGGAAGCAGCCAAAGGCCAGCCGCAGCGCGCGCGGCGGGATCGAATGGGCGATCTTCACCCCGACCTTGGCGAAGATCGTGGTCATCGGAATGATGATGACGGCCGCGGCGAGGTTGACGTAGCCCACCGAGAAGGGCGGCAGGTTCTCCTGCCCGAAGCCGGTGGCGGCGTAGATCAGCGCGCCGGGCACGCCGATGATGAAGCCGATGGCGGCCGAGGTGCCCACCGCGCGGCGGATGTCGTAGCCGAGGAAGTTCAGCACCGGCACGCAGACCGTCCCGCCGCCGATCCCCATCATCGCCGAGACGCCGCCGGCGAAGACGCCGATCACCGCCCAGACGGGTTTGGAGAAGTTGCGCGGCTCCACCCCCTCCGACGGCTTGCGCAGGATCATGTCGAGCGCCACGAGGAAGGCCACCGCGGCGAAGACCATGACCAGGATCAGCCCCGAAACGATCCCGCCCAGCACCGCGCCGATCACCACGCCCACGAGGATCGAGGGCGCCCAGAGCTTCAGCAGGCCGGTGTCGATGGCGCCGCGCTTGTAATGGCCCAGCCCCGAGGACAGCGAGGTGAAGACGATGGTGGCCAGCGACGTGCCCACCGCCACCTGCATGGTCAGCGCCGGGTCCATCCCCGCCAGCCCCAGCGCGATGTAGAGCGCGGGCACGATGACGATGCCGCCGCCGACGCCCAGCAGCCCGGCAAGGATGCCGCCCCCCGCCCCCGCGGCGAGCGCGATGGCGGCGAGCATGATGAGAGAGGAGGGATCGGTCCCGTCCAGCATGTGTCTGTCCTTGTTCCATGAGAGCAGCAGCCGGACCGCCCGGGGCGGCGCCGAGGGGAACCGCCCCGGGTCTGCCGGGCTGATCAGGATGCGGCCCCTAGAGGCGGATCATCCCAGCATCCACGTTGACGCATTGGCCGGTCATCCAGCCCGCGTCGTCGGAGACGAGGAAGGCCACGACCTTGGCGATATCCTCGGGCTGGCCCTTGCCGGGCATCGCCTGCAGCATCTCCACGAAGCCGAAGCTTTCCGCGTGGGGGCTGTCCTTCACCCCGTCGGATTCCGTCAGGCCGGGGGTCACGGCATTCACCCGGATCCCCTCCTTGCCAAGCTCGGTGGCCAGCGCGCGGGTAAAGCCGATGACGCCGCCCTTGGCCGCGATATAGGCCGACATGTTGGGCGTCCCGGCGTAGAAGGCGTTGGACGCGATGTTCAGCACTGTGCCCTTGCGCCCCGCCTTGCGCATCATGTCCGTGGCCTTGCGGCTGGCGATGAAGACGCTGGTAAGGTTGGTGTCGATGATCTTCTGCCAATGCGCCAGGTCGACGTCGTCCCAGGCGATGAAGGGCACGATGGAGGCGTTGTTCACGAGGATGTCGATGGCGCCGTTCTCCGCCGCGTCCTCCAGCATCTTCTCGACCTGCGCCGGGTCGGTGGAATCGCAGGTCACCCCCTCGGCGCCGTGGCCGATCTCGGCGGCGGCGGATTTGGCGCCCTCACCGTTGATGTCCGAGATCACGACCTTGGCCCCGGCCTCGGCCAGCGCCTTTGCGATGGCCTTGCCGATGCCCTGCGCCGCGCCGGTCACGACCGCCTTGCGGCCTTCCAGACTTGTACTCATCCCTGTTCCCTTTCGTTAAGTGCCGTCCCCGGCTTCATCCGTCGATCGCCGCGTCCCAGGCGGCCTGCGCGGCCGCGAGGCCCGCCGCCACGTCCACCTCGGCCCCCGCCGCCCTGAGCGCGCCGCCCAGGGCCGCCACGGCCAGCAGGGCATAGGCGGGCTGCGCGGTGGGGCCCATGTGGCCGATGCGGATCAGCTTGCCCAAGGTCTCTGCCCGGCCCGCGGACATGGAGATGCCGTAGCGCGCCCGCGCCTCGGCGAGGATGGGCCCCGCATCGATCCCGTCCGGCATCCGCACCGAGGTGGTGGTGGGCGAGGCGATGTCTTCGGTCACCGGCCAGAGCTGCACGCCCATGGCCTTGATCCCCTCGCGGCAGACCTTGGCGGTCAGTGCGTGACGGGCCCAGACCGCCTCCGGCCCCTCCTCCAGGTAGCGGTCGAGCGCCGCGTCCAGGCCGTTGATCTCGGCCACGGAGGGGGTGAAGGGGAACGGCTCGGTCTTCTTCCAGGCGTTCTTCCAGTCGGAATAGCTGAGCATCGAGGCGAAGGGCGCATCCGGGTTGGCCTCGATCTTGTCCCAGGCGGCGTCGGACACGGCCACCAGCGACAGCGCGGGCGGGCAGCCGAGGCACTTGTTCGGCCCGGTCACGTAGATGCCGGCCTGCGAAGCGGCGGGGCTGGTGGGCATCCCGCCCCAGGACGACACCGCGTCGACGATCATCAGCGCGCCCGCCTCGGCCACGATGGCGCCGATGGCCTCGATATCGTTGAGCGTGCCGGAGGGCGTGTCGTGGTTGCAGACGCAGACCACCCTGACCTCCGGATGCTCCTTGAGAAAGGCGCGGACCTTCTCGGGATCGATGGCGCTGTCATAGGGCACCTCGATCTCCTCGACCTTCTTCGCGTAGCGCGCCGCCCAGTAGCCGAAGCCCTTGCCGTAGACCCCGGAGGCGAGGTTCAGCACCACGTCCTCCTTCGCGATCAGCGAGGCGGCGGCCCCCTCCAGCGCCAGCACCGGCTCGCCCTGCAGGATGAGCGGCGGGGTGTCGGTGCCCATGGCCTTCTGCGCCTTCAGCGCGACGCTTTCGTAGAATGCCTGGAAGGCCGGGTCATAGTCGTAAAGCACCGTCCGGCCCAGGGCGCGCAGCACTTCCGGGTAGGCGTCCACCGGCCCGGCAGTCAGCGTGAAGACCGGCGGGCGTGTCTCTGCATATCTCATGGCTCTCCCCCTCAGCCGTAGAAGTTCACCCCGGTGCGGTATTCCTTGAAGCTTTCCGGGTCGTGGCTGAACAGCACCTCGGCATTGGTGTCGGCCTCGATCTGCTTGAGCCGCCGCATGGAGTTCACGCCCGCCACCGGGTCGATGTGGAAGCCCGCGTTGATGTCGTTCTCGTAGTTCTTGCGGGTATAGGCGGCGTCGAGCGTCAGCAGCAGCGGCCGCCGGCTGTCGAATTCCACCAGCAGGGAGTAATGCCCGATCGTGTGGCCCGGCGTGTAGAGCAGGGTCACCCCCGGCGCGAGCTCCACGTCGCCCTCGATGAACTCGAACTTCGTGTTGCCGGCGGTCTGGCCCGAGGACAGCTGATCGGACATGCCGCGCGCCTCGGCCACCTCGGTGGAGAAGGCGAGGTCGGAATAGCCCAGCACCTCGAAGGGCTGGCAGGCGGCGGCCTGCGGCAGCTCGTCCTTGTGGCAGATCTTCTTGGTGTCGGGGAAGAACTTGTTCCCGCCCACGTGGTCGAAGTGGAAATGCGAGTTGAACAGGACGTCGATGTCCTTCGGCTCCAGCCCCAGCAGCTTGAGCGCACCGGGGATGGTCTGCTGCTCGGTCTGCTGCGGCTTCTCGAAGGGCAGGACCTTCTGCACGTGGTCGAAGTCGTAGCCGGTATCGATCAGGAACTTGCCCTTGGGATGATCGACGAGCACGGAATAGACCGGGAACCGCACCTCGCCGCCCGGGCCCTTGTTCCACCAGATGTGGAACCCGTCCAGCACCAGCGTGCCCCCGTCGAGCAGGTAGACCTTGGTATCGGGCATGTCATGTCTCCTTCCTGTTGTCCGGGTCCTTGTTCGCGGACCTCGGGATGGGTGGACGCCCTCAGCGGGCGCCGCGTTCGTAGGAGGCCGCCAGCGCCGAGGGCAGCTTCGCCCGGCGGCCGAATAGCACCAGCACCAGCATCACCGCCGCAAAGGGCAGCATCTGGATCACGTCGGTGGGGATGTTCGAGCCCGCCACCTGCAGCGCCGTGGTCAGCGACAGCGCCGCGCCGAAGATCAGCGCGCCGATCAGCACCCAGAGCGGGCGGCCGCGGGCCAGCATGGCCAGCACGATGCCAATGAAGCCCGCGCCGCCGGTCATGAAGGGAATGAAGAGCCCCGCGCCGATATTGGCGAGGTAAGCGCCGCCGAGCCCGGCCATGGCACCGGTGAACAGCACCGCGACCACCCGGATGCCCAGCACGTTGCCCCCCGCCACGTCCAGCGCCGCGGGACGTTCGCCCGCCGCGCGCAGCGTCATGCCGAGATTGGTGCGCCGGTAGAGCGCCGCCAGCACGATCACCGCCAGCACCGCGAGGTAGACGATCAGGTGCCGCCCGAAGAGCGACGGGCCGATCACCGGCAGGTCCGTGAGGCCGGGGATGTCTAGCCGCTCGGGGGCGGGCAGGCGCGGATAGGTGCGCGAGAACTGGAAATGGTGCAGCAGCGCGGTCAACCCCTCGGCCCCGAGCGTCAGGCCGATGCCGATGACGATCTGGTTCAGCCCCAGCCAGACGCAGAGCACCGCCATCACCACGGCCACCAGCGCGCCGCCCAGCATGCCGCCCAGGAAGCCCATCCAGAGCGACGAGGTCTCGTAGGCCACGAAGAACCCGAGATAGGCGCCCATCAGCATCATCCCCTCGATGCCGATGTTCAGCACGCCGGCCTTTTCCGACATCTGCTCGCCCAGACCGGCCAGCAGCATGGGGATGGCGGCGACGATGGCGCCGGTCAGCAGGGAGGACAGGAAGGCCTCGGTCAGCAATCCGCTCATCTCAGCGCTCCTTCCGGCTCTTGCGGTGGTCGATATATTCCCCGAGCCCGAGGCAGATCAGCAGGCTGGCCACCAGCACGAGGGTGAAATCCTGCGGCACGCCGAGGCGCCGCGCGGCGCTTTCGCTGCCGATCATCAGGGCGGAGTAGAAGAAGACCAGCACGATGGCCCCCACCCCGTGGAACCGCGCGAGGAAGACCAGCGGGATCACCATGAGGCCATAGGCCGGGTTCCAGTCGGCGCGCACGTTGCCCGCCACGCCGAGGATCTCGGACGCGCCCGAGAGCCCCGCGAAGCCCGCCGAGATGGTGAAGGTCGCCATGGTCAGCAGCGGCACCGACAGTCCCGCATGGGTCGCGGCCGTGGGGTTCGCGCCCACCATCCGCAGCCGCAGGCCGAAGGCGGTGCGCGTCATCATCAGGTGGACCGCCATGACGGCGATCAGCCCCCAGATCAGCCCGCTCGAGATCGAGGTGTCGAAGAGCCGCGGCAGCCGGTCCGCCACCGGCAGGGTCCGGGTCTGGGGCACGGTGGTGGAGGGATCGAGGAAGACCAGCTTGACCAGCGTCGATGCCATCAGCACCCCGAGGAAGGACATCATCAGCGTGGTGATGATCTCGTTCACGCCCTGGTAGGCCTTCAGCAGCGCCGGAATGATCGACCAGACCGCCCCGACCGCCGCGGCCACGGCAAAGCCGATCAGCAGCACCGCCCAGCCAGGCACGACCCCCACCAGCAGCGGCGCCGTGGCCGCCGAGCAGACGGCGCCCAGCAGGAATTGCCCGTCGGTGCCGAGGTTCCAGATCCCCGCCCGGAAGGCCACGATCAGGCTGGCGACGAGGAACAGCAGCGGCGCCATCCGCGTCGCCGTCTGCTCCAGCCCGAGGCCCGAGAACAGCGAGCGTTCGAGGATGTAGCCGTAATAGGTGAGCGGGTTCACCCCCACCAGCAGCAGGATCACCGCCGAGAGGATGAAGGCCGCCACGATGGGACCGATCGTCACCGTCATGATGCGCCGGAAGGCGCTGCGCCCGGGGCGGGTGGCGGCATCCGCCGCGTTGGCCTCCGGGTCCACCGAGGAAGGGGTTGCGTCCTGCACCATGCTCATGCCGTCGTCTCTTTCCGTTCGTCCGGGGCGGGCTGTTCCTCCCGCTCCTCTTCGCCGGCCATCATCCGGCCGATGCGCAGGCGCAGGGCCTCTCCGCTGCCGTCGTTCTTCACCACGCCGCGGATGCGCCCGCCCTCCATCACCGCGATGCGGTCGGACAGCGCCATCAGCTCGTCGAGGTCGGTGGAGATCAGGATGACCCCCATGCCCCGGCCCGCGATCTCGGCGATGCGGCGGCGCGAGGCCTCGATGTTCTGCAGGTCCAGCCCGTAGGTCGGCTTGTTGAAGACCACGACCCGCGCCTCGCCCGAGAGCTCCCGGCCCAGCAGGACCTTCTGGATGTTGCCGCCCGAAAGCCGGCCGATCGGCGTCGTCTCTCCGGGGGTGTAGACGTTGAACTTCGCGATCAGGTCGCGGGCGTGCTGCGCGATGCGCGAGGGCCGCTCCACCCCGTTCACCCAGAAGGGCGGCTGGCCGATATCCTTCAGCACCGTGTTCTCCGAGATCGGGAAGGCGGCGATCGACCCCTCCTCGAGCCGGTCGTCGGTGAGATAGCGCAGGCCCCGGCGGCGGCGTTGGGCCACGCTCGCGCCAGTGATGTCGGCGCCCTCCAGCTCCACCCGGCCGGCGGTCAGGGGGCGCTGCCCGGCCAGCGCCTCGGCCAGCTGCTTCTGCCCGTTGCCGTCGATGCCCGCGACCCCGAGGATCTCGCCCGCCCGGAGGCTCAGCGACACGTCCGCCAGCCCCAGCACGTCGGCATCGCCCTGCGTCGACAGGCCCTCGACCCGCAGCAGCGTCTCGTCGCGCGCGCTGCTCTGGCGCTGCTCGGCGGTCCCTGCCCCGCTCTCACGGCCGAACATCAGGCGCACGATCTCGTCCACCGCCTGGTCCTCGGTCATCGCGCCAAGCTGTTCGGGCCCCATCTGGCCCGCCAGCGCGCCCTGTTTCAGCACCGAGATGCGGTGCCCGAAGCGGTAGGCCTCGGCCAGCTTGTGGGTGATGAAGATCACTGCCAGCCCGCTTTGCACCAGCTTCTGCATCCGCGCGCCCAGCTCCTGCGCGCCCTGCGGGGTCAGCATGGAGGTCGCCTCGTCGAGGATCAGCACCCGGCTGTCCCGCAGAAGCGCGCGGGCGATCTCGATCTGCTGCTGCTGGCCCAGCGACAGCTCGCCGGTGACGGCGTCCAGCGGCAGGGACAGCGCGAATTCCCGCTGAAGCTCGGCCATCCGCGCCTCGATCCTCGCGCGCGGGGGGCGTTGGTACCACGGGGCGCCCAGGGTCAGGTTCTCCAGCACCGTCAGCGTCGGCACCAGCATCGAGTGCTGGAAGACCGTGCTGATCCCGGCCTCGAGGCTGTCCGCGGGGCTGGCAAGCCGCGTCTGCCGGCCGTTCAGGGTCAGGTGCCCCTCGTCGGGTTCCTGCAGCCCCGCGAGGATGCCCACCAGCGTGGACTTGCCCGCGCCGTTCTCGCCCAGCAGCACGTGCACCTCGCCGGGGTGGATGGTCAGCGAGACGTCGTTGACCGCGATCACGCCTGGGAAGCGCTTGGTCACGTGGTGGACGCCGATGATCCCTGCCCCCGTTTCCGGGGACAGGTCCGTCCTGTTATCCGCAGCCTGCGTCACGGATCGATCACTCGGACACGGTGACGAGGGAGCGCACGGCCTCGGCGTCGAACTTGGGCTCGACCGTGATGTCGCCGGCGATGATCTGGTCGCGCAGGTCCATGACCGCGGCCCAGGCCTCTTCGTCCACCTGCGGCGTCTTGATCAGCTTGACGGAGTCGTTCTTGAGGCTGATCTCGTAGCCGTGGGTGCCGAACTCGTCGTTCTTCAGGTCCTCGATCATCGCGGTGTAGACCGGGGTCATGTCCCAGACGACAGAGGTCAGCAGGTGCCCCTTGTCGAGCTCGGACTTGTCGCCGATCACGTCGATGAACAGTACGTCCGACCCGTCGGTGGCCTTGTTGGATTCCACCGCCTGGATCATCCCGAAGCTCGACCCGTTGCCCTGGCCGAAGATGATGTCGGCACCCGCGGCGATCACCGAGGTGGTCACCCGGTTGCCGCCCGCGGCGTCGGAATAGGCGGCGGGGCCGATCACGGAATAGAGGATCTTCACGTCCGGATCCTCGGCATGCACGCCCTCGGCAAAGCCCGCGGATTGCGAGTTCCACGACGGCGGCTCGCCCGAGACGACGATGCCCACGGTGCCGGTGGTGGTCATCTTGGCCGCCAGGCGACCGGCGAGGTAGGCGCCTTCGTGGCCGGACAGCGTGTAATCCGCCACCAGCCCGTCCTGCAGCGCGTCGGGGCTGTCGACGATGGCCACCGGCACGCCGGTCTCCGCGGCGATCTCGGGGCCCGCGGTGTTGTAGCCGCTGGCATGGGCGATCAGCAGGTCGGCGCCCTCGGCGGCCAGTTCCCGCATCGGCGCGCGCACGTCGCCGTAACCCAGCCCCTCGGCCACGATGACCTCGACGCCGGTGGCCTCGCCCGCGGCCTTGGCCGCCTCGACGCCCTGTTGGTTCCAGCCGTAATCGCTGCCCTGTTCCGGTGTCAGCACGGCTATGGTATCGACTTCGGCAGCGAAGGCCGCCGTGGCGCCGAGCGCGACGCTGAGAGCGGTGGAAATCAATAGGTTCTTCATCATGTTTCTCCCTGAATGGTCATCGTATTCCCGTCAGAAGACGGTCGCTTTTGCCAGACGTGTTTTTCTTCTCGCCCTGTCTGCGGGGCTTTCCCCGCTCCCGGCGCTGGCCGGAAGCGAAGCCTATGTGCCCTATTCAGGCATCATCCACGGTACCGAGGGCGCCGATCCGCTGGCAATCTCCATCACCAACGAAACCGGCGCCACCCTCGGTTGCCAGGCCGCCCTGGCGCATTGGTATTCCGACGAGCTGGGCCAGGTCGCGCCCGGGGAGGCGCTGGAGCTGACCCTCTGGCACGACCCGGAGACCGGCGTGCTGAACCTCATGAACGCCACCGACGACCGGATGCCGGTGGAGGCGCTGTGGTGCGCCACCGGGACCGATGACGCAGGTGCCGCCCGCACCCGGATCGACCTGCCGATGGCGGAGGGCACGATCCGGGCCTCGCTCGACATCGCCTGCCGCACCGAGGCGGGCGGGCTGAGCTGCGAGGCGGAGGGCGGCTGAGGCGTTCATTCGCCGCGCACCTCCTCGAGCTTCTCCATGATCCGGTCGCGCACGTCCATCACCGCGGGATCGCCCTCGATGATCTCGGTGCCGACCCTGGCAAAGGTCTCCTGCAGCTCGGCCTGCTGATCGTCGGGCAGCATGTGGATCTCGCCGCCATTCTCGGTCCAGGCCGCGTTGGCCTTCTCCACGTTCTCGACGCCCCAGGGGAAGACGGTCTCTTCCGCCGCGCGGCCGGATTCGAGGATCGCGGTCTTCACCTCGTCCGACTGCGACTGGAACCAGTCCTCGTTGACCAGCGTGACGGTGACGATCTGGTTCATGTTGATGTCGGTGACGTGCTTGGCGCTGTCGTAGAACTTGAACGCCGTGAGGATCGGCATCCCCGCGAGCATCCCGTCGATGCCCCCGGACTGAAGCTGCGGCGTCACCTCCGACAGGGCCAGCGGTGTCGGGTTGGCGCCCACGGCCTCCATCGGCTTCATCTGCAGCGGCGAGGCGAAGGTGCGGACCTTGAGCCCCTGGAACCCGTCGAGCGTGGTCACCGGCTCGCGGCTGAGCAGCAGCGTGGGAGAGTTGTAGATCGCGCCGATCACCCGCACGCCCTTGTCGAGGAACAGCGTCTCCATGTAGTCGCGGAATTCCGGGTCGTGGATCACCGCGTCCACCTCGTCGGCATCCTTGAAGAGCCCCGGCAGATCGAAGGCCTGGAAGCGCGGGTCGACGTTGGTGACGAAGGACGTGGGCGTGGTGAAGGCCTCGATCGTGCCCAGCAGCACGCCCTCGGCCATCCGCGGGATCGCGCCAAGCTGCGAGGCGGGATAGATCTCCACGGTCACCGCGTCGCCGACGCGGCTCTCCATCTCCTTCTGGAATTCCTTCTGCCATTCGTGCTGCACATCGTTGATCGTGGCCGAGGCGAGCTTCATCGTGGTCTGGGCCTGGGCGGCACCGGCGAGCGGCAGGCCAAGGGCCATCGCGGTGCCGAGCACGGTGCCCATGAGGCGGCGGCGGGTGGTGTGGAATATCATTCTCTCGTTTCTCCCGGTTGGTTGGGCGCGGTCAGGACATGCCGTGAAGCAGCCAGAGCGACAGCGCCGGAATGAGCGTGATGAGGGCGAGCGCGGAGATCTGCACCACCATGAAGGGCAGCACCCCGCGGTAGATGTCCGAGGTGCGCACGCCCAGCACCGATTGCGCGACGAAGATGTTCAGGCCGAAGGGCGGCGTGAACATCCCGATGGCGAGGTTGACGGTCATCACCACGCCGAAATGGATGGGATCGATGCCGAGCGACACCGCGATGGGCACCAGCAGCGGCGACAGCACCAGGATCGCCGAGGTCGGGTCCAGCACGCAGCCGATGGCCAGCAGCAGCAGGTTCACCGTCAGCAGGAAGCCCAGCGGCGACAGGCCCGCATCGGCGGTGGACTGGATCAGCGCCTGCGGCACGCCCGCGACGGTCAGGATCCAGCTGATCACCCCCGCGGCGGCCACGACGATCATGATCCGCGAGGTCATCATGGCCGAGCGCACGGCGGCTTCCAGCATGGTGGCGAAGGTGACCGTCCGGTAGACCACGAAGCCCAGGAACATGGCATAGGCACAGGCAAAGCCCCCCGCTTCGGTCGGCGAGAAGAGCCCGGCATAGATCCCCACCAGCACGAAGACCGGCATGGACAGCGCCCAGGCGGCGCGGCGGAACGCCTCCCACGCGAGGCGGGCGCGGAAATGCTCGGCCCGCGGCACCCGCGCCAGGAACGCCGAGAGGGAAATCCAGGCGGCCATCATCAGCGCGATGACCACGCCGGGTATGATGCCCGCGATGAAGAGCTTGGGGATCGATTGCTCGGCCGAGGCGCCGTAGAGGATCATGGCGATGGAGGGCGGAATGACGATGTCGATCGCCCCGCTCGAGGTGATGATCCCCGCCGCGCGCCGGCGGCCATAGCCGTTCTCGATCAGCTGCGGGTACATGTTGCGGCCCACGGCGGCAACCGCGGCGGCGGACGAGCCGCAGATCGTCCCGATCAGGGTGGAGCCACCCAGCGCCGCGATCCCCAGCGATCCGGGCACCCGGCCGAACAGCGCGCGCACCAGCCCGATGAGCCGGTCGGCGATGCCGCTGATCGCCATGAGCTCGCCCGCGAAGACGAAGAACGGCACCGAGAGCAGCGCATAGGCGTCGAGCCCGCCGAAGATCGTCTGCTGCAGCGCGATGAGCGGCGGGCCGGGGAAAAGCAGCAGCGCCAGCGCCGCGCCAGACAGGAGCGCCACGAAAATGGGCGCGCCCAGCGCGGTGAGCGTCGCGACACTGAGGCCCAGGACCCAGGTCATGCGCGCCCCTCCCCCCGGCCAAGCCGGGCGATGTCCACGACCATCAGCACCGCGGTGACCGCGGCGATGCCGGTGAAGCCCACGAGGATGGCCGAATGCGGAATGACCATCGGCACGCCAAGCCCCATGCTGGTCTGGTTGAGCCGCGCGATGCGTTCGATGAAATCATAGCTCTGCACGGCGATGAAGGCCGAGGCGGCGACGGTCACGGCATCCAGCGCGATCTGCAGCAGCATCGCGGGCCGCCCGCTCAGCCCGGCGGGCAGCAGGTTGATCGACAGGTGGTCGCGGCGCCGCGCCGCCAGGATCGCGCCCAGCATGACGATCCAGATCATGCCGTAGACCAGCGCCTCGTCCGCGCCCACCAGCGCGAACAGCCCGGTGTAGCGGCCCGCGGCATTGGCCACGTTGACCGCCACCATGGCGATCAGCCCCAGCCCCAGCAGCACGCCGATCAGGCGGACCACCAGCGCCTCGACCTTCAGCAGGGCGGGGACCGCGCCGGTCCGGGCCTTGCCGGGGGCCGTATGGGCGGCCTGGCTCATCCCCGGCCCTCCAGCACCTTGCGCAGCGCCACGAGCGTGGCCCCCCGCTGGGCGGGCAGGGATGTCAGCTCTTCCTCGGAATAGGCAAACAGCCCCTGCCCCGTCTTCATCCCGAGCTGACCCTTGTCGGTCTTCTCGGCCACCATCGACGAGACGTCCTTGCGCGCGCACAGCTCCTTGTTCAGGAAGGAGGCGACGGAGTGGTAGATGTCGAGCCCCGCCATATCGAGCAGCCGCATCGGCCCGATGGTCGAGAGCTTGAAGCCGATGCCCCAGTTCACGCAGGTATCCAGGTCCTCGGCCTCGATCACGCCGCTTTCCACGAGGTCGACGCATTCCCGCAGCAGCGCGTAAAGCACCCGGTTCTCGACAAAGCCCGGCACGTCGCGTTTCAGCACCACGGGCAGCAGGTCGAGCGAGCGGATGAGGTCGCGGATGAAGGCCACGGTCTCGGGCGCGGTCCGCTCCCCGCCGATCACCTCGATCATCGGCACGATATGCGGCGGGTTCGACCAGTGCATGCCGACGAAGCGAGCGGGCTCGGCGACATGGGCCTGCAGGGTGGTGATCGGGATGCCGGACGTGTCGGTGGCCAGCACCGTCTCCGGCCCCATGAGCGGGGCGAGGTCGGCGTAGAGCGCGGCCTTGACCTCGACCTTCTCTGGCACGTTCTCGATCACCAGATCCGCCCCCTCGACCGCCTCGGCCAGCCCGGCGGCGAAATGCATCGGCCCGCCCTCGTCCGCGATGCCGAGGCCCTCCAGCGCCTGCGCGATCATCGGCTGCATCGCCTCCGCGCGCTCCATGGCGGCGGGGGCCAGGTCGAAGGCCCGGACCTCGTGCCCGCCGCGGGCCAGCCGCGCCGCCATGCCCGGACCCATGGAGCCCATTCCGATAACCGCGATCTTCATTGCGCTGCCCCCTTCTCGTGCTTCGGTCTCAGGCCGCCGTCGCCGCCGCGTAGGCCGGGCGCGCCTTGATCCGGTCGAACCAGGCCTCGAGGTTCGGCATGGCGGGACGCTCCAGCGGGAAGTTCAGGCAGCGGCCCACGATGGGCGCCAGCGCGATGTCGGCCAGCGTCAGCTTGTCCAGCGCAAAGAACTCGCGGCCCTTGATATGCCCGTCGAGGATGGCGAGCTGGGCATGCAGGTCCTTGACCTGGCCCGCGAATTCCGGCGGCCGCTCGGCCTCGTCCAGCTTCGAACCCTTGAAGGCCGCGAGGTAGCCCGCGTTGATCGCCGCCAGCAGGAAGTCCATCCAGCGCTCCACCTCGGTCTTCTCGGCCGGTGTGCCGCCGGTGAGGGTCGGCGCCTGGGTCTCGGCGAGGTAGCGCAGGATGGTGTTCGATTCCCAGATCACCGCATCGCCGTCGATCACCGTCGGCACCTTGGAGGTCGGGTTCATGGCGAGGTATTCGTCGGTCTTCGTATTCTCGAAGAGCCGGCCGTAATCCTCGCGCTCATAGGCGATCCCCGCCTCCTCGAGCAGGAAGAGCACCTTCTGCACGTTGCCGGAAGTCTTGCGACCGAGAACCTTGATCATTGCGGTTTCCTTTGTGGTTCGGTTCGTGTTTCTGCCTGCCGCGTGCGCGACAGCAGGATCAGCAGGCCCGCGACAAGCGCGGCACCGGCGTAGTTGAGGGCGATCGCCCAGCCCCCAAGCGTGGCGGGCAGCAGCAGCGCCGCGCCACCCGCGCAGGCCGCGACGCGGGCGGGCCCGGCGAG
>SRJI02000125.1 GCA_005473895.2 Carideicomes alvinocaridis
CCCCACTAGGAGAGGAAGTGGTGACCGAGTTAGTCCCACCTGAGCTGAAGAAAGGAAGTTGTTATCAGCTAGCTGTTGATAGCAGTGAAGCAGACCCAATTGAGAGTATCAAGGTTGTGTCAGAGTTCCCAGATGTGTTTCCAAAGGACTTACCGGGTATGCCACCAGAGCGGAAAGTTGAGTTTGCCATAGAGCTTCTTCCCGGAACCGCCCCTATCTTYAAGAGAGCTTACAGRATATCTGGACCAGAGTTGGTTGARCTTAAGAAGCAGATTGATGARCTGTCAGAGAAAGGTTACATCMGRCCAAGCACCTCRCCTTGGGCCGCCCCTGTCCTATTYGTGGARAAGAAAGATGGCACCAAGAGGATGTGTATCGATTATCGAGCTYTGAATGARGTCACRATCAAGAACAAGTATCCYTTGCCCAGAATAGAAGATCTGTTCGACCAGTTGAGAGGAGCCAGTGTGTTCTCCAAGATYGATCTGAGGTCAGGTTATCATCAGCTCAGGATCCGACCTTCGGACATTCCGAAGACGGCATTCATTWCCAAGTATGGTTTRTATGAGTTCACWGTGATGTCTTTTGGTTTGACCAATGCRCCAGCRTTCTTYATGAACTTGATGAACAGTGTATTCATGGATTAYCTTGAYAAGTTYGTGGTGGTATTCATTGATGACATTCTGGTTTATTCTCAAAGYGAAGAAGAGCATRCAGATCATTTGAGGATGGTWTTGCAGAGATTGCGAGAGCACCAGYTGTATGCAAAGTTGAGCAAGTGTGAGTTCTGGATYRRTGAAGTCCTGTTCTTGGGTCACATAATCAACAARGAAGGATTGGYTGTGGATCCRAAGAAAGTGGCAGACATTYTGAACTGGAAAGCGCCAACAGATGCYCGAGGAATCAAGAGYTTCATTRGAATGGCCRGATATTATYGGYGATTCATTGAAGGGTTTTC
>SRJI02000126.1 GCA_005473895.2 Carideicomes alvinocaridis
CTTCCGCAACAAGCAACTTCCGCAACAAGCAAGACGAGCTTGGTGTGGTGACAAGGAACAAAGCTCGACTTATGGCCAAGGGATAYTCMCAAGTCGAAGGTTTGGATTTCGGTGAAACCTATGCACCCGTAGCTAGGCTTGACTCAATTCGYATATTAYTKGCCTATGCTACTTACCATGGCTTYAAGCTYTATCAAATGGACGTGAARAGTGCYTTCCTCAATGGACCAATCAAGGARGAGGTCTATGTTGAGCAACCTCCCGGCTTTGAAGAYAGTGAGTAYCCTAACCATGTSTATAARCTCTCWAAGGCGCTTTATGGGCTCAAGCAAGCCCCAAGAGCATGGTATGAATGCCTWAGAGATTTYCTTATYRCTAATGGMTTCAAAGTYGGMAARGCCGATCCTACWCTMTTAACTAAAACTCTTGATAATGAYTTGTTTRTATGCCAAATTTATGTTGATGATATTATATTTGGGTCTACTAACRAGTCWACWTGTGAAGAGTTTAGTAGGATCATGRYACARAARTTCGAGATGTCKATGATGGGGGAGTTGAAGTATTTTCTAGGATTCCAAGTCAARCAACTCCAAGAGGGCACCTTCATYAGCCAAACGAAGTACACTCAAGACATTCTAAMCAAGTTTGGGATGAAGGATGCCAAACCCATCAAGACACCCATGGGAACTAATGGGCATCTCGACCTCGACACGGGAGGTAAGTCCGTGGATCAAAAGGTATACCGGTCGATGATAGGTTCTTTACTCTATTTATGTGCATCTCGACCGGAYATTATGCTTTCCSTTTGCATGTGTGCCAGATTCCAATCCGACCCTAAGGAATCCCACCTTACGTCCGTAATACGAATCTTGAGATATTTGGCTTATACTCCTAAGTTTGGGCTTTGGTACCCTCGGGGATCCACTTTTGATTTAATTGGTTATT
>SRJI02000127.1 GCA_005473895.2 Carideicomes alvinocaridis
TGGGTCCTGCATCGGCGCGACGTCTGGCTCTGCCCGACCTGCACCCCCTTGACCGGCTTCCGCGCCTTGCGCTGGCGCCTGGCCCTGGCCCCGGTCTGCCTGCGCTGCCACACCCTCTTGACCCACGAGCGGACCTTCACGCCGACCCGCGCCGCCACCACAGAGGAGCTGGCCCGTCTCCGACGACTGGACGAGCTGACGACGCGGGCCCTGCAGGGGTCGAAGACCTCCAGGTCCCACCTGTCGGTCTTGCGCCGCATCTGTGCCGCCGGTGATGCCCACGAGCCTGACGGCGACGTCCTGCCCCGACCGCCCCTCGGGGGCACTTCCAGGCCAGCAGGGAACCAGCGGGGAACCCATCCGCCCGGCGAACCGAGCACCGTGCTGAAGCAGCTGGCCACGCTGGACCCCGCGCTGCTGAACGAATCCCGCGCCCGAGCGCACCTGCAGCAGCTGCAGCACCAGGACTCGCTGCCCCCGAGCTCCGTCGTCGCCCCAGCACCGTTCCAGCCCGAAAGCCCGACCGCACTGGCCCTGGCCCGGGCCCGGCGACGCGCCCTGCTGCGCCAGCTCACGGACCTCTGCGCAGCCACCGGTCTGCGGCCCCAGCACATCCCCACCGTGGTCGATCCCTGGCGGGCAACCCGCTGGTCGCGGCTCCGTGACCTGGAAGACCAGGCGTTCGAAGCCCTCGCCCTGCACACCCTGCTCCTGGAGGCACTGGGCGAGGACGCCACCGGCAGCGCCGCGTTCGTCGCGCACGGCATCCCGGCCGTCGTGAACCAGCACGACCTGCTCACCCGGGTCCGCACCCGAGGCAACCTGACCCCGGGCGAGTGCGACCGGCTGCTCGCCCGCGCGCAGGCTCTCGTGGACGACGGGCTCGTCGACTACGCCTACCGCCGCGGGATGCTCCTGGCCGCGCCTTCTCTGCCCCGCCTC
>SRJI02000018.1 GCA_005473895.2 Carideicomes alvinocaridis
CGGTCAGGCCGGCGGCCCGAGCGTGGCACAAGGCGCCCCCGCACAGGCCTACTCGACCTCAGCGGCCCCCGGGGGCGGCCACGCCCCGGGCCATGGCGGCGGCCCGCAGGCGGCGCTCGACGTGGACGCGGCGCTGGCCCGCTATCCCAGCTTCGACCACGTGGTGGAGCTCATCCGCGCCAACCGCGACGTGCGCCTGCTGGTGGAGGTCGAATCGGGCATCCGCCTCGCCGCCTACCGCCCCGGCCGGATCGAGTTCACCCCGGCCGAGGGCGCCGCGCAGGACTTGGCCCAACGGCTCGGCTCGGCGCTGCAGCGCTGGACCGGCAACCGCTGGGCGGTCACGCTGGTCAATGGCTGCGAGGCCGAGACGATCGCCGAGATCCGCGACGCCGCCGAGATCGCGCGCCGCAACGAGGCCGCCGAACACCCGCTGGTCCGCGCCGCGCTCGCCGCCTTCCCCAAGGCAAAGATCACGGGCATCCGCAGCCGCGAGGAAGAGGCTGCCCAGGTCCAGGCCGAAGCGCTCCCCGAGGTCGAGGACGAATGGGATCCCTTCGAGGAGGAATGAGCCCGCACCCCCGCCGGACCGGCGCCCCCCGCCCTTGTGGGGCCGGGTCACGCCACGTATCTAGGGATGAACCCGCAACGAAGGAGTGACCGCAGTGTTCAAGGGATTGGGCCAGATGGGCGACATGGCCAAGATGATGAAGGCGGCCCAGGAGATGCAGCAGAAGATGGCGCAGCTCCAGGAGGACATGCGCAACCTCATGGTTGAGGGCGAAAGCGGCGCCGGCCTGGTCAAGGCGACCTGCACCGCCAAGGGCGAGCTCAAGGCGCTCGACATCGACCCGTCGATCTTCAAGCCCGACGAGAAGGAAGTGGTCGAGGACCTGATCCTCGCCGCCATCAAGGACGCCCAGCAGAAAGCCGAGGCCAAGGCCAAGGAAGAGATGGGCAAGATCACCGAGGGCATGGGCCTGCCCAAGGACATGGACCTGCCGTTCTGATCCGGCCCCGCTTCTTCTGACCATAAATATCCCCGCCGGAGGCAAGAAAGTCCCGGCGCGACAGACATGATAGGCGCGCGGCCGGTGAGCAGCACCAGCGAGATCGAGACCCTGATCGAGATGATGGCAAGGCTCCCGGGCCTCGGCCCCCGCTCGGCCCGCCGCGCGGTGCTGCACCTCATCCGCAAGCGCGCGCTGCTGCTGGCGCCCCTCGCCGACCAGATGGCGCGGGTGGCCGCCAGCGCGCGGGAATGCCTCAATTGCGGCAATGTCGGCACCGCGGAGATCTGCCCGATCTGCGCCGACGAGGCGCGCGCCAACGGCGAGATCTGCGTGGTCGAGGACGTGGCCGACCTCTGGGCGATGGAACGCTCGGGCCAGTTCAAGGGCCGCTACCACGTGCTGGGCGGCACGCTCTCTGCGCTCGATTCGGTGGGGCCCGAGGATCTGTCGATCCCGCGGCTGATGGACCGGGTCGAAAGCGAGGGCGTGACCGAGGTGATCCTCGCGCTGAACGCCACGGTGGATGGCCAGACCACGGCGCATTACATCGCCGACCAACTCGAGGGACGGGTGCGGCTCAGCTCGCTGGCGCAGGGGGTGCCCATCGGCGGCGAGCTCGACTACCTCGACGACGGCACGATCACCGCCGCCCTGCGCGCCCGCAAGGCCCTCTGAGACGAAAATTCTTGAACCAAGAATTTTGCAAAACTTTTCATTGAAAAGTTTTCTCCCGCCCCGGCCCATGTCCTGCACCGCCCGCCCGTCTTCTCCCGCCTCACCGTTCAACATCACCGGATGACATCGCCCCGCGCCCTGCCTATAAGGCCCGCGACCCGACATGCAGCCAATTCACGAGGACCCGATCCCATGACCATCCAGGTTTTCGGCCACAAATCCCCCGACACCGATTCCACCGGCTCGCCCATCCTCTGGGCCTGGTACCTCAACGAGATCCGGAACACCCCGGCCGAGGCGAAGCTGCTGGGCGAACCCAATACCGAGGCCGCCTTCGTGCTGGAGCGCTGGAACCTCGAGAAGCCCGCCATCATCTCCGACGTGGAGCCCGGCGCCCCGGTCATCGTGGTCGACACCAACAACCCCGCCGAGCTGCCCGCGGCGATCAACCAGGCCGACCTGCGCCAGGTGATCGATCACCACAAGCTGACCGGCGGGCTGGAGACCAAGGGCCCGATCGACATCACCATCCGCCCGCTGGCCTGCACCGCCACCATCATGATCGACCTGATGGGCGAGGCCGCGGCGCAGCAGATGCCCGAGGCGATCAAGGGCGCGGCGCTGTCCTGCATCCTGTCGGACACGCTGGAATTCCGCTCCCCCACCACCACCGACCATGACCGCGCCATCGCGCAGCAACTGGCGCGCGATCTCGGCCTCGACCTCTCGGCCTATGCCGCCGAGATGTTCGCCGCGAAATCCGACGTCTCCGCCTTCTCCGACGCGGAGCTTCTGCGCATGGATTCCAAGGAGTACGGCGTCGGCGACACGAAATTCCGGGTCTCCGTGCTGGAAACCACCGCGCCCCAGATGGTGCTCGACCGCAAGGACAGCCTGATGGCCTCCATGGCGGACGTCGCAAAGGAAGACGGCGTCGACCAGGTGTTGCTCTTCATCGTCGACATCCTGAACGAGGAAGCCACGCTGCTGGTCCCCAACGACCTTGTCAGGGGCGTGGCCGAGAAGAGCTTCGGCGCCAATGTCTCCGGCGACACCGTGGTGCTGCCCGGCGTGATGAGCCGCAAGAAGCAGATCATCCCCAACCTCGCGGTCTGATCGCCCCCCGAAGGCCCCCTCGCAAAGACCGCCCCCGAAATACCGGGGCGGCGCCACCGTGGCGCCGCCTTTCCGGGCGTGGCTCACCGCGATGCCGGCGCTGTTCCTGATCCTCTGGCTGCTCGCGATCAACCTCGCCGCCGCCCTCGCTTTCCGCTCCGACAAGCGGCGGGCCCGCGAGCGCAGGTGGCGCATCCCCGAACGTCACCTGCTTTTCCTCGCCCTGCTGGGCGGCTGGCCCGGGACCAAGTGGGCGCAGCACCGCTACCGCCACAAGACACGGAAGCAGCCGTTCGGCCTGGTCCTGAACCTCGTCCCCGTGACATGGATCGCGCTCCTCGCGCTCTGTCTCGTCGCACCCCTCTGGCACGACAGCCGCCTCGCTGCCTCCCTCGAGGCCGGCCTTGCCCCGCCGCCGATCCCGCAGGAGGCCCCCCGCAGGACCCCGCGCTTCTCCCAACAGGCCCGCTAGCCCACCGCCCCCCGAGCGAAACGCTGGAAAGCGCCGCCCTTTCCGCATAGGAGCAGGGCGAAGCGACAGGGATCCCGAGCCATGACCAGAACCATCTCCGCCCTTTCCGAGATTTCCGGCGCCTATGACGCGTTGCTCGTCGACCTCTGGGGCTGCGTCCATGACGGGCTGCGCGCCCACCCGGCGGCAGTCGCGGCGCTGCAGGCCTACCGGCGCGAAGGCGGCACGGTCTGCCTGCTCACCAATTCGCCGAAACCCCGGACCGGCGTGGCCGAGCAGATCCGGGGCTTCGGCGTGCCGGACGATGCCTGGGACACGATCGCCACCTCCGGCGACGCGGCGCGCACCGCTTTGTTCAGCGGCGTGGTGGGTCACAAGGTCTGGTTCATGGGTGAGCCGGAGCGCGACGACGGCTTCTTCGAACCGATCCGCGTCGTTTCGGACCCGGTGGAGATCGCGCGGGTCCCGCTGGAAGAGGCCGAGGGCATCGTCTGCTGCGGCCCCTTCGACGCCCATGCCGACCCGGCGGTGAACCGGCCGCACTTCCTCGCTGCAAAGCAACGCGGGCTCAAACTGCTCTGCGCCAATCCCGACATCGTGGTGGATCGCGGCGACACCCGCGAATGGTGCGCCGGGGCGCTGGCGCGGCTCTACGAGGAGATGGGCGGCGAAAGCCTCTATTTCGGCAAGCCCCATCCGCCGATCTACGACCTCGCCCGCCGCCGCCTGGACGAGATCGGCCGCCGCCCCGACCCGTCGCGCATCCTCGCGATCGGCGACGGCATCGCCACCGACGTGGCCGGCGCCATGGGCGAAGATATCGATTCGCTTTTCATCACCGGCGGGCTGGCGCGCGAGCAGACCCGGACCGCCGAGCAACCCGATCCCGACGCGCTCGACGCCTACCTGGCGGAACAGGACATCGCCCCGACCTTCGCCATCGGCTACCTGCGGTGACGTTTCACCCTTGAGTTTTCTGCGGCCGCGAAGTAATAAAATTACCAATTCTCGGCGCAAAGACGCCCTGATATTACCGCACCACCAACCGGAGGGCGCCATGTTGGACAATTTCCCGCGCGGCACGATCTGCATCGAGGATATCGAGATGGGGATGACCCGCTACCTGCGGAAGGTGGTGACCGACCGGGATATCGAGCTCTTCGCCGAGGTTTCGACCGACCGGAACCCGGTCCACCTGGACGACGCCTATGCGCAGGACACGATCTTCGAGGGGCGGATCGCCCACGGGATGCTGACCGCCGGCCTGATCTCGGCGGTGATCGGCGAGCAGCTTCCCGGCCATGGCACGGTTTATATGGGCCAGTCGCTGAAATTCCTCGCCCCTGTCCGCCCCGGCGACACGGTGCTGGCCGAGGTTGAGGTCATCGGCATCGATCACGCCAAGCGCCGGGTGCAGCTCAACTGCCGCTGCATGGTAGAAGGGAAGAAAGTGCTGGTGGGCGAAGCCACCGTGCTGGCGCCCTCGGCCAAGTTCGACTGACGGGTTTCGCCCGCGCGCCCATGGTCCGGCCGGGGCGAGGGCGGCGCCTGCGGGAGCCTCCGGCGGGGATATTTATGGTCAGAAGAAGCATCGGGACCGCACCCCGCTTCTTCTGACCGAAAATATCCCGGGGTGAGGCCGAAGGCCGAGGGGCAGAGCCCCTGACCCCCCGATGGGCAGGCGCGACGCGGCGGCGCTTCGTGCCGAGCCTGCCACCGTCTTGCACCCGCCCCCGCTTGGCTTTACCTGCCAGCCCATGCGGATCATCCGGGATTATCAATATGTCGAGGAGCAAGATCGCGGCGCCTGTGTCGCGATCGGCAATTTCGACGGCGTGCATCTCGGCCACCAGGCGGTGATCGACCTTGCCCGCGAGGCGGCGGACCAGGTCGGGGCGCCGCTGGGCGTCCTGACCTTCGAGCCGCATCCCCGCCAGTATTTCGCCCCGGAGGCGCCGCCCTTCCGGCTGATGGGCCGCGAGGCGCGCGCCAGCCGGCTGGCCAAGCTGGGGGTCGACCGGCTGTACGAGCTGAACTTCAACGCGGCGCTGGCCTCGCTGACGCCGCGCGACTTCGTGGAGCGGGTGATCGCCCGCGGGCTGGGCCTGCGCCACGTGGTGGTGGGGCAGGACTTCCATTTCGGCAAGGGCCGCGCCGGCTCGGCCACCGGGCTGGCGGCGATGGGGGCGGAGCTAGGTTTCGGCGTCACGCTCGCGCCGCTGCTGGAGACCGGGGGCGGCGTCATCTCCTCCACCGCGATCCGCGAGGCGCTGTCCGAGGGCCGCCCGCGCGAGGCCGCGGCCAAGCTCGGCCACTGGCACCGGATCGAGGGCCCGGTGATCGGCGGCGAACAGCGCGGCCGCGAGCTGGGCTATCCCACCGCCAACATGTCCATCGACGGACTGCACCCGCCGAAGCACGGCGTCTACGCGGTGCTGGTCGACGTGCAGGACGGTCCCCACAAGGGCAGCTACCACGGCGCGGCCTCGCTGGGTGTGCGGCCGATGTTCGGGCAAAACCGCGCCAACCTGGAGACCTTCCTCTTCGATTTCACCGGGGATCTCTACGGTGCCACACTCTCGGTCGCTCTGGTGGAATTCCTGCGGCCGGAGGAAAAGTTCGACAGCCTCGAGGCGCTGATCGCCCAGATGGAAGACGATTGCGCCCGCGCGCGCCGGATCCTGGCCGAGACATGAGCCGCCGCCGCCCCCAGGATCGCACGCCCCGCGATCCCATCCCTCGTGAGGGCCTCGCCCCCCGTTTCTGGGAGCGGAAGCGCCTGACCGACATGTCCCGCGCCGAGTGGGAGGCGCTGTGCGACGGCTGCGGCAAGTGCTGCCTGAACAAGCTCGAGGACGAGGAGACCGGCGAGGTGGCGCTGACCCGCGTGGCCTGCCGGCTGTTCGACGATGCGACCTGCCGCTGCGCGCAATACGAGATCCGGCACAACTTCGTCCCCGAATGCATCGTGCTGAGCCCGGCGAACATGGCGCAGAACCTCTACTGGATGCCGCAGACCTGCGCCTACAAGCTGCTGTGGGAGGGCAACCCCCTGCCCGACTGGCACCCGCTCATCACCGGCGACCCGGAAAGCGTCCATGCCGCCGGCGTCTCCATCCGCGACGCCACGGTGAGCGAGTTCGAGACGCCCGACGAGGAATGGGAAGACCATATCATCGAGGAGCCGCTGCCCGGCAATTCGGGCGGCCCGCGCGAGCGCTGAGTCGGGGGTTGAGCCTCGGGCTACCACGGGCCGATCCCGGCCCTTCCCCTTGCCAATCCCGCGGCGGCGGATCATAGCTGAGCCATGTTCTTTGCCTCCGACAATACCGGCCCGGTCCCGCCGCAGATCATGGCCGCCCTCGCCCGCGCCAATGAAGGCCACGCCATGGCCTATGGCAACGACGGCTACATGTCCGACCTGCGGACCCGCATCCGCGAGGTCTTCGAAGCGCCGGAGGCCGCGGTCCACCTCGTCGCCACCGGCACCGCCGCCAATGCGCTGGCGCTCGCGACCCTCTCGGACCCCTGGCAGGCGGTCTTCTGCACCCCCGTCGCCCATGTCTACGAGGACGAGTGCAACGCGCCCGAGTTCTTCTCCGGCGGCGCGCGGCTGGTCCCGGTGGGCGAGGGCGACCGGATGGCGCCGGACGCCCTGCGCGCGGCCATGGCGGCGCGGCCCGCGGGCGTTGTGCATTCCGCCCAGCCCGGGCCCGTGACCCTCACCCAGGTCACCGAGAAGGGCACGGTCTACGGCCTCGACGAGATCCGGGCGCTGACCGGGGTGGCGCAGGAGTTCGGCCAGCCCACCCACCTTGACGGCGCGCGCTTCGCCAATGCGCTCGTCGCGCTCGGCTGCACCCCGGCCGAGATGACGTGGAAGGCCGGCATAGACGCGGTCAGCTTCGGCGGCACCAAGAACGGCTGCCTGGGCGTGGAGGCGGTGATCTTCTTCGACCCGGCCCATGCCTGGCAGTTCGAGCTGCGGCGCAAGCGGGCCGGGCACCTGTTCTCCAAGCACCGCTACCTCTCCGCCCAGATGCTGGGCTACCTGGAGGACGACCTGTGGCTCGACCTCGCGAAAACCGCCAATGCCCGGGCCGCACGGCTGGCCGAGGGGCTGCGGGCGGTGGAGGGCGTGACGCTGCTGCATGACGTCGATGCCAACATGATGTTCGCCACGGCCCCCCGCGCGGTCCACCGGCGGCTGAAGGCGGCCGGCGCGGCCTATTACCTCGACGGCGATGTCGAGGGGCCCGACGACGAGGTGCTGTCCTGCCGGCTGGTCTGCGACTGGTCGATCACCGAGGAGGACGTGGACCGCTTCCTGGAGATCGCGGCGGGCTGAGGCGCGTTCCATCCGGGGCTTGAACCGCGGCGCATTCGGGGAAAGAGTGGCGCCGATGATGACCCCCGGACCCCGCAACCTGATCACCGATATCACCGGCCTCAAGGTCGGCAACGCGAGCGATGATCGCCTGAAATCCGGCACCACGGTGCTGACCGCCGATGCGCCTTTCGTGGCGAGCTATTCGGTCATGGGCGGTGCTCCCGGCACGCGAGAGACCGACCTGCTGGAACCGGACAAGATGGCGCCCGCGGTGGACGCGCTGGTGCTCTCCGGTGGCTCGGCCTTCGGGCTGGATGCGGTCTCCGGCGTGGTCGCGGGACTGCGCGGCGCCGGGCGGGGCCACGCGGTGGGGAAGGCCCGGGTGCCGCTGGTGCCCGCGGCGATCCTCTTCGACCTGCTGAACGGGGGTGACAAGGGTTGGGTCGAGACGCCCTATCCCGCCCTGGGCCGCGCGGCCTTGGATGCGGCGGCGGAGGAGTTTGCCCTCGGCACCGCGGGGGCCGGGACCGGGGCGCTCAGCGCGATGGTCAAGGGCGGGCTGGGCTCCGCGTCGCTGGTGCTGGAGAGCGGCGCGACCGTGGGCGCGCTGGTCGCCGCCAACCCGGTGGGCGCGGTGACGACGCCGGGGGACCGGCATTTCTGGGCGGCGCCCTTCGAGATCGATGGCGAATTCGGCGGGCTGGGCCCGGACCCGATGAACGGGTTGGGCCGCACGCTGGACAGTCGCAAGGCCGCGGCGGTGCAGGCCACCGCGGGCACCTCGACCACCATCGCGATCGTCGCCACCGACGCGGCGCTCGACAAGGCGCAATGCAAGCGCATGGCGGTGGCGGCCCATGACGGCATCGCCCGCGCCGTGGTGCCCGCCCATACGCCCCATGACGGGGACCTCGTCTTTGCCGCTTCCACCGGCGCGCGCCCCCTGGCCGACCCGGTGACGGAGCCGCTGATGCTCGGCCATGCCGCCGCGCTCTGCCTTGCGCGGGCCATCGCGCGGGCCATCTACCTTGCCACCCCGGCCGAGGGCGACCTGCTGCCCTGCTGGTCAGACGGAGACCGCTGATGCCCTTTCTCGACCGCCCCGACCTGCGCCTGCATTACGAGGACGAGGGCGACGGCCCGCCGGTCATCCTGCTGGCCGGGATGCTGTCCGATTCCGCGAGCTGGGGGCCGCTGGTCGCGCCGCTGGCGAGGGACTACCGCGTGGTCCGGCCCGACAATCGAACCACCGGGCAGACCACGCCCTGGGATGCGGAGACCTCGATCCCGGTGATGGCCGAGGACGTGCTGGCCCTGATCGACCACCTGGCGCTTGGCCCCGTGCACCTTGTGGGGCATTCCATGGGCGGGATGCTGGCCGCCCATATCGCCGGGGCGGAGCCCGGGCGCATCGCCTCGCTCTCGCTCATGGCGACGACCCAGCGACGCAACCCGCGGACCAACGCCGTCTTCGACCTGCTGCTCGACATCCGGCGGTTGGAGGGCGGCGAAGAGCTCTGGCTGCGCACGCTCTACCCCTGGGTCTTCGCGCCGTCCTTCTTCAAGTCGCCCGATAACGTGAGGATGGCGCTCGACGCCGCGCTGGCCTACCCCCACGCGCAGAGCCTCGAGGCGATGGAGCACCAGGTGGCGATGCTGAACGCCCATGCCACCCGCCCCGCGCTGGAGGCGATCACGGCGCCCACGCAGGTGATCTATGCGGGCGAGGACCTGCTGACACCCCCCGGCCCGGCACGCGAGGGCTTTGCCCCGATCGCCCATGCGGAACACCACGTGATCGAGGGGGCGGGCCATTCCATCCACTGGCAGGCGACGGAGCAGGTGCTGGCGCATCTGGGCAACTTCCTCGCCCGGCACAAGCTGGACTAGCGCGCCCCGCCGGCCTATGAGGGGCGCGTTCCAGAGCAGGAGTGCGCCCATGTCCTTCGACCGTTCGATCAAGATCGCCCCGTCGATCCTCGCCGCCGATTTCGCCGCCTTCGGCGCGGAATGCGAGGCGGTGGAGGCGCAGGGCGCGGACTGGATCCACGTGGACGTGATGGACGGGCACTTCGTGCCCAACATCACCTTCGGCCCCGCCATGTGCGCCGCGATCCGGCCGCATGTGAAGACGCTGATGGACGTGCACCTGATGATCGCCCCGGTCGATCCCTATATCGAGGCCTTCGCCGCCGCCGGCGCCGACCGTCTGACCGCGCATCTGGAGGCCGGGCCGCATATCCACCGCACGCTGCAGGCGATCAACGCGGCGGGCTGCAAGGCGGGACTGGCGCTGAACCCCGGCACGCCGGTGGAGGCCGCGGCGCCGCTGCTGGACATGATCGACCTGGTCTGCGTGATGACGGTGAACCCGGGCTTCGGCGGGCAGAAGTTCATCCACAGCCAGGTGGAGCAGGTGCGCCGCCTGCGGCAGATGATCGGCGACCGAGAGGTCCATATCGAGATCGACGGCGGTGTGGACCCGGAGACCGCGCCGCTGGTGGTGGAGGCCGGGGCCGACGTGCTGGTCGCCGGCTCCGCGGTCTTCAAGGGCGGCTCGGTGGCGAATCCCGCGCCCTATGGCGAGAAGATCCGCGCCATCCGCGACGCCTGCGCCTGAGCTGGGGGAAGAGTTTTATGGTAAAACTCTTACTAAGACTTTTAATTTAAAAGTCTTTTCCCGCCTCACTCCGCGCGGCCGATCAGGGCCACCGGCGCATCCTCGTCCTGCGCGAAGTCCAGCGGCGGGCTGTCATGCGCCTCGGTCGCGCGCTTGAACTCGAAGGACATCTCGCCGCCCTCCTCGTCCGAGGCCACGATCAGGCATTGGTACAGGTGCCGCGCCCCGTCATAGACATCGACCAGCCCGCGCAGCTGCGGAGCCACGTCGGCATCCAGCGTGAACCCCGTGTCCCACATGCGCAGGATCGGAAAGCTGTCCTCGCCCGCGATCACCTTGAGGCGGGATTTCTTCAGCAGCGCCTGTTTGCGCGCGGCATCCAGCCCGTCCTGAACCTCTTTCGGCAGAAAAGTCGTCATCTCCGGGCCCCCCTTTGGTGAATCGCCGACGCCTCCGGCAAACGATCCTAACTTGACGCGCCCACGGTTAAAATCAAGTGAAGCTTCGGTGACAATCCATTTCCATCGCGCCCCCCCTGTGCATCACCGCAGGCCCTCTCTGCACCGGCAGGCATTTGCGGGCCCCCGCCGCCGGGCTACCTCTCTGTCATGCAGCGAAAGGAGGCACCCGATGGGTTTGCTCGTAGACGGCGAATGGAAAGACCAGTGGTACGACACCAAGAAATCCGGCGGCAAGTTCGTCCGCTCGGAGGCCAAGTTCCGCAACTGGGTCACCGCTGACGGCAGCGCCGGCCCCTCGGGCGAGGGTGGCTTCAAGGCCGAAAGCGGCCGCTATCACCTCTACGTCTCCTATGCCTGCCCCTGGGCGCACCGGGCACTGGTGTTCCGCGCGCTCAAGGACCTGACGGACCACATCACCGTCTCCGTCGTGCATCCCGACATGCTGGGCGACGGCTGGAGCTTCGGCACGGATTTCCCCGGCGCCACCGGCGACACGCTTCTGGGCAAGGATTACATGCGCGAGGTCTACCTCGAGGACACGTCGGACATGACCGGCCGCGTGACGGTGCCCGTGCTCTGGGACAAGCAGCAGGGCAAGATCGTCTCGAACGAGAGCGCGGAGATCATCCGCATGTTCAACTCCGCCTTCGACGGCATCACCGGCAACACCGACGATTACTGGCCCGAAGAGCTGCGCGACGAGATCGAACCGGTGAACCAGCGCATCTACGACACGGTCAACAACGGCGTCTACAAGTCCGGCTTCGCCACCACGCAGGAGGCCTATGACGAGGCCGTGCACGCGCTCTTCGACAGCCTCGACTGGCTGGAGGAGCGGCTCGCGGACAAGCGCTACCTCATGGGCGACCGCATCACCGAGGCCGATTGGCGGCTCTTCACCACGCTGGTGCGCTTCGACAAGGTCTATCACACCCACTTCAAGTGCAACCGCGACCGGATCATGGATTTCCCCAACCTCTGGGGCTACCTGCGCGAGCTCTACCAGTGGCCGGGCGTGGCCGAGACGGTGCATTTCGACCATATCGTGCGGCACTACCACTACAGCCACGACATGATTAACCCGAACCGGATCATCCCCATCAACCCGGACCCGGACTTCGACGCGCCGCATGGCCGCGAGCGGCTGAAGGCGGCCTGAGAGCGGCCTGACGCCGGCCCGGTTCCCCCGCGACAGCGATCATTGCCCACGGGGGCTTTCCTGCTACCTTCGCCCGAGTTTCGCGACGACAGGAGAGCCCCATGCGCAAAGCCATCCTCGCCCTTTCCCTCGGTCTCGGACTGGTCACGGGCCCCGCGCTCGCCCAGTCCTGCGGCGGCTCCTTCGCCGATTTCACCGCCCGGATGAAGGAAGAGGCCATGGCGCGCGGCCATGAGCGGGGCGAGGTCGAAAGCTTCTTCGCCGGCGTGCGGCAGGATCCCAAGGTCATCCAGGCCGACCGCCGGCAGGGCGTCTTCCAGATGCCCTTCATCGACTTCTCCCGCCGGCTGATCAGCCAGAACCGGCTGCAGAAGGGCCGGCAGATGGCCGACCGCTACGACGACACCTTCGACCGGGTCGAACAGCGCTACGGCGTCTCGCGCGGCGTGCTGCTCGCCTTCTGGGCCTTCGAAACCGATTACGGCGGCTTCCAGGGCGATTTCAACACGCTGAACGCGCTCATGACCCTCAGCCATGATTGCCGCCGCCCCGAGCTGTTCCGCCCGCAGGTCTTTGCCGCGCTGGAGCTTTTCAGCCACGGCGATTTCGACCCCGCCACCACGACCGGCGCCTGGGCAGGCGAGATCGGCATGGTCCAGATGCTGCCCGAGGACATTCTGGAAAACGGCGTGGACGGCGACGGCGACGGTCACGTGAGCCTCAAGACCTCGGCCCCCGATGCGCTGATGTCGGGCGGCAAGATGCTGCAATCCCTCGGCTGGCACGCAGGCGAGCCCTGGCTGGACGAGGTCGTGGTGCCCGAGGGGCTCGACTGGTCGCAGACCGGGCTGCGCGAGACGAAGACCGTCTCCGAATGGCAGGCGCTCGGCGTGCAAGGCCGCAATGGCCCGCTGGCCCGCGGCGACCTGCCCGCCTCGATCATCCTGCCGCAGGGGCGGCACGGCCCGGCCTTCATCGCCTACCCGAATTTCAGCGTCTATTTCGAGTGGAACCAGAGCTTTACCTACGTGCTGACCGCCGCCTATTTCGCCAACCGGCTGGAGGGTGCGCCGGTCTATGATGCGGGCAACCCCGATCCCGGCCTGAACGAGGCGCAGATGAAGGAGTTGCAGCGCAAGCTCGAGGCGCGCGGCCACGACGTGGGCGACGTGGACGGCATCCTTGGCGCCGGCACCCGCGATGCGGTGCAGGACGTGCAGGAAGAACTGGGCCTGCCCGCCGATGCCTGGCCGACTCCGCAACTACTCAATCGTCTCTGAGTTGTATTTGGTAACGGTTTGTTAACCATTGCACCGCTATCTGAAGCTGACGAAAGTCGCGTTACCCGAGTTCAATGTTACCCACCACGACACCCCTCGCCGCGCGAAGCCCTGCTTTGCGCGGCATTTTTCGTGACAGCCCGCTACGAAAGATCGCGCCGGCGCGCTCTTGGGCCATGACTGTTTACAGAATGTTAGGATGCAGGCTACATTATGAGGGACTACGAAATGCGTGTCACATGCATCACCAAAACGGCCGCGCAGAGGTGCTAGCTCTGCGCGGCCTCTCTTTTCAGGCTAGATCCCTGACAAGAGTCTCAGGATGGCAACCACCAGCGAAATTGCCGCCAGCACCACCATCCATCTACGAAATGTGTTTTCGGTCACATGCATCACCTCCTTTCCCGCGATGTGTCGCGGTCCGCTCAAACTGGAGGTGATGTCTTAAGGTTGTGTTGAGCATGCCAGCGCGGGCAAAGGCCGCCGGGCGTTAACCGCGGGTTCACCACGTCGCCCGATCGCCATTCCCCGGCCCCCGGCCGCGTGCTACCCGGCCCCGTCCGTAGCGATCCTGCGACTGCCGCAACCCCCGCCCGGCACGTTCCGTGGTCTCTCACCCGCGCGGGGTTGCGGCCTGTGCGCATCCTGCGCGTTTTGGCTAAATCCTGCGGAGAACGTGGCGGCTCAGGCCACCATCGCCTCGGCCTTCTTCAGGTCCACCGAGACAAGCTGGCTGACGCCCTGCTCCTGCATCGTCACGCCGAACAGCCGGTCCATCCGGCTCATCGTCACCGCGTGGTGGGTGATGATCAGGAACCGCGTTTCCGTCCGGCGGCACATCTCGTCCAGCAGGTCGCAGAAGCGGGTGACGTTGGCGTCGTCCAGCGGCGCGTCCACCTCGTCCAGCACGCAGATCGGCGCCGGGTTCGCCAGGAAGACCGCAAAGATCAGCGCCAGCGCCGTCAGCGTCTGCTCCCCGCCCGACAGCAGCGACAGCGTCGACAGCTTCTTGCCCGGCGGCTGGCACATGATCTCCAGCCCGGCCTCGAGCGGGTCGTCGCTTTCCACCATGACGAGGTTGGCGTCACCGCCGTTGAAAAGGTGCTTGAAGAGCATGGTGAAATTGGAATTCACCTGCTCGAAGGCCGTCAGCAGCCGCTCCCGCCCCTCGCGGTTGAGCGACGCGATGCCACCGCGCAGGGTCCGCACCGCTTCCTCCAGGTCCGCCTTCTCGCGCGTCAGCTCCTCCAGCTCGGTGCGCACCTCGGTGGCATCTTCCTCCGCCCGCAGGTTCACCGCGCCCAGCGAATCGCGCTGCCGCTTGAGCCGGTTGACGTCGGCCTCGATCGTCTCCGCGTCCTTCATCCGCTCGGGATCGGCGCCCAGCTCTTCCAGCAGTTCGGCGGGCGACAGCTCCATCGCCTCCTCGATCCGCGCCTCGGCGCCGGTGACCGTCTCGCGCGCCGCCTCGGCCCGCGCCTCCTCCCGGGCCCGCGCCTCGCGCGCCTCGGAGGCCGTGCGCTCCGCGTCACGCTCCGCCGCCACCGCCTCGCGCGTGGCCGCCTCGCCCACGCTCAGCGCCTCGCTGGCGGCACTCTTGCGCGCCTCGGCATCGCGGATGGAGCCCGACAGCTCCTCTCGCTTCGCGGCGATCCCCTCGGGTACACCGCGGGCCTCCTCCAGCTCGGCTTCCGATTCCGCCCGGCGTTCGCCCAGCTCGCGGCTGCGGGTCTCGGCCGTCTCCAGCCGGTGACGCCAGCCGCTCAGCTCCTTCGCGACCTCCTGGCTGCGCCGGGTCCGGGCCTCGCCCTCGCGCTTCAGCTCGTCATGCGCGGACCGGCGGGTCATCATGGTGACGCGCGCCGCCTCCACGGTCATCTTGACGTCCTCGACCTCGGCCCGCGCCGCGTCCAGGTCGCCCAGGTCGGCCATCCCAGCCTCGGCCTCGGAGAGTTGCCGCCGCGCTGCCAGCGCCTCCTCCTCGTGACGGCTCACGGTCAGGCCGAGGCTTTCCAGCTTGCCCTCGGCCAGGTTGCGGTCGGCCTCCAGCCGGCTGAGCGCGCGGTTGGCCTCGTTCACCTGCCGGTCGGCCTCGCGCCGCGCCTCGCGGGCCTCCTTGTCGGCGCGCGACAGCTCCGCCAGCCGGGCCTTGAGGCTGTCATGGGCGGATTGCGTAGCCTCCACCCGGACGGTCGCCTGCTCCATCTGCTGCTTGAGCTCTTCCAAACGGTTGAGCTGTTCCAGCCGCAGCGCCGCGGCCGAGGGCGCATCCTCCGCCCAGGCGCGGTAGCCGTCCCAGCGCCAGAGATCGCCCTCCACCGTCACCAGCCGCTGACCGGGCCGCAGCTGCGCCTGAAGCCGCGGTCCGTCCTCGGCCTCCACCACGCCGATCTGCGCCATCCGGCGGGCCAGCACGCCCGGCACGGTCACGTAATTCGAAAGCCCCCGCACCCCCTCGGGCAGCGACGGCGCGTCGGAATAGCCCGGCAGGTCCACCCAGCCGGAGGGGCCGTCGCCCTCCACCACCGGCGCGCGCAGATCGTCGGCCAGCGCCGCGCCCAGCGCCTTTTCATAGCCGGGCCGCACCTGCAGCCGATCGATCACCTGCCCGCCCTCGGCGGTGTCGCGCTCCACCAGCTTGGCCAGCGCGGTGACCTCGGCGCGCAGCGCGTTGGCCTCGCCCTCCGCCTCGGACCGGGCGGCGCGGGCCTCGGCCTCGCGGGTCTGCGTCTCCATCAGCGTCTCGTCGGCGGCGTTGAGCATGTCCTCCGCCCGTTTCGCCATGGCGACGGCCTGCGCCTCGCGCTCCACGGCGGCGCCATGCTCCGCCCGGGCCGTCTCCAGCGCCGCGCGGGAGCTGTCCACCGCCTCGCGCGCCTTCACCGCCTCGGCCTCTGACCGGGCGAGCGTCTTGCGGCTGTCTTCCAGCAGGCGCTGCGCCGATTGGTGCCGGGCCGAAAGCCGCGCCATGTCCTCGGTCAGCCGGGTCAGGTCGCCCTCGCGATCCTGCAGGACCTGCGCCGCCGCGCGCGCCTCTTCCGCCGCCGCGGCGAGCTTCTCCTCGTGGCCCTCGCCCGCCTTGGCCAGTTCGCGCGCCTCCCAGTCCAGCCGCTCGATCGTCTCGCCCGCATCGCGGTTCAGCCCCGCCTCGCGCTCCATGTCGCGGGTGAGCTGGGCGATGCGCGCCTCCAGCGTCTCGATGGTGCGCCGCGCGCGGGCCTCTTCCTCGGCCAGCTGGTCACGCTCCACCGTCACGCGCTGCAGCACGGCGGCGGCGATGGATTCCTCCTCGCGCAGCGGGGGCAGCGCCGCCTCGGCCGCCTCCCGCGCCGTGGTAGCCGCCCGCGATGCCGCTTCGGCCCGGGCCGTGGCGCTCACCTGTTCGCGCAGCGCGCCCTCGGCCGTCAGCCGCGCCGCGTCCGCATCCCGCCAGCGGCGATAGAGCAGCGTGCCCTCCGCCTGGCGCAGCTCCTCCCCGATGGAGCGGTAGCGCGCGGCCTGCTTGGCCTGCCGCTCCAGCTGCGCCAGCTGGGTCGACAACTGTTCCAGCACGTCGTCCACCCGGGCAAGGTTCTGCTCCGTCCCCTTGAGCTTCAGCTCCGCCTCGTGGCGCCGCTGGTAGAGGCCGGAGATCCCCGCCGCCTCCTCGAGGATCCGCCGCCGCGACTTGGGCTTGGCGTTGATCAGCTCCGAGATCTGGCCCTGCCGCACGAGCGCCGGCGAATGCGACCCGGTGGAGGCGTCGGCGAACAGCATCTGCACGTCCCGCGCCCGCACGTCCTTGCCGGCCGCCTTGTAGGCCGAGCCCACGTCGCGGGTGATCCGGCGCACGATCTCGATCTGGTCCGCGTCGTTGAACCCGGCGGGGGCGAGGCGGTCGGCATTGTCGATATGCAGCGAGACCTCGGCGAAGTTCTTGGCCGAGCGGGTGGCCGCCCCGGCAAAGATCACGTCCTCCATCCCGCCGCCGCGCATGGCGGTCGGGCGGTTCTCGCCCATGACCCAGCGCAGCGCCTCCAGCAGGTTGGACTTGCCGCAGCCGTTCGGACCCACCACGCCGGTCAGGCCGTCGGCGATCACCAGGTCGGTGGGGTCGACGAAGCTCTTGAAGCCGGTCAGTCTGAGCTTGGTGAACTGCACGCGGGCGGCGCCCTGTCTGTTGATTCCCTCTGCAGGGTTGAAAATGCGGGCGCAGGGGGCATCGAGTCAACCGCGAGGGGCTGCATATGGGGCTGAGCGGCGCCTTATCCACAAGATATCGCCGGTTTGGGCGGGGCTCCGCCGCTTGACCTCGGCCCGCTGCCGCCCCCAGATAGGCGCGACCGGCAAGGAGGCTGCAGAATGGGCGTGATCGTGGAACCCGGCGACCCGCGCGAGGCGGAGGCGCGGGCGCTGCTGGCGCAGAGCCACCGGCTGATGCAGAGCCTCTACCCCGCCGACCAGAACCACTTCCTGCCGGTGGAGGCGCTGGCGGCCGAGGGGGTGCAGTTCTACGTGGCGCGCGAATACGACACCACGCTGGGCTGCGCCGCGCTGGCGGTGAAGGACGGATACGGCGAGGTGAAATCGCTGTTCACCGCGCCGTTCGCGCGGGGGAAGGGCGTGGCGAAGAAGCTCATGGCCCGGCTGGAGCTCGAGGCGCGGACGCTGGGCCTGCCGGTCCTGCGGCTGGAGACGGGGCCGAAACAGCCCGAGGCGCTGGCGCTTTACGAGGGGCTGGGTTTCGGCCGCCGCGGGCCCTTCGGGGATTACACGGAAAGCCCCGGCTCGGTCTTCTACGAGAAGTCCCTCTGAGGGGGCTGATAGCGCCCGAGGGCCCCGTCGCTCAGGATTTCGGCCGGTCGTCGTATTCGTCGGACAGGATGCGCTGCGCGTCGCCCTCGGGATCGTCGTATTGCCGGCTCTTCACCGTGTAGAGGAAGGCCGCCAGGCCCAGCCCGCCGAGCACGAGGGAAATCGGGATCAGGTAGGCGAGGACATTCATGGGCGGCGTCCCAGTCTGAGCGCGTTGAGCGACACGGTGATGGAGCTGGTCGACATCGCCAGGGCGGCGATGAGCGGCGTGGCGAGCCCCGCGACGGCAAGCGGCACGGCCACCACGTTGTAGAGCGTGGCGATGCGGAAGTTCTGGCGGATGCGGCGGGTGGCGATCCGCGCGGTGGCGATCGCCTCGGCCACCGGGGCCAGGTCGGCGCCCAGCAGCACGATGTCCGACGCGGTGCGCGCCGCATCCAGCGCCGAGGCGGGCGAGATGGAGACATGCGCGGCGGCCAGCGCGGCCGTGTCGTTCAGCCCGTCGCCCACCATCAGGACCCGGGCGCCCTCCTGCTGGAGCGCCGCGACCCGCGCGGCCTTGCCCTCCGGCGTCACCCCGGCCTGCCATTCCTCGATTCCCACCTCCTCCGCGAGGGCGCGCACCGCGCCCGCGCTGTCCCCCGAGAGCAGCATCACCCGCTGCCCCGCCGCGCGCAGCGCGGCGACCGCCCCGGCTGCGCCGGGGCGCGGCCGATCGGTGAACAGGAAGGCCACGGGATCGGCTTCGCCGATCCTCAGCCAGGTGGCGGTCCGCTCCGCGGACCGCGCCCCCACCCATTCCGCCCGGCCCAGCCGCAGCCGCTGGCCCTGCCAGCGGCCCTCGACCCCGTCACCGGGCCATTCGCGGATGTCTTCGACATCCGCCGCCACGACGCCGCGCGAAAGCGCGGCCTCGGTCAGGGCCCGGGCCAGGGGATGGGCGGAACCGCGCGCCAGCGCGAGCGCCGGCGCCAGGACCTCCGGCGCGATGCCTTCGGCATCGCAGAGCACGGGGGTGCCCGCGGTCAGGGTGCCGGTCTTGTCGAAGACCACCGTGTCGACCCGGGCCAGCCGCTCGAGCGCGGTGGCCTGCTTGATCAGCAGGCCGCGGCGGAAGAGGCGGCCGGAGGCCGCCGTGGTCACCGCCGGCACGGCGAGCCCCAGCGCGCAGGGGCAGGTGATGATCAGCACCGCCGCGGCGATGTTCAGCGCCACCCGCAGGTCGCCCGTCCACAGCAGCCAGCCGAGACAGGCGAGCCCCGCCAGCACATGGACCCCGGGCGCGTAGAGCGCCGCCGCCCGGTCGGCCAGCGAGGTGTAGGCGGCGCGCCCGGATTCCGCCACGGCCACCAGCTCCGCCAGCCGGTGCAGCGAGCTGTCGCGCCCCACCGCCGTCGCCCGCAGCACCAGCGGCCCGGTCAGGTTCACCTCCCCCGCACTCACCGCCAGCCCCGGCCCGGCCGGCACCGGAAGCGTCTCGCCGGTCAAGAGCGACCGGTCCAGCTCCGACCGGCCCTCGGTCACCACCCCGTCGACCGGCATCCGCCCGCCGGGGCGCACCAGCACGGCATCCCCCACCGCCAGCGCCGCCACCGCCACCTCGGCCGGCACGCCCGCCCCGTCCAGCCGCAGCGCGCGGGGCACTTCCAGCGCCGTCAGCTCCTCCGCCGCCGAGCGCGCGATGGCGCGGGTCCGGTGATCGAGGTAGCGGCCCGCCAGCAGGAAGAAGGTCAGCGCCACCGCCGCGTCGAAATAGGCATGGGCCCCGCTCAGCGAGGTCTCCCACAGCGAGGTGGCGATCGCCAGCAGGATGGCGAGCGAGATCGGCACGTCCATGTTCAGCCGCCGCGCCCGCAGCGCCGTCCAGGCATTGGCAAAGAACGGCCGGGCGGCAAAGCCCACCGCCGGCAGCGCGATCGCGGCCGAGACCCAGTGGAACATGTCCCGCGTCTGCCCCTCGGCCCCCGACCAGACGGCGACCGACAGCAGCATGACGTTCATCATGGCAAAGCCCGCCACCGCCAGCCGCATCAGCAGGTCGCGGCCCTGGCGGTCGGTCTCCGTCACCGCCAGCGCGCCGGGATCGAGCTCGTGCGCCTCGTAGCCCAGCCGGCCGACCAGCTCGGCCAGCGCGGCCGCCGTGACCTCCGGAGCGGCCTCCACCATGGCGCGCTTCAGCGTCAGGTTGACCCGCGCCGACCGGACACCGGGATGCGCGCGCAGCCCGCGCTCCACCGTCGCGATGCAGGCGGCGCAATGGATCGTCGGCAGCGACAGGGCCAGCGTGACGCCGTCGGCCTGGCCGGGCGGGGCGTCGGCCAGGCTCTCGGCCAGGGGCGCGGCGGCGCAGGCGGGACAGGCCGACAGGGGGGCGGCGGCGCTCATTTGGTCACCGCGTCACGTGCAGCACGACGCGCTGCCGGAACTCCGTGCCGTCCTGCGCCACGGCAGTCATGCGGATGTTCCAGTTGCCCGGCCCGATCGGCGTCTCGGCCACATAGGCCTGCCCGTCGAAGCGGAAGACCGGCTCCACGTCGTCCTTCACCTCGGTGGCGCGGCCCAGCACGCCGTGCAGGCTGCGGACGATGACCGGCGCGCCGTCGCGGTCGGTGATGTGCAGCACGACCCGGCCGGCCGCCACGTCGGCATCCGCCTCCACCGTCCAGCCCAGCGCCTCCTGCGCGTCGCGGCGGGCGTCGAAGGTCTGCGAGGCGACGTAGGAATTCGCCACTTCCAGCCCGGGAAAGGTGCGCACCGCGTTCACCGCCAGCGCCACGTTCACCGCGATGATCACCCCGAAGGCGCCGCCGAAGATCGCCAGCGCATGCCAGCCGGTAAAGCGGCGCGGGGCGCGCGCCCCGGAATCGGACACGTCATGCGTCATCACTCTGCCCTTCCGTTGAAGATGGTGTCGGCGGAGGCGCGGTCACCGTTGGTCAGGTCCTCCACCCAGAAGCGGATCTCGGTCTGGTCGCCCCGCGCCGGATCGGATCCCGGGGGCGCCACCACGTAGGCTCGCAGCTGGTGGGTGGCGTCGGCCGGCGCGGTCACCGTCTCGTAGGGGGAGCCCTCGAGCTGCACGCGCAGCGCCGGGTCGCCCTTCACCGTGATGCGGAACGGCCGCGCCTCGGATTGCTTGTTGAGCAGGCGGATGTCGTAGGTGTTCCGGATCGACCCGTCCGACAGCGTCACGTAGGTCGGGTTGCGCACCGGCGCGACGCTCATCTCGATCTCGGGCCGGATGAAAAGCGCAAAGACCAGCCCCAGCCCCACCAGCGACCAGAGCACCGTGTAGAGCAGCGTGCGCGGCCGCAGGATGTGCTTCCAGACCGGCCGCGGCGCGCCGCCCGCGCGTTCCCGCGGCTCGTCCGACAGCGCCATGTAGTCGATCAGGCCGCGCGGCTTGCCGATCTTGGCCATCACGTCGTCGCAGGCATCGATGCAGAGCGCGCAGGTGATGCATTCCATCTGCTGCCCGTCCCGGATGTCGATCCCCATGGGGCAGACATTGACGCAGGCCATGCAGTCGATGCAGTCCCCCGGCCCGGTGGCCGCCGCGGTCTCGCCCGGCACTTTCAGCGTGGTTCCCGGCATCGGCGTCGGCGGATAAGTCCCGCCCTCCACCGGACCGGCGGCCTGCGCCTCCTCTGCGGCGGCCGCGGACTGGGCGGCCGAGCGGCGGCGCACGTTGCCCTTGCCGCGCGGCTCTCCGCGCCAGTCGCGATAGCCCACGACCAGCGTGTCCTCGTCCATCATCGCCGCCTGGATGCGCGGCCAGGGGCAGGCATAGATGCAGATCTGTTCCCGCGCGAAGCCGCCGAAGAAGAAGGTGGTCGCGGTCAGGATCGCCATGGTCGTGTAGGCCACCGGGTGGGCGCTCAGCGTCACCAGGTCCCGCAGCAGCGTCGGCGCGTCGGCAAAGTAGAAGACCCAGGCGCCGCCGGTCGCCAGCGCGATCGCGAGCCAGACGATCCACTTGGAGATCCGCAGCCGCGCCTTGCGCAGGTCCCATTTCTTCTGCCGGTGCAGCCGCAGGCGGGCGTTGCGGTCGCCCTCGATCCAGCGTTCCACGAGGATGAAGAGGTCGGTCCAGACGGTCTGCGGGCAGGCATAGCCGCACCAGACCCGGCCGAGGGCCGAGGTGAACAGAAACAGCCCCAGCCCCGCCATGATCAGCAGCCCGGCGACGAAGTAGAATTCATGCGGCCAGATCTCGATCCAGAAGAAGAAGAAGCGCCGGTCGGCGAGATCCACCAGCACCGCCTGGTCGGGCAGGTTCGGCCCGCGGTCCCAGCGCAGCCAGGGCGTCACGTAGTAGATCCCGAGGGTGACCAGCATGATCACCCATTTGAGGTTGCGGAAGGTTCCCGAGACACGCCGCGGAAAGACGGGTTCGCGTGCGGCGTAGAGCTTGGGGGCATTGGTCGTGTCGGTCACCGGAGGACTCCTGCCGTGAAAGGGTCTGGCCGAGAGCCCCGTGAATCGGGGATTGGTCGCCGTCCTTCTCGCAGACCGGCCCGGCGCCGACTTTGACCTGCATCAATAATCGCATCTGAGAGGCATCAATCCGCGGCCGCGGGAGGTCCGCCGTGGCGCGGATCGGCAGATGCCATTGCCCTCGCGAAACGCCACCGGGCATCCCGAGAGCTCCGGACCGGAGGCGCCTAGCCGGTCGCCGCCCCCTCCGACCCCTGCCGGTGGCTCAGCAGCCATGTCCGCAGCGCCCGCGCGGCCGGGCGCATCCCGTCGGGCCGGCTCACCACGAAATAGCCCTTCTTGCGGTTGTCCTCGAACAGCAGGCGCAGGCGGCCGGCGACGATGTCGGCCTCGACGAAATTGCGCGCGATGACCGCGATCCCCTGCCCGTCGCGCGCCGCGTCGATCATCAGCGTGCCCGGCAGCGACACGATGCCGCGAGAGCGGTCCACCGCGGCGCCGTGGCGCTTGAGGTACTCGGTCGATTCGTTCGTCCCCAGCTCCTGCAGCCAGTGATGGCCGGTCAGCTCCGCCGGGGAGGAAAAGCGACCCTCCCCCACCAGCGACGGCGCCGCGACGATGGCGATCGGCGTCTCGATCAGCAGCTCCGACCGCAGGCCGGGCCATGTGCCGCTGCCGTAGCGGATGGCCAGGTCCACGCCGCCCGGTTCGATCTGCCGCAGCTCGGGCGTGGGGTCGATGACCAGCGACACCTCGGGATGGCTCTGCCGGAATTCCGGCAGGCGCGGCATCAGCCAACTGGAGGCGAAACCCGGCGTGGTGGAGATCTGAAGCGGCCGATCCTCGTCGGCGCCGGTCAGCTCTTCCACGGTCTGGATGATGTGGGAAAAGCCCTGCTCCAGCGCCCGCGCCAGCCGCGTGCCCTCGGGCGTCGGCACCGGCACCCGGCTCCGGCGGTCCAGCAGGGTGAGGCCCAGATGCTCCTCCAGCCCGCGGATCTGCTGCGACACCGCCGCATGCGACACGTTCAGCACCGCGCCCGCCCGGGTCATGGAGCCCTCGCGCGCAAAGACCGCGAAGGCCCGCAACGCGGTGAGCGAGGGCATGTGCCGCCAGTCCATTGTAAGCCCACCTTACATCCGAAAATCATTCCTGACTTAGCCGAACGGCGCTTTCATGACAATATGAGCGAAAGACCAGAGACCGGAAAGGAGAAAGGCCATGCTGGGAATATTCGCAAAATCTTTCATGACCGCCACGCGCACCGGCGACGGCCGCACCCGGTGGGACGCCCCGCCGGGATGGCGGGAGCCCGCCCGCAGGCCCTGGGAACGGCGGCTGGGCAAATGATCGACCCCGTCATCCGTCACCCCGAGCTTTTCCGGCGCGAGGAGGATGTCCTCCCCCGTCGCTGGCAGCTCCCCCGCGGATGCGGCGCCCGCGCCCACTGGCGCAAGGCCGGCGAGGCCGCGCGGTTCGGCATCACCGCGCTCGATCGCCTCATGCGATGAAGGCCGCCGCCGCAGGACTCTTCCCCTTGCGGCGGCGCGTCCCCCTCACTCCGTCGGCCGGCCGTCGCCCAGCTCCTGCAGGGCGTCGCGCAGGTCGGCCGGCGGCAGGCTCAGCGCCTGGTCCATCGCGTCATGCTCCGCGCGCCAGATCGGCAGCACCTGCTTCAGCAGCGCCCGCCCGTCCTGCGTCAGGCCCAGCCGGCGCGCCCGCGCATCAGCCTCGTCCGGCAGCGATTCCACCAGCCCCCGCCGCTCCAGCGGCTTGAGCGCTGCCGTCAGCGTCGTGCGATCCATCCCCAGCAGCGGGACGAGGTCGCCCAGCCGGGGCCCCTCGGGGCGGTTCAGCGACATCAGCAGGGAAAACTGCCCGTTGGTCAGCCCGTAGGGCCGGAACGCCTCGTCGAAGCGCCGCGCCACCCGTCGCGCCGCCCGCTTCAGCGCGAGACACAGGCAGCGGTCGCGCACCTCGAGGGTGGCGGAAATCGGCAAGTCGGGATCCATCATGCGATATATGTTGATACCAACGTATTTTCCCGTCAAGCTCGAAACACCATCGGAATCAGGGAGAGATCACATGACCTACGTAAGCGGCTTTCTTCTGGCCGTCCCCGAGAAGAACAAGGACACCTATCGCGACATGGCCCTGCAAGCCTGGGAGATTTTCCGGGAATACGGCGCCCTGTCCCTGCGCGAGAACTGGGGCGCCTCCGTCCCCGACGGCAAGGTCACGTCCTTCGGCATGGCCACCAAGCAGGAACCCGGCGAAGTGGTGGTGTTCTCGTGGATCGAATGGCCCGACCGCGCCACCTGCGAAAGTGCCTGGGACGCGATGATGAACGACGAGCGGATGAAGGACATGCCCGACATGCCCTTCGACGGCAAACGCATGATGTGGGGCGGGTTCGAGCCTCTGGTGGACGTGCGGGCCGAGGAGCCGCAGCTTCCCCGCAGCGCCGCCGGCTGAGAGCGGCCTCCGAAAAAGAAACCGGCCCCCCGGGAAACGCGCGAACAGGACGGGGAGCCGGTCTTTGACGGTGCCGTCTCCGGCGCCGTTGAACCCACAATCGCACGGGCCGGGCGGGCGAACATTGATTTGCATCAAGCCCGGCGGGTTTTTCCGCCCCCTTTCGCCGGCTCCTGCAGAATTTCCGCGCAGCCCTCCATCTGCGGCGAGCCCGGCAACAGGCGTGCCTCCAACCTGAAAGTCGAGGCCCGGCCCTCTCCGTCCCCGCCGCAAATTCCTGCCACCGGCCGAGTCTCCGAAGGCCGCCCGGCAGACCCAGCCTCCCAACAAAAAAACGGCGGCCCGCTAAGGCCGCCGCTTCATTTCTCCGTCACGAATGCCCGGCGTCAGTCCTGCTCCACCGGCGCCTCGCCCCCGCCGAGCTGGTGGACATAGGCGGTGACCGCGCGGATCTGCGCGTCGCTCAGCCGGCCCTCCCAGGAGGGCATGACGCCGAAGCGCGCATTGGACACCGTGGCGTGCAGCGTCTCGTAATCGCCGCCGTAAAGCCAGATCGCGTCTGCCAGGTTGGGCGCGCCCTGGCTGCGATCGCCGGTCCCGTCCTCGCCGTGGCAGGCGGCGCAATTGTCCGCAAAGACCTGCGCCCCCTGCTCGGCCGCCTCGGCGTCGCGCGGCGTACCCGACAGCGACATGACGTGGTTCACCACCTGGTCTATCTGCGCCTCGGTCAGGATCCCGTCGGCACCGAAGGCCGGCATCTGCGAATAGCGCGCATCCGGGTCGGTCTCGTTGCGGATCCCGTGGCGCACCGTGGTGTGGATCGCCTCCATGTCACCACCCCAGAGCCAGTCGTTGTCCAGCAGGTTGGGATAGCCCTTGGCCCCCGCCGCGCCCGAGCCGTGGCACTGCGCGCAGAAGGTCATGAACACCGCGTCCCCGGCATTGACCGCGTAGCTCTGCAGCTCGGGGTCGTCGGCGACGGCGTTCAGGTCCGTCTCCACCAGCCGCTGGTTGATCGCCGCGTTGCGGTCCTCCACCGCGGCCACTTCCTGCGACAGCTCGGTGCGCGTGGAATAGCCCAGCAGCCCGGGCGTCGCGCTGGAGATCATCGGCCAGGCCGGGTAGGCGATGGTATAGGCGATGCCCCAGATGATCGTCGCGTAGAAGGTCCAGAGCCACCAGCGCGGCAGCGGCTTGTTGTATTCCCGGATCCCGTCCCACTCGTGGCCGGTGGTCTCGTAATCCAGGTCGTCGTCTTTCTTCTGCGTCATTTGTTCCGCGCCTCCTCGGGCTGGGCGGGTCTGTCCTCGTTGCGGAAGGGGATGGCGGCGGTCTGGTCGTGGACCCCGCGGCTGCCCGGGCGGAACGCCCAGACCACCACCGCGGTGAAGAACAGGAACAGCACCAGCAGCATCCAGCTGTCTGCGAATTCACGAAGCAGGGAATAGGTCTCCATCAGGGGGTCCTCCTAGCGGCTGGCATCGGGCGTGAAGGTCGAGAAATCGACCAGCGTGCCCAGCATCTGCAGATAGGCGATCAGCGCATCCGCCTCGGAGATCCCCGGCTGGCGGTCGAAGTTGCGCACCTGCACGCTGTCCTCGCCGTAGCGCTCCAGCAGGCCGTCGTAATCGCGGTCGGGATCGGCCTGGGCACGGAAATCGGCCACGGCATTCTCGATCATCTCGTCGGTATAGGGCACGCCCACCATGCGATGCGTCGACAGCAGCTCGCCCACATGCTCGGGCTCGATGATGCGGTGCTCGAGGAAGCCGTATTTGGGCATCACCGATTCCGGCACCACCGATTGCGGGTCGCGCAGGTGGTCGATGTGCCATTCGTCGGAATAGCGCCCGCCCACCCGGGCCAGGTCCGGCCCGGTCCGCTTGGAGCCCCACTGGAACGGGTGGTCGTACATCGACTCCGCCGCCAGCGAGTAATGCCCGTAACGCTCCACCTCGTCGCGCATCGGCCGGATCATCTGGCTGTGGCAGACATAGCAGCCCTCGCGGACATAGATGTCACGCCCGGCCAGTTCCAGCGGGGTGTAGGGGCGCATCCCCTCCACCTTCTCGATCGTGTTCTCCAGGTAGAACAGCGGCACGATCTGCACGAGACCGCCGATGGTCACCACGAGGAAGCTGAAGATCAGCAGCAGCGTGGCGTTCTTTTCCAGGATCTTGTGCCGGTCGAGGAAGCTCATCCTGCGGGGGCGGGATCCCACCCCCGTCGCGGATGCCGGCATCGGTTGCTTGTCGGTTGCCATGCTGTCGGCCCTCCTTATTCGGCCGGCGTGGCATGAGCGGCGGCCTGGCCTGCCTCGACGGCGGGGCTGCGGCGGACGGTCATCCACAGGTTGTAGCACATGATGAGCGCACCGGCGAGGAACATGACCCCGCCCAGGCCGCGCACGACATACATCGGGAACTTGGCGGCCACGGTGTCGGCGAAGCTGTTCACGAGGAAGCCGTTGGCATCCACTTCGCGCCACATCAGGCCCTCCATGATGCCGGTCACCCACATCGAGGCGGCGTAGAGCACGATCCCGATCGTCGCGAGCCAGAAGTGCCAGGACACCAGCGACAGCGAGTAGAGCCGCTCACGGTTCCACAGCTTCGGCACCAGGAAGTAGAGCGCGCCGAAGGTGATCATGCCGTTCCAGCCCAGGGCGCCGGAATGCACGTGCCCGATGGTCCAGTCGGTGTAGTGGCTGAGGCTGTTGACCGCGCGGATCGACATCATCGGCCCCTCGAAGGTGGACATGCCGTAGAAGCCGATGGAGATCACCATCATCCGGATCACCGGGTCGGTGCGCAGCTTGTCCCAGGCGCCCGAGAGGGTCATCAGCCCGTTGATCATCCCGCCCCAGGACGGCATCCACAGGATCACCGAGAACACCATGCCCAGCGTCGAGGCCCAGTCGGGCAGCGCCGTGTAGTGCAGGTGGTGCGGACCGGCCCAGATGTAGAGGAAGATCAGCGCCCAGAAGTGGATGATCGACAGCTTGTAGCTGTAGACCGGCCGCCCGGCCTGTTTCGGAACGAAGTAGTACATCATCCCCAGGAAGCCCGCGGTCAGGAAGAAGCCCACGGCGTTGTGGCCGTACCACCATTGCACCATGGCATCCTGCACGCCCGAAAAGACCTGCACCGACTTGGAGCCGAAGATGCTGACCGGGATCGACAGGTTGTTGACGATGTGCAGCATCGCGATGGTCACGATGAAGGCCAGGTAGAACCAGTTGGCCACGTAGATATGCGGCTCTTTCCGCTTCACGATCGTGCCCAAGAACACGGCAAGGTAGGCCACCCAGACCAGCGTCAGCCACAGGTCGACATACCATTCCGGCTCCGCGTATTCCTTGGACTGGGTGCCGCCCAGCAGGTAGCCGGTGGCCGCCAGGACGATGAACAGCTGGTAGCCCCAGAACACGAACCACGCCAGGTTCCCGCCCCAGAGCCGCGCCGCGCTGGTGCGCTGCACCACGTAGAACGACGTCGCGATCAGGGCGTTGCCGCCGAAGGCGAAGATCACCGCCGAGGTGTGCAGCGGCCGCAGCCGGCCGAAATTGCCGTAGCCCTCGAGCGCGGCGAAGTTCAGCTCGGGAAAGGCGAGCTGAAAGGCGATGACCACCCCCACGAGAAAGCCCACCACGCCCCAGAAGGCGGTGGCGGTCACCCCGTAGCGGATCACCCCGTCCATGTAGGTGAGACCGGCCTCCTGCCGCGGCGCGGGTTCGTCGGTGTTGCGCAGCGTCCAGAGGAACAGCCCCCCGGCCACCAGCATGACGATCAGCGCATGCACCTGGTAGGCCAGATCGCGCGCGTAATTGGCCGCGATCATCGCGAACAGCGTGATCAGGCCCAGCACGACCAGCTTGAGATAGTTCGACATCGTTCGTCCCTTTGTCTTGGCCGTCGGGAATCATCCCGGGCTTCCGTGACTGGGCGCTTAATTGGGCCGAGGGGGCGGGCGGTGCCTTGATCTGCATCAACAGCCGGGCCGGGGGCACTTGATGCGTATCAAGGTGGCATCGGTGCCGACCCGGCATAGATGACCAAGGGATCGACACCAAAGGGAGCGGAGTCGTGGCATACAAATCAATTCTTACAGTCATCACGCAGGGCTCGCCCGAGACGGCGGCCATGGATCGTGCGGCGGCGATGGCCCGCGACGAGGACGGGCACCTCGACATCCTGTGCCTCGGGGTCGACCGGACCCAGACCGGCTATTACTACGCCGGCGCCAATGCCATGGTCCTGCAGGAGACCATCACCCGCGCCACCGAGGAGGCCCGCGAGCGTGAAGAGGCCGTGCGCCGCCTTCTCGCCGGCTCCCAGATGCGGTGGAGCGTGGAGACCGGCGTCGCCCAGCTCGCCGATATCGGCCGCTCCGTGGGCCAGCGCGCCCGCTTCTCGGACCTCGTCGTGCTGCCCCGCCCCTACGGCGAGTCGCGGCTCGCCGATGCCGAGGCGGTGGCCGAGGGCGCGCTCTTCGACGGTCGTGCGCCCCTGCTCATGGTCCCCGAGAAATCGCCCTCCGGCGCCCATCCCGACCGCATCGTGATCGCCTGGGACGAAAGCATCGAGGCGATGGCCGCGGTCCGCGCCGCGCTGCCGCTGCTCCAGGCGGCGCAACAGGTCAACGTGGTCATCATCGACCCGCCGGCCCATGCGCCCAACCGCTCCGACCCGGGCGGCCAGTTGTCGCAGTTCCTGGTCCGGCACGGCGTGAAGACCGAGATCGACGTGCTGTCCAAAGCCATGCCGCGCATCGCCGACGTGCTGATTCGCCATGGGCGGGAGAACGGCGCGGACATGATCGTGATGGGGGCCTACAGCCATTCCCGCTTCCGCGAGGCAATCCTCGGCGGCACCACCCGCGACATGCTCGAGGAAAGCCCCCTGCCGCTGTTCATGGCGCATTAGCGGCGCAACCGGCCGGGGCCACTTCGTCCTGCCGATCGCGCGGGACGGACGGGCGCCGGCCCCTCACCGAAGGAGCGACCCATGGGGATTCCCGCCCTCGTCGACCTGGGCATCTTCCTGGGATTGCTGTTCGCCGGGCTCGGCGTCCTGCTCGCCGGGCTGGGCATCATGTACTGGGGTCGCGGCGGCAAGTGAGCCGCGGCGACCGCCTTGCCCGACCGGCCCTGCCCGATTGCCCCGTGCGACTGACCGGGACAGACCGGTTCGACCGGACCAGCCCTGACGGGCCGCGCCGTTCAGACCGGCATGCCACCGTCGCTGTCGTCGCCGGCCTCTTCCAGCAGGCGGTCGAAATCGGGGATCGTCACGTGCCGCTTGCCCTGCAGCAGGATCACCCCGTCGCGTTTCAGCGCGGAGATCTGGCGGCTCACCGTTTCCAGCGTCAGGCCGAGGTAATCGGCCATCGCCTCGCGCGTCAGCGGCAGGTCAAAGACCAGCGGACCGGTGATGCCCCGCAGGTTCAGCGTCGCGTCGCGCCGGGCGATGATCGTCAGCAGCGAGGCGATCTTTTCCCGCGCCGTCTTGCGGCCCAGCACCAGCATCCATTCCCGCGCCGCGTCCAGCTCGTCCAGCGTCATCTCGAGCAGGCGCTGCGCGACATGCGGCGTGGTGCGGATCAGCTCTTCGAACGGTTTCTTGCGGAAGCAGCACATCACCAGGTCGGTCGTCGCCACCACGTTGTAGGCCGACCCCTGACGCCCCGGCCGCCCGACGAAATCCGACGGGAACAGCAGGCCCACCATCTGGGTGCGCCCGTCCTCCATGGTCTGGGTCAGCGTGGCGATGCCCGACACGACCGACCCGACGAAATCCATCGGATCGCCGGACCAGACGACGGTCTGCCCCTCCTCGAAGCGACGGTAATACTTGATCTCGTCCAGCTGGGCGAGTTCGTCGCTCTCGCAGCGCGCGCAGACGGCCCGATGCCGGATCGGGCAATCTTCGCAGCTCTGGGAGGTCAGGTTGAATCTGGGTTGCGTCGTCATGCACTGTCCCGACGTGCTTGCGCGCCCGGACTCCCTCGGGGGCGCGACCCCGGACCGGACGTTCTGTCTTGGCCCCAGATTTACAGATGAAACACCTCGGATGCAACTTTACCGCCCAACCGCCCGATGCATGGCGCCCCGCGGGAATTGCAATGCCGCTGCCCCGATGGCGCCTTCCGTCGCGGAAACCGGCGCCGGGAAGCGCTCGCCCATCGCTTTCATTTCTTTCAGGCCATTCCAACCTGAAGTAGTGTATTCAAAAATGACGAAGGGACAGAACATGCCGCTGGACGTGGGGCGGACCTATTTCGTGGCAGACAGCGATTGCCATCTGCGCGAAGAGGCCGGAGGCGGTGCGAAACTCAATCATCTTCTGCTGGGCGATTGGCTGCGCGTACTCGGCCCGGAAAAAGGCGATTGGGTGCAGGTGGAATGCCGCGGCGATATCGGCTGGCTGCCGAATCGCCAGATTACCGAGCACCGCGCATTGGAGATCAATTTCGTCGATATCGGCCAGGGGGACGGCTGTCACGTGGTCACCCCCGACGGCCGGATCATCCTCGTCGACGCCGGCGTCGGGTCCAACATGAACCGCTTTCTCAGCTGGCGCTACGACCTGCGCGACCGCAACGTGACCGGCGCCGAGGACCACGATCCCGTCCGCCCGGCAGAGACCCCGCAGGTGATCGATCACGTGGTGATCTCGCACCCCGACAACGACCACTACTATGGCTTCCTCGAGGTGTTCGAGAACCGCAAGCTGCGCTTCGAACGCCTCTGGCACAACGGCATCGTGGAGCGCCCGAAGGAGCCCGAGCGCCCGGGCCTGCGCTATTATTCCCGCGACGACCTGGGCGGCTACGCCGTGCAGAACGGCCAGCGCTACCTGTGGGATCTGCGGCTGGGCGATGCCGGGATGCGCGACCTGATCGCGACCCATTCCGGCACCCGCAAACAGCTCGTCTCGACCTACCGCGCGGCGCTGGAAAACTCGCCCGAGCTGGTGTTCGGGGCGCTCGGCCGGCCTGCCCGGGCGCTCGAGGCGCCGGTCCACATGGCGGATTTCGAAGCGGAAAATCCCCTGCGGATCGAGGTCCTCTCCCCGCTCCAGGAAGAGGTCGCCTTCGACGGGGAAAGCCGTACCTCCCTGCGCCGGCTGGGCGACGAGACGGTGACCAAGAACGGGCATTCCGTGGTCCTGCGGCTGCATTACGGCCACCTGCGCGTGGTGCTCGGCGGTGACCTGAACGCGGAAGCGCAGGATTTCCTGCTGCAGCGCTATTCCGGCCGGGCGGAGGAAGCCTCCAAGCTCGAAACGCTGATCGCCTGTCTGAAGCTCAAGGCCGACACCCGCACCCCGCAGGAAGAGGTCGAGCTGCGCGAATCCGAGGCGGCGCTGGAGGATATCGTGGCCCGCGCCCGCCACTTCTTCGAGGCGGACGTGGCCAAGGCCTGCCACCACGGAAGCCACCTGTTCAGCACCGCCTTCCTGCGGGCGATGAACGCGCTGGTGACCGTCGTCGCATCGGGCGACGAGGAAAGCTATGCGCATCCCCGGCCCGATGCCCTGGGCACGTTCGGGAAACACGGGCGCGGCGAACGGCCGTTGATCTTCTCGACCGACCTCGCCCGATCGACCCGAGAATTCAACCCGATCCACGTCTCCTTCCAGCGGCTGCAATATTACCAGGCGCAGATTGCGGCAGCGGAAACGCAGGCCGAAAAGGCGCGGATCCGGCGGGAAATGGAGATGGCAAAGGATCGCAACGTCGCAATCTACGGGATGATCACGCTCCGGGCCCTGGGCGACAAGGTGATCCTGGCCCAGAAACTGGAACAGCCCGCAAAGAACGGGCGGAAATGGGACATTCACCAATTGCACTGGTCGGCCGCCAGCGGGAAATTCCACGCCGCCCGCTGAGCGCGGGACGCGGATCCGCCAAACCGGGCCTCAGCCGGTGGCGCCGGGCTTGTCGAAAGCCGCCGACAGCAGCGCGCGGGTGTAGTCGCTCTGCGGGTCGCGGAAAACCGCCTCGGCCGGCCCCGCCTCGACCACGTCGCCGTCCTTCATCACCGCCAGGTAATGCGACATGGCGCGCACCACCTTCAGGTCGTGGCTGATGAACAGGTAGGCCAGCCGGTACTTGCGCTGCAGCTCGCGCAGCAGGTCCACGATCTGCACCTGCACCGTCATGTCCAGCGCCGAGGTCGGCTCGTCCAGCACGACCAGCCGCGGCCGCAGGATCATCGCCCGCGCGATCGCGATCCGCTGCCGCTGTCCGCCGGAAAACTCATGCGGGTAGCGGTCCATCGTGGCGGGGTTCAGCCCCACCTCGTGCATCACCTCGGCAACCAGCTCGCGCACCGGGCGGCCGCCCGGGTTGCCATGCACCCCCAGCCCCTCGGCGATGATCTGTTCGCAGGTCATCCGCGGACTGAGCGACCCGTAAGGGTCCTGGAACACGATCTGCATCTCGGACCGCAGCTTGCGCAGCCGCTTGGTGTTCCACTTGCGCATGTCCTCGCCGCGGAAGGTGATCTGCCCCTCCGACGGGATCAGCCGCATCAGCGCCTGCGCCAGCGTCGTCTTGCCCGAGCCGCTCTCGCCCACGATGCCCAGCGTCTCGCCCTCGCGCACGCGGATGGTCGCGTCGTTCACGGCCTTCACATGGCCCACGGTGCGGCGCAGCAGGCCCTTCTGGATGGGAAACCAGATCTTCAGGTGATCGGTCTCCACCACCGGCGCGGCATCGGCCGGCACCGGGTCCGGGTCGCCCGTGGCCTCGGCCGCCAGCAGCATCTGGGTGTAGGGATGGCGCGGGTTGGCAAAGATCTCGGCCGTGGGCCCATGCTCCACGATCTCGCCGTCCTTCATCACGCAGACCCGGTCGGCGATGCGGCGCACGATGGTCAGGTCATGGGTGATGAACAGCAGGGACAGCGATTCCTGTTCCTTCAGCTCGGCCAGCAGGTCGAGGATCTGCGCCTGGATCGTGACGTCGAGCGCCGTGGTCGGCTCGTCCGCGATCAGAAGCTCGGGCTTGTTGGCCAGCGCCATGGCGATCATCACCCGCTGCCGCTGCCCGCCCGAAAGCTGGTGCGGATAGGCGGTGAGCCGCGATTCCGGGTCGCGGATGCCCACGCGGTCCAGCAGCTCGAGAATGCGCCGGCGCGCCGCTTCTCCGGTCACGCCCTGGTGCAGCGCAAGGCTCTCGCCCAGCTGTTTCTCCAGCGTGTGTAGCGGATTGAGCGAGGTCATCGGCTCCTGGAAGATGAAGGAGATGTCGTTCCCCCGCACCTTGCGCAGCCGCTTGTCGGGGGCGCTGATCATCTCCTGCCCGTCGAAGGTGACCGAACCGGCGACCTCCGCGCTCGACCCCAGCAGCGACACGGTGCTGAGCGCGGTCACCGACTTGCCCGACCCCGATTCCCCCACCAGCGCCACGGTCTCGCCGCGCCCCACGGTAAAGGACACGCCCTTGACCGCCTCGATCCGCTGGCCCTCCTGCCGGAAGGCGACGGTCAGGTCTTTCACGTCGAGGATGGTGCCGCTCATGAAAACTCCGCGGGGGCTGAAGGGACGGGACGGGCGAAGGCCGCGCTCATTGGCCCGCTCATTGGAAGGTCTTCCTCGGGTCGAAGGCGTCGCGCACCCCCTCGAAGATGAAGACCAGCAGCGACAGCATGATGGCGAAGACGAAGAAGGCGGTGAAGCCCAGCCACGGCGCCTGCAGGTTCTGCTTGGCCTGCAGCGTCAGCTCCCCCAGCGAGGGCGCCGAGGAGGGCAGACCGAAGCCCAGGAAATCCAGCCCCGCCAGGGTCGAGATGGTCCCCGTCACGATGAAGGGCAGCATGGTCAGCGTCGCCACCATGGCGTTGGGCAGCATGTGGCGGAACATGATCGTCCCGTTGCTGACCCCCAGCGCCCGCGCCGCGCGCACGTATTCGAGGTTGCGGGCGCGCAGGAACTCGGCCCGCACCACGCCCACCAGCTGCGTCCAGCCGAACAGCACCATCAGGAACACCAGCAGCCAGAAGGATCGGCCGAGTATCGCGAAGAGGATGATGATGATGTAAAGCTGCGGGGTGGAGGTCCAGATCTCGATCACCCGCTGGAAGAACAGGTCCGTCCGCCCCCCGAAGAACCCCTGCACCGCCCCCGCCACGATGCCGATGACCGAGGCCAGCGTGGTGACGACCAAGGTAAAGACAATGGACAGCCGGAAGCCGTAGATCACCCGCGCCAGCACGTCCCGCTTGGTGTCGTCGGTGCCCAACCAGTTCTGCCAGCTCGGCGGCAGCGGCGCGGCCCCGGGGCGGTCCACCGGCGTGGTGTAGGAATAGGGGATCGGCGGCCAGATGGACCAGCCCTTCTGGATCTCCTCGTCGTTCACCACCCCGTCCTCGGCATCGAGGATCACGCCGTTCGGGTCGTCGAAACAGGCATCCAACCCACCGCTCGCGATCAGGCACTGCACCTCGATGTCGCGATAGGGCGCCTCGGTCTGGAAATCCCCGCCGAAGGTGGTCTCGGGGTAATAGTTCAGCACCGGCGTGTAATACTCGCCGCGGTACTGCACGAGGATCGGCTTCTCGTTGGCGATGAACTCGGCGAACAGCGACAGGCCGAAGAGGATCGCGAAGATCCACAGCGACCAGTAGGCCCGGCGGTTGCGGGTGAAGTTGCGCCAGCGGCGGCGATTGAGCGGCGACAGGTAGCCCTTGGGCGTCTCGGGCACCGGCACCGGCGCGTCATGGCCCAGGTTCTGCTCGGGCAGCGGATCGGTCTGCGACATGGCTCAGCCCTCCCGCTTTTCGAAGTCGATGCGCGGATCGACGAAGACATACATCAGGTCCGACAGGATGCCGACCACCAGCCCGATCAGGCCGAAGATGAACAGCGTCCCGAAGATCACCGGGTAATCCCGCGCCACCGCCGCCTCGAAGCCCAGCCGCCCGAGACCGTCGAGCGAAAAGATCGTCTCGATGATCAGTGAGCCGGAAAAGAAGATGCCGATGAAGACCGCCGGGAAGCCCGCGATCACGATCAGCATCGCGTTGCGGAAGACGTGACCATACAGCACCCGGCTTTCCGGCAGGCCCTTGGCCCGCGCGGTCATCACGTATTGCTTCTTGATCTCGTCGAGGAAGGAGTTCTTGGTCAGCAGCGTCAGCGTGGCAAAGGCCGAGATGGTCGAGGCCAGCACCGGCAGCGCGATATGCCAGAAGTAGTCGGCGATCCGGGCGGGCCATGACAGCGCCTCCCAGTTGTCGCTGACGAGGCCGCGCAGCGGGAAGATCTGCCAGTAGGAGCCGCCCGCGAACAGCACCAGCAGCAGGATCGCGAACAGGAAACCGGGGATCGCGTAGGCCACGATGATCAGCCCCGAGGTCCAGGTGTCGAAGCTCGTCCCGTCGCGCACCGCCTTGCGGATGCCCAGCGGGATCGACACGAGGTAGGCGATCACCGTGGACCACAGCCCGAGCGAGATCGACACCGGCAGCTTCTCCATCACCAGGTCCACCACGTCGATCGACCGGAAATAGCTCTCTCCGAAATCGAGCCGCATGTAGTTCCACATCATGCCGACGAAGCGCTTCCAGAGCGGCTGATCGAAGCCGAACTCTTTCTCCAGCTGCTCGATGAACTCGGGCGGCAGGCCCCGCGCGCCGGCATATTGCTCGGTCTCGAAGGAGGTCTGCTGCGTCTCGCCCCCGGCAAAGCTGCTGAAAGCATCGCCCTCGCCCTGCATCTGGGCGATGATCTGCTCGATCGGGCCGCCGGGCACGAATTGCACCAGGGCAAAGTTGATGACCATGATCCCGACAAGCGTGGGCACGATCAGCAGAAGGCGGCGGAGGATATAGGCTCCCATCGCGCGGCTTACCTCAGCGCCCCGGCGTCACGCAGCGCCTGCGCCTTGTCCTTGTCGTACCACCAGAAATCCAGCTCCCCCAGAGAGTAGGAGGGGATCTCGGGGTGGTCGTACTGGTCCCAGTAGGCGACCCAGTAGCTGTCGTTGTACCAGACCGGGATCATGAAGAACTCGTAGCGCAGCACCCGGTCCAGCGCCATCAGGCTGGCATCCTCTTCTTCCGAGCTCTGGGTGGCGAGCGAGGCGTCGATCACCGCGTCCACCAGCGGGCTGGCCAGCCCCGCCGGATTGAACAGGGAAAACTCCGCCTCGGCCGAGCCATAGCGCTGGTGCAGCCCCGTCCCGGTCCCGAGGAAGGCGGCATAGCCGTCGAACACCATGTCATATTGCCGCTCGCGCTCCCGCAGCGTGTATTGCGCGGCATCCACCTTCTCCATCCGCGCGGCGATCCCCATGCTCTGCAGGTTCTGCACGAAGGTCTCGACGATGCTGTCCAGCGTCGAGGAGGAGGAGTTGGAGACGGGGATGTTGATCGTCATCAGCCGCCCCTCGGCGTTGCGGCGCATCATCTTGCCCTCGGGCTGCACCGGCGTGCCGAAATACGAATAGACCCCGCCGATGGCGCCCAGCCCGATGACCACGGTCACGACCCGCACGACGGTGCCCTTGGCCCGCATCACGATGAAGCCGGCGACCACCAGGATCAGCAGCGCCACGCCCACGACCACCGGCATCGACCAGCGCGGCGGCTGTTTCGGCGGCAGCTGCATGGTCCAGCCCGCCTCGTCCAGCAGGGCCATCGCCTTGCGCTGGTTGTCCCGGTCGGTCAGGCGATCCGCGTCCGAGGTATGGGGCTTCACCGCCGGCTCGTTCATCACCTCCGCCGGCACCACGTCGCCCAGCCCTTCAAGGAACTCGCGCTCCGCGCCCACGGGCTTGCCCTCCGCCATCAGCGGCGTGTCCTGGGTGAAGGAGACGCGCTGCTTGAACAGCCCGTTCTGCAGCGACTCGTTGGTCCATTCGAAGTTGTAGCCAAGTGCCACCGCCTGCCGCACCCGCTTGTCCTTGAACATGTCGCGCGCCAGGTTGAACACGAAGCCCGAGGGCGTCGGCGGGTTGCCGTCCGGCAGCTCCTCGCGCACGACATAGCCCTCGTTCACCGCCGGGAAGTCGTAGCCGGTGGCCCATTGCTTGGAATTGCTCTCGGCCCGGAAGGTGTATTCGCCCGCCTTGAACGCCTCGAAGGCGCCGGTATCGTCGGCGAAATACTCCACCCGGATGGTGTCGAAGTTGTGCCGCCCCTGGTTGATCGGCAGGTCCTTGCCCCAGTAATCCGGGTTGCGCTTGTAGGTGATGCGCCGGTTGATGTCGTAGCTGTCCAGCACGTAAGGCCCCGAGCCCGGCGCCGCGTCCAGCCGCGGCTCGTCCAGCCGGGCATCGTTCTCCTCGAACCATTTCTGCGGCCAGACCGGGACCGAGCCCACCTGGTCGATCAGCGACCGGCGCGAGATGTCGTCGGCAAAGGTGAACTTCACCGTGTGATCGTCCAGCGCCTCGGCCGACTTGATCCGCTTCTTCACCGCCTGCGCGTAGGAGGGCAGCCCCTGTTCCAGCAGCAGGTTGTGCGAGAACACCACGTCATGCGCCGTCACCGGGTCGCCGTTGGAAAACCGCGCCTCGGGCCGCATGTGGAAGATCACCCAGGTCTTGGCCTCGTCATAGTCCAGCGAGCTTGCCAGCAGGCCGTACATCTCGCCATAGACATCCGCCGGCGCCGACCCGCCCGAGGACGGCTCTTCGCCCATCAGGCTTTCATAGACCATCCAGGAATAGCGCCCCGCGCGACCCTTGCGCGAATAGGGGTTCATGGAGTCGAAGGTGCCCGGCGCCCAGACGGAGATTTCACCGCCCTTGGGCGCGTCGGGGTTCACGTAGTCGAAATGCTCGTAATCCGCCGGGTAGGTCAGGTCGCCGAAGAAGGAATAGCCATGCGACTGGATCAGCGTCCCGTCCCGCTTGGCCGCCAGCCAGTCCTCGTCCTCGTAGACCGGGTTGTCCGGGTTCTCCTCCCGGAGCTGCGCGATCTCGGCATCGACACCCTGCGGGGCGGCGTCTTCGGCCGTCGTATCACCGGCCGCGTCTCCGGTGGCCGCACCTTCATCGGCTGCATCTTCACCGGTCACATCGTCACCGGTCGCGCCTTCGCCGGCCGTAGCGTCGCCGGTCGGCTCGGCCGCAGGGGACTCCGCCCCGGCCTCAGCGTCGGCGGCAGGCGCATCGGCCTCCTCCGCGCCCACGTCCGAAGCCGGATCCTCCGCCGCGCCATCGTCGGCCTGCGTCGTGCCCGGCGCAGCCTCCTGCGACGCGGCCCCGTCCGTCCCGGCCTCCGTGGACTCGTCGGCCCCGGAGCTCTCCGCAGCCGGCGCGTCCTCCGTCACATCCTCCATCACCGGAGCCTCCGGGGCGGTCGCATCCGGCGCCGTCTCCGCGCTCGCGGCCGGAGCGTCCGACTCCTGCGTCTCGCTCTCCGATCCGGTGGCGGGATCCTCCACGCTTTCCAGCGCGGGGGCTTCCTCGACGATCACCGGCTGGCTGTCCTCGTCCGTCCCCTCGGCCTGCTGGGCCACGCCTTGGGCGGTCCATGCCATGAGCGCCAGCAACGCCCCTGCGGCGAGCGCGATCATGCGATCCTGCGCAAATCTGGTGGCGGTGGCGGCCTTGCCGGATCCGGTCATGCAGATCTCCCCGAAATGTCCTGCGGCGGGCCGCGCACAGGGCGGCGGCTCCGAGGCCACACCTTAGAAGTCGGGCCGCGCGACATTCAAGGTGCGAAACACGCGGCTCACTCCCGCCATGACGAATCGTGAAGCCGCGTGCTGGATCCCGCCGCGCCTAGGGACGCGCCGCAACCCGGGGCGCACGAAAAAGGGCCGGTGCGCCCCGCGCCCGGCCCTCAATTCCGTTCCCGTCAGGCCGTCGCCGGCCCGCCCGCTCAGCCGCCGAGGCTGTCGAGATAGGCGATCACGTTGGCGCGGTCCTCGACATCCTTGAGACCGGCAAAGCCCATCTTGGTGCCCGGCGCAGCCTCGCGCGGATTGGTCAGGAAGTGGTTGAGGTTCTCGGGCGACCAGACGTCGCCGACCTGCTCCAGCGCGCCGGAATAATCGTAGCCGGAGACCGAGTCGATCTCGCGCCCGACCACGCCGTCCAGGTGCGGCCCGGTGGCATTGGTGCCGTCGATCTTGTGGCAGGCCCGGCACTTGCCGAAGACGCGCTCGCCCCTGCCGGCATCGGCCTCGGCAAAGACCTCCTCGAAGCTCGGGCCTTCCTCGGCCTCGCCGCCACCTTCCTCGGCCCCGGTGTCGATGACATAGGCCTGGTGCACTTCGTCCCCGTGCCCTTCCTCGCCGACATGATACAGCGCCTCGGCTGCCCAGTTCCCCAGAAGAAAGACCAGCAGCGCCCCGCAGAAGGCGCCCACCACCTTGGTCATCGTCATCGTGTCTAGCATCGCTGGCCCGTCCGCTACTCCAATTTTCGGGCTATCTATCCGCTTCCCCCCCGGTTGCGCAAGGTGTAGTTACCGCGACCAAACGCCCCCGTTCCCCTTCGGCCGCGCGGGACCATTGTGCCGGAGCGGCCGCCGGGGACCGGGCGGCGAAGGGCAGAGAACGGGGGACGGCATGGCCGGACGCATCGCATTCCAGGGCGCACCGGGCGCCTATTCCCACGAGGCCTGCCAGGAGGCCTGCCCGGAGATGGAGGCGATGCCCTGCGACACCTTCGAGGACGTGGTGGAGGCGGTGCGCTCCGGCGCCGCCGACCTCGCCATGCTGCCGGTGGAGAACTCGACCTACGGGCGGGTGGCCGACATCCATTCGCTGCTGCCCCAGTCCGGGCTTCACATCATCGGCGAGGCGTTCGTCCGGGTGCGGATCTGCCTGATGGCCCTGCCCGGCGTGACGCTCGATCAGGTCGAGCGGGTACGCGCCCACCTGGTGCTGCTGCCGCAGGCGCGCCGCTTCCTGGCCGAGCACGGCATCCGCCCCGAGACCGCCGCCGACAGCGCCGGCGCCGCGGCCGAGCTGGTGCGCGCCGGCACGCCCGGCACCGGCGTTCTGGCCAGCGCGCTGGCGGCCCGGACCTACGGCCTGGAGGTGCTGGCCAGCGACATCGAGGATCACGGCCACAACACGACCCGCTTCCTGATCATGTCGCGCGAGCCAGATCTCGCGCGCCGCGGCAATGACGGCATGATGACCACCTTCGTCTTCCAGGTGCGCAACATCCCCGCCGCGCTCTACAAGGCGATGGGCGGCTTCGCCACCAACGGCGTCAACATGACCAAGCTGGAAAGCTACATGGTGGACGGCTCCTTCACCGCGACGCAGTTCTACGCCGATATCGAGGGCCACCCCGAGGACCCGGCGGTGAAGCGGGCGCTCGACGAGCTGGATTATTTCACCAAGGAACTGAAGATCCTCGGCGTCTACCCGGCCGATCCCAAGCGCCACTGATCCCGCCCCGCGCCCCCTGCCCCGGCGGGGTCGGGCGGAGAGGCCGGCAAGGGGGCGCTGCCCCCTCGTCGCTGCGCTCCTCACCCCCGGGATATTTATGGTCAGAAGAAACACGCGCCCGGCTTCTTCTGACCATAAATATCCCCGCCGGAGGCTCCTGCCCTCTCGACCCGCGCAGAGGCCGGGCCAGTCTGTGCCAAGGCCCCACGGGCGCCGAATCCCCTTTCGCGGGCGGGGGGCAGGGCCTATATGGCGCCCATGTCGCAGAACCCGCCCGATCTCCGCCCCGACCTCGCGCCGAAGCCCCGGCTTGCCGATCCCGTCCGCGCGGGCCAGCCGACCATCGGCATGGTCTCCCTCGGCTGCCCCAAGGCGCTGGTGGACAGCGAGCGGATCCTGACCCGGCTGCGCGCCGAGGGCTACGGCGTCTCGGGCGATTATTCCGGCGCCGACGCGGTGATCGTGAACACCTGCGGCTTCCTCGACAGCGCCAAGGCGGAAAGCCTCGAGGCCATCGGCGAGGCGCTGAAGGAGAACGGCCGCGTCATCGTCACCGGCTGCCTCGGCGCGGAGCCCGACTATATCACCGGCGCGCATCCCAAGGTGCTGGCCGTCACCGGTCCGCATCAATACGAGCAGGTGCTCGACGCGGTGCACGGCGCCGTGCCGCCCGATCCCGATCCCTTCGTCGACCTTCTGCCCGCCTCGGGCGTGTCGCTCACCCCGCGGCATTACAGCTACCTCAAGATCTCCGAGGGCTGTAACCACAAGTGCCGCTTCTGCATCATTCCCGACATGCGCGGCCGGCTGCAATCGCGCCCCGTCCATGCCGTGCTGCGCGAGGCGGAGAAGCTGGTGGAGAGCGGCGTGCAGGAGCTGCTGGTCATCTCCCAGGACACCTCGGCCTACGGGCTGGATCGCAAGTATGACAGCCACCCGTGGCACGGGCGCGAGGTGCGCTCGCACATCACCGACCTGGCGCGCGAGCTGGGCGGCCTCGGCGCCTGGGTGCGGCTGCATTACGTCTATCCCTACCCCCATGTGCGCGAGCTGATCCCGCTGATGGCCGAGGGGCTGATCCTGCCCTATCTCGACATCCCCTTCCAGCACGCCCACCCGGACGTGCTCAAGCGCATGGCGCGGCCCGCCGCAGGGGCGAAGACCCTGGACGAGATCGCCGCCTGGCGCGAGATCTGCCCCGACATCGCCCTGCGCTCCACCTTCATCGTCGGCTATCCCGGCGAGACGGAGGCGGAGTTCGAGACCCTGCTCGACTGGCTCGACGAGGCGCAGCTCGATCGCGTCGGCTGCTTCCAGTACGAGAACGTGGACGGCGCGCGGTCGAACGCCCTGCCCGACCACGTCGCCCCCGAGGTCAAGCAGGAGCGGTGGGAGCGGTTCATGGAAAAGGCGCAGGCGATCTCGGAGGCCAAGCTCGCCGCCAAGGTCGGCCGCCGGCTGGAGGTGATCGTCGACGACGTGGACGAGGACGGCATCGCCACCTGCCGCACCAAGGCCGACGCGCCCGAGATCGACGGCTGCCTCTTCATCGACGAGGGCGCCGGGGATCTGCGCGCCGGCGAGATCGTCACGGTCGAGGTGGACGAGGCCGGGGAATACGACCTCTGGGGGCGCCTGACCGAGTCGCAGGCCCTCCGCGAATCCCCCTGAGCCGGCCGATCGCGCGCCGCGGAGGAGCGGAGACCCGCCGACCTGCAAGAAAAGTCAGTCAGGCGCACCGGACCACTGCGAGATCCGACGGGAAAATGCCCGGTCGGTGTAAAATGTTACCAGGCGTCAAGCCCTGCCTGGGGTAATATGGGGATCGCCGGGGGGCTGCACACCGACTGGACCCCAAAGCGGTCGGTTTCCTTCGGAACAAGGCCTCGCATGACAAGGCTTGGACGCGACCTTTCGCGCGTTCAAGGGTATCCCGAACCCGGGGCAAAGACATTTTTGTATAGGTTCAGGGCATCCCGTCCGACGGGATGCCCTTATTCCTGTTCAGGCCGGCCACCCCCCGAGCCACCCCCCGGGCCGCGCCGGCGGGCGCCGCCCCCGTCCATCTGAACCAGCGTCTCCACCTCCGGCATGTCGGAGCGGTGCAGCGGGTCGGGCACGATGCCGATGGACATGGCCAGCGCCGCCAGCTCCGCCCGGTTGCCCAGCCGTGTCTTCTGCATCAGCAGGTGCATCCGCTGGCGCACGGCCGAGACCGAGATCCCCAGCTGCTCGGCGATCGCCTTGTCCTGCATGCCGCGGCCGATCATCTCCAGCAGCTCCTGCTGTTTCGGGCTGATATGGTTCCGCTGGGTGAATTCCTGCGCGAAATGCAGCATGTAGCGCTGGTGCGCCATCACCGCGGCGCAATGCAGGGTCCAGCCATGGGCGCGGATGATCGCCTCCATCGCGCGGCGCGAATGGTCGCCGGTCCAGGTGATCAGGGCGGCCTGCGGCGGCGCGTTGTGGCGCAGCGGCACGGAGAAGCCGGCCCGCATGCCGCGCGACGCGGCCTCCCGCAGCACCTCGACACGGCGGGCCGGGATGTCGCGGTACTCGTCCACGAATTCGAGCCCGACGGCGATCGGCGTCAGGTAATCCACGGCATGGCTGCGGAAATAGGACCACTTGTGCAGGTCCGGGTCGGCATTGACGTCGTTGAGCCAGCTGGAATCGTAGGAGGTGCGGATGAACAGCGTCTTCTTCCAGTCGGCGAAGGAGGCGGCCGAGATGAAGTCGATGCAGGGCAGGCGCAGCTTGCGGCCGAGCGCCACGATCAGCCGCCAGACCTCGACCGAGGAGGCGGTGGTCTCGAGGTCGATCAGGAAGTCGCGCAGAAGGTCGGGGATATGGCTTTCGGCCTCGAGGACGGGGCGGCGCTGGCTGGGGTCGCTCATGTGTCCGTTTCTCCGCCCGACGCCCGGGGGCGCCGCCTCCACCACCGGGCGATCACGGGGCCTCTGCGCCGTTTTCGGCCTCTCCTCCCGGCCCGCCGCGCCACGGTGGGTCCGACGTTAATCCAATCTTGGGGACTTGTCATTAATTGCCGGGGCCGCGCCCTTCGGGGTGCAGGTGTCAGTGTCCGGCATGCCCCGTGCCGGTGACGGGTCAGGGTCCGCCATGCGGTGTCCGGGGACCGGACGCAGAGGCGGCACCCTTGGCGGGCCTTTGCGGACGAGTTTTTCTGGACGCGCCTTGCGGGGACGGGCCTTCCGGAGCGGGCGGGGCCCGGGGTGACGGGTTGGGGTGCGTGCCGGGTGGTGACTGCCCGAGGGTGCTGTGGGTCGCTACCACCCCGCAGGCGCCCTGCCCTCCCCGGGGCCGTCCATGGACGGAAGTAAACGTGCGCTCCTGTGGCCGTTCGGCGCCCGGGGAAAGGCTCCGCCTGCCTGCGGCCCTCCGGCACTTGATCCCCGCCCCGGCTCGGGCCAAGAGAGCGTCATGGCAAAGCTCTATTTCCACTACTCCACCATGAACGCCGGCAAGTCGACGCTGCTGCTGCAGGCCGCGCACAACTACACCGAGCGCGGGATGGAGACCTACCTGCTGACCGCCCGGATCGACGGCCGCGCCGGCGAGGGGCGGATCGGCTCGCGCATCGGCATCGGCAAGGAGGCCGACACGTTCGACGCCGGGGACGACCTGTTGGCGCGCATCTCGGGCCGGCTCGACCGGGGGGCCTGTGCCTGTATCTTCGTGGACGAGGCGCAGTTCCTGACCAAGGCGCAGGTCTGGCAACTGGCCCGCGCGGTGGACGACCTGCGGGTGCCCGTCATGTGCTATGGGCTGCGCGTGGATTTCCGCGGAGAGCTGTTTCCCGGCTCGGCCGCGCTGCTGGCGCTGGCCGACGAGATGCGCGAGGTGCGCACGATCTGCCATTGCGGGAAGAAGGCCACCATGGTGGTGCGGCAGGATACCGGCGGCCGGGTGCTACGGGAAGGGGCGCAGGTCCAGATCGGCGGGAACGAGACCTATGTCTCGCTCTGCCGCCGTCACTGGCGCGAGGCGATGGGGGACCGCCCGCCGCAGGACTGACCGGCCCACCGAGCCGGGAACAACGGGCCGCCGATGGCGTTGGTCGATTAATGGAAAGGATTTCCACCATGGATCGACTCGCCATTTACCTCGCCGTCCTCAGCGGCTCCTCCATCGCGGGGGCGCTGGTGATCGCCGCCTTCTCGATGGGATATTACAGCGTCTGGGCCATCGTGCTGTGCGTCGTGATCGGCGCGGCGCTGTCCTACCCCACGGGCCACATCGTGTCGCGCCGGATCAAGTCGCGCGACCCGGAATGGAACCCACGCCACAAGCCCGGCGATTTCGGGAAGGTCCCGCCGCCCGACGCGCCCGAGGTCTGAACCGCGCTGCGCCCGCTCAGCGCCACTTGGCCAGCGTCAGCGCCACTTGGCCAGCGGCGGCAGCGACATCAGCACCGCGTCCGGGTCGTGGCTGGTGGCCAGGCCGAACTTGGTGCCGCGGTCGTAGACCAGGTTGTACTCGGCATAGAGCCCGCGATGGATGAGCTGCGCCTCGCGCTCCGCCTCGCCGAATTCCATGACCCGCCGCTTCTCCACCAGGGGCAGGAAGGCGGGCAGGAAGGCGCGGCCGATATCGCGGATCATGGCGAAATCCGCCTCCCAGTCGCCCGAGCAGTGATCGTCGAGGAAAATCCCCCCGACCCCGCGCGCCCGGTTGCGGTGCGGGATGAAGAAATACTCGTCCGCCCAGGCCTTGAGACGGGGGTAGATGTCGGTGCCGTGCGGGTCCAGGTGGCTGCGCTGGACCGCGTGGAAATGCGCCGTGTCCTCGTCGTATTCGAGACAGGGGTTGAGGTCCGAGCCGCCGCCGAACCACCAGCCATGGGGGGTCCAGAACATGCGGGTGTTCATGTGGACCGCCGGCACGTGCGGGTTCTGCATATGCGCCACGAGGCTGATCCCCGAGGCCCAGAACCGCGGATCCTCCGCCATGCCCGGGATGCCCTTGCGCGCCGCCATGGAGGTCTGCGCCGCCTCCGACAGCTGCCCGTGGACGGTGGAGACGTTGACCCCCACCTTCTCGAACACCCGGCCGCCGCGCATGACGCTCATCAGCCCGCCGCCCGCATCCGACCCGTCCTCCGAGCGGCGCTTGGTCGGCGTGACCTCGAAGCGGCCGGCGGGGGCGTCCGACAGGGGCCCCTCTTCATGGCTGTCCTCCAGCGCCTCGAAGGCGCCGACGATCTCGTCCCTGAGCGTGCGGAACCAGGCGCTTGCCCGGTCGCGTTCGGCCTCCAGCATCTCGGTCATGGGGTCCCTCCGGTCATTGGCCCCGGCTCTAGCAGGGGCGGCGCGGCAGGGCCAGCACGCGCTTGGCCGCAGTTGTCAGCGGCGCCGCGCGCCCCATATTCTTGGAAACCATATCAGACCCCGAGCCCGCCATGACCCCGCGCCTTGCCCTCCTCCTTCCCGCCGTTCTGCTGCTTGCCGGCTGCCTCGGGCCCCGCGAGCAATGCGAATACGGCGTCACGCGCAACCTCGGCACGCTCAACGCGCTCATCCGCGAGACGGAGGCGAATATCGCGCGGGGTTACGCGCTGGATACGGTGACCGTGCGCGACGAGGTCTATCGCCCCTGCCATGACGCCAAGGGCCGCGTCGTGGGCTGCTGGGTGCCGATCATCAGCCAGGAGCGGCGTGCCCGGGCCATCGACCTGGATGCCGAGCGGGTCAAGCTGGCCTCGATGAAGCGCAAGCAGGCCGAGTTGCAGGCCAGCACCGCCGCCGCCCTGCGCCAGTGCCAGGCGGCCTACCCGGCCAGCTAAGCGTCGCGAGAACTCAGGCGGCCACGCACAACCCCAGGTGTTTCGCAGCGAAACATTTCCCGCAAGTCCCGGGAATCCCTAGTGAACCGGGCAATTGACCGCGTCGATCAGGGTGCGCCCGCCATCCACCGTGAGGATCTGCCCGGTGACGAAGCCCGCGCTGTCAGAGGCGAGGAACTGCGCCGCCTCGGCCAGCTCGGTCGGTGAGGCGATGCGCGCCAGCGGCGTATGCTCCTCGATCTCGTCGCGGAAATCGCCGTTGGTCTTCAGCGATCCCTTGAGGCTGGCCGACATGACCGAACCGAAGGCGACCGCGTTCACCCGGATGCGATAGGGCGCCAACGCCACCGCCATGGAGCGGGTCATCTGGTCCAGCGCGGCGGTGGAGACGGAATAGCCCGTCAGCTCCGGCAGCGTGCGCCGCGCGGCGATGGACGAGATGTTGACGATCGCGCCCACCTGCCCGTCCTCCCGGCCCTCGGCCTGTTTGATCATGCGCCGCGCCACCAGCTGGCTCAGCCGGTAGCTGGTCAGGAGGTTCTGCTGCAGCAGCTGCTCCACCGACTCGTCGTCATCGGCCAGCGGATCGGTCGGCAGCACCTGGCGCGACCCGTTGACCAGGATATCCACCTGGTCGAAGGCGTCGATCGTCGCGGACAGCAGGTTGGCGATGGTCAGCTTTTCCCGCAGGTCGCCGGCGAAATAGCGGATGTTGCTGTCCTCCGCCGCGTCGCCCAGCTCGTGCGCGAGCCGCGCCTCGTCCATGTCGGCGAACATCACGTTGGCGCCGTGCTTGGCGAAGTGCCGCCCGATGGCGAGCCCGATGCCGTTCGCCGCCCCGGTGACGATGGCGGTCTTGCCGTCGATGGAAAAGGACATCTGAGGGTTTCCTCCTCTGGGCTGGCCGGAGCCTAGCCTGTTTCAGCGCCGCGGGCGAGCCGGGCGTTCCGCGTGAAAGATCTTGAACCGTGCGTCGCCCCCCGCCTCGGTCACCTTGGCAAAGCTCTGGGCGAGGGCGGCCTCGTAGGGCAGGTGCCGGTTGGCGACCATCCACAGATGGCCCGAGGGTTTCACCAGACGCGCGGCTGTTGCGATGAAGGCACGGCCGATGCCCGGATCGGCGGCGCGCGAGGTGTGGAAGGGCGGGTTCATGATCACCGCGTCGAGGCTGCCGCCGGTGCCCCAGCTTGTCGCGTCCGCCCAGTGGAACTCCACCCGGCCCTCGGCCCCCCGGTCGCGCAGGTTCTCGCGCGCGCAGTCCAGCGCGGCCTTGTCGGCCTCCACCAGGTGCAGGCGGCGGATGCCGTCCCGCCCCTCCAGCGCGCGGGCCGAAAGGTAGCCCCAGCCGGCGCCGAGGTCGGCCACTTCGCCGCCCAGCTTGGCGGGCAGCGCCGCGGCCAGCGCCTCCGACGCCGGGTCCACCCCGTCGGCAGAAAAGACGCCGGGCGCCGTCACCCAGCCGCCGGGCAGGGTCTGCCGGTCCCCGGCCTCGCGCCATTCGGCAAAGGCGTCGGTGGCGGGGAAGGCGAAGATCTTGCCATGCGCCTTGGACCACGGCCCCGTCACCTCGGCCCGGCGGCGGATGTCCTTGAGAAACGAATCGACCCCGTCGGTCTTGAGCCCGTCGACGATCACGGTGCCGCCGGGACGGACCGCCGCGGCGGCCTCGGCCAGCTCGGCCCGGGCCAGCGCCTTGGCGCGCGGCAGGCAGAACAGCACGGCGTCGAAACGGCCCGCCTCCTCTGCCGGCAGCTCCGGCAGGGTCCGCAGGCCCATCCGGGCAAAATAATCGTGGTCGGGGCTGAAGCGCTGTACCACGGTGATGCCGTCGCGTCCGCTCAGCATCTCTTCGAGCGGGGCGAGGTCGTACTCCGCCCGCGGCCCGATCACCGCGACGGTGCCGGACAGGCGCAGGCCGCCCTCCCCGAGGGCGAGGCTGAGGCGCGGATTGGTCATGTCGGGAAGGTTATTCCTTTTCCATGGTGCATTGCAGCGGATGCTGATGCCGCCGGGCGAAATCCATCACCTGGGCCACCTTGGTCTCGGCAATCTCGTGGCTGAACACGCCCACCACCGCCACGCCCTTCTTGTGGACGGTCAGCATGATCTCGAACGCCTGGGCGTGGGTCATGCCGAAGAACCGCTCGAGGACATGCACGACGAATTCCATCGGCGTGTAGTCGTCGTTCAGCAGAAGCACCTTGTAGAGCGGCGGCCGCTTGGTCTTGGGCCGCGTTTCGATGACGACGGACGTATCGTCGTCATCCCCCTGCCCGCCGGCGGACAGGATGAGCGGCCGCGCGGCGGCGTTGGGCAACTCTGCGTCTCGTGCCATGTCATGCGTTGCGGTGGGTTTCATCGAGGCGTTTATATAACCTCTCGGGCTCATGAGAAAAGGGGGGCCGCCATGCAAATGCTGCGCACCATCGGGTTCGATGCGGACGACACGCTCTGGCACAACGAGCGCCTGTTCAAGCTGACACAGGCCAGGTTCGCCGAATTGCTGGCCGATCACGCCGACGAGGATCACCTGCACATGCGCCTGCTGGAGGCGGAGCGCCGCAATATCGGGCGCTACGGATTCGGCGTGAAGGGCTTCGTCCTGTCGATGATCGAGACCGCGATCGAGGTGACGGAGCAGCGGGTGCCGGCCTCGGCCATCGCCGAGCTGATCGCCGCGGGCCAGGACATGCTGGAGCACCCGATCGAGCTGTTGCCCCACGCGGAGGAGACGGTGCGCGCCCTGGCCGACAGCCACAGCCTGGTGCTGATCACCAAGGGCGACCTGATCGACCAGGAGCGCAAGCTGGCGCAATCGGGCTTGGGCGATCTGTTCGACGCGGTGGAGATCGTGTCGGACAAGCGCCCCGAGACCTATTCCCGCATCTTCGCCACCGAGGGGCCGGAGCGGGCGATGATGGTCGGCAACTCGATGAAATCCGACGTGCGCCCGGCGCTGGAGGCCGGGGCCTGGGGCGTCTGGGTGCCGCAGCCCCTGGCCTGGGACCTGGAGCACGAGGACCCGCCGGAAAGCCCCGAGCGATACCGCGAACTGGCCGACCTGTCCGCCCTGCCGGATCTTGTGGCGCAGATCGGCTGACCAGCGCCGTCCCAACGGGTTGTATATAGCCGCTGTCTCGACGCTAAATCTGGAGCCGCCAAACCCCGCTCATGGCGAGAAATGCAGGCAAATGAAACCTTTATTGCAAAGTCTTCATGTGCTATCTTTTTCTCCATAACGAAAACGGCGACCGATCGGCGGAAGATCGACGGCGCGAGGCAGAGAAGGCAGTGATGACAGTGGCACGGCACAGGCAGCCGGCCCGCTTCGGGCTATATCTGATCACCTTTGTCTGGATGACCGTCACCGCGGCCACGGGTGCGCTTGCGGCACCCTTCGCCGCCCTGGTGATGGACGCACATTCCGGGCAGGTCCTTTATTCCGAGAACGCGGATACGCGGCTCCACCCGGCGTCGCTGACCAAGATGATGACGCTCTACATCACCTTCCAGGCGGTGGAGCATGGCGAGATCTCGCTGGACGACGAGGTGCGAATCTCGCGCAACGCCGCGTCCGAGCCGCCCTCCAAGCTGGGCCTGCGAGAGGGGCAGCGGATCAAGCTGCGCTACCTGATCCGCGCCGCGGCGGTGAAATCCGCCAATGACGCGGCCACCGCGCTCGGCGAGGCGATCGAGGGGTCCGAGGCGGCCTTTGCCCGCCGGATGAATCGCACGGCCAAGGCGCTCGGCATGACGCGGACCACCTTCAAGAACTGCCACGGCCTGACCGAGAACGGGCACATGTCCACCGCGCGCGACATGACGCAGCTCGGCCGGCACCTGCTCTATGACTACCCGGAATATTACAACCTGTTCTCGCGCATGACCGCCGATGCCGGGATGAAGACGGTGCCCAACACCAACCGCCGGTTCCTGTCCGCCTATCGCGGCGCGGACGGGATCAAGACCGGCTATACCCGGGCCGCCGGCTTCAACCTCGTCGCCTCGGCCGAGCGGGGCAGCCAGCGCATCATCGCCACCGTCTTCGGCGAACGCTCCACCCCGGCGCGCAACGCCAAGGTGGCGGAGCTTCTGGACATGGGCTTCCGCAAGGCGCCGGCCCGGGTGGCCCTGAACAAGCCCTCCAAGCCCTCCTATGCCGCCAGCGCGGCGCCCGACGGGGCCGCGGGCAAGACGATCCGCCTGGTCACCGCGGTGCCCACCTCCGTCCGGCCCCGGTCGCGGCCCGGCATGTCCACCGGCACGGCGCTGGTCGTGGCCAGCAAGCAGGAGATCCTGGAAGCAGTGGAAGAGGCACAGGCCGTCAGCGTGGCCGCGGCGATCCCCGAGGCCGCCAAGCCCGCGCCTGCCGCTGCCGCCCCGGCCCCGACCCCGGTGCTGACCGCCAGCGCCGCCGACATTCCCGACATCGCCCCGCGGGTCCGCCCGCAGGACCTGGTGATGGCCGGCGCAAGCTCGGTCGTGCCCAGCGTGCCTCAGACCGAGGAACAGCAGGTGGTGGAGCGGGTCTCCACTTCTGGTGGCCGGCACTGGGGGATCAATATCGGGCGCTATCCCAGCCGGTATGCCGCCGAGAAGGTGCTGCTCAAGACCGCGCTGGCGGAGATGTCGGCGCTGGACGGATCGCTGCGCAAGGTGGTGGACCGCGTGAACGGCTACGACGCCAATTTCATGGGCCTCAGCCGCGAAAGCGCCGACCTCGCCTGCCGCCGGCTCCAGGCGCGCAACGTCTCCTGTTTCATGATCGGGCCCAGCTGAGGTCCAGTTGAGGCCCAGCTGAAGCCCGCTCACTGCAGCCGGCAGCGCAGCTCGGCCTCGCCCAGCCCCGTAGGGCCGGCGGAAAGTCCCGCCATGTCGCAGATCAGCCGCGGGGCGGCGCGCGGGATCGCCGGCGCCGGGTCCCCGCCACAGGCCAGCCCCACATGCAGCACCGAGGGGTCGCCGACGATCCATTCGGGCCGGCACCCGGTCGCCCGGGCCACCGCCACCGCACCGCGCCAGGCCACCCAGGGAAAGCGCGGAAAGGCGTGGTTGCTGAGCCGCAGCACCTCGGCCCGCGCCCCGCGCCGCCGGATGTCGAAGACCGCGCCCCCCGCCTCCACCCGCTCCGCCGGCAGGCCGGCATAGCCCAGGCCCCCGGTATCGCAGGCGGGCAGACAGGCAAGCAGAAGAAGCGCGGGGAACCGGATCATCCGCCCATCTGGCAGCAGGTTGGTTAAGCCCGGGTTAACGCGCCCGCCGCCCCCTTCGCCCGCGGCAGGAAACCGCACCCTCTCTCATGCGTTACCGCCCCAGCCCGGCAAAGGAACGCGACATGGCCACCGAGAGCGATATCTGGGAGATCGAGCGCGCCTTCTGGCTCGACGGGGTGAACGCCTATCACGCTTATGCCCATGCCGCGGCGATCATGGTCTTTCCCGACCCGTCGGGCATCCTCGTGGGGCCGGAGATCCTGCGCGGGCTGGAACTGGCGCCGCGCTGGAGCCACGTCGCCTTCGAGGGGCAGACCAGCACCACCACCGACGAGACCCTCGTCCTGGCCTACCGCGCCCTGGCCGAGCGCGAGGGAGAGGCACCCTACCGCGCACTCTGTTGCTCCACCTATGCGCGGGAGGGCCATCGCTGGGCCCTCATCGCCCACCAGCAGACCCCGGTCCAGCCCGGGTCCTGAGCCCCCTCCACCGCCACCCGCCCCGGCGCGCGCCCGCCTGAAAAAGGCACGCGGCCCATGCTTCTTCTGACCATAAATATCCCGGGGTGAGGAGCGTCAGCGACGAGGGGCAGCGCCCCTGCATCGCTCGCCACCCGCGCGCCGCCGGGCCCCCGACACACCACCCCCACTACGCAGACACGAAAACGCCCCCGGCAGAACCTGCGCGGGGGCGTTTCCGAAACTTCCAGGAAAGCGCGGCGTCAGTGCAGCCGGGCATCCACCTGCTTGATCGAATCGTCGATCAGGCGGTTGCCTTCGCTTTCGGTCATCTGCTCGGCGATGATCTCGCGCGCCGCGGCGATCGCCACCGCGATGGCGCGATCGCGCACGTCGCGGACCGCTGCCGCCTCGGCCGAGGCGATCTGGTCTTCCGCCGCAGCGAGACGCCGGGCGATGCTTTTCTCCAGGTCGAGCCGCGCCTGTTCGGCGTTGGCCTCGGCCTCCTGCTTGGCCTGGGCGACGATGCGCTCGGCCTGGTCCTTCACCTCGCGCTGCTTGCGCTCGTAGGAGGCCAGCAGTGTCTGCGCTTCTTCGCGAAGGCCCCGGGCTTCGTCCAGCTCGGACTTGATGCCCTCGGCGCGCTTGTCGAGCATTTCGCCGACCTTGCCGGGGACCTTGAAGTACACCAGCACCGCAAGGAACAGCAGGAAGGCGATCAGCACCACGAAGTTGGTGTTGTGCAGCGAGAAGAAGGGCCCGGTCGCGGCCAGCGCGGGGCTGGCGGCGAAGAGCGCGGGCAGGACGATCAGTTTCTTCATCATCTTCACCCCTTCACGCGGCTGTTGACGACGCTCGACACCTTGGCCTCGTCCGCCGTGCCGCCGAAGGCCGCGACGATCTCGGCCGCAGTTTCCCGGGCGACCTGCTGGACGTTCTCCAGCGCGCTGGCGCGGATCTCGGCGATGGCTTTCTCCGATTCCGCCGTCTTGGCGGCGATCTCGGTATCGGCCCTCTTGATTGCCTCGTTCAGCTCGCCCTGCATCTCGGCCTTGTTCTGGGCGATGATCGCCTGGGCCTCGGTGCGGGCATCGGCCAGCGCCTGGTTGTAGGCTTCCTCGGCCTCGACGGAACGGGCCCGCAGATCCTCGGCCGCGGCCAGGTCGTTGGTGACGGTCCCCTGGCGTTCCGACAGCACCGACGCGATGCGCGGCAGGGCGATGCGGGCCAGGATGAAATAGGTGACGACCAGCGTGACGATGAGCCAGAAGATCTGGTTCCCCATCCAGTCGCCGCAAAGCTGGGGCAGGCCGACGGCACCGCCATCGGCGTTGACGCAGCTCCCGGCCATCTCGGAGGCAAGCTGCGAGCCCTGCACCCCTTCGATGCCGTGTCCAGCTGTGGTTTCGGTTGCCATCTTGAGCTCCTCGAACCGGATACTGACGGGGCGGGCCTGGGTTCAGGCCGCGCCCCGAGCGTAAGGATCGTTCCGGTGGATCAGACGGCGAACATCAGCAGCAGGGCGACGAGGAACGAGAAGATCCCCAGGGCCTCTGCAAAGGCGATGCCGATGAACATGGTCGCGGTCTGGCCGGCGGCGGCGGAGGGGTTGCGCAGGGCACCCGAGAGGAAGTTGCCGACCACGTTGCCCACACCGATGGCTGCGCCACCCATGCCGACCGATGCGAGGCCTGCGCCAATGAATGCGCCCATTTCGACGATGCTGCCTTCCATGTGTCTGTCTCCTTACGTTGGAATGGCTGAATTGGTTGTCCCGGCCCCGGCGCCTAGTGCGACGGGTGCAGCGCGTCCTTCAGGTAGACGCAGGTCAGGATGGTGAAGACGTAGGCCTGGATGAAGGCCACGAGCAGTTCCAGGGCGTACATCGCGGTGATCGCGAGCACGGCAAAGGGCGAGATCGCCAGCAGGGCGGCGAAGGCGGCGAAAACCTTGATCACCGCGTGGCCGGCCATCATGTTCCCGGCAAGCCGGATGGAGTGGCTGACGGGCCGCACGAAGTAGGAAATCACCTCGATGATGGCGAGGATCGGCCGCAGCGGCAGGGGCGCGGCCTTGATCCAGAAGAGGTTGAGGAAGCCGGCGCCGTTCTTGACGAAGCCGATCACCGTGACGCTGACGAAGACCGCGATGGCCAGCACGGCGGTGACGCCGATATGGCTGGTCGAGGTGAAGGCCATCGGGATCAGGCCGAGGAAGTTGGCCGTCACGATGAACATGAAGATCGTCATGATGTAGGGGAAGTACCGCAGCCCGTCCTTGCCGGCCACGTCCTCCACCATCTTGTGGATGAAGCCGTAGGCCATCTCGGCGACCGACTGGCTGCGCGAGGGAACGACGGCGCGGCGCGAGGTGCCGACGATCAGGATGCCGGCGATGACCAGCACGGTGATCGCCATCCAGAGGGTCGCGTTGGTGGGCGTGTACCAGGACACCGTGTCACCGCCGAACAGCGGCTTGATGATGAACTGATCCATCGGGTGGAAGGCCAGGCCGCCTCCTTCGCCATGCGCTTCGGTCGCCACGTGTCAGTCCTCTCTCTCGTCGTCGACCCGCCGGGTCGTGCTGTCATCCGCGGCCGCCGGGGCCGTCTTGTTCTCTGCGGCCGCGGCCGCGTCATTCTTCTGCGCCATCTCCGCGGTGCGGAGCATCGTCTTGACGCCCGCCGCGAAGCCCAGCAGCGTGAACAGCACGAGGAAGATCGGCAGCGTCCCGAACAGGACATCCAGACCGTACCCCATGCCGAAACCGATCAGCAGACCGGCCACGAGCTCGATCACCATCTGCCAGCCGAGATTGGCCTGGCTGTAGTGATCGTCGCCCCGGGGCTCCGCCTGTTTCTCCGGCCCTCTGAGGGCGGCGATCCGCTTTTCCAGGTCAGCCAGCCGCTGCCTGTCGTCGGGATCGGTCACGGCGAAAACCCCCTGTCGACTTTCGCGCAATTGCTAGTGAGCGGAGGGGGGTGAGTCAAGCGGGCTTGGGCGGGCGGAGATGAGGCGACAAGCCATTGATTTCGCTTTATTTTGGAAATGCGGCGAGTCCCGACGCCACGGGCCCGGCGCCCATCCGGAGCCGCTTTGTGCCCGTTGCCCATGTTCAACCAAACGGTTGACGATGGCGCGCGGCCGGGCCTAATCGCCCCCATGACACCCACGCTCGACACCGTATTCGCGGCGCTTGCCGATCCGACCCGCCGGGCCATCCTCTCGATGCTGCTGGAGGACGACATGGCGGTGACCGACGTGGCCGAGCCCTTCGAGATGTCGCTGGCCGCGATCTCCAAGCACCTGGCGATCCTCACCCGGGCGGGGCTGATCAGCCAGGAAAAGCGCGGGCGGGTGAAATGGTGCAAGCTGGAGCCCGACGCCCTGCGCGACGCCTCGGTCTGGATGCAGGGCTTCGGCCAGTTCGAGGCGGTGAACCTCGACGCCTTCGAACGGTTCCTCGCCCGCGAGCTGGGAGAGAGGCCGCCGGAGGAGGAGGTCTGAGGCGGAGGCTCCAACCCCCGCCCCGGACCGGGATCAATTCATCGGATCAGTTCATCAGGCCGGCGTGGCGCAGCCCTTCGTCGACCAGCGCCTTGGTACCGTCGGTCAGCGGCACCAGCGGGGTGCGCACCTCGTCGGAGCAGAGGCCCAGCCGCGACATGGCGTATTTGACGCCCACCAGCCCCGGCTCGGTGAAGATGGCCTGGTGCAACGGCATCAGCCGGTCCTGGATGTCGAGCGCGCGGGCATAATCGCCCTCGAGCGTCGCCATCTGCATCTCGGACAGCAGGCGCGGCGCGACGTTTGCGGTGACCGAGATGCAGCCCACCCCGCCCTGCGCGTTGAAGCCGTGGGCCGTCGCATCCTCGCCCGAGACCTGGATGAAATCCTTGCCGCAGGTGATGCGCTGCTGGCTGACCCGCGCGAGGTCGCCGGTCGCGTCCTTCACGCCGACGATGCGCGGCAGCTTGGCCAGCTCGCCCATGGTGATCGGGTTCATGTCCACGGCGGAGCGGCCGGGGATGTTGTAGATGATGATCGGCAGCTCGCAGCAATCGTGCAGCGCGGTGAAATGCGCGATCAGCCCGCCCTGCGTCGGCTTGTTGTAATAGGGCGTGACGACCAGCGCGGCATCGGCGCCCGCGCTTTCTGCGTGGCGCATGAAGCGGATGCCCTCGATCGTGTTGTTCGACCCGGCCCCGGCGATCACCGGGATGCGGCCCGCGGCGGCCTTGACCACCTCGGACACGACGGTTTCATGCTCGGCATGGGTCAGCGTCGGGCTTTCGCCGGTGGTGCCGACGGGAACGAGCCCGTGGCTGCCTTCCTCGATATGCCATTCGACGAGTTTCTTGAGCGTGTCGAGATCCAGTTCGCCGTCCTTGAACGGCGTGACCAGGGCTGGCATCGAGCCTTTGAACATGACACGCTCCTTTCAGTATCTTGCGGGCGGAACCCGGCGAGGCGATGCGCGCCCGGGCTTGGCGGCTTTGTGATTTGCAGCCATCCGCGCGCGCGTTAGGTTCGGTGTCTATCATTCAGCAATGGATAAAATGCAAGTCACCACGCGCATTCTCGCCCTGATCCTGGCCGCCCTCGTCCTCGCCCCCGCGCAGCCGCTCCGCGCGGTGGCGGAAAGCCCGCAATCGGTGGAGCGACCGCGCCCGCTGGCCAGTGCCATCGAAGCGATGCGCAACGGCGACTGGGCCGCGGCCCGGCGCCTGGCGCTGCTGGACGGACAGGTGGCCGCCGACATCATCGAATGGCACCGCCTGCGCGCGGGCCGCGGCGCGCCCGAGCACGTGATGGAGTTCGTGTCGCGGCGCCCGGACTGGCCCGGCATGGACTGGCTGCGCAAGCAGAGCGAGGCGGCGGTGGCCAGCGCGCCCGATGCGCAGGTACTGGACTTCTTCGCCGACACCCCGCCGCAGACCGCCACCGGCGCGCTGGCCCATGCCCGCGCGCTGACCTCGGCCGGAGAGATCGGCGGCGCCGAGGTGGGTCTGGTGCTGGCCTGGCGCACCATGCCAATGGGCGAGGCCGAGCAATCCGAGATGATCGCCCGCCACGGCGCGCTGCTGGCCCCGCATCATGCGGCGCGGCTGGACTACGCGCTGTGGCAGGGCTGGCAGGACGATGCGGAGCGGATGCTGCCCCTGGTCAGCGCCGACCAGCGCCGGCTGGCCGAGGCGCGGCTGGGCCTGCAGCGCGCCGTGGGCAATGTCGATGCGCTGATCGACCGGGTGCCCGAGGCGCTGGCGGGGAATGCGGGGCTGGCGCACGCGCGGTTCGAATGGCGGATGCGCAAGGGCCGGACGGCGGATGCGCTGGAGCTTCTGCGCGAACGTTCGACCAGTGCCGAGGCGCTCGGCGATCCGGAGGCCTGGGCCCGGCGGCGGCGGCAGCTGGCCCGCGACCTGATGCGCGACGGCGATGACGAGGTGGCCTACGAGGTCGCCTCGCGCCACTACCTGGTGGATGGCGCCGCCTTCGCGGATCTCGAATGGCTCTCGGGCTACCTCGCCCTGCGGCGGCTCGACCGGCCGGACCTCGCGGTGCAGCATTTCACCCGCTTCCTGCAGGCGGTGGAGACACCGATCTCGCTGGGCCGCGGCGGCTACTGGCTGGGCCGCGCTTACGAGGCCGCCGGTCAGCCCGACAAGGCGCGGGCGGCCTATGCCGAGGGGGCAAAGCACCAGACCTCGTTCTACGGACAGCTCGCGGCGGAACGGGGCGGGCTGCCGCCGGATCCCGAGCTTGCCGGAACAGAGAGCTTCGGCGGCTGGCAGGGCGCGGATTTCACGAAAAGCTCGGTCTACAACGCCGCGATCCTGCTGCTGGCGGCGGACGAGTTGTCGCTGGCCGAGCGGTTCTTCACCCATCTCGCCGAAAGCCTTGACCGCGAGCAGATCGGCCGCATGGGCGAATTGCTGGCCGATCTGGGCCAGCCGCATATCCAGGTGATGCTGGGCAAGCGCGCGGCGGATTACGGCACCACCCTGCCCGGCCCCTATTACGCGCTGCATCCCCTGACGCGGAACAGCTACCCGGTGCCGCTGGAGCTGGTCCTGTCCATCGCGCGGCGGGAAAGCGAGTTCGACCAGCACGTGATCTCGGGCGCCGGGGCGCGCGGGCTGATGCAGGTCATGCCGGCCACCGCGCGCGCCATGGCGGGGCGCATCGGCCTGCCCTTCGACAGCGAACGACTGCTGACCGACTGGGCCTACAACGCCCGGCTGGGCAGCACCTACCTGCGCGAGATGGCCGACGATTTCGACGGCAACCCGGTGATGATCGCCGCCGCCTACAATGCCGGGCCGGGCCGCCCGCGCGGCTGGATGGAGCGGTTCGGCGATCCGCGCACGGAGGCGATCGACATCGTCGACTGGATCGAGATGATCCCCTTCGACGAGACCCGCAACTACGTGATGCGCGTCACCGAAAGCCTGCCGGTCTACCGCGCGCGGCTGGGCCGCGATCCGCACCCGGTGCCGTTCTCGCAGGAGCTGGCCGGCTCAACGCTTCTGCCGCTCGCGCCAGAGGGTGAATAGCCCGGCGGAAACGATGATCGCCACGCCCACCACCACGTTCAGCTGCAGCGTCTCGCCGAAGATCGTCAGCCCGATGGCCGAGGCGAAGACCAGCTGCAGGTAGGCGAAGGGCTGGACCGAGGAGGCCTCGGCCACCTCGTAGCAGCGGATCAGCAGCCAGTGGCCCAGCGCCCCGGTGACGCAGAGCACCGCCATCCAGGCCCAGTCCGGCCCGGTCATCGGCTCCCAGAACCAGATGCCCGTGGCGCTCATCACCACGGCGCCGCTGACCCCGGTCCAGAAGAAGGAGGTGGCAGCGCTGTCCAGCCGGGCCACGTACCGCGTCAGCAGCCCGTAGAGCGCGAACATCAGCGCGGCGATCAGCGGCACGATGGCGGCGGGGGCGAAGACGCCGAAACCCGGCTCGAGGATGATGATCACCCCGACGAAGCCCACGCCGATCGCCGCCCAGCGCCGCCAGCCGACGCTTTCGCCCAGCACCGGGCCGGACAGCGCCGCGATGAGCAGCGGGTAGCAGGCAAAGACCGCGTGGCTTTCCACCAGCCCCAGCAGGGTGAAGGCGACGACCATCACGCAGACCTCGGCCGACAGCAGCACGCCGCGGAAGATCTGCACCAGCGGCTGCCGGGTGGCGGCCGCCTGCCGCACGCCCCCGGCCTGCCGCCCGGCCACGGTGATGACGAAGGCGGCGAAGAACCAGTAGCGGATCATCACCACCATGTAGACGTTGTATGCCTCCGCGAGGTGGCGCGAGATCCCGTCCTGCGCGGCAAAGACCAGCGTGGTGGCCACCATCAGCAGGACGCCGAGCCGGGTGTTCGTCTCTGCCATGGTCTCAGCCCTTCCGCGCGATGGTCATGTGCCTCTTGCGGCCGTATCCGGCGATCCGCGTGACCTCAAGCCCCGCCTCGGCCAGCGCCCGGCGCACCGCACCCGCTGCGGTGTAGGTGGCGAGCGTGCCGCCCGGCTCCATGTGGGCGGCGACCTCCGCCAGCAGCGCAGGCTCCCAGAGCTCGGGGTTCTTCGCCGGGGCGAAACCGTCGAGATACCAGGCATCGGCCCGCCCCTCCCAGGCGGGCAGCGCCGCGCGGGCGTCGCCGGTCAGCAGGGTGAGCGTCACCCCCTCAACCTCCTGCGGGGCCTCAAGCAGCGCGTCCCAGGCGCCCGCCAGCGCGGCGCGCCCCGGCAGGTCCGGGAAGGCGTCGAGCGCGCGGGACATCTCCGCCGCGCTCATCGGGTAGCCCTCGAAAGCGGTGTAGCGCAGCCGGCCGGGGCTGCCCGCCTGCCGCCAGGCCTGCAGGGTGGCGAGGAAGTTGAGCCCGGTGCCGAAGCCCAGCTCGGCCACGTGGAACCCGTCGCGGAACCGTGTGGGCAGGTCGTTGCCGGCAAGGAAGACGTGCCGTGTCTCCTCCAGCCCGTTATCGAGCGAGAAATAGGGATCGTCGAAGCGGGTGGAGACGGGGATCCGCCCGTCGCGCCAGTCGAGATCCGCCCGCTTTTCCGCCATCGTCTCATGCCCTAGAAGCCCTCACGAGGCATGACCGAGGAGCGCGGCAATGGCAATGGCGGAGGTGACGGTCCGGGGCGCGGGGATCTTCGGGCTGGCGGTGGCCTGGGAATGCCTGCGCCGCGGCGCCCGGGTGCGGGTGATCGACCCGGGCGGGCGGGGGGCCGGGTCCTCCGGCGGGATCGTCGGCGCGCTGGCGCCCCACGTGCCGGAAAACTGGAACGACAAGAAGCAGTTCCAGCTTGATGCGCTGCTGATGGCCGAAGGCTGGTGGCAGGAGGTCGCCGAGGCCGGCGGCGGCGACCCCGGCTATGCGCGCAGCGGCCGGCTGCAGCCGGTGGCGGACGACCATGCGCTCGCGCTGGCCCGCGCCCGGATCGAAACCGCCCGCGAGCTCTGGGCCGGTCACGCGGCCTGGGAGGTGATCCCGGAGTCCGAGGCGGGCGACTGGCGCCCCCTGTCCCCCACCGGCTGGCTGATCCGCGACACGCTCTCGGCCCGGATGCATCCCCGCCGCGCCTGCGACGCGCTGGCCCGCGCCATCACCGCCCGCGGCGGAGAGATCGTGACCGAAGGCGCGACCCGCGGCGCGGTGATCCATGCCACCGGCTGGCGCGGCTTCGACGCGCTGAACGACGCCTTCGGCCGGGCCGTCGGCAACGGGGTCAAGGGGCAGGCCGCGCTCCTGGACCTCGCGATGCCCGACGCGCCGCAGCTTTTCGCCGAGGGCATCCATGTGGTCCCCCATGCCGACGGCACCACCGCCATCGGCTCCACCTCCGAACGGGAGTTCGACGCGCCCGACAGCACCGACGCCCAGCTCGACGATGTGATCGCCCGCGCCCGCGCCGCCGTGCCCGCGCTGGCCGGGGCGCAGGTGCTGGAGCGTTGGGCCGGCGTGCGCCCCCGCGCCCGGTCGCGCGCGCCGATGCTGGGGGCGCATCCGCTGCACCCCGGGGAATTCATCGCCAATGGCGGCTTCAAGATCGGCTTCGGCATGGCGCCCAAGGTCGGCGCGGTCATGGCCGCCCTCATCCTCGACGGCCGCGACGAGATCCCCGCGCCCTTCCGCCCCGAAGCCTCGCTGCCCGGGGCATAGGCGCGCCACGCCTTCCCTGCTTCTTCTGACCATAAATATCCCGGGGAGCGCGAGGGGCTGGCCCCTCGCTCCCGCACCCGTCGCCGGACCCGAGGCTCAGGCGATGCGGAACGTCGCCGCCGCCTCCTCGCGCGAGACCTCCGCCTTGTCGTGAGCCGAGCGGACGCGCCCGCGCTCCATGAAGATCAGCCGGTCGGCGAGGTCGTAGGCAAAGTCGAAATACTGCTCCACCAGAACGATCGCCATGTCGCCCTGCTCGCGCAGGAGAGAGATCACGCGGCCGATCTGCTGGATGATGTTGGGCTGGATGCCCTCCGTGGGTTCGTCCAGCAGCAGGAGCCGCGGCTTGATGATCAGCGCCCGGGCGATGGCCAGCTGCTGCTGCTGCCCGCCCGACAGGTCGCCGCCGCGGCGGTGCATGAAATCCTTGAGGATCGGGAAAAGCTCGAAGACGTCATCGGGGATGCGATGCTCGGACCGGGGCAGGCAGGCAAAGCCGGTCTCGAGATTCTCGCGCACGGTCAGCAGGGGAAAGATCATCCGTCCCTGCGGCACCACGGCGACGCCCTTGCGCGCCAGCTCGTGGGCGCGGGCCTGGCCGATCTCCTCGCCGCCGATGCGCAGCACGCCGCCCGAACGGGGATGCGAGCCGCCGATGGCCTTCAGGAGCGAGGTCTTGCCCACCCCGTTGGTGCCCATGATGCAGGTGACCCGGCCCACGTCCGCGATCAGGTCCACCCCGTGCAGGATCTGCGATCCGCCGTAATGCAGGTCCAGCCCCTCGACTTCCAGCATGCTCATCGCTCAGCGCCCCAGGTACACGTCGATCACCTGCCGGTTCTGCGTCACGTGGTCCAGCGTGCCCTCGGCGAGGACCGAGCCCTCGTGCAGCACCGTCACCTTGCAGTCCAGCCGGCGGACGAACTCCATGTCATGTTCCACCACCACCACCGCCCGCGTCTCGGCGGCGCGGCGCAGGATGTCCGTGGTGTGTTCCCGCTCCGACAGGGTCATCCCCGCGGCGGGTTCGTCGACCAGCAGGAGCTTGGGTTCCTGCGCCAGCAGCATCCCGATCTCCAGCCATTGCTTCTGCCCGTGGCTCAGCTCTCCGGCCTTGCGGGGCAGCGCGGCCTCCAGCCCGATCTCGGCGGCCAGCTCTTCCACCCGCGCCTCGTCCGGGGACTCGGGGCGGTAGAACAGGACCGCGAAGGGCCCCCGGGGTTTCTTCAGCGCCATCAGCAGGTTGTCGTGGACGCTCTGGTCCTCGAAGACGGTGGGGCGCTGGAACTTGCGGCCGATCCCCTCCTGCGCGATGCGGCTTTCGGACATGCGCAGCAGCGAGACGCTGCGCTCGCCCCAGATCACGCGGCCCTCGTCGGGGCGGGTCTTGCCGGTGACGATGTCCATGAAGGTGGTCTTGCCCGCGCCGTTGGGGCCGATGATCGCCCGCAGCTCGGCCGGGCCGATGCGGAAGGACAGGTTGTTGATCGCCTTGAAGCCGTCGAAGCTGACCGAGACGCCGGAGACCTCCAGAAGGGTGCTCATGTCTCGGCCTCCTCTTCGCGCAGGCTGCCCTGGTCGGGGCCGAGGTCGGCGCCGTGGCGGTCGGGGTGGCGGCGCCATGTCAACAGGTCCACCAGCCCGCCGATGCCCTTGGGCGCGAAGAGCGTAACCAGCACGAAGGCGAGGCCCAGCACCACCAGCCACCAGTCGACCCAGTCGATGCGGTAGAACCCGAGGTCGACCGAGGGCGCCTGCCCGCCGGTGAACCAGGTGGAGACCAGCGACACGAAGGCCGCGCCGATCACCGCGCCGTAGATCCGGCCGCGCCCGCCGATGGCGACCCAGACCGCGAGGTAGATCGAGGCGATGGGCGCGATCTCGGCCGGGTTGATGATGCCGGCCTGCGGGTAATAGAGCGCGCCCGCGATGCCCGCGATGACGGCGGTGAGGGTGAAGACGAAAAGCTTGTAGCCCTCGACCGAGTAGCCGAGGAACCGCACCCGGGCCTCGTCGTCGCGGATGCCGCGGATCACGCTGCCGAACTTGCCAGAGACCACCCAGGCGACCAGCAGGTAGCCCAGGGCCAGCGCCAGCGCCGAGCCCCAGAGGAACCAGATGGAGACGAGGCTTTGCGGCGCCTGCACGCCGGGCAGGTTCTGAAGGCCGGAGAGGCCGTTGTTGCCCCTCAGCCCGCTGTCGTTCTGGAACAGGTAGAGCGACAGCGCCAGCGTCATCGCCTGGGTGAGGATCGACAGGTAGACCCCGGTGACGCGGCTGCGGAAGGCGAGCCAGCCGAAGATCAGCGCCAGCAGCCCGGGCACCGCGAGGATCAGCAGCATCTGCAGCACGAAGCTGTCGGCGAACATCCAGACCACCGGGAAATCCGACGCGCCGACCACGCCGAAGATCTGCGAGCCGATGGCGTCGGTGATCTCGGCGGGCGTGGGCGGAATGGGCGCTTCGGCCATGGAGGCGGCGACGATCAGCTCCGTCCGGGCATACATCAGCCACATGCCGATCATGTAGCCGCCCAGCCCGAAGAAGGCGAAATGCCCGAGCGACAGGATCCCGCAATAGCCCCAGACGAGGTCCATGGCGATGGCCACGAGGCAGAGGCAGAGCGTCTTGCCCAGCGTCTTGACGAAGGAGGTGGAGATCAGGCCCAGCCCGTAGTCTTCGCTCAGCACCGTCACGCCGAGGGTGAAGAGCGCGAGGCAGATCAGGAACACGCCCACGGAGGGATTGCGCAGGATGAAGGGGCGGTGGCGCGGGCGGGTGATCGCCTGGGCAAAGCCGGCCTGCGGGTCGCTGACACTCATGAAATCACGCCTCCGCCGCGCGGCCCCGGAGGGCGACGATGCCCTTGGGCCGGAACTGGATGAACAGGATGATGAAGAGGATCATGTAGGTCTGGGCCGCCAGCGTGTTCGACGGGTTGAACCACTCGATCCCCTTCTGGAGGAAGCCGATCAGCGTGGCCCCGGCGAGCGTGCCCCAGACATTGCCGACGCCGCCCACGACCACGGTCATGAAGCTTTGCACGATGTAGTCCTGGCCCAGCTCGGACGTGACCTTGGCGTAGAGCCCGATGGCCACCCCGGCGATCCCGGCGATGCCGGAGCCCAGCCCGAAGGTCAGCATGTTCACCCGGTCGGGATTGATCCCCATGCTGCCCGCCATGCGCGCGCTTTGCGTCACCGCGCGGGTCTCCAGCCCCAGCCGGGTGCGGTTCATGATCCAGAGGTAGATGGCGAGGAAGATCAGCGCGAGCCCGAAGATCGCGATGCGGATATAGGAGATGCCCACCACGTCGTTGATCACCAGCGCCCCGTCCAGCCAGTCGGGCGAGGTCAGCGGCCGGGCCTGGGTGCCGAAGATGTTCTTGGCGATCTGCTGCAGCGCGATGGAGATGCCGAAGGTGGCCAGCAGCGTTTCCAGCGGGCGGTTGTAGAGCCAGCGGATCACCAGCCGCTCCATCGCGACGCCCGCGGCGAAGGTCACGGCAAAGGCCAGCGGGATCGCGAGGATGATGGACAGCGTGTAGTCGGGCACGATCTGCTGGACCACGTAGCCGGTATAGGCGCCCATCATGATGAATTCGCCGTGGGCCATGTTGATGACCCCCATGACGCCGAAGGTGATGGCCAGCCCGATGGCGGCGAGGAAGTAGATGGAGGCCAGCGACAGCGCGTCGAGCGTGAGGTCCAGCGCCTGGTTCATGCCGACGGTGGTGCGGATGGAGGTCAGCGTTTCCTGCGCGGCATCGGTGACGGCCTGCGAGGGCTCGTCATAGACCTCGTAGAAGCCCGCCTGCTGCACCGCCTCCTCCTCGGAATAGCCGGGGGTGAAGGCGGGGACGATCCCGGCGGCGGCCAGCGCGGCATAGGCGCGGTCGCGGGCCTCTTCGCTGCCCAGCTCGGCGACGGGGATGCCGCCGACGCGGCCCTCCGCGATGTTCTCCAGCAGCACCGACTTGCGTTCGTCGCGCGACGGCTGGTTGGGGGCCATGCCCGCCGAGACCATCATCTCGTGCGCCGCGGCCACGGTGAGTTGCGAGCCGCCGGGGGTGATTTCGCGCGCCACGTTGCCCTCGGGCGGGGCGTCCGCCAGCACGATGCGCGAGGTCAGCACCGGGTTCAGCGCGCCGCGCACGTCCACGCCAAGATCGCCCTTGAAGGAGCGGATGGCCTCGACCCGCGCCGCGTCCGTCTCGCCGTAGGAAATGGTCAGAAGCCGCAGCATCCGTTCCTTGGCGGCGCGGATCGCGGGGTCGGGCTCATCCTCGATGGATCCGGCGAGCGCCTTGAGGTGCGAGGGTTCCGCGTCGCGGGCGATGGCGTCGAGCGCCTCGCGCCGCTTGGCGGGGTTTGGATCGGCCAGCTGGAAGCGGACCAGCGCGGCGCCGATCATGGCGCGGATGCCGGAATTGGGCTTGAGCTGGTCGAGGTCGTCGTCGGGAAATTCGCCCAGATCCTCGCCGCTGTCGAAATCGAAGAGCCGCACGGTGTCGCGGTCGATCTCTTCCCCGCGGAAGAAGAGCCCGTCCCCCTCGCGCTGCCACATGTCCTTGTTCTGCCAGACCTCCAGCACCTTCTGCGCCTGCGGCAAGCCCGACTCCGCGATGGCGTCCACCGCCGCGCCGATGGTCTTGCGCGAGCTCTTCTCGATCACCTCGCGATGCTCCTGCAGCACCTGCTGAATGCTGTCCTGCGCGCTGAGCGGCGCCGCGAAGAGGCAAAGCAGGGCCAGCGCGAGCGCGAGGCAGGATTGGGCGGGACGGGTCCGGGTCATGGTCTTCCGCTCGGGTGAGAGGTCTTGGTGTCCGGCAAGGTCCGGGATGACTCCGGGGGCAGCGCGCCGCCCCCGGACGTTCGGATCAGGTGCGGATCAGTAGTTGGACTTGATCTGCACGCAGGTCTCGGTCTCGGTGTTGTACATGCCGCATTCGAGCTCCTGCCAATCGGATTTCAGCACCGCGGAGTCCGGCAGGTAGTCGGTCCAGGCGTCGCCCGGCACTTCCTCGGTCTGGGACAGGATGTCGAACTGGCCGTCTTCGGTGATCTCGCCGATCAGAACGGGCTTGGACAGGTGGTGGTTGGTGCCCATCACCGCGGTGCCGCCGGTCAGGTTGGGGAATTCCTGCCCCCACATCGCCTCGCGCACGGCGTCCACGTCGGTGGTCCCGGCCTCTTTCACCGCGTTCACCCACATGTTGAAGCCGATGTAATGCGCCTCCATCGGGTCGTTGGTCACGCGCTTGTCATCGCCGATGAACTCGTGCCAGGCGTCGATGAATTCCTCGTTCTCGGGCGTGTCCGCGGACATGAAGTAGTTCCAGGCCGCGAGGTGGCCCACCAGGTTGGAGGTGTCGAGGCCGGACAGCTCTTCCTCGCCCACGGAGAAGGCGACCACGGGAATGTCCTCGGCCGAGACGCCGGCGGCGGCCAACTCCTTGTAGAAGCCGATATTGGCGTCGCCGTTGATGGTGGAGATCACGCCGACCTTCTTGCCGTCCGCGCCGAGCGCGACCACGTCCGAGACGATCTTGGACCAGTCGGAATGGCCGAAGGGCGTGTAGTTGACGAAGATGTCCTCGTCCGCGATGCCCTTGTCCTTGAGGTAGCTCTCGAGGATGTTGTTCGTGGTCCGGGGATAGACGTAGTCGGTGCCCAGCAGGGCGAATTTCTCAACCCCCAGCTCGTCGAGGAAGTAATCGGTCGCCGGGATCGCCTGCTGGTTGGGCGCGGCGCCGGTGTAGAAGACGTTCTTGGAGCTTTCCTCGCCCTCGTACTGGACAGGGTAGAACATCAGGCCGTTGAGCTCTTCGAGCACCGGCAGGACGGATTTGCGCGACACCGAGGTCCAGCTGCCGAAGATCACGTCGACGTTCTGCACGGTCAGCAGCTCGCGCGCCTTTTCCGCAAAGAGCGGCCAGTCGGAGGCCGGGTCGACCACGACCGCCTCGAGGTCGCAGCCCAGCAGGCCGCCCGCCTCGTTCTGCTGCGCGACCAGCATCTCCACGGTGTCCTTCAGCGTGGTCTCGGAGATCGCCATGGTCCCCGAGAGCGAGTGCAACACGCCCACCTTGATCGGGCAGTCGGCCTCCTGCGCGGCGGCCTGCGTGGCCAGCACCGAGCCGGTGAGAGCCGTGGCTGCCAGGATATGTCGGATGGTGGTTTTCACTGTTGTCTTCCCTGTTGCTGGGCCGTTGCAGGAGCCATGCGCCGGTCTGTGGTCCGTCTTTCCGGACCTGTCCGGCTGCGCGCATCCCCTCCCGGCACCTTGTTGATTCCCCGCGGCCGGAGGGTGCCCCTCGCCGCATGTCCCGCCCGCCGGACCCGGAGGACCGGCGAGGCAGGGGAAAGTTGGCTGACGCGGGGGCAGCAAGACAACGCGGGCGGCCCTGCGCCGGCGGTCGGACGGGGGGTTTTCGGGACGGGCGCGCAAGGATTGGGCAAGTGGCGCGGAAACGGGCGTTTTCGGGGATGGAGGCGGCTTCCGGGCGGGAGCGGGAGGCTGGAGATGCGCCTGGGGTGGCCCTGTGCGGTGGCTGCCGACCCGCTGGGCTGCTGTGCCGGGACTGCCGGTGGGGGTGTCCGGCCGGTCGTCAGCGGTCATGTGGCGGGGGTCCGCAGGCGTCGGGCCGGGTATGGCGGTGTGGGCCTCGACTGACCCGCGGCTGGCCGGGTCGGCGGGGAGCGGGCCTGTTCGGCGAAATCACCGTGGCCATCCGGCCCTCCCTCGGAACGTCGGCTGCCTCATGTAGTGCAGTCCGGACGCGTCAGAACCCGTCCCCGAATGGGCACGGGCTCTGTCTCAGCATCACGGGGAGATCCGGGTCTCACGTCGGAGTCCGGTCCGCCGGCCGGTCACGGCGCTCGCGAGGCAGCGCTCACGACACAGCGGGCCGGCACCTTCCGATCGCCCTTGCCGTTTCCGCCGCCGATCCGGCGGTACGGCGCCCGGGAAGGCTCAGGCCGCCCGGCGCCGACGTCGCGCAATGGCCAGCGCGCCGAACCCCGTCAGCAGCAACGGGAAGCCCGCCGGCAGCGGCACGGCCGAGGTTTCATCCTCGATGATCTCGTAGGTGTACTTGGTCGGGCACGTGTAAGCCGTGCTCGTCCCATTCGTGAACTCCCACCATGTCACCCAATTCGAGGGGCTCTCGTAGTCGTCTCCGCAATTGCCGTTGAGCTCTGCGCCCTTATCCGTCTCGTCCACGTATCCCGGCGCCGTGCCGAGAGCGACGATCGTGTCGAGAGTCGCGTAACCCGAGAACCCGGTGACCTCGGAAAAACCGACAAGGCCGTTCCCGTCATTATCGTCGAATGAAATCGAGAAATCGATATCGTCGGCCGAGACGCCCGTGGCCTGAAGCGTGGCCGCCTGCCCCCCTGCCGACACGAGGCAGAGCGCCGCGGCGGCGAGCGCTGACTTGGTAAACATGACTATTCCCCCATCAAATAACAGCAAGGGCAGGCTAAGGGCGGCCGTCCCTCTGCATCAAGGGCGGAGGGGAGAGTTTTTTCGCAGGTCGGTGAGGGGGGGGGGGGGGGGGGGGGGGGGAGTTTGGAAGGGGGTAGAAGGGGCCGGCTTTCGAAGCAGCGGAAGGCATGAGCCGCGTCCAATTCGGATCGGTTTGCGGCTTTCGCCGCATTTCAGACGTGCCAGCTGGGCCAAGGCGATAACGATCAACCGGGTAACCGCAGATTCTGCGCAAGCCGGAGACCGAAAGGGAATATCGGCGCGCCCGGCGAGGCTCGACGACCCCCAAAGAAGACCCGAACCGATCATACGCGGATGGTTTCATGGTGACCCCGGCAGGATTCGAACCTGCAACCTGCCCCTTAGGAGGGGGCTGCTCTATCCAGTTGAGCCACGGGGCCGCCTGCCTTCCGGCGGAGTCGTCATAGCGGTGCCGGGGCGGCTTGTCACCGTCCGTGGGGAAAAATTCCGCCCCAGGCCAGGCCCGATGCCCGTCGGATTTTCCGCGGCGGCCGACAATCCCTCCGCCGCCCTGTCCGCCCCGGCCGCTTGCAGCCCTTGCGCGGATTGCGATAGCATCGGCGGGAACTTCTCCAGGACGCTTCCCACGTGACATTCGAAGACAAACGGCCCCTCACCCTGCGCGACGTCTCCGAAGCCTCGGGCGTGTCCGAGATGACCGTCAGCCGGGTGCTGCGGAACCGCGGCGACGTCTCCAAGGCCACGCGCGAGCGGGTGCTGCAGGCGGCCAAGCGGCTGGGCTACGTGCCGAACAAGATCGCCGGCGCGCTGGCCTCGTCGCGGGTGAACCTCGTCGCCGTCATCATCCCCTCGATGTCCAACATGGTCTTTCCCGAGGTCATGACCGGCATCTCCCGGGTGCTGGAGGACACGCAGCTGCAGCCCGTCGTCGGCATCACCGACTACCTGCCCGAAAAGGAAGAGCGGGTGCTCTACGAGATGCTGTCCTGGCGGCCCTCCGGCGTGATCATCGCGGGGCTGGAGCATTCCGCCGCCTCGCGCGCCATGCTGCAGGCCAGCGGCATCCCGGTGGTGGAGATCATGGACGTGGACGGCACGCCGGTCGACGCCATGGTCGGCATCTCGCATCGCCGGGCGGGGCGCGAGATGGGACGCGCCATCCTGAAGGAGGGGTATTCGCGGGTCGGCTTCCTCGGCACCAAGATGCCGCTGGATTACCGGGCGCGGAAGCGGTTCGAAGGCTTCACCGAGGCGCTGGCCAAGGGCGGGGTCGAGGTCACGGACCAGGAATTCTATTCCGGCGGCTCGGCGCTGGCCAAGGGGCGCGAGATGACGCGCGACATGCTGGAGCGGACGCCGGACCTCGATTTCCTTTACTATTCCAACGACATGATCGGCGCGGGCGGGCTGCTGTGGCTGCTGGAGCAGGGCATCGACATACCCGGCCAGATCGGCCTTGCCGGGTTCAACGGGGTGGAGCTTTTGCAGGGCCTGCCCCGCAAGCTGGCCACCATGGATGCCTGCCGGCTGGAGATCGGGCGCCGCGCGGCCCAGATCATCGCCGCCGCGCAGGAGAACCCGGCCGAGGAGGCCGAGCGCATCGTGGAGCTTTCGCCCACCATCACCTACGGCGACACGCTCAAGCGGCGCTAGGATGGCCCGGCCGCGCCTGTCCAACCGCGACGCCCGCCGGCTGTTCCTGCATGTCCACGAACTGGCCGCACCGCCCGCGGGCCCCGGCAAGGGCGAGGACCTGCGCGGGCTGATCCGGCGGCTGGGCTTCGTCCAGCTCGACAGCATCAACACCGTGGCGCGGGCGCATGACCTGATTCTCTTTGCCCGGCGCCCCGCCTACCGGCCCGGCGCGCTCAAGCGGCTGATGGAAAAGGACCGCGCGCTGTTCGAGCACTGGACCCACGATGCCGCCGTGATCCCGATGGAGTTCTTTCCCCACTGGCGCCTGCGCTTCGACCGGGACGCGGCGCGGCTGCGCGAGCGCTATGCCAACTGGCAGGGGCGCGAATATCTCGACCAGTTCGACGCCGTGCTGCAGCGCATCCGCGACCACGGGCCGGTCTCGTCGGCCGAGGTGGGCGAGGGCGAGGCGCGCAGCTCGGGCGGCTGGTGGGACTGGCACCCGTCGAAGACGGCGCTGGAATATCTCTGGCGGTCCGGCGCGCTGTCGGTGACCCGGCGCGATGCCTTCCGCAAGGTCTATGACCTGACGGAGCGGGTGATTCCCGACACCCACCGCGGTGAGGCCCCGCCCGAGGCGGAGACGCTGGACTGGGCCTGCAACGCGGCGCTCGACCGGCTGGGCTTTGCCACCAGCGGCGAGATCGCGGCCTTCTGGGACAAGCTGCGACCGGCGGAGGCCAGGGCCTGGGCCGAGGGCGCGCTGGCCCGGGGCGAGATCGTCGAGATCGAGGTGGAGCAGGCGGATGGCGCGTGGCGGCGCTGCTATGCCCGGCCCGACGTGGAGGCGCAGGCGGCTGCCGCGCCCGAACCCACCGGGCGGCTGCGGGTGCTGTCGCCCTTCGACCCGGCCCTGCGCGACCGCAAGCGGGCGGAGCGGCTGTTCGGCTTTCACTACCGGATCGAGATCTTCGTGCCCGAGCCCAAGCGCCGCTATGGCTATTACGTGTTCCCGCTGCTGGAGGGCGACCGGCTGGTCGGCCGCATCGACATGAAGGCCGAGCGCGATGCCGACCGGCTGCGGGTCACCGCGCTCTGGCCCGAGCCGGGGGTGCGGTGGGGCAAGGCCCGGCTGGCGCGGCTGGAGGCGGAGCTGGAGCGCATCACCCGGCTGGCGGGCGTGTCGCGCGTCGAGTTCGCCGAGGGCTGGCTGCGGTCCCCCCTGCCCCCCGTCTGAGCCTCTCGCTGAGCCGCCCCGGCGCGCGAATTGCGCCGATCGGAAACTTTCGCGCTGTTCCCGCCGCGAAAAGCGTCGCTATCCGTCATTTCCCCGCTTGTCGGGGGGCCTCCGCCCGCGTAACTCCGTCCGTGGGACACCCTTCCCCAACGAAGGGCGACTATCTGGAAGGTTAGACAGATATGGCTATGACCAAACCGGCCGCGCGGCCGGGCAATCCGCGCTTCTCCTCCGGCCCCTGTGCCAAGATCCCCACATTCACGCTCGACGCGCTGGCGGATGCCGCGCTTGGCCGCTCGCACCGGGCCGCCATCGGCAAGGCCAAGCTCAAGGCCGCGATCGACGAGACGCGCGACATCCTCGGCGTGCCCGACGATTACCGCATCGGCATCGTGCCCGCGTCCGATACCGGCGCGGTCGAGATGGCCATGTGGTCCATGCTGGGCGAACGCAAGGCCACCATGCTGGCCTGGGAAAGCTTCGGCGCGGGCTGGGTGACCGACGTGGTCAAGCAGCTCAAGATCGACGCAGAGATCAAGGAAGCCGATTACGGGCAGATCGTGGACCTTTCGACGGTGGATTTCGACACCGACGTGGTCTTCACCTGGAACGGCACCACCTCGGGCGTCCGAGTCCCGAACGGCGACGCGATCCCCGCGGGCCGCGCCGGGCTGACCATCTGCGACGCCACCAGCGCCGCCTTCGCGCAGGACCTGCCGTGGGACAAGCTCGACGTCGTGACCTTCTCCTGGCAGAAGGTGCTGGGCGGCGAAGCGGCGCACGGGATGCTGATCCTGTCCCCCCGCGCGGTGGAGCGGCTGGAAAGCTACACCCCCGCCTGGCCGCTGCCCAAGATCTTCCGCATGACCAAGGGCGGCAAGCTGAACGAGGGCATCTTCAAGGGCGAGACGATCAACACGCCCTCCATGCTGGCGGTCGAGGATTACCTCGCGGCGCTCGACTGGGCGCGTTCGGTCGGCGGGCTCAAGGGCCTGATGGGCCGCGCCGACGCCAACGCCAAGGTGATCTGGGACTTCTGCGACAGCCACGACTGGCTGGCAAACCTCGCCGAGGATCCGGCGACGCGGTCGAACACCAGCGTGTGCCTGAAGTTCACCGACGACCGGATCACGGACGGCGCGGCCTTTGCCAAGGCGATCGCCAAGCGGCTGGAGGCCGAGGGCGTGGCGCTCGACATCGGCGCCTATCGTGACGCCCCCGCCGGCCTGCGCATCTGGTGCGGCGGCACGGTGGAGACCCGCGACGTCGAGGCGATGCTGCCCTGGCTCGAATGGGCCTTCGAGGCAGAGCTCGAGGCGCAGTCCCAAGCGGCCTGACGGTGCGGCGGGGGGATCCCCCGCCCTACCGCACCTCCCCCATGGCGGGGCTGTCCCGCCACTTTCCCCACATCCGCATCCGCCGTGATGCGACCGCCTGACGAGGATATTCCAATGGCTCCCAAGGTTCTCATTTCCGACAAGCTGTCCGATGCCGCCGTGCAGATCTTCCGCGACCGCGGCATCGAGGTCGACTTCCAGCCCTACCTCGGCAAGGACAAGGACAAGCTGGCCGAGGTGATCGGCAATTACGACGGCCTCGCCATCCGCTCGGCCACCAAGGTCACGCCGACCATCCTCGAGGCCGCGACCAACCTCAAGGTCGTCGGCCGCGCCGGCATCGGCACCGACAACGTCGACAAGGAAGCGGCCTCCAAGAAGGGCGTGATCGTGATGAACACGCCTTTCGGCAACATGATCACCACGGCCGAGCATGCCATCGCGATGATGTTCGCCGTGGCCCGCCAGATCCCCGAGGCATCGGCCTCCACCCATGCCGGCAAGTGGGAGAAATCCAAGTTCATGGGCGTCGAGCTGACCGGCAAGACGCTGGGCGTGATCGGCGCCGGCAATATCGGCGGCATCGTCTGCGACCGCGCCCGGGGCCTCAAGATGAAGGTCGTGGCCTACGATCCCTTCCTGAGCCAGGAGAAGGCGGACAAGATGGGCGTCGAGAAGGTCGAGGACCTGGACGTGCTGCTGAAGCGCGCCGATTTCATCACCCTGCACGTGCCGCTGACCGACCAGACCAAGAACATCCTGTCCAAGGAAAACCTCGCCAAGACCAAGAAAGGCGTGCGCATCATCAATTGCGCCCGCGGCGGCCTGGTGGACGAGGAAGCGCTGGCCGAGCTGCTGAAATCCGGCCATGTCGCCGGCGCGGCCTTCGACGTCTTCTCCGAGGAGCCGGCGAAGGAGAACCCGCTCTTCAACCTGCCCAACGTGGTCTGCACGCCGCACCTGGGCGCCGCCACCACCGAGGCGCAGGAAAACGTCGCCCTGCAGGTGGCCGAGCAGATGGCCGACTACCTGCTGACCGGCGCCGTGACCAACGCGCTCAACATGCCCTCGGTCACCGCGGAAGAGGCCAAGGTGATGGGCCCCTGGATCAAGCTGGCCGACCACCTGGGCAGCTTCATCGGGCAGATGACCGACGAGCCGATCAAGGCGATCAACATCCTCTATGACGGCGTGGTGGCCGACATGAACCTCGAGGCGCTGAACTCTTCGGTGATCGCGGGCATCATGAAGCGCGCCAACCCCGAGGTGAACATGGTCTCCGCCCCGGTCGTCGCGGCCGAGCGGGGGATCCGCATCTCGACCACCAACCAGTCCAAGTCGGGCGCCTTCGAGGGCTACGTGAAGGTCACCGTGGTCACCGCCAAGCGCGAGCGTTCGGTCGCCGGCACCGTCTTTTCCGACGGCAAGCCGCGCTTCATCCAGATCAAGGGCATCAACATCGACGCCGAGGTCGGGCAGCACATGGTCTACACCACCAACGAGGACGTGCCGGGCATCATCGGCACGCTGGGCCAGACCATGGGCAAGAACGGCGTAAACATCGCCAACTTCACCCTCGGCCGGTCCAAGGCCAACGGCGAGGCGATCGCGCTGCTCTACGTGGACAGCCCGATCCCGGCCAACGTGATCGGCGAATTGCAGGCGACCGGGCTGTTCGGCCAGGTGAAGCCGCTGGAATTCGACGTCGCCTGAGCGACCCTGCCGGCCCGCGTTCTTCGATTGGACGCGGGCCGGACCTACGCGATGCGGCCGCAATGCAAGAGCCGCCCTCGGCCCATCGCCTCGGCGGCCTACCCTTGTCCGGGGCTGGCGGCACCAAACGGACGCTCCGCGGCGCCATCCTGCCCCCGGCCTTCCCCGTCACCACCGGTCGTTATCAGTCGAAGCCGCGGAATCGCGTGGAATTGACCGCCTGATCCCCTTCCACGCGCCCCATGATCCCGGAGTGTCTGGACCATTGCGGCGCGATACGTCAGGAGATGAGCATGAGCGATACACCGATCTACGCCGTGGGCGATATCCACGGGCAGCTGGACTTCCTCGACGCCGCGCTGGAGCGGATCGCAAAGGATGGCGGCGCGCAAGCGCGCATCCTCTTCGTCGGCGACCTGGTGGATCGCGGGCCGGACAGCGCCGGCGTCATCGACCGGCTGATCGAGGGGATGGAGGCCCGCCCCTGGACCGTGCTCAAGGGCAATCACGACCGCATGTTCGAGCTGTTCCTGAAACGGGGAGAGCTGCATGACGACAACATCAAGTCCGGCCTCGCCTGGCTGCATCCGCGCCTGGGCGGCGTCGCGACGCTGGCCTCCTACGGGGTGGAGGCGGCCGACGAGCGCGCGCTGGACGACGTGCTGGAGGAGGCCCGGCAGAACGTCCCGGCCGCGCACCGCGCCTTCATCGAAACGCTGCCGCTGACCGAGGAGACGGAGACGCTGTTCTTCTGCCATGCGGGGATCCGGCCCGGCGTGCCGCTCGACCGGCAGGACGAGGAAGACCTGCTGTGGATCCGCCAGGACTTTCTGACCGACACGACGCGGCATCCCAAGCTGGTGGTCCACGGCCACACGCCGGTGGATCGGCCGACGCATCACGGCAATCACCTGAACCTGGATTGTGGGGCGGGCTACGGCGCCCCGATCGAGCCGGTGGTGATCGAGGGGCCCGACGAGGTCTACCAGCTGACGGAAAACGGGCGGATCCGTATCAGACCCGCCCGCAGCGCCTGGGAAAGGCTTACGCGCCCACTTCGATGATCGCCTTGGCGAGAAGCGGGACGGTGTTCTTGTTCAGGCCGGCAATGTTGATCCGGCTGTCGCCCACCATGTAGACGCCGTGCTCTTCGCGCAGGCAGTCGACCGTTTCCGGCGACAGGCCCAGGCGCGAGAACATGCCGCGGTGCTGCGCGACAAAGCCGAAGCGGTCGGACCCGGACAGGCGCTGCAGCTCCTGCGCCAGCTGTTCGCGCAGGCTGAGCATGTTGAGCCGCACATCCTCCAGCTCGGCCATCCAGTCGGCGCGCAGCTCGGGATCGTTCAGCACCATGGTCACCAGCCGCGCCCCGTGATCCGGCGGGAAGGAATAGTTCTGCCGGTTCAGATAGGCCAGGTTGCCCTGGTGGGTCTTCTGCCGCGCGCTGTCCTGGCTGACGGCCATCAGCAGGCCGGTGCGTTCGCGGTAGACGCCGAAGTTCTTGGAGCAGCTCGCGGCGATCAGCAGCTCGGGCAGCTCGGAGGCCACCATCCGCACGCCGGCCGCGTCCGCGTCCAGCCCGTCACCGAAGCCCTGGTAGGCGATGTCGACCATCGGCGTCGCGCCGGTCTTCTTCAGCACGTCCACCACGGCCTTCCAGTCGGTCATCGTCAGGTTTGCGCCGGTCGGGTTGTGGCAGCAGCCGTGCAGCAGCACCAGGTCGCCGGGCTTGGCCTGTGCCAGGTCCTCCAGCATCCCGTTCACGTCCACGCTGCCCGACTCGCTGTCGAAATAGCGGTACTCGACCACCGGCAGCTTGAGGTATTTCAGGATCGAGACGTGGTTCGGCCAGGTCGGCGCCGAGACGAAGACCCGCACGTCGGGATTGGCCATGTGGGCCAGCTCGAAGGCCTGGCGCACGGCACCCGTGCCGCCCGGGGTCGCCACCGCGGCCACCTGATCGCGCGCCACCGCGTCGCCCAGCACCAGCCCGATCATCGCGTCGGCAAAGGCCGGATCGCCCGCGAGCCCGGTATAGGCCTTGGTGGTTTCCTGTTCCCAGAGCTGCTTTTCGGCGGTCTTGATCGCCCGCATGATCGGGGTCACGCCCTCGGGGTTCTTGTAGACCCCCACGCCCAGGTCGATCTTCTGGTCGCGCGGATCCTCACGGTACATCTCCATGAGGGCGAGGATCTTGTCCCCCGGCAGGTCGTTCAGGCGTTCGAGCATCACTCGTCTCCGGTTGCTATCGGCAGGGTGGGGAACTGGCCCCATTCCGCCCAGGATCCGTCATAGAGGGAATGGTCGGTCTTGCCGATCCGTTCCAGGGCCAGGGAAATGATCGCCGCGGTCACCCCCGATCCGCAGGTGGTGATGACGGGCTTGTCCAGGTCGACGCCGGCCTCGGCAAAGACCTGGCGCAGCTCGTCGGGCTTTTTCAGGGTGCCGCCGACATTGAGCAGGCTGCGGTAGGGAATGTTCCTGGAGCCGGGGATATGGCCGGCGCGCAGGCCCTCGCGGGGTTCCTCCGCTTCGCCGCGAAAGCGCTCGGGGCCGCGGGCGTCGAGGATCTCGTGATCGCCCAGCTTGGCCGCGGCGCTGACCTGGGTGACGTCCCGAACCAGGTGATTCTGGCGACGCACCGTCATGTGGCGGTCGCGGACGACGGGCGGCATGTCCTCCACCGGGCGGCCCTCGGCGCGCCACTTGATGATGCCGCCGTCCAGCACCGCGATGTTGTCCTGTCCCATCAGCCGGAACAGCCACCAGATGCGCGCCGCCGAGAAGATGCCGGCGCCGTCATAGACCACCACCTGGTGACCGTCGCCGACACCCATGGCGCGCATGCGGGACATGAACTTTTCCACCGGCGGGGCCATGTGCGGCAGGGCGGAGCGCCCGTCGCTCAGCTCGTCGATGTCGACGAAGCGGGCGCCGGGAATATGCGCTTCCTCGTATTCGGCGCGACCGTCGCGGTTCATGTCGGGCAGATACCAGGACGCGTCCAGGAGGCGCAGGTCGGGATCCTTCAGGTGCTTCGACAGCCACTCGGTGGAAACAAGCGTTCTGGGATCGTCCTCGGCCATACCTCTCCCCCGGTCTGTCGGTCGGGCGCCTTGCTACTACCCGCAGGGAAAGGGCGCAAGCCTCGGCGGAGCCCGGGCCCCGCCCGTGGCAGGCCGATCTCAGCCGTGCTGCTTGAGCAGGCGCTGTTTCTGCCGGTTCCAGTCGCGCTTGGCCTCGGTGGCGCGCTTGTCCGGCGCCTTCTTGCCCTTGGCGATGCCGATCTTGATCTTCGCGATGCCCCGGTGATTGAAGTACAGCACAAGCGGCACCAGCGTCATGCCCTTGCGGCTGGTCTCGTTCCACATGCGGGACAGTTCGCGCTTGTTCGCCAGTAGCTTGCGGCGGCGGCGCTCGTCATGGCCCCAGGTCACCGCCGGCTCGTAGGGGGCGATGTAGGAATTCACCAGCCACAGCTCGCCATCCTCGACCGCCGCATAGCTCTCGGCGATGTTGGCGGAATTCTCGCGCAGCGACTTCACCTCGGAGCCCTGCAGGATGATCCCGCACTCGATGTCCTCCTCGATCGCGTAATCGAAGCGCGCGCGCCGGTTCTCGGCGACGACCTTGTAGTTCGGGTCGGACTTTTCCTTGGCCATGGCGGGCACTCCTACAGGGCGTTGCGGCGCCTGTCCATCTGGAGACCCGCCCCCGCCGCGTCAAGTCCATGCACTACATCGCTTCCTTCACGCCGCGACGGATCAGCCACCAGTTCACCGGGTAGGCGGTGACGAAGCCGCAGAGCATGGCGATCTGCATCATGAACCAGAATTCCACGCTGGTGGTGTGCAGCTTGGTGTCCAGCAGCTCGCCGAAGATCCAGAAATGCGCCACGGCCATGAAGCCGTACATCCCCACCTGCCAGGCGGTGAGCGACAGGGTGTCGGCCTTGACCGCCTGGATTAGCCCCTGGGTCGGGGACAGGCCGCGCATCGGCTTGATGGTGAAATACTGGAAGGCCACGCCGAAGCCGAAGGCAAAGATGTAGTCGACGATCCAGACCGCGAAGATCTTTTCCTGGAAGATGCTCTCGTAGCCGAACCAGACGGCGATGACGGGAACCAGCACCACCAGCCATTCGGCGCAGATGTCGCCCAGCGTGCAGCCCGCCCCGCAATGGGACGCGCCCTTGCCGACCTTGGTGGCAAAGGAGGTGCGGGCCTTGTGCGGCGGCGTCTCGCCCTTCTCCATGGCGGCATGGGCCTTCGCGTACTCGGCCAGCCGGCCGACCCTGAAGTACGCCCAGAGCGCCAGCACGTGCGCGAAGAGCGCCACCAGCGGCCAGACCACGTTCATGATCCACATGTGCTGCGGATGCTTCCGCAGGTCGAGCGCGACGACGAGTGCCGAGATGCCCCCGGCGAGCAGCGAGATGATCGAAAGCCAGTGCAGCCAGTCCGGTATCATGTGTCCCCCATCTTGGTGTCTGTCGGGCGGGGAACAGACTTCCAGCGCTGGAGGGTTCCGAGGCGGGCCAGCGCAGCGGGCCCCCGTTTCCGTCATTCGACTCGGGGACTTGCCCGCCCGGAGGGCAAACTGCTCGGCGGCCGGCATCGACCCGATGGCATTGCGCGTCTCCGGACCTCGGGGGCGGCCCCGAGATCCGTGCGCAACGAAAAAGGGCCGCGCCCGGCGGCACGGCCCTTCCGATCCTGACGCGGCAGAAGGATCAGTTCTGCGCGTAGTATTCGATGACGAGGTTCGGTTCCATGTGGACCGCGAAGGGCACGTCCGACAGGGTCGGGGTGCGCACGAAGGTCGCGGTCATCTTGGAATGGTCGGCGTCGATGTAATCCGGCACGTCACGCTCGGGCAGCTGGGTCGCTTCCAGAACCGAGGCAAGCTGCTTGGACTTCTCGCGGACCTCGATCACGTCGCCTTCCTTCACGCGGTAGGAGGGGATGTTGACGCGGGTGCCGTTGACCAGCACGTGGCCGTGGTTCACGAACTGGCGCGCGGCAAAGACGGTCGGCACGAACTTGGCGCGATAGACGACGGCGTCCAGGCGACGCTCCAGCAGGCCGATCAGCAGCTCGCCGGTGTCGCCCTTGACGCGGGCGGCTTCCAGGAAGATGCGCTTGAACTGCTTTTCGGTCAGGTCGCCGTAATGGCCCTTCAGCTTCTGCTTGGCGCGGAGCTGCAGGCCGAAGTCGGACATCTTGCCCTTGCGGCGCTGGCCGTGCTGGCCGGGGCCGTATTCGCGGCGGTTGACCGGGGATTTCGGACGACCCCAGATGTTTTCGCCCATCCGGCGGTCGAGTTTGTACTTGGCAGACGTGCGTTTGGTCACGGCTGATCTCCTTCAAAATGTGAAGCCGCCCGGTCGGGGCGGCGCATGAAGGGCGTTGTCCTCTGCTTGCGGCGCCGCGGGGGCGCCTTGGGCCGACAGGGCATCCCCTTGCGGGGGCCACCAACACCAATGAGCGGCGCTGATACTGCGCCCCCCGGGACGAGTCAACCGGGAAAGCCCCGCTTGCCGATCTCGGCCACCGGGTCGTGACAGGGGCAGTGCAGCACGTGGTCGTTGACCATGCCCACGGCCTGCATGAAGGCATAGACGATCGTCGGTCCGCAGAAGCGGAAGCCGGCCTTCTTGAGGTCCTTCGAGATGCGCTGCGACAGCTCCGTCTGGGCCGGCACGTCGGCCATGGTGGCGCGGCGGGTCTGCAGCGGCGCGCCGTCCACGTAATCCCACAGGAAGCGGGCAAAGCCCTGCCGGGCCTCGATCTCGCGGAAGGCGCGGGCATTGCCGATGGTCGCCTCGATCTTGCCGCGGTGGCGGATGATGCCGGGATCGGCCAGCAGGCGCTGCACCTCCGGCTCGCCCCATCCGGCGATCACCTCCGGGTCGAACCCGGCAAAGGCGGCGCGGAAATTCTCGCGCTTGCGCAGGATGGTGATCCAGCTCAGCCCGGCCTGGAACCCGTCGAGGACCAGCTTTTCCCACAGCGCCCGCCCCTCGTAATCGGGCACGCCCCATTCCTCGTCGTGATAGGCCACGTAAAGCGGGTCGCTTCCCGCCCAGGCGCATCTCTCTCCCATCGGGGGCCTCCGTCGCTGCTGGCGGGGAGAATGCTCAACTTGGAACAAAATGCAAACTTTTACCTCCCGTTAAGGCTCGTCGCCGCAAGCTGGGCGCGCAGACGCCAATCCGGAGGGCAGGGCATGAGCCACGGCATTCCACGCAACGGCACCGCCGGGGGCACGCCCCCCGGCCATGTCCCGACGCCCCGCGACGGGCCTGTGTCCGACGGTGCCGCCACCGGCACGCCGCGGCCGGCTTCGGGCGCCCGGCCGCGCCTGTCGGATATCGACCGCGCCGATTCCAGCCCGCTTGCCAATGCGCTCTACCGGCGCGACCGGCGCATCCTCGATATCGTGGGCGAGGCGCTGGAAAGCGATCGCGTCATGCTGGCCTACCAGCCCGTCGTGCAGGCCCAGGCCAATGACCGCATCGCCTTTCACGAGGGGCTGGCGCGGGTTCTGGACGAAACCGGCCGCATCATCCCGGCCCGCGAGTTCATGTACGCCATCGAAGAGACGGAGGCGGGGCGCCTGGTCGATTGCCTCGCCCTGCGCCGGGGGCTGCGGGCGCTGGCGCAGGAACCGGGACTGCGGCTGTCGATCAACATGTCTGCCCGCTCCATCGGCTACCCGCGCTGGATGCGCGAATTCGAACGGGGGCTGCAGCGCGATTCCACCGTGGCCGAACGGCTGATCCTCGAGATCACCGAAAGCTCCGCCATGCTGGTGCCCGAGCTGGTGGTGCATTTCATGGCCCAGCTTCACGCCCGCGGCGTGTCCTTCGCGCTGGACGATTTCGGCGCGGGCTACACCGCCTTCCGCTACCTCAAGCAGTTCCATTTCGATATCCTCAAGATCGACGGCCAGTTCGTGCGCGGCATTCACGCCCAGCCCGACAACCAGGTGCTGACCCAGGCGCTGACTTCCATCGCGCGGCATTTCGACATGTTCACCGTCGCCGAATCGGTGGAGGCGGCGCCGGATGCCGCCTGGCTCGCCGAGGCCGGGATCGACTGCCTGCAGGGGAATTACTTCGGCGCGCCCACGGTCTCGCCCCCGTGGAAGGAGCCCTGGCCGGGGCGCGCGCGGGCCTGACCCGGCCCGGATCGGGCCGGGTGCGGGGGCCCGCCGCAAAGCCGGAGGGCCGAGACATGTCAAAGGGGCACTGAAGGGGCACTGCAGCGCCGAGGCGCTCGCGGCGGAACCGCCGCGCTTTCACGACAAATCCCCTCCGAGACAGGGGCGCCCGCATGCTGACGCCGCCCCCTCCCACCGGACGCGACCGCTCCACACAACCGTTCTCCCCTTGCCGCGGGGCGCCGCATTGCCTACCCATTCCGTGATGACCGGCGCGGCGGGCTTCGCAGTTCCTCGCGCCTCGTGGTATAGCTACGCCGATCCGGCCCGACCGGACCGCCCAGATGGCTGGAGGACACATGACCAATGTCGTAATCGCATCCGCTGCCCGCACCCCCGTCGGCAGCTTCAACGGCGCTTTCGCCACCACCCCCGCCCATGACCTGGGCGCCACCGTGCTGGAAGCGCTGGTGCAGCGCGCGGGGATCGAGAAATCGGACGTGTCGCAGACCATCCTCGGCCAGGTGCTGACCGCCGGCCAAGGCATGAACCCGGCGCGCCAGGCGCATATCAATGCCGGCCTGCCGGTCGAATCCGCCGCCTGGGGCATCAACCAGGTCTGCGGCTCGGGCCTGCGCTCGGTCGCGCTGGCGGCGCAGCACATCCAGCTTGGCGATGCCGACATCGTCTGCGCCGGCGGACAGGAGAACATGACGCTCGCCCCGCACGTGGCGCATCTGCGCGCGGGCCACAAGATGGGCGACGTGACCTATATCGACTCGATGATCCGGGACGGGCTGTGGGACGCCTTCAACGGCTACCACATGGGCCAGACCGCGGAGAACGTGGCCGAGAAATGGCAGATCAGCCGCGAACAGCAGGACGAATTCGCGCTGGCCTCCCAGAACAAGGCCGAGGCGGCGCAGAAGGCCGGGCGCTTCGACGACGAGGTGGTCCCCTTCACCGTCAAGACGCGCAAGGGCGACGTCACCGTCGACAAGGACGAGTACATCCGCCACGGCGCGACGATCGAGTCCATGCAGAAACTGCGCCCCGCCTTCACCAAGGACGGGTCGGTCACCGCGGCCAACGCCTCGGGGATCAATGACGGCGCCGCCGGCGTCCTGCTGATGAGCGCCGAGAACGCCGAGAAGCGGGGCATCCAGCCGCTGGCGCGCATCGTCTCCTACGCGACCGCGGGGCTCGACCCGTCGATCATGGGGATGGGGCCGGTCCATGCCTCGCGCAAGGCGCTGGAAAAGGCCGGCTGGAAGCCCGAGGACCTGGACCTGATCGAGGCGAACGAGGCCTTCGCCGCCCAGGCCTGCGCGGTGAACAAGGACATGGGTTGGGACCCGGAGAAGGTGAACGTCAATGGCGGCGCCATCGCCATCGGCCACCCGATCGGCGCCTCGGGCGCGCGGGTGCTGAACACGCTCCTGTTCGAGATGCAGCGCCGCGACGCCAAGAAGGGCCTCGCCACGCTCTGCATCGGCGGCGGCATGGGCGTCGCCATGTGCGTGGAGCGTCCCTGATCCAGACCGGGGCGGCCCCCGGGCCGTCCCCTTCGTACCGGAGCCCGCATGTCCGAACCGCCCGCGCCCGACCAGATCGTGTTTTCCGGCGGCGGGCTGCGCTGCTTCTGGCAGGGCGGGTTCCTCGAGGCGGTGCGCGAGCGCTATGACCTGGCGCCCGCCCGCGTCACCGGGGTGAGCGGCGGGGCGCTGTCCGGCGCCGCCTTCCTCGCCGGGCGGGAACGGGCCCTTCTCGACGAGATGTGCGACGCCTTCGCCTCGCAGGACCGCAATATCGACCTGTTCGACCGCTCCAGCGGGATCAGCCCGCACCAGGAGATCTATTCCGACGTCGTGCGCCGGGTGCTGGACGAGGCCGCGACGAAACGGGTGGCCGCCGGCCCGCAATTCCAGATCCTCGTCGCCCATCCGCCGGAGCCGCTGCCCAAGCTCACCGGCTCCGCCATGACGCTCGCCTACGAATCGGAGCTGCACCTCAAGGGCTCGCCGCATTTCGACTGGGCCGAGAAGGCCGGGCTCGAGGCCGAGCTGATCGATGCCAATGCCGCCGCCGCGGAGGGCGTCCTGGCCGAGCTGGTCTGTGCCGCGGCGGTGATTCCCCCGGTCTTCGAGCCCCGTCTGTGGAACGGCCGCCCGGTGGTCGATGGCGGCATGGCGGACCAGGCGCCCCTGCCCGAACCGGACGAGGGTTTCACCTGGATGTTGCTGACCCGGGAATACAAGCAATTGCCCGACCACCCGGGCCGGCTACATGTCTATCCGTCCGAGGAGACGCCGGCCGACAAGATCGACTTCACCGATCCCGGCAAGCTGCGCGACACGTGGGAGCAGGGCTACCAGGACGGGCGCGACTGGATTCGCGGCTGGCAGGGCCGCGAAAAGACTTGAAATTGACGCGCAACAATGTTGCGTATGTTTTGTATCGTATTTAGCAAAGTTTCCGTTCGCTTCGGTCAGCGCACGGAGGGAGGAGGCAGAATGGCACGGGTGGCACTGGTCACGGGGGGCACGCGCGGCATCGGCGCGGCGATTTCCAAGGCACTCAAGGCGGCGGGCTACGAGGTCGCCGCGAACTACGCCGGCAATGACGAGGCGGCAAAGGCATTCACCGAGGAGACGGGGATCCGGACCTACAAGTGGTCGGTCGCCGATTACGCCGCCAGCAAGGATGGCGCCGCGCAGGTGGAGGCCGATCTCGGCCCGATCGACGTGGTGGTCGCCAATGCCGGCATCACCCGCGACGCCCCGTTCCACAAGATGACGCCCGAACAATGGCAGGAGGTGGTGGACACCAACCTCACCGGCGTCTTCAACACCGTCCATCCGATCTGGCCCGGCCTGCGCGAACGCAAGTTCGGCCGGGTCATCGTGATCTCGTCGATCAACGGGCAGAAGGGCCAGTTTGGCCAGGTGAACTATGCCGCGACCAAGGCCGGCGACCTGGGCATCATCAAGAGCCTCGCGCAGGAAGGCGCGCGCAGCGGCATCACCGCCAACGCGATCTGCCCCGGCTATATCGCTACGGAAATGGTGATGGCGGTGCCCGAGAAGGTGCGCGAGTCGATCATCGCACAGATCCCCACCGGCCGGCTGGGCGAGCCGGAAGAGATCGCGCGCTGCGTGACCTTCCTGGCCTCCGACGACGCGGGCTTTGTCACCGGCTCCACCATCACCGCGAATGGCGGGCAGTTCTTCGTCTGATCACGGCCCGCAACGGATCATGGCGGCGGCACCCCGTAGACCCCGGGGGGCCGCCTTTTCTGTTTCGCGGAACTGGAACATGGGGCGCGGCCACGGGTTGACCCGGACACATCGACATTAGGGAGGACCCTACGATGACCGGATTGATCAAGACCACTGCCACCGGCCTTGCCGCGCTGCTTCTCGGCGCGGGGATCGCCAATGCCCAGGCCGGGGCCTCTGCCCTTGCCGAGCTTCAGAACAAGGACGGCGAGCCCGTGGGCTCCGTCGAGGTGATCCCGGGCCCGCACGGCGTGGTCCTCAAGGCGCTGCTCGACAGCCTGCCGCCGGGCGACCACGGCTTTCACCTGCACCAGACAGGCGATTGCGGCGACGGGTTCGAGGCCGCGGGCGGCCACATCTCCACCGGGGACCAGGCGCACGGCTTTCTCAACGGCAAGGGGCCGCATGCCGGCGACCTGCCCAACGTCATCATCGGAGAGAACGGCACCGCCACGGCGCAGTTCTACACCGACCGCGTGATGCTCGAGGGCGAGGACAGCGACGTGCCGCTGCTGATGGACGAGGACGGCACGGCCGTGATCGTTCACGAAAACGCCGACACCTACGGGGCGGAGCCCGGCGCCGGCGGGCGGATCGCCTGCGGCGTGATCGAGCCGCGCGGCTAGGGCGCCGCCTGCCCGGCCGCCTCGCGCATCCAGGTGTCGAGCGCGGCCGCCTCCTCCGGGGTCAATCGCAGACCCAGCTTGCCGCGCCGCCAGAGCACATCCTCGGCGGCGCGCGCATATTCGTGCTCCATCAGCCAGCGGACTTCGCGTTCGGTCAGGGTGGCGCCGAAATCCCGGCCGAGATCCGACATGTCACGGGCCTCGCCCAGCATCTCCGCCGCCTCGGTCCCGTAGGCGCGGAACAGCCGCTGCGCCCAGGCCTCGCTCAGGAACGGATAGCGCTCCTGCAGGGCCCGTAGCCGCGCCGCCACTTCCCCCACCGGGAAATCGCCGCCGGGCAGCGCCGCGCCGGCGGTCCAGGCGTCTCCCACCTCCGGCAGCACCTCCGCCACCTTCGCCAGCGCGCTTTCGGCGAGGCGGCGATAGGTGGTGATCTTGCCGCCGAAGACGTTGAGCAGCGGCGCGCCGTCGCGATCCAGGCGCAGCGTGTAATCCCGCGTCGCGGCCGAGGCGCTGCCCCCGCCCTCGGCATGGAGCGGGCGCACGCCGGAATAGGTCCAGACGATGTCGTCGCGGCTGAGCGGCTGGCGGAAGTAATTGTTGGCGAAGTCGAGCAGGTAATCCTGCTCTTCCAGCGTGCATTCGGCGGGCTGCGACGGGTCCGGATGGTCCATGTCGGTGGTGCCGATCAGGGTGAAGTCCTGCTCGTAGGGGATGGCGAAGATGATCCGCCCGTCCGTGCCCTGGAAGAAGTAGCACTTGTCGTGATCGTAAAGCCGACGGGTCACGATATGGCTGCCGCGCACCAGCCGGACCGAATCCCGCGCCGTGGCGCCGATCCGGTCGCGCAGGATCTCGGCGACCCAGGGCCCGCCGGCATTGACCAGCATCCGCGCCCGGTGGGTGACGGTCGCCCCGGTCTCGGCATCCGAGGTTTCCACCCGCCATTCCGGCCCCTCCGGTCCCTGCTGCCGCTCGGCCGAGACGACGCAGGTGCGGGTGAGGATGCGGGCGCCCCGGGCCTCCGCGTCACGGGCATTGAGCACCACGAGCCGCGAATCCTGCACCCAGCAATCGGAATACTCGAAGGCGCGGGCGAACCGGTCCTTCAGCGGCGCGCCCTCCGGCCGGCCGCGCAGGTCCAGCGTGGTCGTGCCCGGCAGCAGCTTGCGCCCGCCGAGGTGGTCGTAGAGGAACAGGCCCAGCCGGATCATCCAGGCCGGGCGCCGCCCCTTCATCCAGGGCATCAGCGTGGACAGCAGCCGCGAGGCCGGCGTGTCGCTCTCGAAGCGCATCCCGTCATGCAGCGGCAGCACGAAGCGCATGGGCCAGGAGATATGCGGCATGGCCCGCAGCAGCGTCTCGCGCTCCTGCAGCGATTCCCGCACCAGCCGCAGCTCGAAGTATTCCAGGTAGCGCAGCCCGCCATGGAACAGCTTGGTCGAGGCCGAGGAGGTCGCCTGCGCCAGGTCCCCCATCTCTGCCAGGGTCACCGAAAGGCCCCGGCCCGCCGCGTCGCGGGCGATGCCGCAGCCGTTGATGCCGCCACCGATGATGAAGAGGTCGGAAAGCTCCGGATCCTGCGCCACGATTCTCTCCTTTCGCACCTGACGCCGGTATGCACCAATCCGAACATGAAAGAAACCATATCGCTTTCGTTATTTTTCGTTTAGACGGTCCGGATGAGCCAGACGATCCGCCATCCGGAAATCCTAGACATCGCCCGCCGTGACGGCCTGGTCACGGTGGAGGCGCTGGCGGCGCATTTCGGCGTCACGCTGCAGACCATCCGGCGGGACCTGAGCGACCTTGCGGCGACGGGCCGGCTGGAGCGGGTGCATGGCGGGGCCGTCCTGCCCTCGGGCGTGGGCAATATCGGCCACGAGGAGCGGCGCGCGCTGAACCGCGAGGCCAAGGCGCGGATCGGCCGGGCCTGCGCGGTGGAGGTGCCGGAACGGGTGTCGCTGTTTCTGGGGATCGGCACCACGACGGAGGCCGTGGCCCGCGCCCTGCTGCATCACCGCGACCTGCTGGTGGTGACCAACAACATCAACGTCGCGCAAATCCTCGGCCCGGCGCCGGGGGCCCGCATCATCCTGACCGGCGGCCACTACCGCGTGGCCGATGGCGGGCTCACCGGGCCGCAGGCGGCGGCGACGGTGGAGGCCTTCCGCTTCGACCTGGCGGTGATCGGATGTTCGGCGCTCGACCCCGGCGGCGAGATGCTGGACTACGACCTGGACGAGGTGACCGTGTCCCGCACCGCCCTCGGCCGCGCGCGTCGGCGGGTGCTGGTGGCGGACGGATCGAAGCTCTCGCGCGCGGCGCCCGTCCGGATCGGCACGCTGGCCGACCTCGACCTGGTGGTCACCGACCGGCCGCTTCCGGGCGTGCTGTCGGACCATTGCCGGTCGTGGAACACGGAGCTGCGGATCGCCCCCGCCTGATCACGCCCCCGCCTGATCACGCCCCCGCCTGATCACGCTTCGGTCAGGTCGGCGAAGCGCACCAGCACCGGGCGCCATTCGGGGGCGACGGGCAGGCCGAACCGGTCCGTGATCACCCGCTCCAGCCCCTCGGCATCGAGATGCGCGCGCTCGGCGACGCTGCCTCCCGCGAGCCGGCGGGTAAACCGGTTGCCCCCGAGCGCGAGCCGGGCCTCCGGCGTGGTCCGGGCCAGCATCAGCTCCTGCGTGAAACGGCTCTCGGTCGCGGTCCGGTGATTGGCCTCGCGCAGCTCGTCGAAGGCGGCGGGCTCGGGCCGGGTCTCGTAGACCGGCCGCCAGCTTCCCCCGATCTCCACCTCCAGCAGCGGGCCGTCGCGCCCCTGCCGCAGGCGAAACGGTTCGTGCGGCGTGGCTTGCGGCGCGTCGGCCGCCATGTCCAGCGACGCGGTGGGCACGCAGCCGCCAAAGCCCACGTCGACCAGCAGCGCGCGGCCGCCCAGGCGCACGCGCAGCGCCATGTGGGTCCAGGGGCCCGGCGGCGTACCCGCGGGGCGTTGCCACCAGACCCGGCAGACCAGCGGCTCGGCCTCGAACCCCATCGCGTGCAAGGCGGCCAGCAGCAGGTGGTTCTGCTCGTAGCAATAGCCGCCCCGGCGGGCCGTCACCAGCTTGGCGGCGACGGCATCGGCCGCGATCTCCGGCACCTTGCCGGTGAGCGGATCGAGATTCTCGAAGGGAATGGCCCCCAGATGCGCGAGGACGAGCGCGTCCAGCCGTTCGCGCGTGGGGGTGGCCCGGACGGCCCCCGTCAGGCCGAGACGCGCGAGATAGGCATCGAGATCGAACATGGCACCCCCTTCCGGTCGGGGCGCAGCATAACGCCGGCGCGGCAAAGCGCCAGTGCCGCGGCTCGGCCGGCCTGCCCGCCTATTCTGCGTAGATGTCTCCGGAATGCGCCCTTTGGTCGGGCCCGGCGTCGGGCGTCGCCGAGCCCCGCGCGCCGTTTCGCACGACGAGCGTCGGCGTGCAGCGTCGCAACGCGGCAAGGAAGCTCTTGGACCATTGCGACACGTCCGTGTCCCGCACCGCCGCCATGCAGCCGCGATAGCGCCGTTGCCGTTCCGCCAGGGGCATGTCGAGCGCCTGCGCGATGGCGCGCGCGATCTCGCCCGTGTCGTAGGGATTGACGAGAAGCGCGTCCTGCATGTCCTCGGCCGCGCCGGCAAAGCGCGACAGGATCAGCACGCCGGGGTCCTCGGGGTCCTGCGCGGCGATGTATTCCTTGGCCACGAGGTTCATCCCGTCCGCCAGCGATGTCACCAGGCAGGCGCGCGCCCGGCGATAGAGCCGCGCGAGCCGCGACCGCTCGACCGAGCGGTGAATGTAGCGGATCGGCGTCCAGTCGAGCGCCGCGTGTTCGCCGTTCAGGCGGCCGGCGATCTCTTCCAGCTCGAAGGTGATGTCGCGATAGGCCTTCACCCGCTCGCGCGAGGGCGGCGCGATCTGCACGAGACAGGGGCGGCGGTCCGGCGGGCGGGAATCGAGGTATTCGCCGAAAGCGCGGAAGCGGTTGGGGATCCCCTTGGAATAATCCAGCCGGTCGACGCCGATGATGAACTCCTCCGGCTCTTCCCGGCCGAAGGGCGACGGGCCCTCGGTCTCCGCCTCGTGGATCAGCTTGTCCACGTCGATGCCGATCGGGAAGGACCGGACCGCCACCACGTTCTGGTCGAACTTGACCGAGCCGTTGGGCATGAATTCCGCCCGCTGGTCGGAGCGGAACATCTCGAGGCAGCGGGCGACGTCGGCGCTGGTCTGCAGGCCCAGCAGGTTGTACTGCGCCAGCCAATGGGCAAAGGCATCCGGGTCCGGCAGAACCGACAGGTCCGCCAGCGACGGGAAGGGGATGTGCAGGAAAAAGCCCATCCGGTTGGACAGGTGCAGCTTGCGCAGTTCCTCGGCCAGCGGCAGGAAATGGTAGTCGTGGATCCAGATCAGGTCGTCCGGTTCGGCCACCTGGGCCACCATCCGCGCCACCCGCCGGTTCACGGCGAGGTAATCGCGCTCGTATTCCGCCCGCAACTGCACAAGATCGCCGCGCCGGTGACATAGCGGCCAGAGGACCGAGTTGGCGAAGCCGAGATAGTAGTTCTCCAGCTCCTCGGCGCTCAGGTGAAAGGCCAGGCGGCGATAGGGCTCTGTGCCCAGCTCTTCCAGCGTGTCGTCAGGCTCTCCGGGGTCGGCATGCGCCCCGATCCAGATTCCACCGTTGCTGGAAATCGCGTCCTGCAGCGCGACCACCAGCCCGCCCGACGATGTCTTGCCGGGAATACGGTTCGAAACGACGATCAATTTGCCCGTCATGGCCCCACTCCCAACCGGTGTTCCGACGCGGGAACACACAGATGGAAACAGATTGATCTGGCGTTAGTTCCGTTGCTTCAGGGTCATAACTCGGATTCCCAGCTGCGGGACAGCCGCATCGCGCCGTTGATGATCCCGACCATGGAATAGGTCTGCGGAAAGTTGCCCCAGCCCTCCTTGGTGTCGAAGGCGGTATCTTCCGACATCAGGCCCAGGGAGTTGCGGGCATTGAGCAGCTCTTCGTAGATCTCGCGGGCCTCATCGACCCGGCCGATCCGGGCCAGGGCGTCCACCCGCCAGAAGGCGCAGATATTGAAGCCGACCTCGGGCACGCCGAAATCGTCCGCCTCCTCGTAGCGCAGCATGAAGGGGCCGCGGCCCAGCGTCTTCGACAGGGCGTCGACGGTGGAGCGGAAGCGCGGGTCGTCCGGCGGCAGGAAATTCACCTCGCCCATCAGCAGCACGCTGGCGTCGAGGGTGGAGCCGCCGAAGCTTTCCGCGAAGGCCTGCCGCTCCTCGTTCCAGGCGCCCTCGAGGATCTTGGTCTTGATCACCTTCGCGCGCTCGCTCCAGAAGGTGGCCCGCTCGCCCATGCCCAGATGCGCGGCGATCTTGGCCAGCCGGTCGCAGGCCGCCCAGCACATCAGCGAAGACGAGGTGTGGATCCGCGCGCGGCTGCGCAATTCCCAGATCCCCGCATCGGGCTGATCGTGCAGCTCCCACGCCTTTTCGCCCAGGTCCTCGAGCAGGCGGAAGGCATGGGTGCCCGCATTCATCTGCAGCCGCTGGTCGAAGAAGGCGGGCGCGGCGCCGAGGATCACGTTGCCGTAGGTGTCGTGCTGGAAATGCTCGTGCGCCTGGTTGCCGATCCGCACCGGGCCCATTCCCTGGTAGCCCTTCAGGCAATCGGACTGCCACTCGGTCAGCTCGTTTTCCAGCCCCAGCCCCAGCACCGGCTGGATATGACCGCCGCGGGCATCGGCCACCACGTTCATCAGCCACTGGAAATAGTTCTCCATCGTCCGCGTCGCGGCCAGGCTGTTGAGCGCGCGCACCGTGAAGAAGGCGTCGCGCACCCAGCAATAGCGGTAATCCCAGTTCCGCCCGCTTTCCGGCGCCTCGGGAAGCGAGGTGGTCATCGCGGCCACGATCCCGCCGGTCTGCTCGTAATTGCACAGCTTGAGCGTGATCGCGGCGCGGATCACCGCCTCCTGCCATTCGAAGGGCACGGCCAGCCGCTGCGACCAGCGCTGCCAGTAGCGCTGCGTGTCGGACAGGAAGTGCTCGCCCACCTCGGTCGGGCCCTCGCGCAGGGTCTCGTCCGGGCCGAGGATGAACGTATAGGGCCGGTCCAGCGTCACCATCCGCTCCGACTGGACGTAGTCGATGGAGGCGTCGGTGGTCAGCCGCAGCACCTGCCGCTCGCCCACGTAGCGGATATGGTTGGAGCCGCAGGTCACGCGGGGCTTTTCCTTGCCGTATTCGAAACGCGGCCGGACCTTCACGCGGATCCGCGGCCAGCCGTCGACGGGGCGGATCTGTCGCACGATCATACGCGGCCGGAAGGCGCGGTCACGGGCCTCGAACCGCGGACAGAAATCGATGATCTCCACCGTGCCGCCCTCTCCGCGCAGGGTGGTGCGCAGGATCGGGGTATTGGGGATATAGGCCTGCGAGCTTTCCTTGAACCCTTCCACCTCGATGCCGAAGGCGCCGTCATCCGGATCGTCGGGCCCCGAGCCGAGCAGCGAGTGGAACACCGGATCGCCGTCGAACCGAGGCAGGCACAGCCAGTTTATCTTGCCCTGCGGGTCGATGAGCGCCGCGACAGAGCAATTGCCGATTACTCCCAGATCCATTCAGTTCTCCGTTCCGTCTCGTCGTTGAGTGTGTGCGACAGCCAGCCGAGCGCATCCTCGATCCGCGCCACGCGGTAATGCGCCAGGGTCTCCGCCCCGCCGATCCGCAGGCCGAAGCCGCCTTCCTCCTGCGCCGCGCGGAACCCGTCCTCGTCCGTGGTGTCGTCACCGATCATCACCGGGCGGCGGCCGCGGAACGGCGGCTCGGCGAGAAAGCCGCGCAGGGCGGTGCCCTTGTCGTGGCCGCGCAGCACCGCCTCGCTGACCATGTTGCCGTGCATCACCCGCAGCCCCGTCCGGTCCGCGACATGTTCCAGCCTTGTGCGGCAGGTGTCGGACAGGTCGGGGCGGTTGCGGTAGTGCAGCGCCACGGCGCCGGGCTTGCGCTCCAGCAGCAGGCCCTCGGCGCGGGCGAAGGGCTCCAGCTCGGACCGGGCGCGATCCAGCATCTCCGCCTCCTCGGCGAGGCTGTCATCCGCGGGGGCGTCGGGGTCCGCATCCTCCCGGCCCGGCCGCCAGAGTTCGGCGCCGTGCGATCCCGAAAGCGTCAGCCGGTCCTGTGGCAGGAGGCCGTGCAGGTCGGCCATGGACCGGCCGGAGATCACCGCCACGGCCCCGTCCGTCACCTCCAGCGCCCGGGTCAGGAGCCGGCCGACGGCCGCGTGCAGCACGACCTCTTCGGGCCGGTCCCGCAGCGGCGTCAGCGTCCCGTCGAAATCGAGGAACAGGGCATGCGTCGCCCAATCGATCCGCTCGGGCGGTTCGGGGATGGCGCCGGGTGTCTGGGGAGTGATGTCGCGCATGGTCCTCACCTTGGACGCTTTGCAGCCAAGTCAAGGCCACGTCGTGTTTTTTCACCATCTCCGATCGGCGGCGCGGTGCCGCAGGGGCAGTGTCGCAACACCCGCGTCCCGGGCGGACCGGGCCTCCGGCGCCGGGGTAGGCAACGCCTGAAAACTAACATAGGTTAGCCCGACCGTTCCATCAGGATCCGGGTGTCGCGGGAACACCTGGCGCCAATGGAGCTTTGAAGGGGACTGGTGGCCGGTCCGGATGAAGCAGGAAAACGACAAGAGTACAGATGTCCCACGACTCCTTCCCCTATACCCACCGCTACCTGAAGGGGCGCGGCCGCGAGCAGCTGAGCACGCGGGAATGCGGCCTGATCGAGGACCTGGTCCAGGACGTGGAGCGTTACACCGCGCCCCACACCATTCTCGAGCGCGGCCATATCCTCGACCGCAGCACCCTGCTGATCGAGGGCTTCGTCGCCCGGGTGATCCGCGAAGAGGGCAAGCGGCATATCGTGGCCCTGCACGTGCCGGGGGATTTCGTCGACCTGCACGCCTTTGCCCTGAAGCGGCTGGATCACGACGTGGTCTCCATCGGGCCGGTCCAGATCGGGCACGTGACGCATGACCGGCTCGAGGCGCTGATGGAATGCGAGCCGCACCTGGCCCGGGTCCTGTGGTATTCCACCCTGCTGGACGCGGCGATCCACCGCGAATGGATCCTCAAGCTCGAACAGCTCAGCGCCGATGGCCGGCTCGCGCACCTGATCGCCGAACTGTGGCACCGTCTGGATTTCGTGGGCTGGGCCGACCCGAGCGGCTTTGCCTTTCCGCTGACACAGGCGGAGCTGGCCGATGCCTGCGGCACCACGCCCATCCACCTCAACCGGGTGGTGCGCAAGCTGCGCGAACAGGGCATCGCCGACATCTCGCGCGGGCGGGTGACGGTCCTCGACCGCGCGGCCCTGAGAGAGCTGGGGCGCTTCGATCCGGATTACCTCTATGGCAACGGGGTGCTCGAAATCCGGGAGTGATGAGCATCGCGGCAGCGATATTGATGCCGCGTTAAGTTACGTGTTTACAAATTAGCAATCCTTCCCTTGGAACAAGTCTTTTCATCCTTGGGTTGGTCCGCGGTTACGACAGCGGACAGCGGCCATGAGGGCAGCCCCTCCGACGGTCGCCAAGGAGGATTGCAATGCTCGACACCCAAATGCCCGATCCCGAGCAGCGCGCCGCTGTCTCGCGACAGGTGATCCACGAGATCCCGGCGCTCCGGTCCTTCGGCCGGTCGCTGACCCGCAACGCCACCGACGCGGAGGACCTGGTGCAGGAAACCCTCGCCAAGGCGATCGAGAAATCCCACCTCTTCCGGCTGGGGACGAACCTGCGCGCGTGGCTGTTCACCATCATGCGCAACACCCATGTCTCCGACCGGGTCAAGCGCCAGCGCGAGACGCCGGGCGGCGCCGATTGCGTGTCGTCCAGCCCGGTCTGCGAGCCGACGCAGGAATGGGCGCTGCGCGGCCGGGAACTTGTCGAGGCGGTGCGCGCCCTGCCCCCGCAATACCGAGAGATGCTGGTGCTCGTCGTGGTGCGCGGCGAAAGCTACGAGGACAGCGCCCGCATGTGCCACTGCGCGGTCGGCACGGTTAAAAGCCGGGTCGCGCGGGCCCGGTCCATGGTGATGGCGCGGCTGGATAGCGGCGGCTGACCGCCGATCGCCCCCGGGGTCGGGGAACGCGCGGCGCCGCCGGGTGTTGCCTCCCTGACAGTCGGCCGCATGTCAATCGGACACGACGGTACGGTCAACATGGGGATTTTTCCGATTTCTCCCCATGGCCAACGAAACGGCAGACGAGGGCCTGTCCCGTCTGCGGCCGGCTACCACTCCCGGGCAGGTCGTCATGCTGGCGACCTGCCCAAATCGTTCCTCCATCCCGAAGCCGAAGCGGCGCCTTTCGCGGTCAGCCGGAATGCACGGCGCGGCTGTCCTCCGGTGCCTCTTCGCGGTCGGTCATGCCGTAATCGCGGATCACCGACGCGACGCGCAGCCGGTAATCGGCGAAGACGCCGCCGCGGCCCTTCGACTGTGCCGCGCGATGGGCGGAGACGGCCCGCCACCGCTCCACCGCCGCCTCGTCCTCGAAGAACGACAGCGACAGCATCTTGTCGGGGTCGGTCAGGCTCTGGAACCGCTCGACGGAGATGAAGCCCTCGATCTCCTGCAGCATCGGCTTCAGCCCGGCGGCGATGTCGAGGTACTCCTCCCGGCGGCCGGACGCGGGCCAGACCTCGAAGATGACGGCGATCATGGGCGCGCCCGGTATGGGGATGTGGTGTTGGCGTGCATGCGGTCCTCCCTGCTGGCCGGGGTCACCCTAGCGCATCCGCGGCGCGGGTTCTGCCCCCGATGCGCCGGGGCCGCGGGGTGCAAAAAATCGGCGTAAATGCCGGGCCCGCGACGGTTTTTGCCGGATTTCCCGTTGTGCCGTGGCTGCGCGGCGGTAGTCTTGATCAGACCGGGCCGGGGGGCTGAGATGGGAAAACGCGACGAGTTGATCGCGAAATACGCCGACACGCTGCGCGACGAATGCGGGATGACGCCGGACAGGTCGCTGCTGACGCGGGTGACGATCGGCTGCGGCCCCGCGATCTACGATCCGCGCACCGAGATCCTGGCTGAGGACGATCCCGCGGAGCTGGCGGTTCTGCGCCGCAATTTCGTGGAGCGCAAGCTCGGCGTGCCCGACGGGCCGGCAGTGGCCGACGCGATCCGCTTCGTGCTGGACGGCTGCGGCCCGGCCGGCGCGCCGAAATACCGCGCGGTGGTGCAATACATGCTGACCAAGCATTTCGGGCGCGAGCACGTCTTTCTCTGACCCCGCGCCGCCGTTCAGGACCCGTGGAACAGGGACAGGACCAGCCCGATGAGGCCGCAGCCGATGATCGCGTAGCCACCGTCGATCACGCTCAGCAGGAAGGGTCGGCCGGGATAGGCGTTGTTGATCACGATCCAGGGGGTGATGAAGAAGGCGCCGACCCCCAGCCCCGCGATCAGCCCCGCATCCCAGCTGGCGATGCCGGCCATGGCGAAGACGTGGCGCATCATCCCGGCCACCACGATCATCGCGACGGCCGACAGGATGAAGGGCACCGGGTTGCGGTTGTCGAGCCGCCGATCCGGCCCCCAGTCGCGGCTCACCGCCTCCAGCCAGGGCTTCGACAGCGTCATGTACCAAAGCGCGCCGAACAGCCATGCCGCGGCGGCGGCGACCAGAATGCTCAGAATACCCATGTCGGACTCCCTCCCCCGAAGTGACGGGGGAAGAGTGCCGCAGGCCGCGCCCTTCGCCTAGAGGAAAATGCCCGCCATCTCGCAGACCTTCGCCCATTCGTCCTCGGTCACCGGCTGGACGGAGAGGCGGGAATTCTTCACCAGGATCATGTCGGCCAGCGCCGGCTCCGCCTTGATGTCGTCGAGCGTGACGGGCCTGCGCGCCGGGGCCAATGCCTTGATGTCCACGCAGTCCCAGCGGTCGTCGTCGGTGGTGCTGTCGGGATGCGCCTCGGCACAGACCTCGACCACGCCGACCACGGCCTTTTCCTTCTGCGAATGGTAGAAGAAGCCGCGATCGCCCAAGGCCATCTCGCGCATGAAGTTGCGGGCCTGGTAGTTGCGGACGCCATCCCATTCCTCGCCCGCCTCGCCCTTGGCGACCTGGTCGTCCCAGGACCAGGTCGACGGTTCGGACTTGAACAGCCAGTAGCGCATCAGCCGACGACCTTCTTCCATTCCATGATCTCCACCCGGTCGAACAGGCCCGCCTGCGCGTAGGGGTCGCCCGCCGCCCAATCTTCGGCCGCAGCCTTGTCGGGCAGGTCGAGGATCAGCAGCGAGCCCGTCATCTCGCCCTCTTCCAGCAGCGGACCGGCCAGGGTGACGCAGCCGGTCTGGTCGAGATAGGCGAGATGCTTGTCGCGGTTGGCCTTGCGGATCTCCAGCGCGCCGGGCTTGTCCCGGGCGATCACGGCAAAGGGCATGTCATTCCTCCTTGAGCGGGCGGGCGAGCAGCAATTGCAGCGCCTCGATCACGTCGAGCTTGCCGTCGATCAGCCCGACGACGCAACGGGTGATCGGCATGTCGATGCCCAGCTTGTGGGCCCGGTCCAGCGTGGCATGGGCAGTCGCGGCCCCTTCCACGGTGATGCCCGGATCGAAGTCCTCGCGCCGGCCGATGGCCAGCCCGTAGCGGTAGTTGCGCGACCCCTCCGAGGTGCAGGTCAGCACCAGGTCGCCAAAGCCCGAGAGGCCCGCCAGCGTCTCCGGCTGGCCACCAAGCGCGGCGGCCATGCGCGACATCTCGGCATAGCCGCGGGTGATCAGCGCCGCGCGGGCGCTGTCGCCCAGCCCGGCGCCGTGGGCCGCACCGCAGGCGATCGCGATGACGTTCTTCAGGGCGCCGCCCAGCTCTGCCCCGACCGTGTCGGTGGTGCGGTAGAGCCGGATGTTGTCGGTGGTCAGCTGGCGCTGCAGATCCTCGCCCAGCGACGGGTACTGGCAGGCCAGCGTCAGCGCCGTGGGCAGCCCGCCGGCGATGTCGTGGGCAAATGAGGGGCCAGTCAGGATCGCTGCCCGCGCCCCGGGCAGCACGTCGCGGATCACGGCGACGGGGCCGAGATTGCTTTCCAGCTCCACCCCCTTGCAGCAGGCGACCAGCGGCCGGGGCCGGAGCGGCGCGGCATGGTCGTGCAGCACCTGGCGCAGCTTCTGCATCGGCACCGCGAGCAGCAACGTATCCTGGGCCGCGACCCGGTCGAACTCCGACGTGGGGCGCAGGCGGTCGGGAAAATGCGCCCCCGGCAGGCGGGCGGCGTTCTCGCCCGAGGCCTCCATCTCGTGCACCCGCCGCCGGTCGCGGGCCCAGAGCACCGTGTCCCGCCCCGCCGCGGCCAGGGATATCGCCAGCGCCGTCCCGAAAGCCCCCGCGCCGATCACGCCCACGCTCATGCCTTGGCCCCCTTCTTGCCGCTTCCCAGCATCCCGCCGCTCGCCACGTCCAGCGGCCAGCGCGGCCGGGCGGCGAGGGTCATCGTATCCCGGCGGCCGGCGCGAAACAGCTCCAGCCCCGCCCAGGCGATCATCGCCGCATTGTCGGTGCACAGGGCCAGCGGCGGCGCGGTGAAGGCCACGCCGCGCGCTTCGGCCACCGATTGCAGCGCCGCGCGGATGGTGCCGTTGGCCGCCACCCCGCCGGCGACCGCAATCATCGGCGCCTCCGGCGATAGCGCGAGGTAGTCGTCCAGCGCGCGGCGGGTCTTTTCCGCCAGCACATCGGCCACGGCCTCCTGGAAGGCGGCGCAGAGATCGGCCCGCGCCTGCCGCGGCAGCCCGCCATGTTCGGCGACGATTTTGTCCCGGGCGCGCAGCACTGCCGTCTTCAGCCCGGAAAAGGACATGTCGCAGCCCGGCCGGTCCAGCAGCGGGCGCGGCAGCCTGTAGCGGGTGGGGTCCCCGGCCTGCGCCTCGCGCTCCACCGCGGGGCCGCCGGGCTGGGGCAGGCCCAGCAACCGCGCCACCTTGTCGAAGGCCTCGCCCGGGGCGTCGTCGATCGTGCCGCCGAGGCGCGTGAACTCTTCGGCCCCGCGCACCAGCAGGATCTGGCAATGCCCGCCCGAGACCAGCAGCATCAGGTAGGGAAAGGGCGCCTCGCCCAGCAACCGGGGCGTCAGCGCGTGACCGGCCAGGTGGTTCACCCCGACCAGTGGCTTGCCCGTGGCGGCTGCCAGCCCCTTGGCGCACATCACGCCCGACAGGACCCCGCCGATCAGGCCCGGCCCGGCGGTGACCGCGATGGCGTCCACGTCGCGCAGGGCAAGGCCGGCCTCCGCCAGCGCCGCCTCCACGCAGTGGTCGAGCTTTTCGGTATGGGCGCGGGCCGCGATCTCGGGGACGACGCCGCCGTAATCGGTATGCAGCGCGGCCTGCCCTTCCACCACCGAGGACAGGATGACGGGCGCCGTGCCGGGCGCGTGGCGCAGCACTGCGGCGGCGGTGTCGTCGCAGGAACTTTCCAGTCCGAGGATGGTGAGGGTGCCGGCCATGTGCTGCCCGTTGCGATCGCTGTCAAAGGCAGGTAGCACCGGAAGGTGCAGCAAACAATCCCGGCCCCGCGATGCCCCTGCCCCAGCTCCTGCTGACGCGCCCCGCGCCCGAGGCCGCGCGCCTGGCCGCCGCGCTGCAGGGCCGGGCCGAGATCGTGATCTCTCCGCTCATGCGGATCGTGCCGCTGGACCCGCCGGACCTGTCGGGCGCCGCGGGGCTGATCCTCACCTCGCCGAACGCGCTGCGCGCGGTGCCGCACCTGCCCGCGCTGCCCTGCTACGTGGTGGGCCCCCGGACGGCACAGGCGGCGGAGGCGGCGGGCGGCCATGTCGCTCTGGTGGCCGAGGACGCCGAGACGCTGCTGGCCGGGCTGACGGCGCGGCCCTCCGCCGGCCCGCTCTGGCACCTGCGAGGCGAGCATGCGCGCGGCGACGTGGCCGGACGGCTGAGAGCGGCGGGCATGACGGTGGAGGAGCGCATCCTCTACCGCCAGGAGGCAACCGAACTCAGCGCCGCGGCGTTGGATGTGCTGAGAGGGTCTCGTCCCGTGGTCCTGCCGCTCTATTCTCCGCGCAGCGCGCAGATCTTCCTGTCCGCTGCGCCCGGGGTCCGGGCCCCGCTGCACTTGGTGGCGCTCAGCCCGGCGGTGGCGGAGGCGGCGCAGGTGGGGGGCGCGTCCTGGGCCAGCGTGACCGTGGCCGCCCGTCCCGAAGGCGATGCGATGCGTCGCGCGACGGAGGGACGACTGGACGCGGTCGCGCGACTTGAGGCGGGTAGACGGGGCGTCTAAGGTCGGTCCCTGACCCAGAAGGACTGGAATCGAAAGGACGGGCGCAGGTGGCGAGTTCCGACAAACCCGGCAAGACCGCGAAGAAGACAGCGCAAACCGCAGCCGGCAAGGGCCGGCAGACGGGGCGCGCGACGGAAGGCACCGCGAAAGCCAGCGAAGCCGGGGGCCCCTCGGGGACGGCCTCGGCATCCTCGACCGGCCCGGAGCGCGAGCTGAAGGCGCCGGTGACAAATTTCTCGCTGCCCGGCGGCGTAGGCTCCAAGGCGGCAGGCGCCTCCGCGGGGGCCTCCGGCGGGAAGGGCGCGGCCAAACGGGAGCTGAAGGCCCCGGTCACCGACCTCAAGAACCCGCGCAGGAGCGAGACGCCCGCGACCAGCTCGGCCAGCTCGGTCCCGCCCACCGGCAGCAAGTCGGCCGGGGCGAAGACCGAAGGCGCCACGGGGGCGAAACCCGCCGCGCAGAGCGCCCGGGCCACCGACACGACCAAGAGCGAGCCCGCGCGCAGCTCCGGTGGAAGCGGCCACGGCGCCGCCACCACCGGCGGGGCCACGGCCGCTACCGCGCAGCCCGCCCCGCGGCGCAGCGCCGGCTCCGTCTTTCTCCTGCTCCTCGGCGGCGTGATCGCGGCGGCCATCGGCTTTGGCGCGGCGTTCTACGCGATGGGTGGGCTGGGAAACCGCGACGACGGCTTCCGGTCCGAGACCAGCGCTGCCCTGCAGGACCAGTCGGAAGAGATCGCCGCCCTGCGCGACCAGCTGTCCGGCGCGGCGCAATCGGGCGACCTAGACGCCCTGTCGGGCCGCCTGGACGAGGTCGAGGCGGCAAGCGGCGTCCCCGAGGAGGTCACCCAACGTCTCGACTCGCTCGAGGGCCGCATCGACGAGATCGCCGCGCGCCTCGAGGAGCTGGAGAAGCGGCCGGTCTCCGAAGGTGTCTCGGAAGAGGCCATCGCCGCCTATGAGCGCGAGTTGCAGCGCCTGCAGGACAGCGTGGCCCAGCAGCGGCAGGAGGTCGAATCCATGGCCGCCAACGCCGCCGAGATGGAGCAGAACGCGCAGGAAACCGCGCGCCAGACCATGGCCCGCTCGGCCGCGACCCGCATCCTGACCTCGCTGCAGGCCGGCGACGGTTTCGCCTCGGCCCTGGCCGACCTGGAAGAGACCGGCACCGAGGTGCCCGAATTGCTGCGCCAGGTGGCCGACGAGGGCGTGGCCACCCGTGCCGCGCTGACCGAACGCTTTCCCGATGCCTCCCGCCGGGCGCTGGCCGCCGCGCGCGACGCCGCCCCGCAGGAGGGCGACATGGGCAGCCGTGTGGGCAACTTCCTGCGCGACCAGCTTGGCGCCCGCTCCGTCGCCCCGCGCGAGGGCGACGACCCCGACGCGGTCCTGTCGCGGGCCGAGGCGGCGGTAAAGGCGAACCGGCTGGGCGACGCGCTGGCCGAGATCGAGACCCTGCCCGACGTGGCGCAGGCGGAAATGAAGGACTGGGTCGCGGATGCCACCGCCCGGCGCGATGCGCTGCAGGCGGCGGAACAGCTCGCCCAGGACCTCAACCAGTAACGGGACGCATTCATGCTTTGGTCGCTCATCAAGATTCTGATCTTCATCGCGCTGATCGCCGCGGCGACCCTGGGGGCCGGCTACCTGCTGGAAACCACCGGGGGCGTGCAGGTGACCGTGGGCGGCGTGGAATACACGCTGGGCCCGCTCCAGTCGGTCATCGCGGTGCTCCTGCTGCTGCTGGCGGTCTGGATCTTCCTCAAGCTCGCCGCGCTCCTGGTGGCCGTGCTGCGCTTCATCAACGGGGACGAGACGGCGCTGTCGCGTCACTTCGACCGCAACCGCGAGCGCAAGGGCTTCAAGGCGCTGAGCGAGGGGCTGATGGCCCTGGCCTCGGGCGAGGGGCGTGTCGCCATGTCCAAGGCGGCCAAGGCGGAGCGCTACCTGCGGCGGCCGGACCTGACGAACCTGATCACCGCGCAGGCGGCCGAGATGACGGGCGACCGGCGCAAGGCGGAAGAGGTCTATCGCCGGCTGGTCACCGATGAGCGGACCCGTTTCGTCGGCGTCCGCGGGATCATGAAGCAGAAGCTGGCCGAGGGCGACACCGAGACGGCGCTCAAGCTGGCGGAGCGGGCCTTTGCGCTCAAGCCCAAGCACGAGGAAACGCAGGACATCCTGCTGCGCCTCCAGACCGAGAAAGAGGATTGGGAAGGCGCGCGCAAGACGCTCAACACCAAGCTCAAGACCGGCACCCTGCCGCGCGACGTCCACAAGCGGCGCGACGCGGTGCTGGCCCTGTCCGAGGCCCGCGGCGTGCTGGACGAAGGCCAGACGATCGAGGCCCGCGAGGCGGCGATCGAGGCGAACCGCCTGTCGCCGGACCTGGTGCCCGCCGCGGTGCTGGCCGCCCGCAGCTATGTCGAACAGGGCAAGCCGCGCTACGCGGTCCGCGTGATCAAGGCCGCCTGGCAGGCGCAGCCCCATCCCGACCTTGCCGCCGCCTTTGCCGCCATCGAGCCCGACGAGGCCCCGAAGGCGCGGATCAAGCGCTTCGGCACCCTGACCAAGATCCATCCCGATCATCGCGAAACCCGGCTGCTTCTGGCAGAGCTCAACATCGCGGCCGAGGATTTCCCCCAGGCCCGCCGCTCGCTCGGCGACCTGGCGGAGAAGGATCCGGATCAGCGCGTCCTGACCATCATGGCCGCCATCGAGCGCGGCGAGGGATCGTCGGACACGGTGGTGAAGGGCTGGCTGGCCCGGGCGCTTTCGGCCCCCCGCGGCCCGCAATGGGTCTGCGAGAACTGCCACAACATCCAGAGCGAATGGACGGCGGTCTGCACCAATTGCCACAGCTTCGACACGCTGAGCTGGACCACGCCCCCGGCCTCGGCCACGCCCTCGACCACCGGGGTGGAGATGCTGCCGCTCATCGTCGGCTCCATCGAGGACAAGCGCGACAGCTCCCCTGCGACGCAGGGCGCCCCCGCGGCCGCCCGAGAGGTGCCCGATGCGGAGGTGGTGGTGCCCGAACCGAGCGGGCGTGCCGACGGTGCCGCGCCTTCCGGCGGGAGTGCGACGAAGGGTGTGGAAGAGGCCGCGAAACCCGATGCGGAGCCAGGCAAAAAATAGGCTTTCGCCGCCCGTGACCCGGTGCTAAAGAGCGCCCCACCAGGGCCGGTGTAGCTCAGCTGGTAGAGCACGTCATTCGTAATGATGGGGTCGTAGGTTCGAGTCCTATCACCGGCACCACTTTCCATCTCTGCTGCTATGGGTCACCTGATATCCCCATGATCCGGGCCATCTTTCTCCCCCTCCTCGCGCTCACGCTCCTGTCCGGCTGTGCTGGTGGTGGCGGCGGCGCGATCGGCGGCGGGCGCACGGTGGTCGAGGGGGCGGGCCCGGAGGAGTTGCTGAAGCTGCGGGCCGGTCCCGGGCTCGGCTTCCGGGTCGTGCTGGGGCTGCCGGACGGCACTGCGCTCTACCGTCGCGACTGCGTGACGGAGATGGGCCAGCTCTGGTGCCGGGTCTCCCTCGCCGAGGCACCCGGGATCACCGGCTATGTCTCGGCCGATTACCTGTCGGACGAGTGACGGCGCACCCCTCGTAATTGGCGAGAGCGAAGGGGAAGGTTGCCCTTGGCTCGTACGGCGCCGCTCGCCGCGAAAGAGCCGGCCAGTCATAGTGATAGAATTGGACGAGACCCCGCGGTGCGGCAAGACGCGCTGCGTCCGGCTGTCTCGCCTGATCGCGTCGGGCTGGCCGGTTTCCAGCCACGCATGAGCTTCCGGCAAATCATGGCCCCGGCCAAACTCCATCCGCGAGGGGTCGGATTGTCATAGCCCACACGGAGTTTCCCCTGAGCCTCCGGTCCTCTGCGCTCCCGGCATTGCGCGGAAAAAGCGAACACGCAGCGCCCGACCTCCCTCGATAAGGGCAAAACCCTCCCCGCCGGGCCATTTTCCTGCTAGTCTCGGCCGGCGTCACGCAGCCTGACACCACGCCGCGACGGGTCGACCCCGTACCGGCCTCGGCCAGAACGGAGCACCGCCCATGTTGACCAGGATTGCCCTTTTCATGATCGCCAGCGCGTCGGCCGCCCAGGCCGACGGCTACGGGTTCCGGACCCCTTCGGGGAACATTTATTGCAACGGCTCGATCGAGGGCGGCGAGATCGGCTGCAGCATCGTGGAGCGCAGCGGCCCGCCCGCGGCGCCGGATCCGGGCGCCTGCAGCGGGGTCTGGGGGCATCACGTCCAGCTCGGCCCGACGGGACCGGCCCAGGTGGTCTGCGGCGCCGTCCCCCGCAAGTCGACCTATACGGACGTGGCCCCCTACGGCGTCTCGGGGCAGTTCGCGGAGATCACCTGCCACTCGGCCACCAGCGGGCTGCAATGCGCCAACCCGCAGGGCCACGGCTTCTTCCTGTCGCGGGCCAAGCAGGCGATCTGGTAGCGGCAGGGCGTCGGCTGGCGATTGGTTTGGTGGCAAGGGTCATCCCCGCGGCCTGACCCATCGCGCCCTTGTGCGAGTCCTGCGCCAACACCGCCCCGATGAGCCTGCGGCGCTGCCCCTCCGACTGGCCAGAGCTCGCGGAACGGCAGAAAAGCAAAGGGCGGCCACCGGGGCCGCCCTTCCCGCGTCGCGTCAGGCGAGGATCACTCGAACGCCTTGTCGGTCACGTCGTGGGTCCAGGCGCCCTCGGGCTCCTTGGTGATGACCGGGTCGGAGCCGCCGGAGAGCAGCGATTCCACGGTGCGCTGGTAGTCTTCCTCGTTCAGCGTGCCGTCGGTGCCCGCGGTCAGCTTGGAGACTTCGCGCATCATGCGGCGCTGGTGCTTCTCGGTCTGGGCGCCGGTCTCGTCGTTCTCGAGCACGATGTCCGCCGCCTCGTCGGGGTTCTCCTCGGCCCATTTCCAGCCCTTCATGGAGGCCCGGACGAACCGCGCCATCTTGTCCACGAAGGCCGGATCCTCGAGGTCGTCCTCCAGCGCGTAGAGACCGTCCTCGAGCGTGGCGACGCCCTGGTCCTCGTACTTGAAGGTGATCAGGTCATCCTCGGAGATGCCCGCGTCGATGACCTGCCAGTACTCGTTGTAGGTCATGGTCGAGATGCAGGCCGCCTGCTTCTGCAGCAGCGGGTCGACGTTGAAGCCCTGCTTGAGCACCTCGACGCCGTCCTCGCCACCCTCGGTCGGGATGTCGAGCTGGCTCATCCAGGACAGGAACGGATATTCGTTGCCGAAGAACCAGACGCCCAGGGTGTGGCCGGGGAAATCCTCGGGGCCCTTGATGCCGGATTCCTTGAGACAGGTCAGCATCATGCCGGAGGACTTGAAGGGCTGGGCGATATTGACCAGCGGCAGCCCCTTCTCGCGCGCGGCCAGCGCCGCGGGCATCCATTCCACGATCACGTCGGCGCCGCCACCGGCGATCACCTGCGTCGGCGCGATGTCCGGGCCGCCCGGCTTGATCGTGACGTCGAGGTTCTCGTCCTCGTAGAACCCCTGCTCCTTGGCGACGTAATAGCCGGCGAACTGCGCCTGGGTGACCCATTTCAGCTGCAGCGTCACCTCGTCCTGCGCCTGCGCCGTCCCGGCGAGCATCGCCGCCCCCAGCGCCGCACCGGCAAGTTTCTTCATAACCATGGTCTAGACCTCCTTGTCGTTATTGCCTTGCTTGTCGTCTTCTTCTTGTCGTTCGCGCCTCCTAGCGCTGCGACGGGTGCCAGAAGGTCACCCACCGTTCGACCAGCGCCACGAGCCCGTAGAGCACGGTGCCGGATATCGCGGATACCACGATCTCCGCCCATACCATATCAATTCCGAGGCGACCGACCTCTGTCGAGATGCGAAAGCCCATTCCCCGCGTCGGAGAGCCGAAATATTCGGCAACGATCGCCCCGATCAGCGCCAGCGTCGTGGCGATCTTGAGCCCGTTGAAGATGAAGGGCATCGCCGCCGGCAGCCGCAGCTTGATCAGGCTCTGGACGTGGGTCGCCGAATAGGTGCGCATCAGGTCGCGCTGCATCAGGTCGGTGGCCCCGAGCCCGGCCAGCGTGTTGACCAGCATCGGGAAGAACACCATCACCGCGACCACCGCCGCCTTGGAATGCCAGTCGAAGCCGAACCACATCACCATGATCGGCGCCACGCCGACAATGGGAAGGGCGGCCATGAAGCTCGCCACTGGCAGCAGGCCGCGGCGCAGGAAATCGCTGCGGTCGATCAGCAGCGCCACGGCAAAACCGGTCAGCGTGCCGATCAGCATGCCGGTCAGCGCGCCCTTGATCACCGTCTGCACGAAGTCGATCCAGAGCGTCCCGGTCGAGGCCGCGAAGCGGTCGGCGATCTCGCTCGGGGCGGGCAGGATGGCGAGCGGGATGTCGAGCCCGCGCACCATCGCCTCCCACAGCAGCACCACCAGCAGGCCGAAGCCCAGCGGCAGGGCGATCTTCTGCATCCGTGTCGCTTGACCCCTCATGCCTGCACCCCCATCAGCCGGCCCGCCAGCCGTTCCACCCAGGTCACCACCCAGATCAGCAGAGCCGCCAGCAGTGCCGCGGCAAACAGCGCCGACCACATGATCATCGGCTCACCGAACTGCGATCCGATCAGCATCCGCGCGCCAAGGCCCGCGATGGCGCCGGTCGGCAGCTCGCCCACGATGGCACCGACGAGGCTGGCGGCCACGGCGATCTTCAGCGAAGCGAAGAAATAGGGCATGGAGGCCGGCAGCCGCAGCTTCCAGAATACCTGTCCCTTGGTGGCCCCGTAGGTCCGCAGCAGGTCGAGCTGCATGGCGTCCGGGCTGCGCAGCCCCGCCACCATGGAGACCAGCACCGGGAAGAAACTGAGATATCCAGCGATGATCGCCTTGGGCACCATCAGGCTGTCCGCGCCGAGCGCATTGCTCAGCACCACGATCATCGGCGCCAGCGCCACCACCGGGATGGTCTGGCTGATGATCGCCCAGGGCATGAGCGTCAGGTCCATCGCCCGGCTCAGCACGATGATCACCGCCAGTGCCACGCCGCCCACGATCCCCAGGGCAAAGCCCGCCATGGTGGCCTGGAAGGTGATGTAGCCGTGGTAGACGAGGCTGCGCTTCGACGTGACCTTCTTGTCGATGATGCCGTCATACAGCTCTGCCGCCACCTGGTGCGGGGCGGGCAGGACCGCGCGGTCCTGGTTCATCGTGTCGCGAAAGACCTCGGAGAAGGACGGCTCGGTGCCGGCGCGGGCGGCCTGGTCCATGGTCCAGGCGCGGTTCATGGCGAAGGATCCGGCGTACCAGATGGCGATGATCGCCAGCACGACGACGAGGATGGGGCCGATATTGCGTCTCATGCGCCGGCCCTCCGTTCGGGAATCGTTGCCATGCCGCTCACTCCGCCTCGTGCCCGGCGCGCAGGCCCTCGCGGACCCGGTGCGACAGCTCGATGAATTCCTTCGTGTCCCGGATGTCGAGCGGGCGTTCCGCCGGCAGCGGGCTGTCGATCACGTCCGAGATACGGCCCGGCCGGGGGCTCATGACGACGATCTTGGTCGACAGGAACACCGCCTCGGGGATGGAGTGGGTGACGAAGCCGATGGTCTTGTTCGTCTTCTTCCAGAGCGCCAGGAGCTGCTCGTTCAGGTGGTCGCGCACGATCTCGTCCAGCGCGCCGAAGGGTTCGTCCATCAGCAGGATGTCCGCGTCGAAGGCCAGCGCCCGGGCGATCGACGCCCGCTGCTGCATCCCGCCCGAAAGCTGCCAGGGATATTTCTTCTCGAAGCCGGCAAGCTCCACCAGTTCCAGCACCTGTTTCACGCGCTCGGCCTGCGCGGCCTTGTCGTAGCCCATGATCTCCAGCGGCAGGCGGATATTGCCGCCGATGGTCCTCCAGGGATAAAGCCCCGCGGCCTGGAAGACGTAGCCGTAGGCGCGGTTCTTGCGCGCCTCCTCGGGCGAGACGCCGTTGACGGTCACCTTGCCGGCGGTGGGCTTCTCGAGGTCGGCCATGACCCGCAGGAAGGTCGTCTTGCCGCAGCCCGAAGGGCCGATGAAGCTGACGAACTCGCCCCGGTTGATGTCGAGCGACACGTCCTTGAGCGCGTTCACCGGCCCGTCATTGGTCTGGAAGGTCAGCGAAAGGTTCTTCGCCGAAATTACTGTATCCTGGCTCACGTCTGGCTGGCCTTTTTGTTTGATGCCCCGGTCTTTTGCCGCCGGGGTTCACCGTCCCTGTTGAAGAATGCCCCGACGCATCGGCCGGGGCATCCACGCTCAGATCCCCGCGGGGATGTTCAGCGGATCGCGCTTGATCTGCTTGGGGGCCGTCAGCTCCTTCCATTTCGACAGCGCCACGTTCGGCGCCGGGAAGGCGGGGCGCGGCACGAACTTGCCGCGGCCGGGCTGCGGCTGGCTGTTCTGACCCCAGGCCCAGATGACCTCGCCGCGCGAGATGGTGTAGCGCGGCTGGGCCTTCACCTCGAAGCCCTCGAAGACGTTGTAGTCGAGGATCGAGTGGTGGTTCGACGCGCTGATGGTCTTGGAGATCTTCGGATCCCAGACCACGATATCCGCGTCCGCGCCTTCGACCAGCGCGCCCTTCTTGGGATAGATGTTGAGGATCTTGGCGATGTTGGTGGAGGTCACGGCGACGAATTCGTTCATCGTCAGGCGCCCGGTCTCCACCCCTTCGGTCCAGAGCACGGCGAGCCGTTCCTCCAGCCCGTTGGAGCCGTTGGGGATGATACGGAAATCGTCGATCCCGCGCCGTTTCTGTTCGGTCGAGAAGGCGGCGTGGTCGGTCGCCACCACCTGGAGCGAGCCCGCCTGCAGCCCGGCCCAGAGCGAATTCTGGTGGTCCTTGGAGCGGAAGGGCGGCGACATCACGCGGCGCGCGGCATGGTCCCAGTCCTTGTCGAAATACTCGCTCTCGTCGAGCGTCAGGAACTGCACCAGCGGCTCGCCATAGACCCGCATCCCCTTCTGGCGCGCCCGGCGGATGGCCTCGTGGCTCTGCTCGCAGGAGACGTGGACGATGTAGAGCGGCACGCCCGCGGCATCGGCGATGGTGATGGCGCGGTTCGCCGCCTCGCCCTCGAATTCGGGCGGGCGGGAATAGGCGTGGCCCTCGGGCCCGGTGATGCCCTGGTCGAAGTAATATTGCTGCATGTCCGCCACGAGGTCGCCGTTCTCGGCATGGACCATGGGCAGCGCGCCGAGATCACGGCAGCGCTTGAACGAGGCGAACATCTCGTCGTCCTCGACCATCAGCGCGCCCTTGTAGGCCATGAAGTGCTTGAACGAGTTCACGCCGTTGTCGACGGCGTATTTCATCTCGTCGAAGGTCTGCTCGTTCCAGCCGGTGATGGCCATGTGGTAGCCGATGTCGGTGCAGATCTGCGGGGCGGACTTGCGGTGCCATTCGTTGATCGCGTTCTTGATCGACCCGTCGGCGCCCGGCAGGCAGAAATCCACCAGCATGGTGGTTCCGCCGCAGGCCGCGGCCCATGTGCCGGTCTCGAAGGTCTCGGCGGCAGTGGTGCCCATGAAGGGCATTTCCATGTGGGTATGCGGGTCGATGCCGCCGGGGATGACATAGGCGCCCTCGGCGTCGATCGTCTCGTCGCCCTTCAGGTCCTCGCCGATCCGCTTGATGGTCTCGCCCTCGATGAGGATGTCGGCCTTGAACGTGCGGTCCGCCGTCACGATCGTGCCGTTCTTGATCACCTTGCTCATGTCATCTTCTCCCTGTCTCCGGGCCATTGGCTGCCCGGTGCTGGTAAGGGACCGGCCCGAGTCGCTGCCCGAAGCCTAGCCCACGCTTTCGATCCTAGCGATTCCCGCCTGCCTTACGACGCGGAAACGCCTGTTTTTCGGTCAGACCGACCCGAAACAGCCCAGGGCGGGGCCATGCACGCCGATGTCGAGCGGTCCGAAATCGCTGTCCACGCAGAGCGAGAAATATCCGGCAGTGGGCAGGTAGACGACCGAGTACTGGCCGTTCGACCGCGTCACCATCCAGCATTCCTGGGTGATCCCGCCGGAGAACTGCACGCTGATCTCCCGCGGGGGCACCCGGAGGCGCTCGAACGCCTCCAGCGTCTTGCGCCGGGCCCGGTCGGTGATGTCGAAGGCGGCGATTTCCTCGTCCACCAGTCGTCTCACCTTCTCGGGCGTGGTGCGCTCCGCGATCAAGCTGTCACTCCACAATCTCCGCCGTCTCGACCACCGCATGCATCAGCACCTCGGCGCCCGCCACGGCCCAGTCCTTGGAGATCTCCTCGGCCTCGTTGTGGCTCAGCCCGTCGACGCAGGGGCACATGACCATCGCGGTCGGCGCCACCTGGTTGATCCAGCAGGCATCGTGCCCGGCGCCAGAGACGATGTCCTTGTGGGAATAGCCCAGCCGCTCGGCCGCGCTGCGCACCGCCTGCACGCAGGTCGGGTCGAATTCCACCGGGTCGAAGCCGCCGACCTTCTCGAACTCGACCTCCAGACCCATGTCATCAGCGATCTTCTGGCCCTCTTCGCGCAGGCGCTTTTCCATGTCCTGGATGATCGCGAGGTCCGGGCAGCGGAAATCGACGGTGAAGACCGCCTTGCCGGGGATCACGTTGCGCGAGTTGGGGTAGACGTCGATATGGCCCGCCGCGCCCACCGCGTGGGGTTTGTGGGACCAGGCGATCTCGTCCACCTTCTCGAGGATGCGCGCCATGCCCAGCCCAGCATTCTTTCGCATCGGCATGGGGGTGGAGCCGGTATGCGCGTCCTTGCCGGTCACGGTCACCTGCGTCCAGCTCAGGCCCTGGCCGTGGGTGACGACGCCGATATCCTTGCCCTCGGCCTCGAGGATCGGGCCCTGTTCGATGTGCAGCTCGAAGAAGGCGTGCATCTTGCGGTCGCCGACCTTTTCGTCGCCCTTCCAGCCGATGCGCTCCAGCTCCTCGCCGAATTTCTTGCCCTTGGCATCCTCGCGCCCATAGGCCCAATCCTGGTCATGCACGCCGGCGAAGACGCCCGAGGACAGCATGGCGGGGGCAAAGCGCGTGCCCTCCTCGTTGGTCCAGTTGGTGACCACGATCGGGTGCTTCGTCTTGATGCCCAGGTCGTTGAGCGTGCGCACCAGCTCCAGCCCGCCGAGCACGCCCAGCACCCCGTCATATTTCCCGCCGGTGGGCTGGGTGTCGAGGTGGCTGCCCACGTAGACCGGCAGCGCGTCGGGGTCCGTGCCCTCGCGCCGGGCGAACATGTTGCCCATGGTGTCGAGCCCCATGGTGCAGCCCGCGTCCTCGCACCATTTCTGGAACAGGGCGCGGCCCTCGCCATCCTCGTCGGTCAGGGTCTGGCGGTTGTTGCCGCCCGCGACACCCGGCCCGATCTTGGCCATTTCCATCAGGCTGTCCCAGAGCCGGTCGCCGTTTATCTTGAGATTCTCGCCGGGCGCTGCCATCGTTCAGATCTCCCTGGTCCGGTGGTTCGCAGCGGCCGTCTCGGAAAACCGACTGGCTCTCTCAGCTTGCGTCCCCGGAGTAAGTTTTTTACCATTTGGTAAAACCAACGATTGCAACGCGTCCGGCACAAGTCAAGGGAGGATGTCCCGAGCGAACTGCCCGCGCCCGGCCGGGTTCTGGCGTGATGATTTTTCATGCGCTAAGCCTGACATGGAAAGGGAATTCGCGTGGACAAGCCGCTGAAAAAGCCGAGCCGCATCCAGATCCGCAACCGCAAGGTCATCCTGGAGGCGGCGCTGGAGGTCTTTTCGCGCTACGGCTTCCGCGGTGCGACGCTCGATCAGATCGCCGAGCAGGCGGCGATGTCCAAGCCCAACATCCTGTATTACTTCGAGGGCAAGGAGGCGATCCACGACGCGCTGCTGACCCGCCTGCTGGAGACCTGGCTCGACCCGCTGCGCGAGATGGACGCGCAGGGCGATCCGAAATCCGAGATCCTGGGCTACGTGCGGCGCAAGCTGGACATGAGCCGCGATTTTCCCCGCGAAAGCAGGCTCTTCGCCAATGAGATCCTGCAGGGCGCGCCGCGCATGATGCCGGTGCTCGAGGGCGAGCTGAAGGCGCTGGTCGACGAGAAGGTGGCGGTGATCCGCGGCTGGATCGCGGCCGGCAAGATGGCCGAGATGGATCCCTACCACCTGATCTTCTCGATCTGGGCTTTGACGCAGCACTACGCGGATTTCGATTCCCAGATCCGCGCGGTGCTGGGCCATGACGGCGCCATCGCCGAGGCCGAGCCCTTCATGGAGGCCCTGTTCACCCGGCTGCTGGCGCGCTGACTAGCTCTCCGCGCCGTCCGGGCCGCGCGGAATGCACTCCTCCACGATCCGTGTCGCGCGGTCGGCATCATCCAGCTCGTTGGCCAGCGTGAGGCAGACCTCGGCCAGGTAGATCGGCGCCCGTTCCTCGCCCACCTCCTCCACCGCGCGGGCAAGGGCCTCGTAGACGGCTTCAATCGTTTCGATGCTCATCTGCGGTCTCCTTCCAGCCGGCGGCCTGCGCGTGGCCCGCTTCGCCGCTCCGCAGGAGGCCGGGCGGCAGCGTTCAGATGCGAAGCCCACAGGTAGTCGCGCCGTGTCCGGTATCCAGCCGGAGTGCCCCGTTGCGGCCCGTCGTGCCTTCAGGCGCGGGGCCGGAGGGCGACGACCCATGGCCGGCAAGTCCTGCGGCAGCAATGCAAAAAGCCGCCCCCGGTCTCCCGCGGGCGGCTTCGGTCACGACATGCGACGGGCGCCGGGGACCCTCGGCGGCGGGCCGGCCTATTCCGCCGCCTTCACCGCGCCCGGGTTGTTCGGGTGCGTCGTCCAGTTGGCATATTCGGGCTGCACCACCTTGCCGGTGCGCTCGTCGACCTGGCCGGGTTCGAGCTGCACCATGGTGATGCAATCCTCCACCGGGCAGACATTGACGCAGAGGTTGCAGGCGACGCATTCGTCGTCCTTCACCTCGAAGACCCGGCCCGGCTTCATCGCGATGGCCTGGTGGGAGGTGTCCTCGCAGGCGGCGAAGCAACGGCCGCAGGAAATGCAGAGATCCTGGTCGATGCGCGCCTTGGCGATGTAGTTGAGGTTCAGGTGCTGCCAGTCGCTGACATTCGGCACCGCGCGGCCGACGAACTCCTCGACCGAGGCAAAGCCCTTGTCGTCGAGGTAGTCGGACAGGCCCGAGATCATCTCCTGCACCACCTTGAAGCCATAGGTCATGGCCGCGGTGCAGACCTGCACGTTGCCGCAGCCCAGCGCGATGAACTCGGCCGCGTCCTTCCAGGTGGTCACGCCGCCGATGCCGCTGATCGGCAGGCCCTGAAGCTCGGGGTCGCGGGCGATCTCGGCCACCATGTTGAGCGCGATGGGTTTCACCGCCGGCCCGCAATAGCCGCCATGCGCGCCCTTGCCGTCGATGGTCGGCTCCGGCGCGAAGAGGTCGAGGTTGACCGAGGTGATGGAGTTGATCGTGTTGATCAGCGACACCGCGTCGGCGCCCCCGCGCTTGGCGGCGGCGGCGGGTTTGCGGATGTCGGTGATGTTCGGCGTCAGCTTGACGATGCAGGGAAGCGAGGAATTCTCCTTCACCCAGCGGGTCACCATCTCGATATATTCCGGCACCTGCCCCACGGCCGAGCCCATGCCGCGCTCGCTCATCCCGTGCGGACAGCCGAAGTTCAGCTCCACCCCGTCGGCGCCGGTCGCCTCGACCAGCGGCAGGATCGTCTTCCACGCCTGCTCCTCGCAGGGCACCATGAGCGAGACGATCACGGCGCGGTCGGGATAGTCCTTCTTGACGCGGGTGATCTCCTCCAGGTTGGTCTGGAGCGAACGGTCGGTGATCAGCTCGATGTTGTTGAGCCCCAGCAGCCGCCGGTCGGCGCCCCAGATCGCGCCGTAGCGCGGGCCGTTGACGTTGACCACCGGCGGGTCCTCGCCCAGCGTCTTCCACACCACGCCGCCCCAGCCGGCCTCGAAGGCGCGGCGGACGTTGTATTCCTTGTCGGTGGGCGGGGCCGAGGCCAGCCAGAACGGGTTCGGGGACTTGATCCCCAGGAATTCGGTCGTGAGATCGGCCATTGTGTCAGTCTCCCTGTTCGTTGCTTTCTGAGGCCATTCCCGGAAGTCTTTCCGGCTTAATGCCATGTTCTTCTAGCCTGGCCCTAGCTGCGTTCAGTACATCTTCTCCGAAGGTCTTCGGATGCCGCAGAACCACCGCCTCGAAGGTGAGCTCCGGGTGGCCCCGGTCGATAAGATCGCCAAAACCAGCAGAGGCATCATCTTTCAGGGTGAGGTCAGCAGCTGTCTTCGCCTCCCCATCCCGCCCGACCTTCTGCCGGGTCCGGGACAGTCGCACAGTCTTGCCGCGCTCTTCTTTTAGCATCTCTTCCAAAGCATGGATCGATTGCCATACGTCGTGCTCGACCGTGCCTGGGTTCGCCTCGGGCTGGACGTGGCACAGCCTTTGAAAGGCCGCGCGTTCCACAACCGGCGACCCCTGCCGTCGAGCATTGGCGATAAAGGCACGGAGCTTAGCAGGGTCCGTCAGCGCCTCGATCCGCGCCAAGGCGTTGCGTTCCGCAGAGGTTGGCTCCGTGCCCGCCATCCCGTCAGCCCATCAGCGCCGCGTGGATGTCCTCGGCGGCGTCGCGGCCCTCGGCCACGGCGGTCACGGTCAGGTCGTCGCCGCCGCTCGCGCAGTCGCCACCGGCCCAGACGCCATCGAGGCTGGTGCGGCCGGTCTCGGAGACCTTGATCTTGCGGTCCTGGATCTCGGGCAGCCCCTCGCCGGTGAGCGTCTGGCCGATGGCCTTGAACACCTGGTCGGCGGGCACGCGGAAGCGTTGGCCCGTGGGCTTGAGGTCGTTGTCGGTATACTCGAACTCCACCTCGCGCACCGCGCCGTTGCCGTGCACCGCGACCGGCGAGGCATTGGTGATGATGCGCACACCCTTGGACGCGGCGAGATCCTGTTCGAAGACGCTCGCGTTCATCCGGTCGCGCCCGCGGCGATAGACCAGCGTCACGTTCAGCGCGCCCAGCAGCTTGGACTGCACGGCGGCGTCGATGGCGGTCATGCCGCCGCCGATCACCACCACGTCCCGGCCCACCGGCAGGGCGCCGAGGTCGGGCGCCTGGCGCAGCTCGGCGATGAAGTCGGTGGCGGGCGCCATGCCCTCGCGGTCCTCGCCGTCGAGGCCCAGCGCGTTGACGCCGCCCAGCCCGAGCCCGAGGAACACCGCGTCGTAGTCGGATTTCAGCCCGTCGAGCGTGATGTCGCGGCCCAGCGCCTTTTCGTTCTCGACGGTGATGCCGCCGATCTTCAGCAGCCAGTCCACCTCGGCCTGGGCGAACCCCTCGACCGTCTTGTAGGCGGCGATGCCGTATTCGTTCAGCCCGCCTGCCTTGGGGCGCGCATCGTAAAGCACCACGTCGTGGCCCTTCATCGCCAGCCGGTGGGCGCAGGACAGGCCGGCGGGCCCGGCGCCGACGACGGCGATCCGCTTGCCGGTGGGCTCGCCACGGGTGAAGGGATGCTGGCCCTTGGCCATCAGCCCGTCGGTGGCATAGCGCTGCAGGCGGCCGATCTCGACCGGCTTGTGCTCGGCCACTTCGCGCACGCAGACCTCTTCGCACAGCTGCTCGGTCGGGCAGACCCGGGCGCACATGCCGCCGAGGATGTTCTGGTTGAAGATCGTCTTGGCCGCCGCATCCGGGGTGCCGGTCGCGATCTGGCGGATGAAGAGCGGGATGTCGATGGAGGTCGGGCAGGCCTCCATGCAGGGCGCATCGTGGCAGAAATAGCAGCGATCCGCCGCCACCAGCGCCTCGTGATCGTCGAGCGGCGGGTGAAGGTCGCCGAAATTCCGCAGCAGTTCCTCGGAGTCGAGTCGCCCTGCGCTCACCCCTTCGGCAAAGACGTTGCCTGCCATTGGTCATCTCCCTGTCTCGCGGGTTGACCCCGCGTTTCGGTTGGTCACGTCAACTTTGAAAAAACGCTCTCACGAATCAATTTTTTTATCAACTGGTAAAAATTTCTGCACGGCGAGGTGGTGTCGGATGACCGGGTTCGCCGGATTTACCGGCAGTTTCGGCGGGGTCCTGCCTGAATTCCCGGCAAGATGACCATGAATCGCATTCCCCCCGACGGAGGTGTCGCACGCGCGTCACGGGTTTGGCATACTGGACGGCAAGGGAGGCTGCGGATGTGGCCCTGGGGGACAGCACACTCGCAGAAAGGAACGCGACATGTTCAAGGATCCGATCGAAGTGTCCGCCGCGATGATGCGCATGGCGGGGTACATGATGGAATGCCAGATGAGGATTGGCCTGGGGATGGCCCGCGCCGCCTGGGGCGAGCCGACGATCCCCGCCCGCAAATCCGGCGCCCGTGGCCCGGTGACCCGCCCGAACGAGACGACCCGCCGCGTCATCTTCACCGCGTCGGGCCCCAAGGTCGTCGATGTCTCGCCCCGTCGCCCGGCGGGCCAGTCAAAGGGCCAGTCACAGCCCGCGGCGCCTGTCGCCGATCCCTCGGCCCCGGCGGACCGCCACCTGCAGATCTGAGCGCGCAGTTCGTTTCTCACGGGACGCCCGAAGCGGAACCCCGCCCGTCCCGGCGCGGGGTTTTTGCGCATTCCGTTGAAACAGCTTCCGCCAAATCCCCATATGATGGAAAGCGGTCGGCGGTTACGCTTGCCGGATGACCGGGATCCTGCTGGACTCCGGCAGACCGACCGGACACCGACCAGACCCACAGACACCCGTCCGGGCAAATCCCCCGAGACCCCGGGCCCCGCCCGGAGACCAACAGGAGCAGCAGGCATGGCGACACGCAACGAAGTGCGGTTCATCCTGAACGGCGAGGACCAGGCGATCCGGGACGTGGGCGCCTCCGACACGCTGCTGGATTTCCTGCGCATCGACCGCCGCCTGACCGGCACCAAGGAGGGCTGCGCCGAGGGCGATTGCGGCGCCTGCACCGTGCTGGTGGGCCGCCTGACCCCGCAGGGCCTGCGCTATGACACGGTCAATGCCTGCATCCGCTTCCTCGCCTCGGTGGATGGCTGCCACGTGGTCACTATCGAGCACCTGCGCGGCCCCGAGGGCGGGCTGCACCCGGTGCAGGAGGCCATGGTCGCGCTGCACGGCTCTCAATGCGGCTTCTGCACGCCGGGCATCGTCATGTCGCTTTACGCCCTGTGGATGGCCACGGCCACGCCCTCCGTCACCGAGATCGAGCGCGCGCTGCAGGGCAACCTCTGCCGCTGCACGGGGTACGAGCCCATCGTGAAGGCGGCGCAGGCGGCCTCTGCCGGCAAGGGGCAGAGCCAGGATCCCCTGAACCTGGAGCGGAACACCATCACCAAGCGCCTGTCCGACCTGCGCGACGGCGCGCGGGTGGAGGTCGCGAAGGGCGAGGATCGCGCGATCCTGCCCGCGGACACCGCCGACCTGGCGAAAGTGCTCGAGGAGAACCCGGAGGGCACCATCGTCGCCGGGGCCACCGATGTGGGCCTCTGGGTGACCAAGTTCCTGCGCCCGATCAGCCCCGCCATCCATATCGGCCACCTCGAAGAGCTGCACGAGATCGCGGAGGACGACGCGGCCATCACGCTGGGCGCGGGCGTCACCTATAGCGAGGCGGCGCTGACGCTGATCATGACTTGGCCCCATCTGCTGGAATACTGGGACCGGATCGCCGGCTGGCAGGTGCGCAACATGGGCACCATCGGCGGCAACATCGCCAACGGCTCGCCCATCGGGGACACGCCGCCCGCGCTCATCGCGCTTGATGCCACGATCACCCTGCGCAAGGGCGGGGAGACGCGCGAGCTGCCGCTGGAGCGGTTCTTCATCGATTACGGCAAGCAGGACCGCGCCGAGGGCGAGTTCGTGGAACGTATCCGCATCCCGAAGCCCGCGGCAGGCCAGCTGCACGCCGCCTACAAGATCTCCAAGCGGCGGGACGAGGACATCTCCTCCGTCGCCGCCGCCTTCCGCCTGACGGTGGAGGACGGGACGATCACCGAGGCCCGCATCGCCTTCGGGGGCATGGCGGCGACGCCGAAACGCGCGGCGAAGGCCGAGGCGGCGCTGACGGGCCAGAGTTTCGACGAGGCCACGATGATGAAGGCCGCCGCGACCCTGCCCGAGGATTTCGCCCCGCTGTCGGATTGGCGCGCCTCGGCCGAGTACCGGATGCGCGCCGCGCAGAACCTGTTCCGCCGGTTCTGGTACGAAAAGGGCACCGACGAAGCCGTCAGGCTGGAAACGGCCTGAGAGGGAGGCACGCATGAAGGACGAGCTCAGCATCACCGGCGCGACCGGAGAGGCGCTGCCCCATGACAGCGCGATCAAGCATGTCACCGGAAAGGCCGAGTATACCGACGACATCCGCGAACCGGCGGGCACGCTGCACGCCTATCTCGGGCTGTCCACCATCGCCCACGGCAAGATCGAGGCGCTGGACCTTTCGGCGGTGAAGACCGCGCCGGGGGTGATCGACGTGATCGGCCCCGCGGACGTGCCGGCGGACAACGACTGCTCTGCCAACGGGATGCATGACGAGCCGATCTTTGCGGAGACGGTGGAATTCCTCGGCCAGCCGATCTTTGCCGTGGTGGCCGAGAGCCGCGACCAGGCCCGCCGCGCCGCGCAACTGGCCGAGGTGAAATATACCGAGCTGCCGCACGCCACCAACGTCATGGCCGCGCGCGAGGCGGGCTATCCCAACGTGACCTCCCCGCTCAAGCTGGAGCGCGGGGACATCACCGCGATGGAGGCCGCGCCGCACCGCCTCAAGGGCACCATGGTCGTGGGCGGGCAGGATCACTTCTACCTCGAGGGGCAGATCGCGCTGGCCGTGCCGGGCGAGGACGAGGACGTGGTGATCAACACCTCCACCCAGCACCCGAGCGAGGTGCAGCACGTGGTGGCCCATGCGCTTGGCGTGCCGTCGCATTCCGTCGTCGTGAACGTGCGCCGGATGGGCGGCGGATTCGGCGGCAAGGAAACGCAGATGAACCTGTTCTGCTGCGTCGCCGCCATCGCCGCGAAGAAGCTGAACCGCCCGGTCAAGCTGCGACCCGACCGCGACGACGACATGACCGCCACCGGCAAGCGCCACGATTTCGTGGTGGAGTACGAGGTGGGCTTTGACGACGAAGGCCGCATCGTGGCGGTCGAAGGCGACTATTTCGCGCGCTGCGGCTTCTGCTCGGACCTGTCCGGCCCGGTGACCGACCGCGCGCTGTTCCACGCCGACAACGCCTATTTCTATCCCAACGTCCTGCTGCGCTCGCACCCGCTCAAGACCAATACCGTGTCGAACACCGCCTTCCGCGGCTTCGGCGGGCCGCAGGGGCTGATCGCGGCCGAGCGGATGGTCGAAGAGATCGCCTATTACCTCAAGCGCGACCCGCTGGAGATCCGCAAGCTCAACTTCTACGGCGGCGAGGGGCGCGACCTGACGCCCTATCACCAGACGGTGGAGGACAACATCCTCGACCGGATCACCGACGAGCTGGCGGAAAGCGCCTCCTACAAGGAGCGGCGCGAGGCGGTCATCGCCTGGAACGCAAGGGGCGGCGTGATCCGCAAGGGGATCGCGCTGACGCCGGTGAAATTCGGCATCTCCTTCACCGCTACCTGGTTCAACCAGGCCGGCGCGCTGATCCACATCTACGCCGACGGCTCGATCCACCTGAACCACGGCGGGACGGAGATGGGCCAGGGGCTTTACACCAAGGTGGCGCAGGTGGTGGCCGACGCACTGCAGGTGGATGCGGGGCTGGTGAAGATCACAAAGACCACGACCGAGAAGGTGCCGAACACCTCGGCCACCGCGGCCTCGTCGGGGTCGGACCTGAACGGCATGGCGGCCAAGGACGCCTGCGACCAGCTGATCGCCCGGCTGCGCGCCTTCGCGGTGGAGAAATACGGCATCGCCCCGGAGGATTTCCGCCTCTACGCCAACCGCGTCCACCTGGGCGACACGGTGGTCGAGTGGGACGCCTTCATCCGCGAAGCCTACATGGCCCGCGTGCAGCTGTCCGCCGCCGGGTTCTACAAGACGCCGAAAATCCACTGGGACCGCGAAAGCGGCAAGGGCCGGCCCTTCTACTACTTCGCTTATGGCGCCGCGCTGTCCGAGGTGTCGGTCGATACGCTGACCGGCGAATACCGGGTGGACCGGACCGACATCCTGCATGACGTGGGCCGGTCGCTGAACCCCGCCATCGACAAGGGGCAGGTCGAGGGCGCCTTCATCCAGGGGATGGGGTGGCTCACGACCGAAGAGCTCTGGTGGGACGACAAGGGGCGGCTCAGGACGCACGCGCCCTCCACCTACAAGATCCCGCTGGCCTCGGACCGGCCGCGCGTCTTCAACGTGGCGCTGGCCGACTGGGCCGAGAACCGGGAGCCGACCATCAAGCGCTCCAAGGCCGTGGGCGAGCCGCCCTTCATGCTGGCCGTCTCGGTGCTCGAAGCGCTCGGCATGGCGGTGGCGAGCGTCGCGGATTACGCCGAATGCCCGCGGCTCGACACCCCGGCGACGCCGGAGCGCGTGCTGATGGCGGTGGAGCGCCTGCGCGGGACGCGATGACACCCCGCAGCCCCATATCCGGCGCCGCACCGGCCGCCCGGATCCGCCTGACCGAGGTCAGCGGCTCCGCCCCGCGGGCGGCCGGCACCACCATGCTGGTCAATGCCGAGGCGGCAGAGGGCACCATCGGCGGCGGGCAGCTTGAATACATGGCGATCGAGGAGGCCCGCGCGATGCTGGCCGCCGGCGAGGATCGGCGCGAGATGAACGTGCCGCTGGGCCCCGAGATCGGCCAGTGCTGCGGCGGCCGGGTGAAGATCGTGCTGGACCGGCTGGACGAGGCCGGGCTGCGCGCGGAACGGCAGGCCGGCCGGCAGGCGCAGGATGACTGGCCGCAGGTCCTGATCTTCGGCGCGGGGCATGTGGGCCGGGCGCTGTCCGCCGCGCTGCTGCCACTGCCGGTGCAGGCCCGGCTGATCGACACCCGCGCGGCAGAGATCGCGCTGGCCCCCCGCGGGGTGGAGGTGCAGCTCACCTCCCTGCCCGAGGCCGAGGTGCGCAGCGCCGGGCCCGGCACCGCCTACGTCATCCTGACCCACGACCATTCGCTCGACTTCCTGATCGCGGCCGAGGCGCTGGAGCGGGGCGATGCCGCCTATGTCGGGATGATCGGCTCCGAGACCAAGCGCGCCAGCTTTGCCGGGTTCTGCCGCCGCGAGGCGCCCGGGGCCGACCCGGCGCGGCTGACCAGCCCGATCGGCGCCGGCGGTACCCGCGACAAGCGCCCCGAGGTGATCGCGGCGCTCGTCGCGGCAGAGTTGTTGACCGCGCTGCTGACCCAGCCGGCCGAGGCCGTCAGCGTCCCGAGCCGGGCCTGACGCGGGGCGACGCCTTCAGCCCAGCGTCTCGCCGAAGAAGTCCAGCATCCGCTTCCAGTGCCGTTCCGCCCCGGTCTCGTGGTAGACGCCGTGATCCGGGACCGCCCAGCCATGCTCGCAGCCGACATAGTTCTCGATGATATGGTCGATCTCCGCCTCGCGCAGCGACTGGGCCAGCACCGCCGATTGCTCGGGCGGAAAGCTCTTGTCCACGCCCGCGACCCCGACATAGAGCCGCGCCTTCATGTCGGTCGCCCGCGCATGAGGGCTGTCCTCCGACCCGGCAAGGTTACCGCCATGCAGGCTGGCCGCCGCGACGACCCGGTCCGGCACCGCCGCCGCGGCGTTGAGCGCGCGGGGACCGCCCATGCAATAGCCCACCGTGCCGATCGGGCCGCTCACTCCGGCCTTGTCCAGCGCCTCGACGAAACCCGCGCTGTCACGCTCGGTCATCGCCTGGCTGGTCTCGCTCACCATGCCGCGCATCTGCTTGGCCGTCGCCTCGTCGGAAAAGGCCGTCCTCGCGTCGAAATGTCCGTAATCGCCAAACCGGTAGAACAGGTCCGGCACCAGCACCGCGTAACCCTGGGCGGCATAGCGCGCCGCCATCTGCTCCATCGCCGGGCGCAGGCCGAAGATGTCCATGTAGAGGATCACGCCCGCCTTGGCGCCCCCTTCCGGCATGTCCAGGATGGCGGGGCAGGCGCCGTCCATCGTAGCGATTTCGATGCGGCTCTGGGTCATGTTGCAACCTTTCCGTCTGGGATTCCCGGACGAGCCTAGCAGCGCCGCGCCACGGGTTCCATCGGCACCCGCCCCGGCCCTGCGCGGCACCGCCTCGGCGGTCCGGGCCACGACGCTGCGTCACGACCGCGTGCGCCACCCCAATCGCCGCCCCATGGCGGGAACCGGCCATGACCTGACGCCGTTCATTCAGAGGGAGAGCGACGATGGCATTCAGACGCGACACGATTACCAAACCGATCCACCGCTGGGCCAAGAAGGCCCTGCCCAGCCTGTCCGAGACCGAGCGCGAGGCGATCTCGGCCGGCGAGGTCTGGTGGGAAGCGGATCTCTTCACCGGCAACCCGGACTGGAGCAAGCTGCTGGCCGTGAAGGCGCCGCAGCTGACGGCGGAGGAACAGAAATTCCTCGACGGCCCCGTCCGCCAGGTCTGCGACATGGTCAACGACTGGGAGCTGAACCACGAGAGCGCCGACCTGCCGCCCGAGGTCTGGTCCTTCCTGCGGGAAAAGGGCTTTTTCGGCATGATCATCCCGAAGGAGCGTGGCGGCCTCGGCTTCACCGCCTTCGCCCACTCCGAGGTGGTGCGCTACCTCGCCTCCCATTCCGTGCCGCTGGCGGTGACGGTCATGGTCCCGAACTCCCTCGGCCCGGGCGAACTGCTGCTGCAATTCGGCACCGACGACCAGAAGGATTACTGGCTGCCCAAGCTCGCCACGGGCGAGGAACTGCCCGCCTTCGGCCTGACCAGCGAGGAAGGCGGCTCCGATGCCTCGGCGATGGTCGATGCCGGCATCGTCTGCAAGGGCGAGTGGAACGGCGAAGAGGTGCTGGGCATCCGCTTGAACTGGTCCAAGCGCTACATCACGCTGGCCCCGGTCTGCACCGTGCTGGGCCTCGCCTTCCAGATGCAGGACCCGGACGGGCTGCTGGGCGGCGAAAAGGACATCGGCATCACCTGCGCGCTGGTGCCCACCGATCTGCCGGGCGTCGAGACCGGCAAGCGGCACCTGCCCTCGGGCGCCATGTTCATGAACGGCCCGACCGAGGGGCATGACGTCTTCATCCCGCTGGAGAACATCATCGGCGGGCAGGACTATGCCGGCAAGGGCTGGATGATGCTGATGTCGGCGCTGGCCGCCGGGCGCGGCATCTCGCTGCCCTCGCAATCGGCCGCCGCCTGCGCCATCGCCGCCCATACCACCGGCGCCTATGCCCGCATCCGCACCCAGTTCAACCTGCCCATCGGCATGTTCGAAGGCGTGCAGGAGCCCATGGCGCGCATCGCCGCCGACGCCTACACCCTGGACGCCGCGCGGCGGCTGACCACCGCCGGGCTGGACGAGGGGCGTGCGCTGGCCGTGATCTCGGCCATCATGAAGTACCACGCCACCACCCGCATGCGCGACAGCATCAACGACGCCATGGACGTGCATTCGGGCAAGGCGGTGATCGACGGGCCGCTGAACTATCTGCAGCCCATCTACCGCTCCGTCCCCATCGGGATCACGGTGGAGGGCGCGAACATCGTCACCCGCAACTTGATCATCTTCGGCCAGGGCGCGATCCGGGCGCATCCCCACATCCTCGACGAGATGATGGCGCTGCAGGAGCCGGACGAGCAGAAGTCGCTCGACGAGTTCGACAAGCATTTCTGGAAGCATGTCGGCCATTCGATGAAGACCTACTTCCGCGCCCTGGGCCGCGCCTGGACCGGCGGCCGCTTCGCCCCGGCGCCCGCGGCGGGCAGCGTCACGCACCATTACCGGCGGCTGAACCGCTGGGCCGCGGCCTTCGCGCTGACCGCCGATTTCTGCTTCCTGACGCTGGGCGGCGCGCTCAAGCGGAAGGAGACGATCACCGCGCGGATGGGCGATGCCCTGTCCGAGATGTACCTGATCTCGGCCGTGCTGAAACGCTGGGATGATGAGGGCCGGCACGAGGCCGACCTGCCGCTGGTGGATTACGCCTGCCACACTGGCTTCAACCGGATCGACAAGGCGCTGGACGAGGTGACGGCGAACCTGCCCGCCCGCTGGGCGTCCTGGCTGCTGCGCGCGACCTTCCTGCCCGGCGGCAGCACCCGTGGACCGGCCGACAGCCTGATGACAAAGGTCGCGCGGATCATCTACGAACCGAACCCCGCGCGCGAGCGGCTGATATCGGGCCTGCACCTGCCCACCGAGGGCGACACCGGGATGGCGCTGCTCAACCGTGCCTATGCCGAGGTGATGGAGACGGAGCCGCTGATGAAGCGCCTGCGCGATCTGAAGCAGACGCCGGAAGAGGCGCAGGCCGCGGGCGTGCTCTCGGAGACCGATTTCGCCCGCATCCGCCGCCGCAACGCCGCCGTGCAGAAGGTGGTGGCGGTGGACTCGCTGACCCCGGAAGAGCTGGCGCATTACTTCCCCAACTACGCGGAGGCCAACCACCGGCCCTCCACCAAACCCACGGAGGCCGCTGAATGAGCCGCCCGGTCTACCTCGTCGACGGCGCGCGCACGCCCTTCCTCAAGGCGCGCACCGGCCCCGGCCCCTTCACGCCAGTGGACCTTGCCGTGCAGGCGGGGCGGCCGCTGCTGATGCGCCAGCCCATGGGGCGCGACGCCTACGACCTCGTCATCCTCGGCTGCGTCAACGTCATCGCGGACGAGATGAACCCGGCCCGGGTCGCGGCGCTGCGGCTCGGGATGGGCGACGATCAGGTGGCGTTCACCGTGCAGATCAACTGCGGCTCGGGGATGCAGAGCATCGACACCGCCTATCGCTACATCCGCGAGGGCACGCACGACATGATCCTCGCCGGCGGGACCGAGGCGCTGAGCCATGCGCCGCTGGTCTACCGCAAGGAAGCGGTGGAGTGGTATTCCGGCATGGCCCGCGCCAAGGGCCCGATGGACCAGGCGCAGGCCTTCGCGCAGGTGCGACCGGACATGTTCAAGCCGGTCATCGGATTGGAACGCGGGCTGACCGACCCGATCACCGAGCTCAACATGGGCCAGACCGCCGAGGTGCTGGCACACCGCTTCGGCATCGACCGCAAGACCGCCGACGCCTACGCGATGGAAAGCCATCACCGGCTGGCCCGCGCCCAGAAAGAGGGCTGGCTGAAGGGCGAGGTGATGCCCGCCTTCGACCGCGACGGCAATGCGCATGAACATGATGACGGGGTGCGGCCGGATTCCTCGCTCGATCACCTGGCCAAGCTGAAACCGGCCTTCGAGAAACCTTATGGCAAGGTCACGCCGGGCAATTCCAGCCAGATCACCGATGGCGCCTCCTGGGTCATCGTCGCCTCCGAGGAAGCGGTGGAAAAGCACGGGCTGACCCCGCTCGCTCGGATCGTCGACAGCGAATGGGCGGCGCTCGACCCCACGATCATGGGCCTGGGTCCGGTCATGTCCGCGACGCCGATGGTCACCCGCCACGGTCTCGGCGAGGCCGACATCGACCTGTGGGAGCTGAACGAGGCTTTCGCCGCGCAGGTGCTGGCCTGTATCGCCGCCTGGCAGGACGACGACTTCTGCCGCGACCTGCTGGGGCTCGACGGCGCCTTCGGGCGGATCGACCGGGACAAGCTGAACGTGGATGGCGGCGCGATCTCGCTCGGGCACCCGGTGGGGACCAGCGGCAACCGCATCGTGCTGCACCTCGCCAACGCGCTGAAACGCATGGGCAAGAAACGCGGCGTCGCCACCGAATGCATCGGCGGCGGACAGGGCGGCGCGATGTTGCTGGAGGCCGCATGACCAAGGTACTCGACGAGATCACGCCCGAGGAAACGACCGACGCGCCCAAGCCGCCCGAGGCCCGCAACTGGCGGCTGGAGACGGACGCTGGCGGCATCGCCTGGCTCTGGCTGGATTGCGAAGGCACCGGCACCAACGTCATCTCCGAGGCGGTGCTGCGCGAACTGGGCGAGCTGGTGGATCGCCTGAAGCAGGAGCAGCCCAAGGGCCTCGTCCTGCGCTCGGCCAAGGAAACCGGCTTTGCCGCCGGCGCCGATATCGACGGCTTTGCCGACATGCGCGGCGACGGCGCGGAGGATCTGCTGCGGCAGGGCCACGACGTGCTCGACCGGCTGGCGGCGCTGCCCTTCCCCACCGTCGCGGTCGTGCATGGCAAGGCACTCGGCGGCGGCTTCGAACTGGCGCTGGCCTGCGATCACCGGATCGCGGTGGAGGGCGCCGCATTCGGCTTTCCCGAGGTGCAGCTTGGCCTGCATCCCGGCCTCGGCGGCACCTTCCGGCTGACCCGGCTCATCGACCCGGTGGAGGCAATGACGCTGATGCTGACCGGCAAGACCGCGCATACGAAGAAGGCCAAGAAGCTGGGCCTCGTCGACGCCGTGGTGCCCGAGCGCCATGTCGCCGCCGCCGTGGAGGCCGCGGTGAAGGGCGAGCTGCAGCGCGACGCGCCGGGCATGAAGGCCGCGGCCTTCCGCGTGAAACCGGCCCGCGCGCTCGCCGCCACGCGGATGCGCAGCGAGACGGAAAAGCGCGCCCCGCGGGAACATTACCCCGCCCCCTACGCGCTGATCGACCTGTGGGAGGATCACGGCGGCGACCCGAAGGCGATGCAGGAGGGCGAGATCACCTCCTTCGCCAAGCTGCTGGACAGCGTGACGGCGCAGAACCTGATCCGCGTCTTCTTCCTGCGCCGCAAGCTCAAGTCCGAGGCGCGGGGCGAGGACGAGATCGCCCATGTCCACGTGATCGGCGCGGGCACCATGGGGGCGGAGATCGCCGCCTGGGCCGCGATCCACGGCCGCACCGTGACGCTGTTCGACGTGAAGCTCGACCCGCTGGGCCACGCCATGCGCATCGCCGCTGATGTCTGCAAGGCCCGGCACCTGAGCGGGGCCGAGACGCGCGATGCCCTCGACCGGCTGATGCCCGACCCGGACGGGCTGGGCGTGCGCCATGCCGACCTGATCATCGAGGCCGGCCCGGAAGAGGTGGAGGCCAAGCGCAAGATCTACGAGGGGCTGTCGAAGGACATGAAGGCGGGCGCGATCCTCGCCACCAACACCTCCAGCCTCAAGCTCGACGACCTGGCCTCGGCCACCCGCGCGCCCTCGCGCTTTGCCGGGCTGCACTTCTTCAACCCGGTGTCGAAGATGCCGCTGGTGGAGGTCGTGTCGCACGACAAGACCGCGGCGCAGACCCGCGACCGGCTGGCGGCGTTTGTGGGCCACATCGACCGGCTGCCCGCCAAGGTGACGGATTACCCCGGCTTCCTCGTGAACCGGGTGCTGACGCCCTACCTGCTCGAGGCGATGATGATGCTCGACGAGGGCTATACCAAGGAACGCATCGACGGCGCCGCGCTCAAGTTCGGGATGCCCATGGGGCCGATCACCCTGGCCGACCAGGTGGGGCTGGATATCTGCCTGCACGTGGCGGATTCCCTGCGCGGGTCGCTCGACAAGGACGTGCCCGAGGCGCCGGAATGGCTGTCCTCCATGGTGGAGCGCGGCGAGACCGGGAAGAAGGCAGGCCACGGGCTCTATGACTGGTCCAACGGCACGCCGCATCCCGAGCAGCCCGACGAACTGCCGGAAGACATCATCGACCGGCTGATCCTGCCAATGTGCGATGCGGGCGTCGAATGCCTGCGCCGCGACGTGGTCAAGGATGCCGACACGCTGGACGCGGCGATGATCTTCGGCACCGGCTGGGCGCCCTTCCGCGGCGGTCCGATGCATTACGCCCGGATCCGGGGGCCGCAGGCCTGCCGCAAGAAGCTGGAGGAGCTGGCGGGCAAGCACGGGCCGCGCTTCCAGCCGGACGAGGGCTGGGGCAGCATTGAGTTCTGAGACGACCGGCACGACGGCAGAGGGGATCGCCGCGGAGATCCTCGAACGGACCGGCGGCGACGTGCGCCTGGGCCTGCCGCTGGGGCTGGGCAAGGCGGTGCGGCTGGTCAACGCGCTGACCGAGTTGGTGGCGCGGACGCCGGATGCCCGGCTCTCGATCCTCACCGCGCTGACGCTGTCACGCCCCGACATGTCGCAGGGCATGGCCAAGCGCCTGCTGGCGCCCGCCGCCGACCGGCTCTTCGGCACCTATCCCGACCTCACCTACGCGAAGATGCAGCGCGAGGGGCGGCTGCCGCCCAATATCGAGGTGTCGGAATTCTTCATGCAGGCGGGCAGCTGGCTGGGCAACGCCCATGCGCAACAAAGCTACATGGCCGCCAACTATACCCATGCCCGGGACATGCTGATCCGCTGGCGCCCCAACGTGGTGCTGGAGCTGCTGGCCGAGGAGGAGGGCCGCTGGTCGCTGTCCTGCAACCCCGACATCACCGCCGACCTGCTGCGCTTTCGCGACGAGGGCCGAATGGATTTCCTGCTGGCCGGCGAGCGGCACCGCGACCTGCCCTTCTTCGGCGGCGCGGCCGAGCTGCCGCGCGACCGGATCGACCTGCTGCTTGACGATCCCGACCCCTACGGCCTGTTCCAGGTGCCGAAACGCCCGGTGGGTCCGGCGGAACACGCCATCGGCCTGCATGTTGCCCGGCTGGTGGAGGACGGCGGGACCCTCCAGATCGGCATCGGCGCGATCGGTGACGCCATCGCCCACGCGCTGATCCTGCGGCACGAAGGCCGGGCGGCGGCGATCCAGCGCGACAGCCCCTTCCCTCCCGACGACTTCCGGGAGGAGGGCGCCTTTGCCGAAGGGCTTTACGGTGTGACCGAGATGCTGGTGGACGGGCTGCTGCAGCTCTTCGAGGCCGGGATCCTGCGGCGCGAGGCGATGGGCGCGGCCATCCATGCCGGGTTCTTCGTGGATTGCGGCGACTTCTACCAGCGGCTCCGTGCCCTGCCCCGGGCCGAGCGGGAAAAGATCGCGATGGTCCCCGTCTCCTTCACCAACGCGCTTTACGGGCAGGAGGACGAGAAGCGGCAGGCCCGGCGCAAGGCGCGCTTCGTCAATGCCGCGATGAAGGCCACCTGCCTCGGCGGGATCGTGTCGGACGTGACCTCGGCCGGACGCGAGGTGAGCGGCGTGGGCGGGCAGTTCAACTTCGTGGAACAGGCCTTCGCGCTCGAAGATGCGCGGGCGGTGCTGACGCTGAACGCCACGCGGACGAGCGGCGGCAAGGTGCAGTCCAACATCGTCTGGGAGCATCCGCACGAGACGGTGCCGCGCCAGTACCGCGACGTGGTGGTGACCGAGTACGGCATCGCCGACCTGCGCGGCAAGACCGATGCGCAGGCGGTGGCCGCCATGATCGCCATCGCCGACAGCCGGTTCCAGGAGGGGCTGGCAGAGCAGGCGAAAGCCGCCGGCAAGCTGCCCCGCGAGTACGAGATCCCCGCCGGCCAGCGCGCCAACACCCCCCGTATGCTGCGCCGGTGGCTCGACCCTCATGCCCTGCCCGAGTTCCCCTTCGGCGCGGATTTCGACGCGACGGAGCGGAGGATCCTGCCGGCACTGGCGCGGCTCAAGATGGCCTCGGGCGGGACGATGGCCATGGCCCGGCTGCTCGCCGCGGGAATGAGCGGGCGCGGCGATGCGGACGAAGACGCCTGTCTCGACCGGATGGGCCTCGAACGGCCCCGCGGCGCCCGCGAACGGCTCGAGGCGATACTTCTACGCGGCGCCCTCCGGACGCGCGACGAGACCAGCTGACAAGCTGCCCCTGAATCGCCCGGTCCACGCCGGGCCGGGTCTCGCCGTCAGCGTGTCACCTCTCTCCGGGACTAGGCTCAGCACTCACTCCGTGCGCGGCACCGCCGGGGTCATGGGATTCCTCACCGCCTCTTCGGTCACGCGGGCCGAGAGTTCGCGCAGCCGTGCCGCCACCGGCCCCTCGGGATCGTCGTTGAGCACGTTGACATGCCCCATGATCGTCACCCCGGCGAGGATCCGCCCCGTGTGGTCGAGGATCGGCGCCGAGATCGCGGTGTGATCCGACAGCAGCCCTCCGCGGCACCGGCTGAGCCCCGCCGCGCGGATCGCCGCCCCCATGTCCTGCGCCTCGGTGCGGCTGCGGGGGGTGTCGCTGCCCTCGGGCAACATGCGCGAGCGGGACAGGTCCTGCAGCTCGCGGTCGAGGCTGCCCTGGATCAGCGGCTCGGGCAGGTAGGCCATGAACAGCCGGCCGAGCGCAGAGGTGAGCAGCGGCAGCACCGCGCCCAGCTTGAGCTCGAAGATGGATTGCGACAGCCCGCCCTCGGCCCGGTGGATGATCGTCGGCCCGGTATCGCCCCAGACCCCGAGAAAGACGGTATGCCCGGTCTCTTCCGCCAGCTCCCGCATCCGGTCGAAGGCGGCGCCGTAGACGTCGAATTGCTGAAGCCCCACGATGCCCAGCTGCAGCGTGTAGGGGCCCAGCCCGTAATGGCCCGTGCGCCGGTCCTGCGCCACCACCCCCACCTCGGTCAGGCTGACGAGGTAGAATTGCAGCTTGCTGGGCGTCAGCCCGGTGCCCTCGGCGATCTGCTTGAGCGGGAGGGGCCGGCGCGCCGCGATCAGGAAATCGAGGATGCGGAACCCGGTGAGGATCGACTGGATCCCCTTGCGCGGCCGCCTGGCCGGGGCGCCCTCCCCGCTGCCGCCCGTCGAGGGCGCGCCGCGCTCGGGCTCTATCGGCTGATCGTCCACCACCGGACCTCCGTTGCGGCCGGCCGCGCGGGCCGGCCCGTTCAGTTCATCGCGCTTACGCCGGAGGATGACCGGCACGCGCGCGCAGGGCGATATCAGCCGGCCCGCACCACCGGGTTGGTCAGCGTGCCGATCCCCTCGACGCCGCAGCGGATCAGGTCGCCCGGCCACATCCATTCCTGCGGGTCGCGCCCGGCGCCCACCCCTTCCGGCGTGCCGGTGGCAATGACGTCGCCCGGCTCCAGCGTGATGCCGGCGGAGATGTCGGAAATCAGCGTCGGGATCTTGAACAGCATGTTCTTGGTGTTCGAGCGCTGCTTTTCCTCGCCGTTCTTGGTCAGCCACAGCTCGAGGTTGTGGGGATCGGGGATCTCGTCCGCGGTCACGATGCAGGGGCCGAAGGGCGCGTAGCTGTCCATCCCCTTGGAGACGATCCACTGCCCCGCGCGGCGGTTGTCCCGCGCCGAGACATCGACCATCACCGAATAGCCGAAGACATGGCGCATCGCCTCGTCTTCCGAGACGTGCCGGGCGCGGGTGCCGATGATCGCCGCCAGCTCCACCTCCCAGTCGAGCTGCTGGGTCAGGGCACCGTCATGGCGGATCGGGTCGCCATCGGCGATGATCGTGGTGGGCGGCTTGGAGAACACCACCGGCTGTTTCGGTAGCTCGATCGAGGTGTCCAGCGACTTGGCGCTTTCGTTCACGTGCTCCACGTAGTTCAGCCCGATGCCGAAGACGTTCTTGCGGGTGCGCGGGATCGGCGCCAGCAGGGTGACGTTGGCCAGCGGCCGCGCGGTGCCCAGCGGAAAGGCCCCGTCGAGATCCTCGAGGATCGCCGCGGTCTGCTCCACCGCCTGCGGGCCGAGATCGATGAAATCCAGCATGTCGCCCGGCAGCGCGTCGCCGGTGATCATCCCCAGCTCTTCCAGGTCGACGACCAGGTCGCCCACGATGGCCCCGAGATGTCCGGAATCGGCCGGGTGCTTGCGGTAGGTTACGAGTTTCATCTGTCTCCCTTCAGGCTTGCGCCGTCACGTCCTGGTGGCCGCCGTTCTCCGGGTAGGCCTGTTCGCGGTAGAATTTCAGCTTTTCCATGACCGGAAAGTCGTTGAATTGGAACAGCACCGCGTCGTCTTTTTCGGCTAGGTTGCAATGTTCGTGCCAGGTCCAGGCGGGGACGCAGAAGATGTCCTTTTCCTCCCAGTCGTAGCGTGTGCCGCCGATCACCGAATAGCCCTTTCCCTTGGCCACGTGGTAGATCACGTTGCCGGTATGGCGGTGGGCCTTCGTATGCTCGCCCTCGCGCAGCAGCTGCATCTGCGCGCCCATCGTGGCCATCGGATCGCCCCCGGTCTGCGGGTTGACGAAGCGCATGATCACCCCGTCATAGGGGTCGCCGTCGGTCACCCGGGCAAAGTCCAGCAGCCCCTGGTAGCTCTTGTCCCAGGAATATTTCATCAGCGGCGAGTAGAAGGCGCCCCATTTCTCCCGCGCGGGCAGCAGGCCGGGCGTGCCCCAGGCCGCCGGGCTGTCATCCATCGGCAGGTTGGAATTCTGGTAATCGTCCGGGTGGACCTCGTAGAAATTGGCCTCCAGCGCGTTGGTCAGCGGGATGTCCAGCCCGTCCTGCCACATGGAGGTCTCGCCATCCTCCAGCACCCCGTGCTCGTGCCATGTCCCGTTCGGCGTGATGACGAAATCCTTCGCTCCCAGCGTCATCCGGTGCCCGTCAACCACGGTGTAGGCCCCGGCGCCTTCCATGATGAAGCGCAGCGCGCTGGCGGCGTGGTTATGCGCCGGCGCGCTTTCCCCCGGCCGCATCACCTGGATGCCGGAGAACAGCCAGCCGCAGCAGGCCGACACGTCCTTGCGCATCGGGTTGCGCAGGAAGACGACGCGCCGCCCGGCATCCTCGGGGCGCACGAGGTCGAGCGAGGCCAGAACCTTGTCCCGCAGGTCGCGCGAGCGCCAGATCGTCGGCGCCGACTTGGGCTTCGGCTCCCACGGCTCGATGTCGTTGGCCACGGTCCAGAGCGCGCCGGTCTCGAAGCCCGCAAGCTCCTCGTAATAGGCCTCGAGCGCGGCGTTGTCCTTAACCCGCGCCCGGCCCAGCATGTCGTCGCGATTGTCCTTGGCGGTCATGGCGTCTCTCCCTGGTCTCTTGGCTCGGGCGCGGGGGCGGTCAGGTTTTCGCTCTCGGGCGCGGAGCTGTGCAGCGCCGCCTGCCCCTGCCGGTTGAGGTGCAGCTGGAACACGTCGAAGCGGTTGTAGTGGCCGGTAATGTCATGCATCTGCCGCGGCTGGATGCAGCGGCCGAGGTCGATCTCGGCATAGACGATGCCCTCGTCGTCGATCAGCCCGTCGCCGATCGGCCGTCCGTCCGGCCCGATGATCCCCGACCAGGCGGACGACTTGCGCTCCAGCAGCTTGCGGGCGTCCGGGCGCACCTGCTCCATCGCCGTGATGATCTCGTCCGAGATGGTCGAGGTGGACACAACGGTAAAGACCTTGCCCTCGAAGGAATGCGACTGCCCGCGCAGGCGGATCGCCTCGGCCATGTCGTAATCGGGCGGCGCCACGGGCAGCGAGATGTAGCTCGCCGCATGCACCAGCTCCCCCTGCGCCAAGAGCGAGAAGCGGGCGAGCGTGTTGGTGTTCTCCCCGCAGGCCAGCCCGCCGAGCTTGCCGATGGCCGTGTCGTAGACCCTGAGCGAGGATCCGTCGCCGCCGGTCCAGGTCAGCTTTTCCGCCCAGGTCGGCACCAGCTTGCGGTGGCGGCCGAGGATCGCGCCGTCCGGCCCGATGAAGACCAGCGTGTTGTAGAGCGCGCCCAGCGAGACCGGGCTGCGCTCGTTGACGCCGATTACCACGTGGACGCCGTGTTTCTGCGCCGCCGCCCGCACGATGGCGATTTCCGGGCCGGGCAGGAAGACCGAGGCGCGCACGAGCTTCTCGAACCAGGCGCCGCCGGTCACCGGGTCGGTGATCCAGTTCCAGTAGGGATAGCCGGGGATGAAGACCTCGGGGAAGACCACCAGCGACGCGCCATTGCCCGCGGCCTCGGCCACCAGGTCGGCGGCCTTGCGCGCGGTGGCGGCGGCATCGAGGAAAACCGGGGCCGCCTGCACGGCGGCGGCGGTAAAGGTCGGCAGGTCGGTCATCTGCATCTCCGCTGTCCTGATGCAACTATGCATCCGGCTGGGGCGGGGTATGTCAAGGGAGATTCTGGTTTTCCGATGGGATATGCAACATAGTTATATTCTCATGCCTTATGCTGCATGAAAGAGGTGAGACGATCCGGAACACGCTATCCGGCCACGAGAGCACCCCCGTGCAGTTCGACCGAAACCGCCGGCTTTGTCACGCGATGACCGTCTGCCCGTGACGCCTCGCGAGGGGCGCCTGCGCGACCTTCCCGTCGACCGGCGCCGGCACATGGTCCGCTGCCGAGTCTGGAAGGTCTTATCAACCCGCCCTGCCTCGAGCCGATCACACCATGACCCCCGCCGGATTAACACTCCGGAAACCATTTTCGGCGCAGCCTGCCGAGGCCGGCCAGGCGCCCGCGGGGAATGCGGGGCAGATCGCTGGGGCCGGCGCCGCCATCGGAGCCGCCGCCTTGACCATGTCCCCCACCGCCGCGCCCGTCCATCGCCCCGCGCGCCCCGAGGCCGGGCGACGTTCCCTCGACAGCTTGCAGGTCGGGCGGGGCATCGCGGCGATCGCGGTGGTCGTGTTCCATGCCCATGTCTTCTTCATTCCGGAACGGCTTCACCCGGGCCAGACGGTCAGCCGGGTCTTCGACATCGGTTATGCAGGCGTCGAATTCTTCTTTGTCCTCAGCGGCTTCATCATGATCCTGGTGCATCGCCGCGACATCGGCCGCCCCCGCCGCGCCGCGCGCTTCATGATGAAACGGGCGCTCCGCATCCTGCCCTTCTACTGGCTCGTCACCCTCGCCATGCTGGCCTTGCTCCTGGCGCAATGGCCCGCCACGGCCGGGCAGCTTTCCCCCGCGCGCCTGCTGCATTCCCTCGCGCTCGTCCCGATGCCCGACGGCGCCGCCCTTCTGGTGGAGGTCGGCTGGACGCTGAGCCACGAATTCCTGTTCTACGCCCTGTTCTGCCTTCTGATCGTGGCGCCCCGGGCCGGGATTGCCGCCTTCGCGCTCTGGATCCTCGCCATCGGCGCGCTGGTGCCGCGGCCGCCCGGCTACCCGTGGGATTTCCTGCTGGCGCCCTGCAACCTGCTCTTCGCGATGGGGATGGGGGCGGCGCTCGTCTTCCCGCGGCTGTCACCCCGCTGGGCCGGCACGGCGGCGCTCTGCGGGACGGCGCTGTTCCTGGCGGTGGGGCTGGGCGATGCCTACGGGGTGATGGACCTGACCCATGCCGGGCGCACCCTGCTTCTGGGAGCCGCCGCCGCCATCACGGTCGCGGGCCTTGCCGGGTGGGAGACCGGGCGGCGCGTCGCCATGCCCCGCAGCCTCGTCTTCCTCGGCGATGCCTCCTTCGCGATCTACCTCGTGCATGCGCTGGCGCTGCCGGTCGCGACCCGGGTGATGGTGGAGCTTGGCGCCGGGCGATGGCTCACCCCCGGCCTCAGCCTCCTGACCCTCACCGCGCTCGCCGTCGCGGCAGGCTGCCTCGCCCACGTGACGGTGGAACGGCCCATGCTCCGGAAGCTTCACGCGCGCCTGTCCCGTGCCGACGCGGGCCGGATCCCCGGAGCGAAACGGACGTCATCCCGCCCCTCCCCAGAGGGAAACGCGACCTGATCGCCCGCAGGCGCGCGAGGGTCGGCGAAAGGTCGGACCCACGCCGCCCTACCCGTCTTCAGAAGTCGAGGTTTTCCACGCTCAGGGCGTTTTCCTGGATGAACTCGCGCCGGGGCTCCACCACGTCGCCCATCAGCTTGGTGAAGAGGTCGTCGGCCTCGGCCATGTCCTCCACCCGCACCTGCAGCAGGGTCCGCGCATCCGGGTCCAGCGTGGTTTCCCACAGCTGGTCGGGGTTCATCTCGCCCAGGCCCTTGTAGCGTTGCAGGGTCAGGCCGCGCTCACCCTCGTCGAGAATCGCCTTGAGCAGGTCGAGCGGCCCGTAGATGACCTGGTGGCGGTCCTTGCGGTGCAGCTCGGCCGGGACGGCATAGACCTCCTGCAGCGCCTCGGTGAAGCTGCCGGTGCGGCGCGCCTCGCCCGAGCGCAGCATCGGGCCGTCGAGCGTGCGCACCTCTTCCACGCCGCGCAGGATCCGCGCCAGCCGGACGCCGTGGTCCTGCGTGATCCGGCCCTGCCAGCCCTTTTCGTATTCCACCGCGATCAGGTCCAGCCGCTGCGCCACCTTGTCGGCCACGCCCTGCAGGTCGCGATCCACCGCGCCGGGCACGAAGGCCCCGGCGATCGCCGCCTGTTCGAGGATGTGGCGCGGGTAATGCGTCGGGAAGGCGTCGAGCACGCGCTTGAGCTGCTTGGCGTCTTCCACCACGCGGCGCAGGTCCTGGCCGGTGATCTCTTCGCCCGAGCCGAGCTTCAGCACCGCGCCCTCGACCCCCATGTCGATGAGGTAGTCGTCCATCGCGGTCTGGTCCTTGAGATAGACCTCGGACTTGCCGCGGCTGACCTTGTAGAGCGGCGGCTGCGCGATGTAGAGATAGCCGCCCTCGATCAGCTCCGGCATCTGCCGGTAGAAGAAGGTCAGCAGCAGGGTGCGGATATGCGCGCCGTCCACGTCGGCATCCGTCATGATGACGATCTTGTGGTAGCGCAGCTTGTCGATGTTGAACTCGTCCCGCCCGATGCCGGTGCCCAGCGCCATGACGAGGTTGCCGATCTCCTGGCTGCCCAGCATCCGGTCGAAGCGCGCCCGCTCCACGTTCAGGATCTTGCCCTTGAGCGGCAGGATCGCCTGCGTGCCCCGGTCGCGCCCGGTCTGGGCCGAGCCGCCGGCGGAGTCACCCTCGACGAGGAAGAGCTCGGTCTTGGACGGGTCCTTTTCCGAGCAATCCTTGAGCTTGCCGGCAAGGTAGTTCACGTCCATCGCCGTCTTGCGGCGGGTCAGCTCGCGGGCCTTGCGCGCCGCCTCGCGGGCCAGCGCGGCCTCGACGATCTTGCCGACGATCATCTTGGCCTCGTTCGGGTTCTCCTCGAACCATTCCGAGAGCTTTTCGTTCATAAGCCCCTCGACCGCCGGGCGCACCTCGGAAGAGACGAGCTTGTCCTTGGTCTGGGAGGAGAATTTCGGGTCCGGCACCTTCACCGACAGCACGCAGGTCAGCCCCTCGCGCGCGTCGTCGCCGGAAAAGTTCACCTTCTCGCGCTTGGCGATGCCGCTTTCCTGCGCGTACTTGGTGATGGTCCGCGTCAGCGCCCCGCGGAAGCCCGCCATGTGGGTGCCGCCGTCGCGCTGCGGGATGTTGTTGGTGAAGGGCAGCACCATCTCGTTGTAGCTGTCGTTCCACCACATCGCGACCTCGACGCCGATGCCGTCACGCTCGCCGGTCATGTAGATCGGATCGGACATCATCGGATGCTTGGAGCGGTCGAGATACTTGACGAACTCGCGCACGCCGCCCTCGTAGAACATCTCGGAGCGCAGCGGTTCGGCCGGGCGCTCGTCCTCCAGCACGATGCGGACGCCGGAATTCAGGAAGGCCAGCTCGCGCAGGCGCTTTTCCAGCGTGTGGAAATCGTAGTCGAGGTTGGAAAAGGTGGTGGTGGAGGCGAGGAAGCGGACCTCGGTCCCGGTCTCGCCGTCGGACTCGCCCACGACCTTCAGATGCTCCACCGTCTCGCCGCGTTCGAAGCGGGCGACATGTTCCTTGCCGCGGCGCCAGATGCGCAGCTCCAGCCAGTCCGACAGCGCGTTGACCACCGAGACGCCGACGCCGTGCAGGCCGCCCGACACCTTGTAGGAGTTCTGGTCGAATTTCCCGCCGGCATGCAGCTGGGTCATGATGACCTCGGCCGCGGAAACGCCCTCTTCCTCGTGGATGTCGACCGGGATGCCGCGGCCGTTGTCGCGCACGGAGACGCTGGAATCCGCGTGGATCTTGACCGTCACGTGGGTGGCGTGGCCGGCCAGCGCCTCGTCGATGCCGTTATCCACGACCTCGTAGACCATGTGATGCAGGCCGGAGCCGTCATCGGTGTCGCCGATATACATCCCCGGACGTTTGCGCACCGCTTCCAGGCCCTTGAGAACCTTGATGGAATCCGCGCCATATTCGGGTTGTACTTGCTCGGGTTCGGCCATTGCGCCACATCCTTCCTGGTTGTCGCGCCTTATAGGCTCTCCGGTCGACGTTGTCACGCGGATCGCCCACTTTTTACCGCCCCCGGCGGGGTGCCGCGACGGCCTACAAGAACGGGATCGCGAGCCCCACGCAGATCAGCAGGGATCCGGCCACGAGGTTGGTCCGCCGCATCATTCCCGGCCGGGTCAGCCGCGCCCTGAGCCGGCCCACCAGCAGTGCCAGCGCCATGTTGCCGGCAAAGGGAATGACCGCCGACAGAAGCACCACCGCGGCGATGCCCGTCGGCGTGATCGCGGCCAGGTCGAAGAAGCCCGGCAGCACCCCCATGTAGAACAGGATCGCCTTGGGATTGCCGAGGATCGCCGCCACCCCGGCGACGAAGCCCGCCCAGTTGCCCGGCCGGGTCAGGCGGGTGTCGCGCCCCACCTCGCGGTCGGCATGGGCGATGAGGCTCCAGCCCATGAACAGGAAGATGCCCGCCGCCACCCAGCGCAGCACGGTCAGGAACCCGTCGAAGACGCTGACCACCCAGGTCACGCCGAGGATGGCGAGGAAGGGCCACAGCATGTCGCCCAACGCCACGCCCAGCGCCAGCGGCAGCGCCGCCCGCGATCCGCCGGAGAGGGTGCGTGCCGTGACCGCCACCCAGACCGGGCCGGGCGTCGCGACCAGCACCACCATGGCGCCGGCATAAAGCAGGTAATCCCACAACAGCTCCGACATCGGCTCCCTTCCCCCGTGCGGCCCCCGCCGCGCGAGGCGGCAGAATGGCCGCGCGCCCCTCGCGGCGCAAGCCCCGGGCGCTCCGGATGGCCGGAGCGGCTTACGAGGTTCTTAACCCCTCCGCCCTATGACCCTGCCGACGCCTGCCGAACCAGCCGGGGCCCGGATGCTCGAACCGCCGCCAGAGATGCCAACGGCGCGAAACGCCTCGCAGATGCAGGAACAGCTCGCCGCCTTCGATCGCCGCACCTCCCGGCGGGGCCGCCTGCTGCAATACCTGCAGGCCCGGATCGGCTATTTCCTGTTCCGGCAGATCGTGACCCTGTTCGGTTTCTGCGTCCTGGCCCTGGCGGGGGCCCCGTGGGTCGGCCTGCTCTGCGCCACGGTGGCGGGCGTGACCGAATGCCTGGAGCTCTTCGGCATCAGGCGGCTCAGGCGCGCGGTGGAGGCGGGGATGGACCTGCCCCGCGCCGAGCGGCTGAGCGCGGGGCTCAGCGTGTTCCAGGCGACGGGGATCAGCCTGGCCATCACCATCGGCGGCCTGTCCCAACCGCCGCTTCACGCCGCGCTCTACTGCTTTTCCTACCACGGCGGCGCGATGGTGGTGGCGGGCATCGGCCTGCGCGCGGCGCCCCGCCAGATCGCCCTGCGCCTCATGGTCCACGTCGCGGCCATGGGCGGGCTGCTGTTCTACGACCTGTTCTGGCGCCACGGCAATCCGCTGCAATTTTACTTCGACGGCACGGGCATGTTGTTGATGCTGTTCTGGCTCTGGCTCGTGGTCGCCCATCTCGCCGGTCTCGACCGCCGGCAGGAGGCGGCGAACCGCGCGATCCTGATGGCCCAGACCGAGACCCTGCGCGCCAACAAGGACCTGCGCCGGCAGCAGGAAACGCTGCGCCGCATGTCGCTGGTGGCCCGCCATGCCCGGGACGGTCTGATCATCACCGATCACGAGGGCACGATCCTCTGGGTCAACGAGGCGTTCAGCGACATGACCGGCTATCGCCCCGACGAGGCGGTGGGCCGGCAGGCCGCGGCCCTGCTGATGCGCTCCGACAACGAGGCGGAGGAGCTGGCCGACCTGCGCGACGCGCTCCTGCGCAAGCAGCCGTTCCGCGGCGTCTTTGCCCAGTACAGCAAGACCGGAGAGCTGACCTGGATCGACAAGCACGTGGTCCCCATCCAGGGCCCCGATGGCGAGATCGAGTATGCGCTGTCCGTCGATCGCGACGTGACGGAGGATCGCGCCAAGGCTCGCGAACTGGCCGAGGCCAAGGCCCGGGCGGAGCGTGGCGAACGCGCCCGCGCGGAATTCCTCGCCACGATGAGCCACGAGATCCGCACCCCCATGCATGGCATCAGCGGCATGGTGGAGCTTCTGGACAAGACCGAGCTCGGCCCCGAGCAGCGGCTCTATACCGAGACCATCCGCAGCTCGGCCGAGGCTCTGCTGACCATCATCAACGACGTGCTCGACCTGTCCAAGCTGGACAGCGGCAAGCTGGACGTCGCGCCCGCGCCGTTCTCGCCCCGCGACTGCATCGGTCAGGTGGTGCAGCTGCTGCGGCCCCAGGCCGACGCCAAGGCGCTGCAGCTGGCGCTGGAGGTGGACCCGGACCTGCCCGCTCGCGCCTCCGCCGATGCCGGGCGGCTGCGGCAGATCCTGGTGAACCTGCTGGGCAACGCGATCAAGTTCACGCGCCAGGGCGGGGTGGACCTCACCGTCACCCACCGCCCCGCTGGGGCAGCGGGCGGCCCCACCGGAATGGAGATCGCGGTGCGCGACACCGGCATCGGCATCCCTCCCGACCGGCTGGACGACATATTCGAGCCGTTTCGCCAGGCGGAGGACGGTACCACCACCCGCAATTTCGGCGGCACCGGGCTGGGCCTGACCATCTCGCGCCTGCTGGCCCGGCGGATGGGCGGCGACATCTCCGTCCGCTCCACCCCCGGCGCCGGATCCTGCTTTACCCTGACCCTGCCCCTCGCCCCGGTCGCCGACGCCCCCGCCGCGTCCGAGCCGGCCCCGGACCCCGCCGCCCTGCCCGAGGGGCTGCGCGTGCTGGTGGCCGAGGACAACGGCACCAACCGCCTGATCCTGGACAAGTTTCTGCGCGGCGCACCGATCCGGCTGAGCTTTGCGCTCAACGGGGCGGAGGCGCTCGAGGCCCATCGCGCAGACCCGGCGGACGTGGTGCTGATGGACATGGCGATGCCGGTCATGGACGGGCTGGAGGCGACGCGCCGCATCCGCGCCAACCAAGGCCCGCAGCCCTGGATCGTGGCGCTGACCGCCAATGCCTTCGACAGCGACCGGGAGGCCTGCCTCGCCGCCGGAATGGATGATTTCCTGACCAAGCCGGTGCGCCGCGCCGAGCTGCTGGACCGCCTCGCCCGCGCCTCTGCCGCGCCCCGGCGGCCGGGCTGAGGGCCATTCCCCTTTGCGGGCCGGGAAACCATCGCGTATCAGGTGAGGCGAAACGCCCTACCCGAAAGGCCCGAGCCCTTGGATATCGCGACCCGTGTGTGGAACCACAAGTGGAAGATCGACCCGATCGTCCGTTCGCTCATCGACACCGACTTCTACAAGCTGCTGATGTGCCAGTCGGTGTTCCGCAACAAGCCGGACACGCAGGTCACCTTCTCGCTGATCAACCGCACCACGCGGATCCCTCTCGCCCGGCTGATCGACGAGGGCGAGCTGCGCGAACAGCTCGACCACATCCGCTCGCTCCGGCTGACCCGCGGCGAAAGCACCTGGCTGCGCGGCAACACCTTCTACGGCAAGCGGCAGATGTTCCGTTCGGACTTCATGGAATGGTTCGAGGGGCTGCGCCTGCCGCCCTATCACCTGGAGAAGGTGGGCGATCAATACGAGCTCACCTTCGAGGGCACCTGGCCCGAGGTCATGCTGTGGGAGATCCCCGCCCTCGCCGTGCTGATGGAGTTGCGCGGCCGCGCGGTCCTGAACGACATGGGCCGGTTCGAGCTGCAGGTGCTCTATGCCCGCGCCATGACCAAGCTCTGGGAAAAGGTGGAGACGCTGCGCCAGTACCCGGACCTGCGGATCGCCGATTTCGGCACGCGGCGGCGGCACAGCTTTCTCTGGCAGGATTGGTGCGTGCAGGCCATGGTGGAGGGGCTGGGCCCGGCCTTCACCGGTACGTCCAACTGCTTGATCGCCAAGAACCGCGACCTCGAAGCGATCGGCACCAATGCCCACGAGATGCCCATGGTCTATGCCGCGCTGGCCGAGGACGACGCCGCCCTGGCCCGCGCCCCCTACGACGTGCTGTCCGACTGGCATGACGAGCACGAGGGCAACCTGCGCATCATCCTGCCCGACACGTTCGGCACCGCGGGGTTCCTCAAGAACGCGCCCGACTGGCTGGCCGGCTGGACAGGCATCCGCATCGACAGCGGCGACCCGGCGACCGGCGCGGAGACGGCCATCGCCTGGTGGAAGAGCCGCGGCGAGGATCCGCGCCAGAAGCTGGTGATCTTCTCCGACGGGCTGGACGTGGACACGATCGCCGCGCTGCACGAACAGTTCCGAGGCCGCGTCCGCGTATCCTTCGGCTGGGGCACGAACCTGACCAACGATTTCCGCGGGCTGGTCCCCGAAGGCCGGCTCGACGCCTTCTCGCTGGTCTGCAAGGCGGTCTCCGCGGAGGGTCACCCGACGGTCAAGCTCTCGGACAACCCGGAAAAGGCGATGGGCCCGGAGGACGAGATCGCGCGCTACAAGCGGGTGTTCGGGGTCGGGAAGCAGGAGCGCATGGAGGTTGTGGTTTAGAAATTAGCCAGTTAGCAGCTTGGAATTTCCAACAACTTTGTTCAGGTCCTCCGCAACATCGGCTAGCTCATCGGCAATGGACTGACCCAGCGCCTTCCGAAAAGCGCGGCTGCGCCCCTGCCATTGGGCGTCAGTATCTTTCGCCCCCCTGATCCAAAGAGCTTTGTCCAGAATACGTTCTGGCCAGAGGCTCTGAAAGAAACGGGACTTCTCAAGGATCCCCCGCATGGCATGGCAATCGTCCTCGAAGCCGTTATCTGCCAAGTATGCGTAGTATGAAGTCATCCTATCCCGCGGATCACTGGCGTTGATACCGCAAGCATTGACGACATAGCTATCATAGAGCACCCAACATTCAGGTCGCACAAACCAGACCAACTTTGAAAAGGCTGAAATCTGTCGTCCCTTTGTCAGGCCGTCCTCGTTTGCCTGATCGGCCAAGTCCGCGACAAATTCAGCTCGCTCAACTGTGGAAGTCGGCCACTCCAAAATTGTCTGGTTAACGAGGTTGGCAATACCTTCTGCCCCGAGGTCGCAATCTTTTTCGGTCTTTTCGCGAGGCAACGGCCCATTTCTTAAGATTCCACGACTAACTCCGTAGCGAGCTGAAACCTTCCGCACAGATTCACGAGAATATTTGCCACCGTTGGCTTGAAGTTCGTAGTAATCAACTCCGTCCTCGCCCCACCAGAATAGGGCGTGCTCCTGAAGAGCGTAGCGAACCAGATCTCCAACCTTCATATCGACTTATTACCCCGTTTTTCATTCTCCTTTAATTGAACACTAGGTTAGTCACTGAATCAATTGGAGCCTTTAATCGGAGCAGAGGTAGAGCCTGAACAGCCCAGACTTCTACTCCACCACCTCCCGATCATCCGAAGGCACCACGCCTTCCTGCACGCCCTCGCCGGCGAGCATCAGGCCGAGGATGATCACCACGAAAAGCACCGGGATCAGCACGAAGAACAGCGACCGCGGCATACCGCGCTTGGGTTTGGGTTCGGTCATGGGACGTATCTCCTTTGCACGGGAAACGCGTCCGGCCCCTTGCATGGTTCCCGGAAGGTGCCGGCACGCGGCGGCACACCACCGGGCTCCCGCGCATCACCGCTCCCAGCCACGGCCTTCCTTGACCTCGGAGCGCTTCTTTTTCGCCTCCACCCGCTTGCGCTTCTGGTTCTGCGACACCTTCGTGGGGATCCGCCGCTTCGGCCGCTCCAGTGCCTTGCGGACCAGTGCAGCCAGGCGGTCCCGGGCGATCTCGCGGTTGCGGGCCTGCGAACGCTCCTCGGAGACCTGGATCACCAGCGCGCCCTCCTTCGTCCAGCGCCGCCCCGCGAGACGCCGCAGCCGGGCCTTCACCGGGCCGGGCAGGTTCGGCGAGCGCTCCGCCTCGAAACGCAGCTCGACCGCGGAGGAGACCTTGTTCACGTTCTGCCCGCCGGGGCCGCCGGCGCGGATGAACTGCTCCGTGATCTCCCAGTCCTCGATGGCGATGCGGTCGTTGATCCTCAGCATGACCCGTCCTTTCCGACCGGATAGATGGCCCGGCTCCCCCCGCATGGCAATGCGAAAGCCGCACCAAAAAGGGCCGCCCCCGCGATGGGACGGCCCTTTCGGAATGAGTGGAGGTGGGGGCCGGTTAGGCCTTCACCAATTCGGGGTCCGCAGACCCAGGGACTGCCCTAGGCCACATTCCTCCGAACTGTTCCGACACCCTTCTCCAGCTTCCTGATAAACACTAGAGCACCTCCTTTCTGTTGTTTCGCGTACAGAAAGACTGGCACATCTTGTGTACATGTCAAACGAAATTCATGCCGCTTGTGCACGGAGCGACGAAACGATCACACGGAAGGGGATCAGTGCCACGAGAGCGAGCAGCAGTTTCACCATCCAGTCGGCCACCGCCAGTGTCACCCAGAGCGGCACCATCGGCCCCATCGTGAGGAAGGGCGCCGGGTCCTGCGCCCAGGCGGTCTGGGCATCCGCGGCGGCGGAAAAGAACGGCACGAAGCCCGCGAAGGCGATGGAGAAGAACAGCGCCGTGTCCAGCACCGACCCCACCAGGGTGGAGACCAGCGGCGCGCGCCACCATGCCCCGCCGCGCACGGCGTTGAAGGTGGTGATGTCGACCAGCTGCGCCACGAGGAAGGCGGTCCCCGAAGCCACGGCAATGCGCAGCGGCACGGCGGGGCCGAATTCCAGCATGATCTGGCTGCCGACGAGCGAGCAGATCACCCCGGTGACGAAGCCCGCCAGCACGACGCGGCGCGCGGCCGGCGCCCCGTAAACGCGGTTCATCACGTCGGTGACGAGGAAGGCGAGCGGATAGGTGAAGGCGCCCCAGGTCAGGATCCCGTCGAGGATCAGGAACTGGACGAGGATGTTGGAGGCCACGACGATGGCGGCCATGGCAAGAATGCCGGGAAGATGCGTGCGGTTCATGGTATCTGGTGCCCGTTTTTCACATGGTTGCGGCGACATGGCTCTCGCCGGAACGCGGCGGGAACGGGCGGGCGTGTAGTCCTCTCGCCGCGGGCGCGCAAGGGGAATCTCCTAGCGGTCCAGCACGTATTCCACGAATTCCGTCGTCTGGAAGAAGCGCTGGTTGTCGTCCGAGATCATGGTCAGCCGCGTGCGCCCCTGCCTGTCCTGCCAGACCGCGATGCCCTCGAGGTTGTCATGGGTGCCGGTCGGGGTCTGCAACAGCAGCTCCACGCGCCCCTCCGGATCGTCGGGGTCGAAGCGCCGCACCTGGCTGCGGAACCCCAGCCCGGTAAAGCGCCGCTCCAGCAGGTAGAGCATCCCGTCCGGGCCGAAATCCGCCCCCACCGGGACAAAGCCGTCATGTTGCGGGATATCCCGCGGCACCTTCCAGTCGGGCCCCTCGTAGCGGAAGACCGGGATCCGCCCCTTCCGGCCGAAGCCGCCTTCGGGCAGGGCGTAGATCCTGTCGCTTGCGTCGATGGCCAGCGCCTCCAGCCCGCGGTTGGGCGGCAGCGACAGGAAGCGGGGATGCCGCTTCAGCCCCTTGCCGCGATGGTCGGCGCAGATCCGCTGCACGAGGTTGATGAATTCGAAAGAGACCCATTCGGTCCCATCCGAGGCGATGGCCAGCCCCTCGCTGTCGTTCTGCTCCACCCCGCCGTCATGGGTCCCGCCCAGCGGCAGGATCGGCTGCGCCTTCACGCCGGTGATGCGGCCCGTCTCGCGCAGCAGCCGGCCCTCGGTGCGGTAGCCGCGGTCGCTGATGGTGACGAAGCGCGTGCCGTCCGCCGACAGCTCGAGCCCGGAGAACCCGCCGAAATGCGGGTCCTTCAGGTGCCAGGAAAAGCTGCCGACGTGGCGTGCCGGACCGGCCACGTCGGCCCGTCCGGTCAGGGTGAGTGCCGCCAGCAGCCCCGCGCCTAGCGCGACTGCAAGACGGCGGCGCATTGCTGCGGCAGATCCGCTAGGGTCAGTTCACGCTTGGGCTTGGGCTTGGGCGCATTGGGATCGGGCGGCGGCGGGTTGAGGATGTTGTTCACCCATTGCTGCGCCTCGGCACAGCCGTCTCCCGGCGGGGGCGGCGCCTGGTCGACGCAGCCGGTGGCGCCCGGCGGGCAGGCCAGCCGCACGTGGAAATGGTAGTGATGCCCCCACCACGGGCGCACCTTGCGCAGCCAGGACCGGTCGCCGGTGGCCTCGTTGCACATCTTCACCTTGCCGCCGGGGAAGAGGAAGATCCGCGCGACCCGCGGATCCTCGGCGGCGGCCTTGATCACCGCCATGTGCTGCGGCGTCCAGTTGCTGTTGGTATAGGCCCCGCTCGCCCGGCGGAGCGAGATCGAGGACAGGCTCTCGCGCTCGGACCGCGACAGGTCCAGCCGGTCGGCCGGGCGCAGCCAGATATCGGCGTCCAGGCCGATCTGGTGGCTGGCATGGCCGGTCAGCATCGGGCCGCCGCGCGGCTGGCTCATGTCGCCCACGTAAAGGCCGTTCCAGCCCGGGATCCGCGCCACCTTGCGCGACAGGTCCTCCACGAAATCCACCGTCTCGGGATGCGCCCAGTTGCGGTTCCGCGACAGGCGCATGGCCTGCCAGGTCGGCCCCGTCTCGGGCAGCTGCACGGCGCCCGCCACGCAGCCCTTGGAGTAGGAGCCGTAGGGCGCGGCGTCATGTTCCGACCCGCTCTGCTTGGCGCCGAACAGCCGCTTGGCCTGCTGCGTGGACAGCGAGGCCGGGATCGCCATGGGCTCCGGCTCCTGCACCGGGTCGGGCGCCTTGTCGCGAAAGCCGCAGCCGGCGAGGATCGTCAAAAGGACGAGGGGGAAGAGCGTTCGGCCCATGAATGCGGGTCTCCTTCTGCCTTCACCCAGCGTAGCAGGAAAAGCCCGATCAGGAAAAGCGCGATCAGCGGCGTGACGCCCAGCGGCTGGCTGCCGGTCAGGGCGGTGACGATCCCGATGCTGAGCGGCGCGATGAAGGACGTGGCCTTGCCCGCCAGCGCGTAAAGCCCGAAGGCCTCGGTCATCTTTTCCGGGTCGGACTGGCGCACCATCATGGTCCGGCTCGCCGATTGCAGCGCGCCCCCCGCGGCGCCGATCAGCGCGCCCAGCAGGTAGAAGGCCACGTCCGGCAGCGACGAGTCCGGCGCGACGGCGATGCCGAACACCCGCTCGCGCGAGACCAGCACGACGCCCAGCGCCACGGCGGTCAGGATCAGGATGCAGGTGGCGATGACTGGCTTCGGCCCGAAGCGCGTGTCGGCCATGCCCCCGAGCCAGGCAAAGAGCGCCCCGGCGATGATCGCGAGGATGCCGAAGATGCCGGTATCGACCACCGACCAGTCCAGCATCCCCGCGGCGTAGATTCCGCCGAAGGTGTACATCCCGTTCAGCGCGTCGCGGTAGAACATGGACGAGCCGAGATAGGCGAAAAGCGACGGCCGCCCGGGCAGCGAGCGCAGGGTGCGCCCCAGCTCGCGCATCGCCCGGCCCACGGCCCCGGCCGGGCCCTTGTGCGGCTTCGGATCCCGCACCCAGAGGAAGAAGGGCACCATGAACACCGCGTACCAGATCGCCGTCAGCGGCCCGACAAAGCGCGTCCCCTCCCGCGTGGCCGGATCCAGCCCGAAGGCCGGGTCGAGCCCCACGAAGGTGCGCCCGGTCTCCGCCCCTTCGGCGAAGAAGACCAGCATGATCACCAGCGCCAGCAGCCCGCCGACATAGCCGAAGGCCCAGCCGTTGCCCGACAGCCGCCCGATCTCTTCCCGTGTGCCGAGGTCGGGCAGCATGGAATTGGTGAAGATCGTCGCGAACTCCATCCCGATCATGCCGATGGCGAAGAAGAACAGCGTCCGGTAGAGGTCGAAATCCGCCGGCTGCGCATACCACAACGCGGCGGAGCCTACGACATACATGGCGGAAAAGCCCCAGATCCAGCGCATCCGGTTGCCCGAGATGTCGGCCATGGCGCCCAGCAGCGGCGCCAGCAGGGCGATCACGATGCCCGCCGCCGCGATGCCGAAACCCCAGGCCGCCTGCGCGGCGGACCCGTCACCCATCAGCTCCTTCATGTAGGGGGCGAAGATGAAGGTGATCAGCAGCGTGTTGTAGGGCTGGCTCGCCCAGTCGAAGAAGAACCATCCCCAGATGCGCTTGCGTGCGGTCGCATTCATGCTGCGGCCTCCCTGTCCCTGCCGCGATATGACCCGCGGGGCGGGGGTGGGGCAAGGGAAAGATGCCCCGGCGCAGGAGATGGTCCGGAGCTGTACGGCGCGCGCGGCCGGGGCGTTGCGCCTCAGCGCCGCGGCACCTCCGGCCCGCCCTCCGGCGGCCAGGGGCGCTGC
>SRJI02000129.1 GCA_005473895.2 Carideicomes alvinocaridis
CAGCGCCCGAGCAGTGCGGGCGTTGTCACCGGTGAGCATGCTCACTTCCACCCCGTGGGCGCGCAGGGACTGCACGACCTCGGGCACCCAGCGCCCGAGCAGTGCGGGCGTTGTCACCGGTGAGCATGCTCACTTCCACCCCGTGGGCGCGCAGGGACTGCACGACCTCGGGCACCTCGGGCCGCAGCTCGTCACGGACCCCGATCGCCCCGGCCAGGACGTCGTCGACGGTGACGAGGACGCAGGTCTGGCCCTCGGACTCCAGGCGTTCGACCTCTGCCTTCAACGGCCCGGCGTCGATCCAGCGGGGGCTGCCTACCATCACCCGTTGGTCCTCGACGGTGCCGCCGATGCCATGCCCGGCCTCCTCGCTCACGTCCAGTGCGGCAGGCGCTCCCTGGTCCGCGGCCGCGGCCGCGATCGCCGCAGCGAGCGGGTGCGTGGAGTGCTGCTCGACCGCCGCTGCGAGGGCCAGCACCCGCTCCCGGTCGAACCCGTCTGCCGGGACCACCCCGGTGACCTCGGGCCGGTTGCGGGTGAGGGTCCCGGTCTTGTCCACCGCCAGGTGCCGGATGCCACCGAGCCGCTCAAATGCCGCGCCGGACTTGATGACCACGCCGAACCGGCTGGCCGCGCCGATCGCGGCCACGACCGTCAGTGGCACGGAGATCGCCAGGGCGCACGGCGACGCCGCGACCAGGACCACCAGGGCCCGCGTGATCCACGTCTCGGGATCGCCAAGCAACGAGCCGATCACGCCGACCAGCGCCGCCAGGACCATCACCCCGGGCACCAAGGGCCGGGCGATGCGGTCGGCGATCCGGGCGCGGTCGCCCTTCTCTGCCTGCGCCTGCTCGACGAGCTCCACGATCGTGGTCAGCGAGTTGTCCGTCCCCGCCGCGGTCGTCTCGACCTCC
>SRJI02000019.1 GCA_005473895.2 Carideicomes alvinocaridis
CCCCCGCCGCGCCGCAGGCGCCGGCCGCCGCCGCCCCTGCCGAGACCGGTGCCGGCGACGATCCGGCCAGCCATCCCGGCGCCGTGACCTCGCCCATGGTGGGCACCGTCTACATGCAGGCCGAACCCGGCGCGCCCGCCTTCATCACCGTGGGCAAGCAGGTGGCCGAAGGCGACACGCTGCTCATCGTCGAGGCCATGAAGACGATGAACCACATCCCCGCCCCCAAGGCCGGCACCGTGAAACGCATCCTGGTCGAGGACGGCGCGGCGGTCGAATACGGCGCCCCCCTCGTCATCCTCGAATAAGCGGGGCCACCCATGTTCGAGAAAATCCTCATCGCCAACCGCGGGGAAATCGCGCTGCGCGTGATCCGCGCGTGCCGTGAAATGGGCATCCAGTCCGTCGCGGTCCATTCCACCGCCGACAGCGACGCGATGCATGTCCGCATGGCCGACGAAAGCGTCTGCATCGGCCCGCCCTCCGGCGCTCAGAGCTACCTGTCGATCCCCGCCATCATCTCGGCCTGCGAGATCTCGGGCGCGCAGGCGATCCACCCGGGCTATGGCTTCCTGTCGGAAAACGCCAAGTTCGTGCAGATCGTCGAGGATCACGGCCTGACCTTCATCGGCCCCTCGGCCGCCCATATCCGCATCATGGGCGACAAGATCACCGCCAAGGAAACCGCGAAATCTCTGGGCATCCCCTGCGTTCCGGGCTCCGAGGGGGGCGTCGCCGACCTGGAGACCGCGCAGCGGCTGGGCGCCGAGATGGGCTATCCGGTCATTATCAAGGCCACCGCCGGCGGCGGCGGGCGCGGCATGAAGGTGGCGCATGACGCCTCCGAGATGGAGCGCGCCTTTCTCACCGCCCGGTCGGAGGCCAAGGCCGCCTTCGGCAATGACGAGGTCTATATCGAGAAATACCTCACGACCCCGCGCCACATCGAGGTGCAGGTCTTTGGTGACGGCAAGGGCGGCGCGGTCCACCTGGGCGAGCGGGATTGCTCGCTGCAGCGGCGCCACCAGAAGGTGCTGGAAGAGGCCCCCGGCCCCGTCATCACCGAGGAAGAGCGCGCGCGCATCGGCAAGATCTGCGCCGATGCCGTGGCCGAGATGAAGTATTCCGGCGCCGGCACGATCGAGTTCCTCTACGAGAACGGCGAGTTCTTCTTCATCGAGATGAATACCCGCCTGCAGGTGGAGCACCCGGTGACCGAGGCGATCTTCGGCGTGGACCTTGTGCGCGAACAGATCCGCGTGGCCGAGGGCTATCCGCTGTCCTTCGGGCAGGAGGATCTGCAGATCAACGGCCATGCCATCGAGGTTCGGATCAACGCGGAGAAGCTGCCGAACTTCGCCCCTTCCCCGGGCCGGATCACCCAGTACCACGCGCCGGGCGGCCTGGGCGTGCGGATCGATTCCGCGCTTTACGACGGCTACTCGATCCCGCCCTATTACGACAGCCTGATCGGCAAGCTCATCGTCCATGGCCGCGACCGGCCCGAGGCGTTGTCGCGGCTGAACCGAGCCCTGGCGGAGCTGATCGTCGACGGGGTGGATACCACGATCCCGCTGTTCCACGCGCTGCTGCAGGAAGAGGCCGTGATCACCGGCGAGTATAATATCCACTGGCTGGAACACTGGCTGGAGCAGAACCTGCCCGCCTGACGCGGGCGGGCCGCTTCCTCGCGTCAGGCTCAGCCGGGGCTGGCGCGGGGATATCCCGGCGGGTTATATCACTGCCATGAAGGACTCCGCCGACCTGACCCCGGACCTGCTGCTTCGCGCCTATGCCGCGGGGCTGTTCCCGATGGCGGAGCATCGCGACGACCCTGACCTGTTCTGGGTCGATCCGCGGCGGCGGGGGATCTTTCCGCTCGACCATTTCCATATCTCCCGCTCTCTTGCCCGCCGGATGCGCCGGGACGAGTACGAGATACGGGTGAATTCCGATTTCGAGGGGGTGCTGGACGGCTGCGCCGACCGGGAGGAGACCTGGATCAACGACCGGATCCGCGGGCTCTACCTGGACCTGTTCCGGCGCGGCCTTGCCCATTGCCTCGAGGTTCATGACCCGAAGCATGGGCTGATCGGCGGGGTCTACGGCGTGGCGCTTGGCGCGGCCTTTTTCGGGGAAAGCATGTTCTCGCGCCGCACCGATGCGTCAAAGATCGCGCTGGCCTACCTGGTGGACCGGCTGAACCTGGCGGGGTTCCGCCTGTTCGACACGCAGTTCCTGACCGATCACCTGGCCTCGCTCGGCGCGGTGGAGATCAGCCGCGCGGAGTACCATGAACGGCTGGCCGAGGCGCTGGAATACCGGGCGGATTTCACCGCGCCCGCCCTGCCACTCTCCGGTCAGGAGGTCGTGCAGCGCAACACCCAGACGTCGTAGCGCGAATGGTCCAGCGCGTTCAGCGCCGGCGACGAGGCCACCATCCAGCCGGAAAAGGCCGGCGGTTCGGGATTGGCGGTGTCGCGGATGACCAGGTAGGCATAGGCGTCGCCCGCGGGGTTGCCCGCCGGGTAGCGGCATTCGTCGAGCTCGATCGCGATGGAGCCGACGACCGCCTCCTGCCCGTCGATCAGCTCGAGGTCGACCACCTCACCGTTCACCTTGTCGAGGCTGCGCAGCACGGCGCCGCCGCCCTGGCTCACCTCCTCCTGCGCGGGCAGGATCGCGGGGGCCAGCGTGGTCGCGAGGGACAAAAGGAGCGTCGGGAACATGGCCTTCATTCCCCCTCCGATCCGCCGCCGGAGACGAATTTCAGCAGCAGGGAGATCAGGCTGACGGAGCCCTGAGTATCCTCGATCTCAGATCCCGGCTCAAAGTAGAAGGGCGATCCGCCGGGCATGATCTCGACGAAGTTGCCGCCCAGCAGCCCTTCGGACGAGATCACGACGGCGCTGTCATCGGGCACCTGCACCGCCTGGTCGAGTCGCAGCTGGGTCTGGGCGCGATAGGTCTCGGGGTTGAGGTCCAGCCCCGTTACGGTGCCGATCTTGACCCCGGCGAGCCGCACGTCGGTGCCCAGCGTCACCCCTTCGGCCGAGCGGAAGGAGGCGCTGAGGTTGTAGCCTTCGCTGGTGCGCAGCGACAGGCCCGCGCTCTGGCCCGCATAAAGGACGAACCCGAGCGCGGCGGCCAGGACCGCGCCGCCGACCAGTGCTTCGCTTGTCTGAGACGCCATGGCGGGGATCCTATTCCGGGGTCCAGGCCTCGTAATCGCCGCGCGGCTCGGGCAGCTTGCGGCGGATCGAGCCGGCGGGCGCATAGGCCAGCGCGGTGCCGGTCAGGTTCTCCTGGTGCGGCTTTTCCCACGCCTTGTGCGGCAGCGGCTTCTCGCTGGGCGGTTCGTCCCAGGTGCGGTGCAGCCAGCCGTGCCATTCGGGGCTGACGCGGCTTGCCTCGGCCTCGCCGTTGAAGATCACCCAGCGTTTGCTGTCGTCGGCATTGCGGTAGTAGACGTTGCCCTGATCGTCCTCGCCCACCTTCTTCCCCTTGCGCCAGGTGAAGAGCTGCGTGTTCAGGGTCTGCCCGTTCCACCAGGTGACGGCACGAAGCAGCGTGTTCAGAATGCCCATGCAAACCTCCGGAAATTCGCTTCACCCGTATGGCCGATCCGGCGGGCGAGGTCCAGTCCCATCCCGGCGCAATTGCGCCCATCCGCCGGGCGCCCGGCCGGTCAGGCGGCGGCTTGCGCGGCGCGCTGCAGATCCTCGCGGAAGCGGGCGGTTTCCTCCTGCTGGCGCACCCGGTCAGGCAGGCGCAGGATGTAGCTGGGATGCACGGTGACCATCAGCGGCGTGCCGTCCTCCGCCGCCTCGATCCCGCCGCGGCGTTTGAGCAGCCCCTCGCGGGTGCCGGTCAGGCTTTCCACCGCGGTGCCGCCCATGGCGAGGATCAGGCGCGGCTTCACCCGTTCGCGCTCAACGTCGAGCCACCAGCGGCAATGGCGGATCTCGCCCCTGGACGGGGACTCGTGCAGCCGTCGCTTGCCGCGGGCACGAAATTTGAAGTGCTTGACCGCGTTGGTGACGTAGAGCGTCGCGCGGTCGATCCCCGCCTCTGCCAGCACGCGGTCAAACAATTGCCCGGCGGGGCCCACGAAGGGCCGACCGGACAGGTCCTCCGCATCGCCGGGCTGTTCCCCCACCACCATCAGCCGCGCATCGAGCGGCCCCTCGCCCGGCACCGGCCGGGTCGCGTTCTCCCACAACCCGCAGCGGCGGCAGCCCTCGAGCGCGGCGGCGAACTGGTCGCGCCCCTCGAGCTTTTCGGCCTGCGCCGCGTGGACCCGCTCCAGCACCGGGCGCGCGCGGGCGGGGGCAAGCGTCGGCGCGGCCTCGGCCATCTCCTGCGCGCGGGTCTGGGCGGTGGCGATCAGCTCGGGGATCAGCCCCGCCTCGGGCAGGTTCTTCCAGTACTTGCGCGGCATCTCCGATTGCATCGCCGCCGGTTTCAGCCGCGCGGGGTTGAAGATCGAGCGGAAATAGGTACGCCACAGATCCTCTGCCGCGTCCTCGGGCAGATCGGGGCGCGGCGCGCCGGGCTCGAAGCGGAGCGCACCGTCGAAATGCACGCTGAGGTCGGGCGTGAAGATCGACCAGTCCATGTCGCCGAAGCGCTTGGCAAAGAAGGGCGCCGTGGGCTCGGCGATGTAATGCGACGGCTCGAACCAGGCGGCAAAGCGGCGGCGGTCGGAGAGCGGCTCCAGCTCGCGGAAGCGGACGAAGGCGGTCATCTTGTGCTTGTCGCGGCCCACCTCCTTGGCCATGGCGTGCAGCCTGACCACCCGCGGGTCGCCTCGATCCTCCATGAGCCGGCGATCGGTCTGCAGCGCATGGAGCATGGCGTAGAGCCGGGCGAACCGCTCCGGATCCCGGTGCCAGGCCACGAGCTGCGCCGCCTGGAGGAAGCTTTTCGGCACGGTCAGCCCCGGCGCCTCGGCCATGGGCGGCGGCGCCGCGCCGAAGAGGTCCGCGCCACCCTCGCCCCGCTGCCAGGCCACCTCTTCCGGCCGCACGCCCGCGCCGATCAGCCCGCGCGCCGCGTCGCGCCAGGCGGCGAAGGTGCCGGTCAAGGGAAGGTCCACGCGGTACATCAGAACAGCGACAATTGCTCCGGCGCCGGGGCAAAGCGCGCCCGCAGGTCAGCCGTATCGGTCAGCCCCCGCGGCGACCAGCCGGGCAGCGAGATGAAGGGCCGGGCGTTCTTGAGGTTCGCCCCCATCCGCGCGAGGTCCTCGTAGCGCAGGGTCCGGTGGCGGCGGGTGGCGAGGATGCGCTGCACCGTCCGCGTGCCGAAGCCCGGGATGCGCAGCAGCGTCTCGCGATCCGCGCGGTTCACCTCCACCGGGAAGCGGTGACGGTTGGCGAGCGCCCAGGCAAGCTTCGGGTCCACCGCGAGGTCGAGGTTGCCGTCCGCCTGCCCCGCCGTGATCTCGCCCGCCTCGAAGCCGTAGAAGCGCAGCAGCCAATCCGCCTGGTACAGCCGGTGTTCGCGCACCAGCGGCGGACGCACCAGCGGCAGCGCGAAAGAGGCGTCGGGGATCGGCGAAAAGGCGGAGTAATAGACCCGCTTCAGGTGGTAGCTGGAATAGAGCCGGGTGGAGCTTTGCAGGATCGTCGCGTCATTGGCCCCGTCCGCGCCGACGATCATCTGCGTAGACTGGCCCGCTGGCGCGAAACGCGGCGGGCGCTTGCCGGTATGGCTCCGCTCCTTGCGGGCCTCGCGCAGCACGCGCACGTCGGCCATGGCGCGGCGGATGCGGTCGGGGCTTTTCTCCGGCGCGTAGCGCTCGACGGCGGTGTCGGTCGGAAGCTCCACGTTGATCGACAGCCGGTCGGCGTAAAGTCCCGCCTCCTCGATCAGGCGCTGATCGGCGTCGGGGATTGTCTTGAGATGGATGTAGCCGCGAAAGCCGTGATCCTCGCGCAGGGTGCGGGCGATGCGCACCATGTCGGCCATTGTGTCATCGGGCGAGCGGATGATGCCCGAGGACAGGAACAGCCCCTCGATATAGTTGCGCCGGTAGAATTCGAGCGTCAGCTGCACCACCTCCTCGGGCGAGAACCGCGCGCGCTCGACGTTGGAGCTGACGCGGTTCACGCAATAGGCGCAGTCGTAGATGCAGAAATTGGTCATCAGGATCTTGAGCAGGCTGATGCAGCGCCCGTCCGGCGTGTAGGCGTGGCAGATGCCCGACCCGGTGACCGAGCCCAGCCCCTTGCCGTCGCGGCTGTCACGCCGCTGCCCCCCGCTGGAGGCGCAGGAGGCGTCGTATTTCGCCGCGTCCGACAGGATGGCGAGCTTGCGATCGAGGGTCAATGTTGCCATGCGTTCACCATATGTTCGCATAAGCGGAAGGAGCAAGACTGGCTGCCGATCACATTCGCGTTGGAGCGGAGCCGTGCCGATGGCGCCGATCGGCCGGGCCACGAAAAAAAGGGGACCCGCAGGCCCCCTTTCGCAATCTCGGTTCCGAAGGTCGGATCAGCCGGCGGTGGCCGATTCCTTCTTCTGGTCGGAATAGATCATCAGCGGCGCCGCCTCGGAGGTCACGGCCTCCTCGTTGACGACCACCTCGTCCACGTTGTCCATCCCCGGCAGGTCGAACATCGTGTCGAGCAGGATGTCCTCCAGGATAGAGCGCAGGCCCCGGGCGCCGGTCTTGCGGGCGATGGCCCGCTTGGCGATGGCCGACAGGGCCTCGTCGGTGAAGGTGAGCGTCGCATCCTCCAGCTCGAACAGGCGCTGGTACTGCTTGACCAGCGCGTTCTTGGGCTGGGTCAGGATGGTGACAAGCGCATCCTCGTCCAGATCCTCCAGCGTGGCGATGACCGGCAGCCGGCCGACGAATTCCGGGATCAGGCCGAATTTCAGCAGATCCTCGGGCTCCAGGTCCTGGAAGACCTCGCCGATGCCGCGTTCGTCATTGGCCCGCACATCGGCGCCGAAGCCCATGGCCGAGCCCTTGCCGCGCTGCGCGATGATCCGTTCCAGACCGGCAAAGGCGCCGCCGCAGATGAACAGGATGTTCGTCGTGTCCACCTGCAGGAATTCCTGCTGCGGATGCTTGCGCCCGCCCTGCGGCGGAACGGAGGCGACGGTGCCCTCCATCAGCTTCAGCAGCGCCTGCTGCACGCCCTCGCCCGACACGTCGCGGGTGATCGAGGGGTTCTCGGACTTGCGCGTGATCTTGTCGACCTCGTCGATATAGACGATGCCGCGCTGCGCCCGCTCCACGTTGTATTCGCTGGCCTGCAGGAGCTTGAGGATGATGTTCTCCACATCCTCGCCCACATAGCCGGCCTCGGTCAGCGTGGTGGCGTCGGCCATGGTGAAGGGCACGTCGAGGATGCGCGCCAGCGTCTGCGCCAGCAGCGTCTTGCCGCAGCCCGTGGGGCCGATCAGCAGGATGTTCGACTTGTTCAGCTCGATATCGGAGCTTTTCTGCGAATGGTTCAGCCGCTTGTAGTGGTTGTGCACCGCGACCGAGAGCACGCGCTTGGCAATCGCCTGGCCGATCACGTAATCATCCAGCACGTCGCAGATCTCGCGCGGCGTGGGCACCCCTTCGGAAGACTTGAAGCCGGAGCTCTTGGTCTCTTCGCGGATGATGTCCATGCACAGCTCGACGCATTCGTCGCAGATGAATACGGTCGGTCCGGCGATCAGCTTGCGCACCTCGTGCTGGCTCTTGCCGCAGAAGGAGCAATAGAGGGTATTCTTGCTGTCGCCGCCGGAATTCGTTGCCATTTCCTACCTTTCAGGCCGTCCTTGATGGCCGTCCGTCTTGGCCCTTTTGCCGTATGTCCGCCTAGCTTAGGGCAGCCCATCCGGCACCACAATCGCAAAATGCCGGGCCGCTCTTCACGGGCCCGGCACCCCGCCTCAGCCCTCGTCGCCGTCGGGCTGGACGCGGCTTTCCACGATCTCGTCGATCAGGCCCCATTCCTTGGCTTCCTGCGGATCCATGAAGTTGTCACGCTCCAGCGCCGCCTCGACCTTCTTGAGGGTCTGGCCGGTATGCCTGACGTAGATCTCGTTCAGCCGGTTCTTGAGCTTCTGGGTCTCCTGGGCATGGATCATGATGTCCGTCGCCTGGCCTTGGTAGCCGCCGGAGGGCTGGTGCACCATGATGCGGCTGTTGGGCAGCGAGGCCCGCATGCCCGGGGCGCCCGCGGTCAGCAGCAGCGAGCCCATGGAGGCCGCCTGCCCGATCACCAGCGTGGAGACCTTGGGCTTGATGTACTGCATGGTGTCGTAGATCGACAGGCCGGAGGTGACGACACCGCCGGGGCTGTTGATGTACATGGAGATTTCCTTGGACGGGTTCTCCGCCTCGAGGTGCAGAAGCTGCGCCACGATAAGGCTCGACATGCCGTCGTGAACCGGGCCGGTGACGAAGACGATCCGCTCCTTCAGGAGGCGCGAGAAGATGTCGTAGGCCCGCTCGCCACGGCTGGTCTGTTCCACCACCATGGGCACGAGGGTGTTCATGTATGTCTCGTATGGGTCTTTCATCCTCGCCTGCCTTTTTGCCTGCTGTCTCGGGTGTACCGCCGTAAAGCTAACGGAGTCTTAGTCACGCGCTCAGGGGGCTGCAAGAGGCGCCCCCGGAATTGGCCGGCCTGACCCCCGGGAAGCCGGCCCTCCGGGCGGGCCGGACGCGACGTTGCCGGGGCGGCACCGCGCCCTACCATGGTGGCCTTGGACGCACTCGAATGGCTTTAATTGCAAACGCAGTTTGTCGTCAGGGGGGATGACACGTGACAGCACAACACGCCGCACAGAACCCGACGAACGCCCAACCCGGCACGCACCGCTCGGAGGGCCCCGAACGCCAGGCGGGACAAGGATCGCCCGAAATGCTCATGTCCCGGGCGACCAGCGCGGCCGCCCTGCTCAAGGCGCTCGGGCACGAGAAGCGGCTCCTGATCCTGTGCCACCTCGCCGGCGGAGAGATGACGGTGGCCGAGCTCGAGGAGGCGCTGGAGCTGCGGCAGGCCATCGTCTCGCAGCACCTCACCCGGCTGCGGCTGGAAGGGCTGGTGGTGGCGCGCCGGTCCGGCAAGGCGAATTGCTACCGCCTTACCGACGCCCGGACCGCCGAGCTGCTAGATTGCGTCGAGGCGCTGTTCCGCGACGGCGCGCCATCCTCGACGGACTAGGCCGCCTCACGCCCAGTCCGGGCCCAGATCGGCGCGGGCCCGGTTGATCCAGTGGTCGCGCAGCCAGTCGCAGGGCCGCGACCAGCGCAGCAGCGAGCCGTGGTATCCCTCCACCGCCTCGGGCATCTTCGGCCGCCCGTGAAAGCAGACCACGCGCGCATCCTGCGGCAGATGTGGGGGGCGGAGGTAGTTGAGCGGCGGCAGGTCCAGGCAATCATGCTTGAAGGACACGACCCAATCCTCCGGAATATAATCGAAATCCTCGTTGTCCATCGCCTTGTGCGAGGTATAGCGCTGCTCTGACCCGCGAGCTTTTTCCACCTCGCCATAGGCATCGGCGGCGAGGTCGTCGTAGAGGTAGCCATGACGCGAGGGATCATAGCGGAACACCGATCCGTGGCCGGTCGGCCGGCCCTTGCGCTTCTCGATCCAGTCGTGCCGCATGGCCACCTTGCCGGGTGCCATCTGCCAGATCGGGGTCACGTCGCCGGTGATCACCACGTCCAGGTCAAAGCCGAGGACGGGACCTTCAAGACCGGGGATAACACCCTGCCGGAACAGGGAAACCTTTCGCATCGCCCCCTGCCGGTTGGCGACGGCGAGGGCCGCATCCATGTCCTTTCGAAAAGGTTCCTCGGGCAGGTCGAGGATCTCCACGTCGGGATGGATGCCCTCGGCATGTTCGGTCATGCAGAGGAAGCGGACCGGCGCGTCGATATTGCGCCGCACCCCGGAATAGAGCCGGTTCACGTATTCCGGCCCGAACAGCGTGCCCCACTTGATGCAGACGATATTGGCGACGGCCATGGGCGCGCTTTCCCGTGTCTTTCCAGAGATATACGGTGCGATCTTCAGGCGGCCGGCAGGCGGCTCTCGACGATTTCCGCCCACCAGGAGCAGCCCGCCGGAATGGCCTCGTCGTTGAAGTTGTATTCCGGGTGATGCACCATCGCCGTGTCGCCGTTGCCGACGAGGATATAGGCCCCCGGCCGCGCCTCCAGCATGAAGGCGAAATCCTCGCCGCCCATGACCAGCGGGGCCTCGTCACACTCGCCAGCCACCTTGCGGGCCACGTCGGCGGCGAAATCCGTCTGTTCGTCGTGGTTGACCATCACCGGGTAGTTCCGCTGGTAGTCGAGCTTTATCTTCGCTCCGTAAGTCGTGGCCAGACCGTCACAAATCTCACCGAGCCGCTGCTCTGCCAGGTCGCGGACCTCGTTCGAGAGCGTCCGCACCGTGCCCTTCATCATCACCTTCTGGGGGATGACGTTGAAGGCGTGCGACGAGGTCTCCACCGAGGTGAGGGAGACGACGATCTGCGACACCGGGTCGGCGTTGCGGCTGGCGATGGATTGCGCGGCCATGACCAGGTTCGCCGCCACCACGGTCGGATCGATGGTCTCGTGCGGCTTGGCGGCATGGCCGCCGCGGCCGGTCACCTCGATCTCGATCAGGTCGGTCGCGGCAAAGAAGGCGCCGGGCCGGATGGCGAAGCTGCCCACCGGCATGCCCGGCCAGTTATGCATGCCATAGACCTCCTGGATGCCCCAGCGATCCATCATTCCGTCGTCGCACATCTCGCGGCCGCCGCCGCCGCCCTCTTCGGCCGGCTGGAAGATCACCGCGACCGTGCCGTCGAAATTCCGCGTCTCCGCCAGGTATTTCGCCGCCCCGAGCAGCATGGCGGTATGGCCGTCATGGCCACAGGCATGCATCGCGCCCTCGGTCTTGGAGGCATAGTCCAGCCCCGTCGCCTCGAGGATGGGCAGCGCGTCCATGTCCGCGCGCAGGCCGATCACCTTGCCGGAGCTGTCCGATTTGCCCTTGATGATCCCGACGACGCCGGTGCGCCCGATCCCGGTCACAACCTCGTCGCAGCCGAAGTCCTTGAGCTTCTGTTCCACGACCCCGGCGGTGCGCACGGTGTCGAACAGGATCTCGGGATGCTCGTGCAGGTCGCGGCGCCAGGCGGTGATCTCGTCGTGCATTTCGGCAAAGCGGTTCTTCAGCGGCATCGGAGGCTCCGGGGGATGTGCGGGGTTCGCCCGGACTCTGCCCGATGCCGGCTGGCCCCGCAAGCCGTCAGATCGACGGGCCCGGCACCATGGGCGATCCGTCGGAGAACCGCCCGAGCCGGAAGCGGTGCAGATCGTGGCCCGGCCCCTTCTCCTGCACCAGGTCGGCGGCGACGCGGCCAAAGCCGGGCCCGATGCCGAAGCCGTGGCCGCACATGCCGGTCGCGATGGTCAGTCCGGGCAGCGCCTCGGCCCGGTCCACCACCGGCACCACGTCGGGCATCACGTCGATCATGCCCGCCCATCGCGCGCGATCGGCCACGCCGCGCATCTCGGGGAAATGCGCCTCCATCCGGCGCCGCGCGGCGTCGAGCTTGGGGTGGTTCGGCTCCGGGTCGAGGATGCGCATCGCCTCGAAGGGGCTTTCCTCGTCGTCGCGCCAGCGCCGTTTCGTCCCCCAGGCATCCGGGTAGCCCCGGGGCGCGGCGGGGCGCAGGCGGTAGCCCAGCGGATCCTCGCGCAGGACGGGCAGGTACTTGGGCAGCGCGCGGAAGGCATCGGGGCCCACGAACAGTTCCGCATAGCCGGCGGGCGCGATGTTGTAGCCGCCATCCCCGCGCCGGCGCCAGGCCAGCGCGCCCTCCGCGGCGGCACCGTCATGCACCTGCGGCGCGGGTTCCGTCGCCATGGCGGAGGACCGGACGGAGAGCTGCGGGATGGTGATCCCGTGCCGGCGCAGCATGAGCGAGGACCACGCCCCGCCGGCCAGCAGAACCTGCGGCGCCCGGATGCGGCCGCGCTCGGTGACCACGCCGGCCACCCGCCCGTTGGCCACGTCCAGCCCGCGGACGGCGCAATTCTCCACGATGCGGACCCCTTCGGAGGCGGCGAGCCGCGCGATTTCGGGCACCGCCGCCCAGGCCTCGCCGCGCATGTCCGAGGGCGTGGTCAGCGCGCCCTTCCAGGGGTAGTCGGCGGCGCCCGGCATCTCGGCCTTCAGCGTCTCGCGGTCGAGGATCCGCGAATCCACCCCCAGCGGCGCGGCCTCTTCCAGCCACTCGGCATATTTCGCCACCTCGCCGTCGGACCCAGCAAGATAGGTGACGCCGGTGGTGCGCAGCCCGCAGCGGCCGCCGCATTGCGCGTCAAGCTCGGTCCAGAGGCGGCGCGCCTCCAGCATGATCGGGATCTCGGCCATGTCGCGGCCCTGCACGCGGATCCAGCCCCAGTTGCGGGAACTCTGCTCGGCCGCGATGCGCCCTTTCTCCAGCAGCGTGACGTCGAGCCCGGCGCGCCGCAGGTAGAGCGCTGCCGTCACCCCGATCACGCCGCCGCCGATCACCACGGCATCGCAGGCCTCCGGCAGGGGCGCGTCATGCTCCACCGGAGCGTCGAGACCGATTGGAAATTCCGTGCTGCGCATCTGCCGACCCCTGTTGACCCGGGGAAGGTAGACACCAGCCCGCCGCCGAGATCAACCGAGGCGGAACGCGCCCGCAGCCACTGTCGAAGGAGCCGCCGCCCTAGTACCCGCTGTCGGTCACAAGCACCTTGTGGCCCGGCTCCACCTCTTCGTAGATTGAGGGCTCCGGCGCGTGGTCCAGCGGGTGGATGGGCGACGGGATCGGCTTGAAGTTCAGCTCGTGCTCGGACTTGCGCCGGGCGGGATCGGCGATCGGCACCGCCTTCATCAGCGCCTGGGTATAGGGATGCTGCGGGTTCTCGAAGACCCGGGCGCGCGGCCCCATCTCGACGATCCGGCCCAGATACATGACGCCGACATCGTGGCTGACCCGCTCCACCACCGCCATGTCGTGGCTGATGAAGAGGTAGGACAGCCCCAGATCGGCCTGCAGCTCCATCATCAGGTTCAGCACCTGCGCCTGCACCGAGACATCGAGCGCCGAGACCGCCTCGTCGGCGATGATCAGCTTGGGGCTGAGCGCCAGCGCGCGGGCGATCGCCACCCGCTGCCGCTGCCCGCCCGACAGTTCGTGCGGATAGCGTCGCAGGAAGGAGGACGGCAGTTCCACCCGCTTGAACAGCATCTCCACCCGGTCGCGCAGCTCCGCCCCGCGGTGGGAGCCGAAGTTGCGCATCGGCTCCGCCACCTGGTCCATGAGCTGCATCTGCGGATTGAGCGACGCAAAGGGATCCTGAAAGATCATCTGCATGTCGAGCCGCGCGCGGCGCAGGTCGCGCGGGTTCAGCCCCGTGATGTCCACCCCGTCGAGGTCGACCCGGCCGGAATGCGGCTCCACCAGCCGCAGGATGGAGCGGCCCGCGGTGGACTTGCCGCAGCCGGATTCCCCCACGAGGCTGAGCGTGCGGCCCTTGTCGAGGGTGAAGCTCACATCCTCCACGGCGTGGACCTGCGCCACGGTACGGCGCAGGAGCCCGCCCTTCACGGCAAAGCGTGTCGTCAGGTTCTCCACCGTCAGCAGCGTTTCGTCGCGGCCGGGAATGGGATGAATCTGCTGGTCCTCCACCCCGAAAAGCTTCATCGGCTCGGGCAGCGGCTTGCCGCGCATCTCGCCCAGCCGGGGCACGGCGGCCAGCAGCGACTTGGTATAGGGATGGCGCGGGTTGTCGAAGATCTCCTGCACCGTGCCCTCCTCCACCTTGTGGCCGCGGAACATGACCACCACCCGGTCGGCCATCTGCGCCACCACGGCCATGTCGTGGGTGATGAACATCACCGCGGTGCCGGTCTCGCGCTTGAGCCGGTCCATGAGCGCGAGGATCTCGGCCTGGATGGTGACGTCGAGCGCGGTGGTCGGCTCGTCCGCGATCAGCAGCCGCGGCTCGCAGGCCAGCGCCATGGCGATCACCACCCGCTGGCGCATGCCGCCGGACAATTCGTGCGGATACTGGGTGAGCCGCCGCTCCGGTTCCGGGATGCGCACCTGGCGCAAAAGCTCCACCGCGCGGGCCCGCGCCTCGGCCCGGCCGAGCCCCATATGCAGGCGCAGCCCCTCGGTCAGTTGCCGGCCGACGGTGAAGACCGGATTCAGCGCAGTCATCGGCTCCTGGAAGATCATGCCGATCTCGTTGCCGCGGATGGTGCGCATCAACGCCTGGTCGGCCTTGGCGAGATCCACATGTTCATGGTCCCGCCGGTCGAAGATCAGCCGGCCGCCGGCGATCCGGCCGCCGCCGAATTCCACCAGCCGCATCAGCGACAGCGACGACACCGACTTGCCCGAGCCGGATTCGCCGACGATGCAGACCGTCTCGCCTGGAAACACCTGGAAGGAGACATCCTCGACCCCCGAGACCGGGCCATCCTTGGTCTGGAACTCGACCTTGAGGTTCTCGACGGAAGCGATCGGCTGATCCAGCATGGGCGACCCTGTCCTGTGCCGGGGTGTCGTCCGGCCGGTGATCATTTCCTGAACGCTACCGACCGCCCGGCCATCGGTCAAATGCCGGATGGGCCGGCGGACAACCGCAAGGCTTGCTTTTTTCCGAGACTCTGTTTCGATGGTTGAATTCGCGGCGGTCCCGGCTTCGGCCCGGGGGCGATGCGGAACAACAAGATCCGCCAAAGGCGGACGAGGTGCCGGGAAACCTTCCGGTCCAACAAGGAGAGAGACAATGACACCCAAGACCCTCTTGCTCGGAGCGGCCGCCGCGATGGCGCTCGCCCCGGCGGCAATGGCCGAGCGCGGCTCGGACGGCGAGCTGCGCATCATCTACTGGCAGGCGCCCTCGATCCTGAACCCCTTCCTGTCGGGGGGCACGAAGGACGTGGAATCCTCGTCGATGATCATCGAGCCCCTGGCGCGCTACGATCCGGAGGGCAACCTCGTCCCCTGGCTGGTGGAGGAGATTCCCACCACCGAAAATGGCGGGGTGAACGAGGATCTGACCTCCATCACCTGGAACATCACCCCCGGCATCAAGTGGTCTGACGGCACGGATTTCACCTCCGAGGACGTGAAGTTCACCTATGAATACTGCTCCCACCCCGAGGGCGGCTGCGCGCAGCTGACGAAGTTCAAGGGCGTGGAAAGCGTGGAGACGCCGGACGACCTGACCGTGGTGGTCAACTTCTCCGAGCCCACGCCCTTCCCCTACGGGCCCTTCGTCGGCGGCGAGAGCCCGATCCTGCAGAAGGCCCAGTTCGAGGACTGCATGGGCGCCCGCGCGCCGGAATGCACCGAGGAGAACTTCAACCCGATCGGCACCGGCGCCTTCCGGGTCACCGACTTCCGGCCCAACGACGTCATCCAGATGGAGGCCAACCCGAATTACCGCGACCCGGAAAAGCCGGCCTTTGCCACGGTGCTCTTCAAGGGCGGCGGCGATGCCACGGCGGCGGGCCGCGCGGTGATGGAGACGGGCGAGTTCGACTATGCCTGGAACCTGCAGCTCGCGCCTGACGTAATCTCCCAGATGGAGGCCGGCGGCAAGGGCGTCGCGGTGGCGGGCTTCGGTCCGCTGATGGAGCGTATCCACCTCAACCAGACCAACGCCGACCCCTCGCTCGGGCCCGACATGCGCTCGGTCTCGATCCTCGAGGACGGGGTGCAGCAGAACCCGCATCCCTTCCTGACCGATCCCGCGGTCTACAAGGCGATGTCCATGGCCATCGACCGGCCGCTCCTGGTCGAGATCGGCTATGGCCAGGCCGGCAAGGTGACCTGCAACTGGGTGCCCGCGCCCGAGGCCTTCAACTCCGACAGCATGGATTGCTCCACCCAGGACATCGAAGGCGCGAACAAGCTGCTGGACGAGGCCGGGATCACCGATACCAACGGTGACGGCATCCGGGAAAAGGACGGCGTGCCGCTCAGCATCCTCTACCAGACCTCCACCAACGCGGTGCGCCAGGACTTCCAGGCGCTGATCAAGGAATGGTGGTCGCAGATCGGCATCGACGTGGAGCTGCGCAACGTCAACTCTTCGGTCTTCTTCGGCGGTGACCCGGGCAGCCCGGACACCTTCCAGAAGTTCTATGCCGACGTGGAGATGTACGCCAACACCTTCAACGGCACGGATCCGCAAAGCTACCTGGGCAACGCTCTGTGCAGCCGCCACCCGCGGCCCGAGACCCAGTGGCAGGGCGAGAACACCTCGCGCTTCTGCGATCCGGAATACGACGAGCTGCACGCGCAGCTCACCCAGACCGCCGACATGGAGGAGCGGGCCCGCATCGGCCGGGAGCTCAACGACATGATGGTCCAGCGCGGCGGGATGATCCCGCTGGTGCACCGCGGCCGTCTCTCGGCCCATTCCAACACGCTGGGCGGCGTGGACCTGAACGTCTGGGATACCGAGCTCTGGAACGTCGCGGACTGGTACCGGAAGAACGAGTGATCCCTTCCGCCGAACAAGGGCGGGGCCCCGGCACGTTCCGGGCCCCGCCCGCCCGTTCGACGTCATGACGAAAGCCAAGCACAGGTCCCGCCCATGCTGACCTTCACGATCAGGCGTCTGATCCTGGCCGTCCCCACGCTGCTGTTCATCTCGCTGGTGATCTTCCTGCTACTGGAATTCGCGCCCGGCGATCCCATGGCGCAGGTCCCGCTGACCGTGCCGCCCGAGGTGAAGGAGAAGATGCGCGAGGCCCTGGGCCTCGGCCAGCCCGCGCCGATCCGGTTCTGGAAATGGATCGTGCAGTTCTTCTGGATCGAGCCGCAGGTGCTGGTGGACCACGTCCTCGGCACCTCGTTCAGCGCGGGCGACCTGCGCGTGATCTCCTGGCAGACCCGGTCGCCGGTGATGGACATCGTGGTCCAGCGCGTGCCCCAGACGCTCTGGGTGGTGGGCGTGGCCTACGTGGTGGGCATCCTCATCGCGCTGCCCATCGGCATCTATTCCGCCTACCGGCAATATTCGGTCTTCGATCAGCTCGGCACCTTCGTGTCGATGATCGGCTTTTCCGTGCCGCCGTTCTTTTCCGGCGTCTTCGTGATCGTGATCTTCTCGGTCAACCTGGGCTGGCTGCCCTCAATCTACGACACGACCCACCGGGTCACCGACTGGGACAGCTTCGTGGTGCAGCTGCAGCAGATGATCATGCCGGTCATGGTGCTGGCGCTGCAGATCACCGCGCAGATCAGCCGGTTCATGCGGGCCTCCATGCTCGACAACCTGAACCAGGATTACGTGCGCACCGCCCGGGCCAAGGGGCTGGGCGAGCGGGTGGTGGTGCTGATCCACGTGCTGCGCAACTCGATGATCCCGGTGGTCACGGTCATCGCGCTCGGGGTGCCGTCGATCTTCGGCGGCGCGATCATCACCGAGCAGGTGTTCAAGGTGAACGGCATCGGCCAGCTGCTAATCACCGCGATCCAGGCCAACGACCTGCCCATGGTGCAGACGCTGACCTTCATGTTCGCGGTGCTGATCGTGCTCTTCAACCTCATCGCGGACGTGCTTTACGGTCTGCTCGACCCGAGGATCCGCTATGACTGACCCGCGCGATCCCGAATCCGGACCCGACACCGGCCATGGCGTGCTGGGCGAACCCTCGCCCCTGGCCACCGGCGCCCTGCCCGATCCCATGCCCTCGCGTCCGCCGCGCAGCCAGTGGCGCGACGTCTGGGACCAGTTCAAGACCCACAAGGGCGCGCTGCTGGGAGGCATCATCTTCGTCGCCATCGTCCTGCTGGTTTTCGTCGGTCCCTGGCTCTGGCCCTACGATCCGACGCAGATCGACATCCGCGCGCGCAACCAGGGGCCGGGCCTCGCGCATCCCTTCGGCACCGACCAGCTGGGCCGGGACACGCTGGCGCGGATGATGGCGGGCGGGCAGACCTCGGTCTCGGTCGGGCTGGCGGCGATGCTGCTGGCGCTCGGCCTCGGCTCGCTGATCGGAGTGCTGGCCGGGTTCTTCCGGCGGCTGGACGGCATTCTCATGCGGTTCACCGACCTGTTCCTGGCGCTACCGCTGCTGCCGCTCCTGCTGGTGATGATGCTGCTCTTCCGCGAACGGCTGAACGCGGCTTTTGGCCCGGAGACGGGGATCTTCATCCTGATCGTGGTGGCGATCGGCGTGACCTCGTGGATGCCCACGGCGCGGATCGTGCGCGGCGACGTGCTGGCCCTGAAGGAGCGCGAGTTCATCCTCGCCGCCCGTTCCATCGGCACGACGAACACCAAGATGATCCTGCGCCACATCCTGCCCAACGTGCTGTCGCCGATCATGGTCTCGGCCACGCTGGGCATCGCCAACGCCATCATCACCGAAAGCGCGCTGTCCTTCCTCGGCCTCGGCTTCCCGCCGGATTTCCCCACCTGGGGCCGGCTGCTCTTCGATGCCACCGACTACCTGCAGCAATATCCCGAACGGGTGTTCTGGCCGGGGCTCGCCATCTCGCTCACGGTGCTGTCGGTCAACTACCTGGGCGACGGGCTGCGCGACGCGCTCGACCCGCGCATCCGGGGGCGCTGAGCCGCGGGATGTATACAGAACGGGCCGCCGGGAGGCGGATCCGGGCCGATATGCGACGGATCCGCCCGCGCTTGCACACCTTCGCCGCGGGGGGTAAGCCTTGCGCCAACACAATCCGGAGGACTGTCCATGAGCGATCTCACCCCGCCGTTCCGCGCCGACCATGTCGGCAGCCTGCTGCGCCCCAAGGCCATCGCCGAGGCCCGCAAGAAGCACTACCAGGACGGCACCATGAGCGCGGAAGAGCTCAAGGCGGTCGAGGACGCGGAGATCCCCGCACTGATCAAGATGCAGGAAGGGGTCGGGCTCAAGGCCGTGACCGACGGCGAGGCGCGCCGCTTCTTCTGGCATTACGACTTCATGGGGATGCTTGACGGGCTCGACATCGAGAACCGCGAAACCGGCGGCTCGTTCAAGGGCTTCCAGGGCGTCGAGCTGCCCCCGGTCTTCCCGGCGATCAACGGCAAGCTCGACTTCCCCGACGATCACCCGATGCTGGACCACTTCAAGTTCGTGGCCTCCCACACCAGCGTCGTCCCCAAGATTTCCATCCCCGGGCCGTCCTGCTGCCATTTCCGCACCGCCCGCGAAGACATCCGCGTGAAGGATTACGAGGATCACGAGGTGCTGTTCCAGGACATCACCGCGACCTACAAGAAGGCCGTGGCGAAGTTCTACGAGGCCGGCTGCCGCTACCTGCAGATGGACGACATCTTCTTCGCCTATCTCTGCGATCCCAAGCACCGCGCCGACAAGGAGGCCGAGGGCTTCGACCCCGATTTCCTGATCACCCGCTACGCCCAGATGATGCGCGAGGCGATCGCCGACCGGCCCGCCGACATGACCATCGGCATGCATATGTGCCGCGGCAACTTCCGCTCCACCCACGCGGCGGCGGGCGCCTATGACATGGCGGCCGAGGCGATCTTCTCCACCGGGGTCGACATCTTCTTCATGGAGTACGACACCGACCGAGCCGGCGGGCTGGAGCCGCTGAAACTGCTGCCCAAGGGCAAGCAGCGCGTGATGCCGGGCTTCATCACCACCAAGACCCCCGAGATGGAAAGCCTCGACTGGCTGAAGTCCAAGTTCGACGAGGCGTCGAAATACTGCGACCTCGACCAGCTGGGCATCGCCCCGCAATGCGGCTTCTCCTCCACCGAGGCGGGCAACGACGTGACCCCGGACGACCAGCGCAAGAAGCTGGAGCTGGTGGTCCAGACCGCAGAAGCCATCTGGGGCGAAGTCTGAGGCCAGCGCCGAGGCGAGACATCCGGAGGGGCGTGGCGCAGGCCGCGCCCCTTTTTTACGGATGAGCAAGCCGAGGAATGCCGGTCTTCGCCCAAAAATGCGGCATCCGGCCCGGTCGATGTCGGCCGCAGGTCCGGCGTGCCTTCCGGCGGAAAATCATTGATTTATAGTCGCCTGTCGGTAAGCCTTGAGAAGGGCGTGAAACCGAGGGCCCAACGGGGGATAAAAATGCACAAAAACAAACCGACTTTCCTGAACCTGAACCGCCGCAGCCTGCTCATGGGCACGGGTGCCATCGCCGCCTCCGGCCTGCTGCCGCGCGGCCTTCTGGCGCAGGAGCCGATCAGCGTCGCGGGCATCTACACGGTGCCGGTCGAACAGCAATGGGTCAGCCGCATCCACAAGGCCGCGGAGGCCGCAAAGGCGGACGGCCAGATCACCTATACCTTCTCCGAGAACACGGCGAACACCGATTACCCCCGCGTGATGCGCGAGTACGCCGAGGGCGGCGCCAAGCTCATCGTGGGCGAGATCTTCGGCGTCGAACAGGAGGCGCGCGAGGTGGTGCTGGATTATCCCGACACCGCCTTCCTGCTGGGCTCGTCCTTCATGCCGGACCCGGACTACCCGAACCTCGCGGTCTTCGACAACTACATCCAGGATGCGTCCTACCTGTCGGGCATCATCGCCGGCGCCATGAGCCAGTCGGGCAATATCGGCATGGTCGGCGGCTTCCCGATCCCCGAGGTCAACCGCCTGATGAACGCCTTCATGGCGGGCGTGCGCGAGGTGAAGCCCGACGCCACCTTCCAGGTCAGCTTCATCGGCTCGTGGTTCGATCCGCCGAAGGCCAAGGAAACCGCCTTCGCCATGATCGAGAACGGCGCCGACCTGCTTTACGCGGAACGCTTCGGCGTGTCGGACGCGGCGCAGGAAAAGGGCGTGCTGGCCATCGGCAACGTGATCGACACCCAGTCGGAATATCCCGAAACCGTCGTCGCCTCGGCCATCTGGCATTTCGAGCCGACGCTGCAGGCGGCGCTTTCCGCCATCTCCGCGGGCGAGTTCAAGGCCGACAATTACGGCGTCTATTCCTTCATGAAGGAAGGCGGCTGTTCGCTGGCCCCGCTCGGCACGTTCGAGGGCAAGGTCCCCGCCGAGGCCATGCAGATGGTGGAAGAGAAGGAGGCGGCGATCAAGGCGGGCGAGTTCACCGTCGAGATCGACGATTCCGAACCGACCTCGTCCTGATCCATGGGCGAAGGAAGACAGGCGCAGGAGGTTGTCCTGCGCCTCGACGGCATCACCAAGCGCTTCGGCGCCCTGACCGCCAATGACGGCATCGGCTTCTCCCTCGCGAAGGGAGAGGTCCTTGCGCTCTTGGGCGAGAACGGCGCGGGCAAGACCACGCTGATGAACATACTCTTCGGCCATTACACCGCCGACGAGGGCCGCGTGGAGGTCTTTGGCCGCCCCCTGCCCCCGGGCCAGCCCGGCGCGGCGCTGGCGGCGGGCGTCGGCATGGTCCACCAGCATTTCACCCTGGCCGACAACATGACCGTGCTGGAGAACATCCTGCTGGGGACCGAACCGCTGTGGAAACTCGGCCTCGGGCGCGGCGCCGCACGGGCGCGGGTGGAGCGGCTGTCGCACGATTTCGGCCTTGCCGTGCATCCCGATGCCAAGGTCGGGTCGCTCTCGGTGGGGGAACGCCAGCGGGTGGAGATCCTCAAGGCGCTCTACCGCGATGCGCGCATCCTCATCCTCGACGAACCGACCGCCGTGCTGACCCCGCAGGAGGCCGAGGCGCTTTTCGCCACGCTGCGCAAGGCGCTGGCGCAGGGGCTATCGGTCATCTTCATCTCCCACAAGCTGCACGAGGTCATGGCCATCGCCCACCGCGTCGTGGTGCTGCGTCACGGCAGGCTCGTGGGCGAAGTGGCCACCGCCGACACCGACCGCCACCGGCTGGCCGAGATGATGGTGGGCGCCGAGATCGCCGCGCCCGCCCCGCGCGAGGCGGTGCCCGGCCCCGCGCTCCTGTCCCTGCGCGGCGTCAGTACCGCGGGCGAGGGCAACAGCCCCGGCCTGCGCGCGCTCGACCTCGATCTGCGGGCGGGCCAGATCACCGGGCTCGCGGGCGTCTCGGGCAACGGACAGGGCGCGCTGGCCGAGCTGCTGTCGGGCCTCGTTGCGCCCATTTCGGGCGAGATGCGCGTGGCCGACCGCCCCGTCGCCCGATGGACCCCTCGCGAGGCGCTCGCCGCCCGCATCGGCCGCATCCCCGAGGACCGGCACCGCACCGGCACAATCGCCGATTTCACCCTGACCGAGAACGCGGTGCTGGAAAGCTACCGCGACGAGCCCTTCGCCCGCACCGGCCTGATGGACTGGACCGCCGCCCGCGGCCATGCCGAGCGGATCATCCAGCGCTACGACGTGCGCTGCCCGGGCCCCGAGACGCGGATCCGGCTGCTTTCGGGGGGCAACATGCAGAAACTCATCCTCGGCCGCGCGCTGGAGGCCGAGCCGCGGATCATCCTCGCCAACCAGCCGGTCCGGGGCCTCGACATCGGCGCGGTGACCTACGTGCAGGAGCGGCTGATCGCGGCCCGGGACGAGGGCGCGGCGGTGCTGCTGATCTCCGAGGACCTGGACGAGATCCTCGCGCTATCGGACGTGATCCGCGTGATCTCGGACGGGCGGCTGTCGCCGGAATTCCCGCGCGGCTCGAAGACGCCCGCCGAGCTGGGGCAATGGATGGCCGGACAGGGCTTCGACCATGCGGCTTGAACCGATCGCCAACCCGGGCCTCGCACGCTCTGCCGGGCTGCCCGCGGCGGCCATCGCGCTGACCGTGGTGGTGGCCTCGCTGCTGGCACTGCTGGCAGGCGCCGATCCCCTCGCCACGCTGGGGCTGATCCTCAAGGGCGCGGCGGGATCGAAATTCGCCCTGCTGGAAACGCTGAACCGCGCCACGCCGCTCATCTTCACCGGCCTCGCCGTCGCGGTGGCCTTCCGCGCCAAGCTCTGGAACATCGGCGCCGAGGCGCAGCTCTATGCGGGCGCGCTGCTGACCGTGCTGGTGGGCACGCAGCTGGGCCTGCCCGGCCCGGTGGCCCTGCCGCTCATGGCGCTTGCGGCGATCCTCGCCGGGGCGCTCACGCTGCTGGGACCCGTGCTGCTCAAGACCCGGCTGGGCGTGGACGAGGTGGTGACCACGCTGCTTCTCAACTTCATCATGCTGCTCTTCATCTCCATGCTGCTCGAAGGCCCGCTCAAGGATCCCTTGGGCATGGGCTGGCCGAAATCCGAGGCGCTGCCCCGGGATGCCCGCCTGCCCCGCATCGTCGACGGGCTGCGGCTGCATTGGGGCTTCGGCCTCGCGCTGATCTGCGCCCTGGGCACCTGGGTCATCCAGACCCGGACCACGCTGGGTTACGAAATCCGCGCCACCGGGCTCAACCTGCAGGGCGCGCGCTTTGCCGGCATTCCGGTCAATGCGGTGATGGTCAAGACCGCGCTTATCTCGGGCGGCCTCGCGGCGCTTGCGGGGTTCTCCGAGGTGGCGGGCCTCAAGGGGAACCTGACGCTCGATATCAGCCCCGGCTTCGGCTACACCGGCATCATCGTCGCCATGCTGGCCATGCTGAACCCGCTGGGCGTCGTCGTCTCGGCGATCTTCGTGGCGGGCATCTTCGTGGGCGCCGACAGCATGTCCCGCGCCGCCGAGGTGCCGACCTACATCGCCGACATCCTGCTCGCCACGGCGCTGCTTTTCATGGTGCTGGCGATCATGCTGACGCGCTTCCGCGTGGTGAGGGGGTAGCATGGACCTGATCGACATCCTGCTCTCGGCCAGCTTCTGGGCCGCGGTGATCCGCATCGCCTCTCCGCTGATCTTCGCCACGATGGGCGAGCTGATCTGCGAACGCGCGGGCGTTCTGAACCTCGGGATCGAGGGGATCATGGTGGCCGGCGCCTTCGCCGGCTGGGTCGCCGTCTATGCCGGGCTGCCGCTCTGGTGGGGCGTGGCGGTGGCGATGCTGGTGGGCATGGCCTTCGGACTGGTCCACGGCGTGCTGACCGTGCCCTTCGGCCTGTCGCAGCACGTGGTGGGGCTGGGCATCACCATGCTGGCCACCGCCGCCGCCTATTACGCCTACCGCATCGCCCTGCCCGAGGTCACCACGCCCCCCCGGATCGAGCCCTTCCAGCCGCTCGACATGGGGTGGCTGACGGACATCCCGGTGGTGGGACAGGCGCTCTTCGGGCAAACGGCGCTCACCTACCTGGCGCTGCTGGTCGCGCTGGCGACGGGCCTGGTGCTCTACCGCACGCCGCTGGGCCTGGCCCTGCGCGCGGCGGGCGAGAACCCGTCGGCAGTGGAGGCGCAGGGGCTGTCGGTCACCGGCATCCGCATCGGCGCGGTGGTCGTGGGCTCGGGCCTGATGGCTGTGGGCGGGGCGTTCCTGACCATGTCGGCCTTTTCGTCGTTCTTCTTCGAGATGGTGAACGGCCGCGGCTGGATCTGCATCGCGCTGGTGGTCTTCGGCGCCTGGGCGCCCGGCAAGGCGGTGCTGGGCGCGCTGCTCTTCGCGGGGTTCGACGCGCTGCAGATCCGCCTGCAGCAGACCGGCCTGGGCGCCGTCGTGCCCTACCAGGTCTTCCTCATGGTGCCCTATATCCTGTCGATCCTCGCCCTCGTGCTCATGTCCCGCCGCGCCGAGGTGCCCGCCGCCCTGATGACCCCCTACAATCGCGGAGAACGCTGATGGCCGAATTCGACATCCTGGTCCGGGGCGGCACCCTGCCCGAGGGCGGCGTGGCCGATATCGGCATCACCGGCGACCGGATCGCCGCCATCGGCGCGCTCGGCGCCGCCAGCGCCGGCCGGGTGATCGACGCCACGGGCGACCTCGTCTCGCCGCCTTTCGTCGATCCCCATTTCCACCTCGATGCGACGCTCTCCTACGGCACGCCGCGGATCAACGCCTCCGGCACCCTGCTCGAGGGCATCGCTCTCTGGGGCGAGCTCAAGGCCGAGACCAATGTGAAGGCGATGGTGGAGCGCGCGCTCGCCTATTGCGACTGGGCGGTGAGCATGGGGCTGCTCGCCATCCGCTCCCACGTGGATACCTGCGACGACGAGTTGAAGGGCGTGCAGGCGCTGCTCGAGGTGCGGGAGAAGGTGAAGCCCTATCTGGACCTGCAGCTCGTGGCCTTCCCGCAGGACGGGTTCTACCGCGACCCCACGGCGGCGGCGAACACGATCCGCGCCCTCGACATGGGCGTCGACGTGGTGGGCGGCATCCCGCATTTCGAGCGGACGATGGAGGAGGGCCGCGCCTCGGTCCGCGCGCTCTGCGAGATCGCGGCAGAGCGCGGGCTGCTCGTCGACATGCATTGCGACGAGACCGACGATCCGCTGTCCCGACACGTGGAGACGCTGGCCTACGAGACGCAGCGCCTGGGCCTGCAGGGCCGCGTCGCGGGCTCGCACCTGACCTCCATGCATTCGATGGACAATTACTACGTCTCCAAGCTCCTGCCGCTGATGGCCGAGGCGGAGCTGGCGGCGATCCCCAACCCGCTCATCAACATCATGCTGCAGGGCCGCCACGACAGCTACCCCAAGCGCCGGGGGCTCACCCGGGTGAAGGAGATGCAGGCCCAGGGCATCCGCGTCGGCTGGGGGCAGGATTGCGTGCGCGATCCGTGGTACCCGCTGGGCACGGCCGACATGCTCGACGTGGCCTTCATGGGGCTGCACGTGGCGCAGATGTCCTCCCCGCAGGAGATGCGACGCTGCTTCGACATGGTGACCACGGAGAACGCGGCAATCCTGCACCTCGCGGATTACGGGCTGCACGAAGGCGCCATGGCCTCGCTCGTGGTGCTCGACGCGGGCGACCCGGTGGAGGCATTGCGCCTGCGTCCCGACCGGCTCTGCGTGATCTCGAAGGGCAAGGTGGTGTCGGAAAAGGCGCGCAACGATGCCCGCCTCTCCCTGCCCGGCCGCCCGGACGACGTGCGACGCCGCCACCGGGCGGAGTGAGCGCTTCTTCTGACCAGAAATATCCCCGCCGGAGGCTCTTGCCCGTCCGGCAAGCGGAACGGCCCGGCAAGGCCCCTTCCCTTGCCATCGCTCCCCCAAGAGTTTTGAACCAAAACTCTTGCAAGACTTTTCATTGAAAAGTCTTCAGCTCACGCCGCGTCTGCCAGCGCCTCGGCCTCCGACACGCGCTCCGCGAACCACGGAAAGGCCATGTCCTCGGCCAGCTCGTCGCCCTGGGCGTCGTGGATGACCCGCGGGCCCACCTGTTCGGCCCCGTGTTTGACCAGCATCTCGGCTAGTTGTTCCGAGCCCTGCCCGAACGTGTCGTAGTCGGAATCCCCCAGCCCGAAGATGGCGAAGTTCAGCCCGGTCAGGTCGGTCCCGTCCTTTTCCAGCGCCTCGGCAAAGGGCTGGGCGGAGGCCGGCAGCTCCCCGTCGCCGTAGCTGGAGCAGACGAGAACGGCAAAGGTGCCCAGATCCATCTCGCCCGGGGTCACCTCGGCAAGGTTGGTCACGGTGATCTCGTGGTCGGAGCCGAATTCCGCCTCGATATCCTCGCAGAGCATCTCGGAATTGCCGGTCTCGGTGCCGTAGAAGAGTTGGATTTTCATGGCGTCGTTTCCATCAGGTTCAGGGCCAGGCGCAGCATGTCCCGGCGGTTTCTCACTTTGGCGCGCACCCGGCCGCCCGGCGCGCCCTCGCTGGCCGCACGCTCGGCGGCATCGATACGCTGCCAGCCCTCGTAATCGGTCAGCTGGTCGAAGCGCTCCAGCAGCGCCGCGCGCCCCGGTTTCCCGTTTTCCGGCAACCCGGCCAGATCGTCCAGGATGGCCTGCGCCACCGCCTGGCTGTCGGCGCGGTTCTCCGGGATGGTCCCGCGCGGCCCGCGCCGGAACCAGCCCGCGGCGTAAAGCCCCGGGGCCAACCGCCCGCTTTCCAGGTCCGTCGCCCCTTCCACCAGCGCCTCGCGACCCAGCCGCCCGTCATCGCAGAAGCCCACGGCGGTCACCGCCATGTCGCAGGCCAGCTCCAGCGTCTCGGAGCCGTCGGCGCGGGCGAAATGCGCCTCGGCCACGTGGCCCTCGCCTGCAAAGGCCACCGGGGCCCAGCCGAAATGGAAATGGATCTCGCAGCGCGGGCTCTCGCTCGACGCTCCCTCCAGATGCGCCAGCGCGGCCAGGCGCGGGTCTTCCGCCTCGCCTTCCGACAGGCCGAGATCGCCGATGCGGAAGGCCAGCCCCTCGGCCTTGGCGATCTCCTTGACCATGACGGGGTCGAACTTGGCCAGGTGCGCAGGCGAGCGGCCCACCACGTCGATCCGCTCGATCCCGGCGGCGGCCAGGTGGTCGGCGTGATGCGGACCGAAATCCGAGCCCTCGTAATCGCCCGCGCCCTTCGACAGGATGCGCAGCACGTCCATCGCCACGTTGCCGTTGCCCACCACGACCACGCGCTTGCCGGTCTCGGGCGGGGTCAGCTCGTGGCTGTCCGGGTGATCGTTCCAGTGGCGCGTCAGCTCACCCGCCCCGATCACGCCGTCCAGGTCGCAGCCCGGGACGCCGAGGTCACGGTCCCGCGACAGCCCTGTGGCCAGCACCGTCACGTCGTAGAGCTCGCGCAGCTCGGCCAGCGAGATGTCCCCGCCATGGTCCCCGGTGCAGATGTCGAGGTTGCCGACGAAATTCACCCCCTGCCGCTCGAACAGCCGGGCGAATTGCCGCGTCACCGCCTTGGTCCCCTGGTGGTCGGGCGCCACGCCGTAGCGCACGAGGCCATAGGGCACCGGCAGGCGGTCGAGGATGTCGACCTCGAGCTCCTTGTCGAGCTTCAGAAGCGCCTGTGCCAGGTAACAGCCCGACGGTCCGGCGCCGATAATGGCGATCTTGCGGCTCATGGGTCTCTCCTAGTTGAAGACGAATCCGTGGTCCACGGGCAGGATCTGGCCGGTCAGCGTGATGGCGGGCTCGCTGACCAGGAAGGCCGCGACCGCCGCCGCCTCCTCGGTGCCCTGCGGGCCGGGCACGGCACGGCCGGTCTCGTAGAGCCGGTGGCGCGCTTCCGGCACGTACTCGGTCGATTCCGTGCGCAGGATGCCCGGCGCGATGGCCACGACGCCCACCTTGTCGGGCCCCAGCTCGCGCGCCATGCCGCGGGTCATGGCCATGACCGCACCCTTGGACGAGATGTAGCTCATCAGGTTCTGCGCGCCCCAGAGCGCGGTGTCGGAGGCGAGGTTGACCACCCGGCCGGAGCCGCTGTCGCGCAGATGAGGCGCGAAGGCGCGGATCATCAGCCAGGTGCCGCGGACATTGACCTGCATCAGCTTGTCCCAGGCCTCGATCTCGATATCCTCGAAGCCGATGCCGCCCATGCCGGTGGCGATGGCGCCGTTGTTGATCAGCCCGTGGACCGGCCCCTCGACCGCCTTGCCGAACTCGGCGATGGAGGCGGGGTCCGACAGGTCGCAGAGATGCAGCCCCGGCTTGGCGCCGGTGGCCTCCTCGACCCGCTCCAGCGTGCGCTGCAGAGTAACCTCGTTGAAATCCGACAGGATCAGATCGGCGCCTTTCCTGGCGCAGGCGATGGCGATAGCCTCGCCCAGCCCGCCCCCGGCGCCGGTGACGATGATGCGGCGGTTGCTCAGGTCGTTCATGCGGTCACTCCTGCCCCGTCGTGATGCCGGCCCAGGGATGCGGCTGGCCGGTCAGGTCGGCATAGATGCCCTTCTGCCGCTGCCAAACGCGCAGCCCCTCGCGGCCCTTCTCGCGCCCCATGCCCGAGGCGCCGTCGCCGCCGAAGGGGGTGGAGATGGAGAATTGCTTGTAGGTGTTGATCCAGACCGTCCCGGCACGGATCGCCCGGGCCAGCCGCCAGGCGCGGGGGAAGTCGCGGGTCCAGATGCCGCAGGCGAGGCCGTACTCGTTGTCGTTCGACTGCGCCACCACGTTCGCCTCGTCGTCGAAGGGCAGCACCACGAGGACCGGGCCGAAAATCTCTTCCCGGCAGGTCTTCGCGTCGTTGGCGAGCCCCGCGATGATCGTCGGTTCCAGGTAGGCCCCCGCCTCGTACTCCGCCCCCTCGGGACGCTTGCCGCCGCAGAGGATCTCGCCGCCCTCGTCAAGCGCGCCCTTGATATAGGCCTCGACCGAGGCGCGGTGCTCGTGGTTGATCATCGGCGCCACCTGGGTTCCGGGCGCGAAGGGATCGCCCAGCTTCAGCCGCCTGGTGGCCGCCACCAGCTTCTCCACGAAGCCATTGAAGATCGAGCGCTGCACGAAGAGACGCGAGCCCGCGATGCAGGATTGCCCCGAGGACGAGAATATGCCGAAGAGGATGCCCGCGATGGCCAGCTCCTGGTCCGCGTCGTCCCAGACGATGGTGGGGGACTTGCCGCCCAGCTCCAGCGAAATCGGCATCAGCTTGCGCCCCGCCTGTTCGCCCAGCATCCGCCCCGTGGCGGTGCCGCCGGTAAAGGCGATGCGCCCCACGTCGGGGTGTTCGACCAGCAGGTTGCCCACCTCGCGCCCCGAGCCCGGCAGGACCGACAGCAGCCCCTCCGGCAGCCCGGCCTCGGCCACGATCCGCGCCAGTTCGAGCGAGACCAGCGGCGACCAGCTGGAGGGTTTCATCACCATGGCGTTGCCCGCGGCCAGCGCCGGCGCCAGCTTCTGCGCGTCCGAGGCGATGGGCGAATTCCAGGGCGTGATCGCGCCGACCACGCCGATGGGTTCGTGCACGGAGGCGGTGAGCGCCGTGGCCCGCTGGGTGGTCAGCGTCTCGTCCGCGGTCTCGCAGACGGCGGCGAAGTAGCGGAAGGTCCCCACGGCCGAGCCCGCCAGCGCCCGCGTCTCGGTCACCGTCTTGCCCGTGTCGCGCGACTGGATGTAGGAGATCCGGTCGATATTGGCCTCGATCCCGTCGGCGATACGGTAGAGGTACTTCGCCCGCTCGTGAGGCAGCAGGTCGCGCCAGGCGGGATCGGCCTGGGCCGCCTTGGCCGCGGCAATCGCACGCTCCGCATCCTCGCGGGAGGCGCCGTTGAAGGTCAGGTTCTCGCTTCCGTCATGGGAAAAGCTGGAGGTGATGGGCGCGCCGCCCCCCTCCTCCCAGCGTCCGGCGAGGAAGATGCGGCCATCAGGCAGCGCGTGGGTCATGTCCTTCATGGCGTCCTCAGATCGCGACCGGCCCGGCGGCGTTCAGGATATCCCGCGCCACCGAATAGACGGTCGACAAAGATGTTTTCGGATTGTCCGGCGAGGGCTTGCCTTCGAGCCGCACGGTGAAGTCGAGCGCGCCGGAGCGCACGGTGAACTCGTGGATGTTGCCGGGCGCATCGGGGTCCGCGATCATGCGCACCCGCGTCGCCTCGAACCCCGCGCCGGCCAGGGCGATGGTCGCCGCCACGTTGGCGTTCTTGGGATAATCCGTGGCCGCCTGCCGGGCATTGCCGTCGTAGAAGACCTGCGCCTCGGTGAGGCCCTTGAGGTCCAGCGCCTGCTCGGCGGGCGTGCCCTCCCATGCGCGGGGCGGCTTGCGCGAGGTGTAGACCACCTCGTCCAGCCCCGAGAGCCGCGCGGCCGCCAGCATGTCGATGCCGCCCACCGCCCCGGGCACGACCCGCATCAGCGCGCCGCCGGTCACCGCGGCATCGTGCAGCGCCTGCTCGACCTGCGCATCGGCCAGCGCACCCACGGAGACCACGGTGCAGTCGATCCCGGCAGCAAGGCAGCGGGTCACGCTGTCCTTGACCGCGCCGTGGGTCGCGACCTCCACCACCATGTCGGGGGCGGCGGCGATCAGGCCCTGCACATCCTCGTGGACCTCGAACTGCTCGGTGATCCGCGCCGCGCCATCGGCCAGCGAGTCCCGCGCGCGGTCCACCGCGCCCGGCCGGGCCAGCACATCCAGCCGCCCGGCGCGAAAGCCTTGCTCTGCCAGCACCCCCAGGAGGGTGCCGGCGATGTTGCCGTATCCGATCAGGCCGAGGCGCATCACGCCTCCTTCCCGGCGGCCCCGGCAGGGGGGCCGGCAAAGGCCTGCGCGAAGGGACCGATCGTGTTCATGTCCACCTCGATCAGCACCGGGCCGTCGCGCTCCACCGCCGCGTCCAGCGTGGCGGAGAAGGCCTCCACGTCCGTGACCTTGACGTGCGGCATGTCCACCGCGTCGCAGAGCTTGGCGAAATCCGGGGTCTTCAGCGCGGAATAATGCCGCCGCCCGCCATATTGCGCGTCCTGGATGTTCTCGATCACGCCGTAGGCGCCGTCGTTCATCAGCACGTAGACCAGCGGGGCCTCGGCCTCCACGGCGGTGATCAGCTCGGCGATGCCCAGCTGCGCACCGCCGTCGCCCACCAGCGTGATCGCCTTGGGCCCCGGGGTGGCGAGCGCCGCGCCGATACCCATGGCGATCCCCTGCCCGATCCCGCCGCCAAGCGCGTGGACGCCCAGCCGCGGCCCGGCGATCCGCACGAAGCGGTTGCCGAAGGTCGAGTTGGAGATCGTCACGTCCCGCACCCACGGATGGCCGCCATTCGCGACCTTCTCGCTCAGCACGTCGGCGACCACCGAATAGGGCCCGAGCCGCTGGCGCAGCGCGCCTTCGGACAGCGCCCGCGCGGTGGAGATCTCGTGCGGCAGGTTGGGGTCTGTGTCGAGCTTCTCCGGCAGCCGCTCAAGCAGCCGAGCCAGCGTGTCCTGTGCGTCGCCGTGCAGGAACTGCTCGACCGGGTAGTTGCGCCCGCCCTGGCTGGCCTCGGCATCGATCTGGCAGATCGGCGGCAGGGCCATGGTGTTGTTCTTGGTCTCGTTTCCGCGCAGGCGCGAGCCCACGACCAGCATCAGGTCGCAGCTCTGGTACAGCTGTTCGGCCTGCGGGGTCATGTTGAAGGCGCCCAGCGTCGCGGGATGATCCTCGGACACTACGGCCCGGCCCTGGGTGGAGGTCACGGCACCGAAGCCGCGATTGACCAGGTCCGTCGCCTCGACCGAGGCGTCGCGCGCGCCGCCGCCCAGCCAGATCAGCGGGCGTTTCGCGGTGAGGATCCGCGCGGCCAGCGCGTCGATCGCGGCATCGCCGACCCGCGGCCGAACCACGGTGATCTCGCTTGCCTGCGCGTCGCCCGCCACTTCGGAGCGCTGGATGTCCACCGGGATCTCCAGGCTCACCGGGCCGGCCGGCGCCGAAAGCGCGGCGGAGGCCGCGGCCTGCAGCGTGCCGATGACGTTATGCGCGTCCCAGATGCGGAAGACCCGCTTCGACATGCCCCCCAGCATCTCGCGCTGCTTCGGCACGTCGTGGATCGGCGCCCGGTCGCGGTCGGCGAACTTGAGGTCCACCTGCGTGGTGATGTGCAGGAGCGGCGTGCCGGCGGTCAGCGCCTCCACCTGGCCGCCCGCGGTGTTGCCCGCCGCCGTGCCGGTGGAGCTCAGCACCACGCCCAGCTTGCCCGAGACACGGGCAAAGGCGTCAGCCATGTTCATTGCCCCGGCCTCGCCGCGGGCGGGAACGAAGCGGATCCGCCCCTGTTCCGCCAGCGCGTCGAGGATGGGCATGTTGTGGATGGAGATCACGCCGAAGACGGTGGTGACCCCCATATCCGCGAGCGCCTGCGCGATCTGGTCGCCGACGATGCGCGGACGCACCGGGTCCACTTCGGTGGGCTCAAATGAATCGGGAAATGCCGCCAGAGATTTCAACTTGCGCTCCTGTGATGAAAGAGGCCGCCGGCGAGGCCAGGAAGGCGAGCAGTCGTGCCGCCTCCGCCGGGTCGCCAAGGCGTCCGAGGGGGATGTTCTTGGTCTTCGCGAGTTGGGCGTACCAGTCCTCGCGGCTTTGGGATTGGTCCTCGCGCGCCTCGAACCGGCGCTGCCACTGGTTGGAATCGATGAGCCCCACGAGGATCGAGTTGACGCGGATCTCCGGCGCCAGCTCTCGGGCCAGCGATTTCAGCAGGTTCTGGATGCCCGCGCGCGCCGAGGAGGTGCAGACCATGTGCGGCTCTGGCTGAAGGGCGAGCAGCGAGTTGGTGGCGACGATCGCGCCCTCGCCGCTGGCCTTCAGCATTGCTTGGAAGGCGCGGACGGGGCGGATCTGGCTGAAATACTTCAGCTCCAGCTCTTCGCGCCAGGCGTCGTCCGTCGTCTCGGCGAAGGTCGACACACGGCCCTGCCCGGCATTGTTGATCAGCGCCACCGCGCCGCCGAAGGTCTCCTGCACGTCCGCCGCGAAGGCGGTCACCTCCTCCTCGACCAGCACGTTGACCGGGCGGGCCAGCACGCGGTCCTTGCCGTGCTTGTCCCGCAGCTCGTCGGCGACACGCTCCAGCCGTTCGGCCCCGCGGGCGCAGATCGCCACGCGCGCGCCCTCGTCGAGCAGCAGGCGGGCGGTTTCCAGCCCGATGCCCGAGGATCCGCCGGTGACGACGACGGGCTTGTCTTTCAGTCCCAGATCCATGGATCACTCACCGTTCGAGGGCGGAAAGCCCGGATCGGGGCGGCCCATCATCACCGCGCGCTGCGCCGGGGTCGGCGGGCCGGCGGTCATCCACTGGTCCATCTTCTCCGGATCGTCGCGCGGCCAGACCTGCGCCTCGTGGGTCGCCTCGTCGATCTGCTGCACCTCGGAGGTGAACTCGATCACGAAGCCCGAGGGCGAGACGAAATAGGCGAAAGGGTTGTCCCCCGGCCCGTGCCGCCCAGGTCCCCAGGAGGGCACCTGCCCCTTCTGCTTCATCCGGCCGATGCCGCGCATGAAGTCGTTGAGCGAGGCCATCTCGAAGGCCACGTGGTTCACGCTGGCATAGGGCGCGCGGTTGAGCGCGATGCAATGGTGATCCACCGTCTCCAGATCCTGCGCCGACCGGAGAAAGACCATCTGGTCCGCCGAGTAATCCGAGACGCGGAAGCCCAGCACGTCGGCGTACCAGTCGCAGGTGCCGTCCATGTCGGGCGTGTTCAGCACGCAATGGGTGACCTTGCGGGGATAGGCGAATTTCGGCTCCGCCTCGATCATCGGCAGATCGGTGGTAAAGCGCAGGCGCCGAAAATCCGGGTCCAGCATCTCGAAGCCGTAGCCGCCGATCGGGTCGTCGAACTCGGCCGGGCTGCCCAGCACCTGCGCGCCCTTGTCGGTCACCTGCTTGTGCAGAGCCTCCATCGCCGCGCGGTCGGGCATGCCGAAATGGATGTACTCGATGCCGAAGCTGTCGCCGTCCTTCAGGCCGTAGAGGAAGGGCTCCTTCCCCGTGCCGGCAAGGTAGACGACGCCATCGGCCTCCTTGGCGATCTTGAGGCCCCAGTCGTTGACGTAGAAATTCTTGGTCGCGGTCATGCCCGGCGCGCGCATCATGATGCCGCGCAGGTGGCCGACCCGGGTGATGTCGCTGCTCATGTCAGTCTCTCCTTCTGTCTCGCTGCGGGGGCCACCGCCTCCAGCGCCTTGGTCAGGGCGCGGGCAAAGGCCCCGGGGGTTTCCATGTGCAGCGCGTGGCCGGTCTCCGGCAATTCCGTGATCTCGACCCCGCCGAGCGCCGCGGCGGCGCGTTCCGACTGGGCCCTCGGGGTCACCACGTCCCCCGCACCCCAGAGGATGCTTGCGGGGGCGATGACGCGCGCGAGGCTCTGTTCCAGTTGGCCCGAGGCCAGCATCCGCACCGCCTGCCCGTAGCCGGGCATGGTCACGGCGGCCATGGCGTCCACCACGGCGGCGCGCGCCTCGGGGCGGTCGTCCGGCCGGGCCAGCAGCCGCGGGCCGCGGGCCTCGGCAAAGGCGCGGGCGCCTTGCGTCTCGAGGTCTTCAATCCGTTTCGCGGCGGCGTCGGACAGTTGGCCCGGTTCCGCCCCGTGCCCGCAGGCGCAGGCCGCCAGCACCAGCCGCCCCACCCGCTCGGGGTGATCGGCGGCGAAGCGCGCGGCGATCAGGGTGCCCAGCGAATGGCCCAGCAGGTCCACCTGCTCCAGCCCGAGGGCATCGAGGAAGCGGGCGAGCGCGGCGGCATAATCCGCCTCAACCGGCCAGTCCATCGGGAGCGGGTCCGAGCCGCCGTAGCCCGGCGCATTCCAGGCAATCACGTCGCGGTCCGCGGGCAGGCCGTCCAGCATGGGCCGGAAGCTGTCCGCGCGCGAGCCGATGCCGTGCAGGCAGACCAGCGGCAGGCCCGGGCCGGTCCCCGCGTCACTCCCCGGGCGCCGCCAATAGGCGATGCCCGAGAGGGTGCCGGTGGTTATGTCGGCGGCGGCGGTCATCAATGCTCCTCGCGCACCAGGTAGTGCAGGACCCGCTTCTCGGCGGCCGCGACCGCGAAGTAGAGCAGGATGCCGATGACGGTCAGCAGGATGATGGCGTTGAACACCATGGCGGTGTTGGCCTGCCCCTCGCCATAGGTGATGAGGAAGCCGAGGCCCGTGTTGCCGCCCACCAGCTCGCCCACGGTGACGCCGATCACCGCCAGCGTGGCGCCGATGCGCAGCCCGGCGAAGAGGTTGGGCAGCGAGGACGGCACCTCGATCTTGCGGAAGATCGTCAGGCGGCTCATCGAGTAGACCCGCGCGAGGTTCACCAGGTCGCGGTCCACGGTCTTCATGCTTTGCAGCACGTTGACGAGGATCGGGAAGAAGACGACCAGAACGGTGACCAGCAGCTTCGGAATGGAGTTGTAGCCAAACCACATGATGAAGAGCGGCGCGAAGGCCACCTTGGGCGCGATCTGCAGGCCCAGGATGTAGGGCGACAGCACCCGCTCCCAGAGCTTGGACAGGCCCAGCAGGTAGCCCGAAGCGGCGCCCAGCAGCCCGCCCAGGACAAAGCCGATGACCGAGGCGATCAGGGTGGAGCCGAAGTGGTAGAGAAGGTTGTCGCGCTGCCACATCCGCCCGAACTCCGCCATGCAGTCGGAGAAGGTGGGGATGATGTAGCGCGGCACGTCGAGGGCGGGCGGCAGGAATTCCCATGCCGCCAGCACCACCACCCCCACGGCGAGGATCGCCGCGATCTCGGTGGCGGAGCCCATGGCAGACAGCGCTCCGCGCATTGGATTGGCCATCTTTCCGCCTTTCCCCGTGGCGCCGGAGGAAGCCTCCGGCGCGCCTGCTTGGATTTGAGTGCTCGTGTCGGCCATGGGTGCCTCTCTCGCTATGGATTACTCGGCCGGGGCCGCGAAATCGTTGCTGTAGTAGTCCTCGACCGGGAGTTCCTCGGTCACGATGTCGGCTTCCTTGTAGAAGTCGGCCACAGCCTGCATCCGCTCGGGATCGATCATGCCCAGCTTGGCCATGTCGGGGGTGGCGTAGACGAGGTCGGTGTAGCGCTTCATCACGTCTTCGAGCATGGCGGACTTGCCCTCGAATTGCGGGATCTCGGTGGCCAGAAGCTCGGCCGACCCCGCCGGATCCTCCATCACGTCGCGCATGCCCTTCAGCGTCGCCTGCACGAAGCCGCGGACCACCTCGGGACGCTCCTCGATGATGTCGTCGGAGGCGAGGATCGCCTGCGCCATGGCCGGGAACAGGTCGTTGATCGGCACCACGGTGACCGGCACGCCTGCGCCTTCGATGGCAGCGGCCCAGTCCGGCGTGCCCGAGATCGCGTCGAGATCGCCCGAGATCATCAGCTGCACCATGCCGCCGGGGCCCACGGCCTGCACGTTCAGGTCGTCGTCGGTCATGTCCTGCGAGGCCAGCGCGGCCAGAAGGTTGTAATAGGTGGTATCCTGGTAGGCCATGACGCCCACGTCCTTGCCGGCCAGGCCCTTGACGTCCTTGGCGCCGCTGTCGTCACGGATGACGAGCTGGGTCAGCGCCTTGCCGCCGAGAACCGCGACCGCTTTGACCGGCAGGCCGTTGGGGCGCACGATGATCGGCGTGTCGCCGATGCCGCCGCCCAGATCGGCATTGCCCACCGCGACCTGCTTCGCCACGTCGGCGCCGCCCTTGCCCACGGACCAGGTGACCTCGAGCCCGGCATCTTCATAATAGCCCTTGGCACGGGCGACCTGGAACGGGGTGAAGGCCGGCAGGAAATCCGGCGCCGGGAACAGGTAGCTCACCTTTTCCTGGGCGAAGCCCGTGGCCGGAACGGTGGCCAGCGCCGCCGTGGCCGCGATGGCCGCCGCTTTGACAAATCCGAAACGCATATAGTCTCTCCTGTTGATCTGGCCCTTGTCAGGCCGCTTCGTTTTCAAGATGCAGAGTGTCGAAGAGCCGTTTGACATAGACCCCCGCCTCCGGTTCCAGCGAGCGCGCCAGCGGGTCGGTCCGGTTGGCCAGCTCGATCGGGAAATCGTCCACCACGGTGCCGGGCCGCCCCGACATGACCACCACGCGGTCGGCCATGATCACCGCCTCGTTCAGGTCGTGGGTGATCAGCACGCAGGTCACCCCGGCCTCCGCGATGGTGCGGGCGAAGTGGCGCTGCAGCACCAGCTTGGTCTGCGCGTCGAGCGCCGAGAACGGCTCGTCCAGCAGGATGATGTCGGGCTCGATCACCAGCGTGCGGGCCAGCGCCGCGCGCTGCCGCATCCCGCCCGACAGCTGGTGTGGGTAATGCTCGGCGAACTCGGCCAGCTTCATGCGCTCCAGCTCGGTCATCGCCCGTTCGCGGCGCTCGGCGCGCGACATCTTCTTTTCCTCGAGCCCGAATTCCACGTTCTTCACGATCGAGCGCCAGGGCAGCAGCAGGTCTTTTTGCAGCATGAAGCCCACTTCGGGCCGGGTGCCGTGCACCTCCTCGCCCTCAATCAGCACGCGGCCGGAGGTCGGCGCGTAAAGGCCCGAGACCATGTTGAGGATCGTCGATTTGCCGCAGCCCGAGGGGCCAACCACCGCCACCAGCTCACCCGCGGCGACGTTGAAGCTCATGTCCTGCACCGCGGTGATCGTGTTGCCGACCTTGTCGGTGAAGACCTTGGTGATCTGGCTCAGTTCAAGACTGGAGGTCATGGTCTGCGTCTCCTTTTCCCGTTCGAGGCGCGCGGCGCCCGATTTCTAGCCCGGCGCGTCAGCTCCAGAGATAGCCGTACATGCGCAGCTGCGAGATCAGCCGCGACACCGAGGCGCCCGCCTGACCGGCGGCGAAGCGCGCGTTGCGCAGCCATGTCCGCCCGTGGATTTCCATGCCGGTGGCGGTCACCCGCGAGCCGAACTCGGCCCCGTCCGCCCAGAACCCGCCAAAGGCATCGGTCCCTTCCAGCGTCACCGGCCCGTCGAACCGGGTCCCGGCGCAGGAGAGCGAGCCCAGCACCTGCATCGCGTCGAGAAAGGCGGTGCCGCCCAGCTCGGCCCGGTCCAGCACCAGCGCGCCCCAGAGCTCGGCCTTGGACAGCGTCAGGTCGCCCGCCAGCCGCGCCCCGTCGAGCCGCAGGTCCACGCCAAACAGCGCCCCCTCGGCCGAGAGCCCGGCCTCGAAGCGGCAGTCGCGGAACCAGCTCAGCCCCCGCGTCTGCGCATTGTCGAGCGTCACCGGCGCCTCGAAACGGCTGCCGGACAGGTCGAACCCGCTCAATTCCCGCCCCGACAGGTCCACCGCCCCGGTCACGCGACGGTGACGCAGGTCGGCGGCCTCCTTCGGCGCGAAGGGCGCGGTGACGATGGCCACCAGCTCTTCGGCCGCGAGGGGGGTGAGAGCGGTCTCCGTCATCAGGCGCTCTGCGCCCCGGCGGTTTCCTGTGCGTCGAGCGCCTTGAAATGCTCCTTGGCGCGGCGCACCAGCATCTGCCGCAGGCGGCTCACGCCGATGTCGTGCTGATAGAGCATCTCGCGGCGCCGGGCGTCCTCGGGGATCGATTCCAGCATCCGGCGGTCCTGCTCCAGCACGTGCCAGTGCCGGTCCTCGAGGAAGGCACGGTAGAGGAAGCGCCAGCTTTCCGCGGCCAGCCCCTGCACTTCGCGGCAGCGCCAGAAGAAGGAGTAATGCGTGTGCTCGTCCACCGGGGTGGCAAAGCCGATGATGCGGAAGGGACCGCCCGGGCCCGCGCCGTCCGGGTAGGGAATGTCGAGACGGAAGAACAGCGTGCCCTCGTCCATGACCACCTCGGTCCAGTCGAAGTTGACGCCCTTCTGGTTCACCCGCTCGATCTGGAAGCCCTTGTCCTTGCGGTCGAGCTTCATCGTGTCCTGCTTGGAGCCATAGGCCAGCGTGAAGCTGTCGGCATGCAGATAGCTCGCGTGCATCGGGTCGGCCGCGTTGTCGAGGCTGAATCGATAGGAGCAATCCCAGTAGGTCATGCAGGGGAAGACTTCCCATTCGCCGTTGGTGAATTCCACCGGCGGCACGAATTCCGGCGCCTCGGGCCGGTCGGCCGAGGGCAGGTAGATGAAGACCGCCCCGCCCGCCTCGGCGCATTCGTAGTAGGTCAGCGCCTTGCGGCCCTCGAGCGCGCAATCGGGCATGGCCGGCACGCGCACAACGGTGCCCTCGCCGTCCACGGTCACGCCGTGATAGCCGCAGGCAAGGTTGCCGTCCTGCACGTGGCCGAGGCTCAGCTTGGCGCCGCGGTGGGGGCAGAAATCCTCCACGCAGCGCACCTTGTCCGCGCCGTCGCGCCACAGAACGAGGTTCTCGCCGGCGATCTTGCGCGCCAGCGGTTTCCCGGTCTTGATCTGCACGGAGGTGGCGACGGGCAGCCAGAAGCCGCGGACACCCTGGCTGATGTAGTCGTCGACGCGGTCACGGCCTTTTGCGGTGGCTTCCATGTCTCTTACTCCTCTCAGGCGCCGATGCCGTGTTCGGCATGGGCCGCGTCATGCGACGCGTTGATGGCTTTGAGCTCGGCCTCGAAGACCTCGAGCGTCCATTCACCGCTTTCACCCGAGGGGCGCGGCGCTTTGCGTTCGTTCAGCGCCTCCACCACCTTGGCGAAATCATGGGTGCCGGTCTCGTAGATACGCTCCAGCGTATCGGCAAAGCTGCGCTCCGCCTCCGTCAGGTCGCGCCCCCTGGACTGGTTCTTCAGGGCTGGGTCTTGGATCATCCCGCTATCTCCCGGTTCTCTGCGTCGCGCGTTCAATTGTGAACGTATAGTTCTTATTTGCAATAATGCTGATTCTGACTACAGTGATCAAGTCATTTCGGTGAAACCGAAGAACCCGACCACCGCGGAGGCCTGTATAAATGAGCGACAAGATCATGCTCACCGTTTTCCTCAGACATGACCAGTCACAGAATCTGGAACAGATTCAGGATCATCTTGCCGACCAGGAATGGTGGACCGGATTTCCGCCGGAAGGCGCCGAGATCCTCAGCTGGAACGTGGTCATGGGGATCGGCCAGGTGGTGACCCTCCGGATGCCGCCCGAGCTCCTGCCCAAGGTGAACGTCGAGCTGGAGCGCCGGGCCTGGGGCGTCTTCTCCACCGATTTCTACCCGACCTATGATTTCCTTCCCGTGCGCGAGCGCCTCACCCGGGAATGGCAGGAGAAGAAGGAGCAGGCCGATGGCTGATCCGCTGCGCGTCGATTCCCCCGATGTCCCCGACGCGGTGCCGGGGCTGTTTTCCAATGCCGTGGTCTGCGACGGGATCGTCTACATCTCGGGCCAGCATGCCGGCACCCCCGACGGCGTCGTGGGCGAAACCATGTACGACCAGACCCGCGAAGCGCTGCGCCGGGTCGTGGCGCTGGCCGAGGCGGCGGGCTCTGCCCGCGACCGCATCGTCAAGGTCACCATCTTCGTCACCGACATGAGCCGCAAGGACGAGGTCGGCCGCGCCCGCAAGGAGGCGTTTGCCGGCGCCCTGCCCGCCGCCACGCTGGTCGAGGTCTCGGGCTTCGTCTCGCCCGATCTCCTGGTCGAGATCGAGGCGGTGGCGCATATATGAGCCACGCCGCCGCCGGCAAAGCCGCTCGTCGCTGTTGCCACCGCAGCGCGAATGCTTATCAAGGGTCCGGACATGACATCGAGTTCGCTTAAACCCATGCCCGAAGATGCCGCGGAAACCACCGCGCCCGCCAAGACCTATGACGTCCCCCCGGTCACCCGGGCGCTGGCGCTGTTGCGCTACATCGCCGCCGGCAACCGGTGCCGCAACATTTCCAAGGCGTCGAACGCCGTGGGGATCAACCGCACGACGCTGATCCGGCTGCTGCACACGCTCGAACGCGAGCAGATGATCGAGAAGGCGCCCGAGGGCGACGGTTTCGTGCTGGGCTACGGCGTGCTGGAACTGGCCTCGTCGCTCCTGTCGAGCCGCGACATCGTGCGCACCTCGCGTCCGATCCTGCACCGGCTGACGGTCGAGACCGGGCTTTCCGCGCATCTCGGCGTGCTCTCGGCCACCGACGTGATCGTGCTGGTGCGCGAGACGCCCGAGGCGCAGCTCATCTCGAACATCCGCGAAGGCTCGCGCCTGCCGGCCTATGCCACGGTCATGGGGCGGATGATCCTCGCCCACATGCCGCCCGACGCGGTGCGCACCGTCTTTGCCGGCTTCACGCTGGAGCCGATCACGCCTCAGACGCCCACCACGCTCGACGCGCTCTTCGAGCAGCTCATCGCGGACAAGGAGGCGGGCATCGCCTGGTCGGTGGCCTTCTACGAGGAAGGCATCGGCTCCTGCTCGGCGGTGGTGCTGGACCAGAACTCGCTTCCCGTGGGCGCGATCAGCCTGTCGGGCCCGCAGGCCTATTTCGAGCCGGGCTCCGAGAAGCGCCAGCAGATCGCGGACGGGGTCTGCGAGGCCGCCAAGCGCCTGTCGGCCATGATGGGCTATCTGGGCAGCTGACCGCGGCTAGCGGTGGAAAGGAAGGGTAGTGATGATCCTCGACAGGGCCCGCATCGCGCCGATCCTGGATCTGCTGCGGCGCGTGGGCGAGGAGGAATTGCTGCCCCGCTTCCGTGCGCAAGTCCCGAACCGGGTGGCGGAAAAGACCTCTGCCTTCGATGTGGTTAGCGAGGCCGACGAGGCCGCGGAGCGCGTGATCACCGCCGAGCTGGCGGCGCGGTTTCCCGGCGCGCTGCTGGTGGGCGAGGAAAGCTCGGGCAACGACCCGCAGGAGATCGCGAAGCTGGGCGAGGCCGAGCTTGCTTTTCTCGTGGACCCGATCGACGGCACCAAGAACTTCACCTCGGCGCTGCCGCTCTTCGGCACCATGATCGCCGGCGTCTCGCGCGGGGAGATCGTGTTCGCCGCGATCCACGATCCGATCTGCGCCGAGACCTCGCTCGCCCTGCGCGGCGAAGGGGCCTGGCTGGCGCGGGCCGGCGGCAGCGAAACCGCGCTGCAGGTCGCCGCCCCCTCCCCGCCGGAGCGGATGCATGTCGTGGCCGGCACCAATTTCCTGCCGCCGCATCTGCGACCGGTGGTGCAGGAGAACCTGCCGAAATTCGCCATGAACTTCTGGCTGCGCTGCGCCGCCCATGAATACCGGCTGGCAGCGGCCGGCCATTGCGACCTGCTGGTCTACAACAAGCTCATGCCCTGGGACCACGCGGCCGGCTGGCTGCTGCATCGCGAGGCGGGCGGCTATTCGGCGCATTTCGACGGGTCGGCCTATCGGCCCACGCATACGACCGGCGGCCTGATCTGCGCCCCCGACCGGGAAAGCTGGATCGCGGCGCGAGACTGCCTGTTCCCCGGCATGGACTGAGCCGGCCCCGCCGGTCCGAAAGGCACCGGCCGGGCCGCCTTTGCCAGACCGCCCTTTCCAGACCGCCCGTGTCAGACCGCCCGCGTCAGGCCGCCTCCAGCCGCCAGCGCGGCAGGCGGATGATGGCGGAGGTGCGGTTCTCCTCCGCCTCGACCTCGAAGTTGCCGCCATGCAGCTCCACCAGCTTGCGGGTCAGCGGCAGGCCGAGCCCCAGCCCCCCGCGCGTCCCGCGCTGGTTCAGATCGCCGCCCACCACGAAGGGCTTGTAAAGCTCCGCCAGCTCCACGTGATCGCTGAGCCTGCCGTCGTCGATGACCCGGATCTCCGGGTTACCCTCGTCGTCGAGACCGACATTGATGTGAATCCCCGCCCCGCCGTGAAAGACCGCGTTAAGCACCAGCGCGGTGAGCGCCAGCCGGACCTGCTCCGCATCGACGAAGAGCGGCGTCTTCACCGCCACCGGGTCGAGCACCAGCGACTTGCCGGCGGCATCGGCGCCGGGCAGGTGCAGGTCGGCCACCTCGGCCACCAGCTCGCCCAGATCGACATGGCGTTCGTTCAGCCGCAATTCGCCGGTCGTGGCGTCGCTGAAGGAGATGATCGTCTCGATCAGCTCGCTCAGATGCTCGACCGAGCGCCGGGCCCCGAGCGCCAGCTTGGCGTCGACCGCATCGGTCACCCGCCCTTCGAGCAGGCGAAGCGAGCCGAACATCACCGTCAGCGGCGTGCGCAGTTCGTGGCCGATCAGGGTGATGAAGGCGGAGGGCCCGGTCTCTTCCTCGGGATCGCGACGCTCGGGCACCTTGCGCTCCAGCGCGGCGACGACGGCGTCGCCCAGGTTCCGCAGGATGGCGATGGTCGCCTCCGAGGGCGGCTCGTGCGGATTGAAGTCCAGCGCGCAGAGCGACCCGAAGCGATGACCCGAGGACAGGACCAGCGGCACCCCGGCATAGAAGCGCGCCTGCGGGCCGCCCTCGGCCACCATGGGGTGACGCTTGAAGCGCGGATCGGCGCTGAGGTCAGGGATCACCATCGGCTCGTCGGCCATGATGGCATAGGTGCAGAAGCTGTTCTCCCGCGGCATCCGCCCCAACTCGATCCCGACGACGGACTTGTACCATTGGGTCGTGTCCTCGACCACGCTGATATGCGCGACCGGGCAGTCCAGAAGCTTCCGGGTCGCGTCGCAGATCGTGTCGAACAGGGTCTCGTTCTCTTCGGTCAGGCCGGGGACCGCGTGGATCGCCCTCAATCTCTGCTCTTCGTTGAAAGGGATGGGGTATTCTCTCATCACACACTCGCTCCACTGCATGCGGGCCCACGCCCGGTTCCCGCCGGATCGTGCTGATAAGGGCATCCGGAAAAATCCGACATCACAGAGTCGCGATCAGGAAAACGCGGCCGCGAAGTGTGATCCCGAGGCTTCAGCAATTGCCATAGCGGCGCCCTCGGCGGGGCAGGACATGCGCCCGGCGAAGGTCAGCCGCGGCCCCCAGTCCCCTCCGCGTGGCCCAGCAGGCGCGAGATTCGGGCGGCCGTGGCGATCAGGTCGTCGCGGATGACGCCATGGACCGCGCGCTCGGTCTCGGCCAGTTTCGGGGCGGTCACGTTGATCGCCGCCGCCACCCGGCCGGTCATGTCCCGCACCGGCGCCGCGGCCGAGACGATGCCCGCCTCGAAATCGCCCTCGTGGACCACGACCTCTGCCGCGCGGTCCTTCGCCGCCTGCGCGAGGATCCCCGGCAGGGCCGGTCCCTTGCCGCGGCCCGCGCCCGGCGAATCTGCGCGGTAACGCTCCACGATCTCGGCCTCGGTTAGGTCCGCCAGCAGCACCCGGCCCATGGTCGTGCCCCGCGCGGGCAGGCGCGAGCCGACCTGCACGATGGCGCCGCCCACCCCGCGCGCGGGCGCCCGCAGCACGTAAAGCACCGAGGATCCGTCCAGCACCCCCAGATGCGCGGACCATTCCGTCCGGTCGCGCAGGCGTTCGAGCTCGGGCTGCGCGATCTCCACGATCTCGCGGGTGGCGACGTAACCGTAGGTCAGCCGCAGCACCCCTGGGCCCAGAGAATAGCTCTGCCCCCGCTCGTCATGCAGCAGGCAGCCGGTCTCGGCCAGGGTATAGACGGTACGGAAGGCGGCCGAGCGGGTGATGCCGAGCGCCTCCGCGATCTCGCGCAGGGTCAGGACCGGCCGGTCGGGGGTGAAGAGCCGCAGCACGTCCAGCCCCCGCATCAGCCCCGGCACCAGGTATCGGTCGTCGTTCTTCGTCCCGCTCATTCCGCCCAAACCTGCTTTGCCCGTAAAACGCTGTATGTTCCGCAAAACGCGGCGGGCGTAGGTTTGATCCAGAACACGGATGGACTCAACCCCGAAAGGACGATGCCATGAACGCCCAGGACCAGAGCTTTGCCACGCTCAAGGACAACCTCAAGGCCCACACCGGCCGCTTCACCGACAAGGCCTTCGACTGGGACGCCTTCCCGTCGAATTCCGGCTATGACGAACTGAAACGCGCGCAGATGCGCTATATCGGCGCCGGCGGCTCGCCCAAGGTGAACGACACCACCACGCTCAAGCCCGACAACTTCACCCTGTCGCTGATCTACAAGGAGCCGGGCAAGTACGCCGCCTGCCACTCCCACGAGATCGAGGAGAGCTTCCTGATCATCGACGGCGCGCTGATCGTCGGCTGGGAACGCGACGGCGAGGTGGTCGAGGTCAATCTCGGGCCCAAGGACATGATCCTGAACGCGCGCGAAATCGGCCACGGGTTCCGCGTCGACGGGGTGGAGCCGGTGCTGATGTCGATCAGCGTGGACGTGGGCAAGCCCCTTCCGCCGGTCTACCACTACCACCCCAAGGAACACGCGCCGGAACTGGCCCGCGCCTTCGGTGCCGAGCCGGGCAAGACGCTGAAATTCGACCCCGAGGGCGAGCACCCGCTGCAGCAGCTCATGGCGAAATACGTCGTGCGCCACACCGAGCTGGAAACGCATTGGGAAGACGCGGGCTTCAGCCGCAAGATCTATTGCGGCCCGGGCGGCGTGGAATCCGACACCTGCCGCAAGGAGATGCTGGGCGTGCCGTCGCGCGTCGGCGTCAAACCCTTCGTGCGTGACTGCGAGGACAGCTTCTTCGTGCTCGAAGGCACGCTGACCGTGGGCTGGGAAGAGAACGGCGAAGAGGTCGAGGTCGAGCTGGGCCCCCGTGACCTGGTCAAGACCCCCGCCGGCCGCCGGCATTGGTTCCGCAACAACGGCGCGCAGGCCGCGACCGTCTGGTACATCGTCGGCTCCGCCGAGCCCGAAGCGGTGAAATTCGAGGCCGCCTGAGCCTCCCCCCGCGCGCCCTGCCCCTCTCTCTCCCCGAGACCGACCTGCGGGCGGGGCGCGCGCCCCTGACATTTCCAGCCGGGATCAGCCATGACCAAGCTTTCCATCGCCATCTGCGGCGGCGGCATCGGCGGGCTCTCCGCCGCCATCGCCCTCACCCGCGCCGGCCACAGCGTCGAGGTTTTCGAGAAGGCCCGCCGCTTCGACCGGGTGGGCGCCGACATCAACCTGACGCCCAACGCCGTCTTTGCCCTCGACGGGCTGGGCGTCGGCCAGGGCCTGCGCGGCGACGCGGCGCAGCCCACCTTCCGCATCAGCCGCGACGGCACGACCGGCGAGGAAACCTCGCGCCTGCCGCTGTCCGGCGAGGCAGAGAAGAAATACGGCGCGCCGCAGCTCACCCTGCACCGGGCCGACCTGCTGGCAGCGCTGATCGATGCCCTGCCCGAGGGCGCGATGCACTTCGGCCTCGCCGCGACATCGGTGGAGCTGCCCAAGGGCGCCGCCCGGCTGACGCTGAGCGACGGCACCACCCGCGACTTCGACCTCGTCGTCGGCGCGGACGGCATCCATTCCGCCGTGCGCACCGCGCTCTGGGGGCCGGATGACCCGGAATTCACCGGCCTCGTCTCCTACCGCTCGGTCTTTCCGCGCGACAAGGCGGGCGACCTGTCGGACCCGGACGCCTTCACCAAGTGGTGGGGCCCGACCTCGCAGAAGCAGATCGTCACCTTCCCGCTGACCCGGGGCGAGGAGATCTTCGTCTTTGCCACCACCCCGCAGGACGGCTGGACCGAAGAGGGCTGGACCCTGCCGGGCGATCCGGACGAGCTGCGCGCGCAATATGCCGATTTCCACCCCGATGCGCAGAAGCTGCTGGCCCATTGCGAGGAGGTGACACGCTCTGCCCTGCACGTGCGCGCGCCGATGCCGCAATGGTCGAAGGGCCGCGCGACGATCCTCGGCGACGCTGCTCACCCGATGGTGCCCTTCATGGCGCAGGGCGCCTGCATGGCGATCGAGGACGCGGTGGTGCTGGGCCGCTGCCTTGACGGTGTGACGGCCGATGGGATCGAGGCGGCGCTTGCCCGCTACGAGACCGAGCGCAAGCCGCGCACTGCACGGATCCAGGAGAATTCGCTCGCCAACGAGTTCATGAAGGGCCAGGGCAACGCGGATTGGGTCTATGGCTACGACGCATGGGGCGTGGCGCTTGGCTGAGCCGCTTCCTCGGCTGAGCGCATGAAGTGCAGCGCGGCCCAGAAAGACAAGCGACGGCGGGTCAGCTCCCGGCGTCGCCCTCCTGACCCAGGGCCTTGCGCAGCTCGGGCAGGAACCGCTGCTCGTAATCCGAGCCTACCAGCGGCCCGGGAAAGCGGAAGAGTACCGTGCCGTCTCCGTCCACGATGAAGGTCTCCGGCGGGGCGGTCACGCCCCAATCGAGCGCCGTGCGACCCTTGGGATCGAAGCCCAGACCAGTGAAGGGGCTGCCCTCGTCCGCGAGATACTTGAGCGCCTGTTTGGCGTCGTCCTTGAAGTTGACGCCGTTTACCTCGATCCCGTCCTTGGCCATCTGCAACAGCGTCGGATGCTCCGCGCGGCAGGGCGGGCACCAGCTGGCCCAGAAGTTCACCACGCTCACCTCGCCATCGCGAAGCATCTCGGGTGTCAGCTTCTCGTAGCCCGGCAGACCGTTCTCCGTCAGGGCCGGCGCCGCCCGACCCTCGAAGACGGAGGGCAGCCCCTCCGGATCCTCGCGGTACATGCCCACGTAGAACAGCCCCGCAAGCGCGAGGAAGATCACCGGCGGCAGCAGCATCAGCATGTTAGGACGCATCGCGACGGGCCTCCACCTGCTGCAGCTCGGCCTTGACGCGGGTGGCGCGCCGCAGGCTCCACCAGACCAGCGCCACCAGCAGCACGATCGTGGCCCCGTAGGCCCAGAGCACCGTGGCCGCGTATTTCCCGAGCTCGGGCATCATGCCTGTCTCTCCCGTGCCAGAAGCGCCTTGATCCGCCGCGCCCGGATCTCCGTCCGCGTCCGGAGCAGCACGAGCGCCAGGAACAGCAGCACGAAGCCCGCGATGCAGACCAGAAGCGGAAAGTAGAAGACGTCGGCCACGTTCTCTTCCTTGTCGAGCGACAGCGACGCGCCCTGGTGCAGGCCCTGGTTCCAGAACAGCACCGCGTAGCGCGACAGCACCGCAAAGACCGAGCCCACGAGGCACAGGATCGAGGTCAGGTCCGCCGTCGTGTCCGGATTGTCGATCGCATCCCAGAGCGCGATGTAGCCGAGGTAGAACAGGAACAGGATCAGGAAGGAGGTGAGCCGCGGATCCCAGGCCCACCAGGTCCCCCACATGGGCTGGCCCCAGATCGCCCCGGTGACCAGCGCGATCACCGTCATCACCATGCCCACGGGCGCCGCGGCCTTGGCGGCCAGCGCGCTCACGTGGTGGCGCCGGACGATCCAGATGAGCGAGGCTACCAGCATCATGATCCAGGCGTTGATCGCCATCAGCGCCGCGGGCACGTGCAGGTAGATGATCTTGACCGTCGACTGGAAGCGCGCGGCATCCGGCGTCAGGAAAAAGCCCCAGACCAGCCCGACCACCAGGCACAGCGCCGCCCCGGCCGACACCCACGGCAGCACGGCGCCCGACAGGCCGAGGAACTTCTTCGGATTGGCATATTCCCAGAGCGACATGAGCGCGATCTAACCCTTGCAGGTGCGGGCCGCAATGCGGGGTTACCGCAGGTTGACCTTCAATACCGCAGCCGAGGCGAAGGGCAAAAGCGCGATAGTGCCGCAGGTGATCCCCGCCAGCATGGCGAGCGGCGTCGCCACGTCCAGCCCGACGGCCCCGCGCCGCGCCACCTCGGCCCCGAAGATGAGCGTCGGCACGTAGAGCGGCAGCACCAGCAGCGACAGCAGCAGCCCGCCCCGCTTCAGCCCCACGGTCAGCGCCGCGCCGAAAGTGCCGATCACCGACAGCGCCGGCGTGCCGAGCGCCAGCCCCAGCGTGAGCCACAGGTAGCCCGGCGCCGGCAGCGACAGCAGCACGCCCATGGCCGGCGCGGCCAGCACCAGCGGCAGGCCCGTGGTCAGCCAGTGCGCGAGCGCCTTGACGCTGACCAGCGCCTCCATCGGCAGGGGCGCGGTGGCCATGAGGTCCAGCGTCCCGTCCTCCCAGTCGAGCGCGAGGATGCGGTCGAGCGACAGCAGGCAGGCCAGGAGCGCACCCAGCCACAGGATCCCCGGCGCGATCGAGGCCAAGAGCCGCGGCTCCGGCCCGACGCCGAAGGGCACCAGCACCGTGACGATCAGGAAGAAGGCCAGTCCAAGGCCAAAGCCACCGCCGGCCCGGACCGCCAGGGCGAGGTCCCGTCCCAGCAGCGCGATCACAGGAAGGACTCCGCGTAGCCCTCGGGCTCTTCCACCGGGCGGGCCTTGTAGGGGGCGACGTCCAGCACCCGCGCCTCCAGCCCCAGCTCGATATGGGTGGCGATCACCGCCGCTCCCCCCGCCGCCAGATGCGCGCGCAATGTCCGGGCGAAGGTGGCGACATGGCCGGTATCAAGCGACACCGTGGGCTCGTCCAGCAGCCACAGCCTTCGCCCCGTGACCAGCAGCCGCGCCAGCCCCAGCCGCCGCTTCTGCCCGGCCGAAAGCGCCCCGGCCGGCCGGTCGGCCAGCGGCTCCAGCTCGAACCCCTCGAGCGCCGCGGCGATGTCGCGCCGGCCGAAGATGCGCGCCCAGAATGTCAGGTTCTCCGCCACGGTCAGCGTCGCCTTCAGCCCGTCCGCATGGCCGGCATAGGCCGCGCTGTCCGGCGCCATCTCCACCCGGCCCGAACCCGGCGGCTGCAGCCCGGCCAGCGTGCGCAGCAGCGTCGTCTTGCCCGAGCCGTTGGGCCCGCGCAGCACCAGCGCCTCGCCGGGGGCGAGGGAAAATCCCAGCCCCTCCAGCACCGGCACGCCGCCCCGCGCCACGCAAAGATCCTCGACCCTCAGCATGGTCCCGGGCTTAGCGCATCGCCCCGCCCTCGGAAACAGGTTCTTTCCGGCGATGGAGCCCATGGCGCCCGACCGTGGAGACCTTGCCGACAAGGCCGGTGCTGCGCGTGCCACCCGACCTGACCGAGGCCATGGAATCGGGCGGCATGACCAGCATGACCCCTCCCTGCGCAGATTTGCCCACCGCCGGGATGGCAGCGCCGCGGGAAGTGGTTGTAGGGTAGCGCAACGAACGGAATCGCGAGGCAGGACCATGCAGCAGGCGGATCACGGGCGCGCCGCCGCCGGAGGCGCCCCAGGGGCAGGCGAACCGCTCGGCCTGTCGCACATCACCCTCATCGTCAGCGACCTCGACCGCACGCAGGAGATGCTGGAGCAGGTTTTCGAGGCGCGCTGCCTCTACCGCAGCGACGGGCAGACCTTCTCGCTCTCCGAAGAGCGCTTCTTCGACATCGGCGGCACCTGGCTCGCCATCATGAAGGGCGACCCCCTGCCCGCGCGCAGCTACAACCACGTCGCCTTCCGCATCCGCGAGGACGAGTTCGAGACCCGTCGCGCCCGGATCGAGGCGCTCGGCCTCGAGCTGCGCGCGCCGCGTCCGCGGATCCCCGGCGAGGGCCGGTCGCTCTATTTCCACGGCCCCGACGACCACCTGTTCGAGCTGCATACCGGCACCCTGGCCGAGCGCCTCGCCGCCTATGAAAGCGCCGCCCGATGAGCGCCACGGTCTTCGCCATCGTGCTGCTGGCCGCGGTCTTGCATGCCTGCTGGAACGCCATGGTGAAGGGCGGGGCCGACAAGGCCGCCGCCATGACGGCGGTGATCCTCGGCCAGGCGGTCTGCGGCCTCCTGCTGCTGCCCTTCGCGCCGCTGCCCTCGGCCGAGGCGCTGCCCTGGCTGGCCGGCGGCGTGGCGCTGCACCTGGGCTACAACGTCTTCCTGATCCAGGCCTACCGGATCGGCGACCTCACGCAGGTCTATCCCATCGCGCGGGGTGCCTCGCCGCTGCTGGTGCTGCTGGGAACGGCGCTGTTCCTGTCGGTGGATTTCACCACGACCGAGCTGGTGGCGATCTGCATCATCTGCATCGGCATCGCCTCCACAAGCCTCGCGCGGCGGGCCGACGGGCTGTTCCAGGGCAAGGCGGCGTTGCTGGCGCTGGTGACCGGCGGGTTCATCGCCGGTTATTCCATCGTCGACGGTCAGGGCGCGCGGGCGGCGGGCACGGCGCTTGGCTATTTCGGCTGGCTCTCGGTGCTGGACGGGCTGGCCTTCCTTGTCGGGTGGCGCGTGGTCCGGCCCGAGGTGATCGGCCAGGCTCTCGCCCTGCGGCGGCACCTGGTGCTGGGCGGCGCGGCCTCGTTCACCGCCTACCTGCTGGTCGTGTGGTCCTTCACCCATGCGCCGATCGCGCTGGTCACGGCGCTGCGCGAGACCTCGATCGTCTTCGCGCTGCTGATCGGGGTGACCCTGCTGGGCGAGAAGATCAGCCTGGGCAAGGTGCTGTCCACCGCCACCACGCTCGCCGGGGCGATCCTGCTGCGCCTGGGGCGGAGTTGACCATGGCGGGCGCGGTTGCAGCCTGGCGGCCGGGGCTCCGGCAAGGCCGCAGATTGAGGGAGACCTGCCGATGACGGATCTGATCCTGCGCGCCCCGGAAGAGCGCGACGTGGCCGACCTGACCGAGTTGCTGGGCCTGCCCGGCGTGCGCCACGGCACCGCCCGCCTACCCTATGCCGACCCGGGACAGGTCCGGTCGCGGATCCTCCATCCCGACCCGCAGCAAGTGCCGCTGGTGGCCGAACGCGCGGGCAAGGCGATAGGCCAGGCGACGCTGGTGCGCGGCGAGAACCGGCGCGCGCATTCGGCCGAGCTGCGCCTGATCGTCCATGATGACCATGCCCGGCAGGGGGTGGGCCGCGCGCTCTTCGGGGCGCTGGTGCGGCTGGCGGACGAGGATCTGGGGCTCACGCGGCTCTGGCTGCATGTCATGTGCGACAATCGCGGGGCCATCGCGCTGTACGAAAGTTTCGGGTTCGAGGTGGTGGGCCGGATGCGCGGCTACACGATCCGCGAGGGGCAGCTCGTTGATTCCCACCTGATGGACCGGCTGCGCCCGGCCCCGGTGCGGGCGCCCGATCAGCCCTGATCAGCCCCTAACCCGTCCCGCCTCCGGCAAGGTCGCGGTGCTGCCGCCCAGGGCATGGCGGCGGATCTCCTGGAACATCCCGTCCGGCCGTTCGCCCACCAGCGACACCGCCTCCAGCAGGAAGGGCTCCGGCAGGGGCGGCAGGGCCTCGGCCAGCGCCTGCTCGACTGCTGCGGCCTCCTCCGGGCCCACCGGCCCGGTCAGTGTCATGTGAAAGCGGAATTCCTCCATCACGTAGGGATAGCCCCACCGCGCGAGATGCGCCTCCTGCGGCGGAGTGAGTCCCCGCGCCCGCCGGCGCAGCAACTCCGCCTCGCCCGGGGACGCGCGGAACGGGTCGAGCTCGCGCACGCAGGCCCCGGCCAGGGCGCGCAGCCCGTCGCTCGCCCCCTCGGGCACCAACGCCAGGAAGCGGCCCAGCCGGGTGGGTTTCAGCCGCTCGATGGCGACCGGGGACAGCCGCGCCGCGAGGCCGGCGACCGCCTCCGACAGTTCGGCCTCGCCTTGGCCCTCGGCCAGCGCGAAGGGAGGCTTCAGCGTGGCGTGAAAGCCGTATTTGCGCGGCCGCTCCGTCACCTCGGCCAGCCGGGAGCCAAGGGCGGGCAGATCCCCCTGCTCCACCCGCTCACCGCTTCGCAGGTCCCAGCCCAGCCATCGCGCGCCGAAATCCGCCAGCTCGCCCGCCGGCAGGTAGTAGATCCCGTAGCGGGTGAAGTCCGTCATGCCCTGCCCTCGCGCCGTTCGACCCTGCCGGTCATGGCACAGGCCGGGCGGCGCGCCAATGGCAGACGCCCTGTCACAGGTGCGGAAACTGCGCGAGGGGCCGCGCCGCGGGAGGTGGAGAGCCTGCGGGTAGAAGGGGTGCGTCGACGCTCTGCGCAACGCTTCGCGTAACAAGTGTTCACGAGGGCATTCGGTTCCCCTGCCGGCGCTCCATGCGCGCTCTGAGCGCGGCTTTGCCCAATCGCTGCGCCGCGGCGGGCGGCGCTTTGCCTGCCGGGCGTCATCCCGCCGCCCTGCCCATTTCCCGGTCGCCGCCGGCCCCTATCCTTTTTGTCAGCATCATCCATGAGGAGGATAGAACGATGAAGAACACCCTGCTTCACACCACCGCCCTGGCCCTTGTCCTGGCCGGCACCAGCCTCTGGGCGCAGGAAACCACCACGCCCGAGACCGACGACACCACCATGCAGACCGAAGAGGCCGCCCCGGCGGATGACGGCGCCGCGATGGAGGAAGAGGACGGCACGGACGCCGCCGGCGCCGAGGCCACCGACGAGGGCGCCGAAGAGGACATGGCCACCGAGGAAGAGCCGGCCGAGGATGACGGCGCCATGGCCGAGGAAGGCACCGACGACGGCATGTCCGAGGAGGCCGGCGACGAAGGCTCGATGGCAGCCGAGGGAACCGATGACGGCGCGATGGCCACCGAAGAGAGCGGCGACATGGCGGCCGAGGAGTCCACCGACGACGCGGCCGAGACCGAAAGCGCCGCCACCGGCTCCGACGACGCCGTGATCCCGCAACAGGAATCGGCGGATATCCGGGGCGACTGGCTGCTCAACACGACGGTCACCTCGCCGGAGGGCGAGACGATCGGTGACATCCAGGACTTCATCATCACCGATGACGGCAAGGTGAAGGCGGTGATCCTGTCCGTGGGCGGCTTCCTCGGCATCGGGTCCAAGGACATCGCGGTCGATTACAGCAAGCTGGACATCCAGTATGACGGTGACCAGATCGTGCTGGCCATGACCCGCGAGCAGGCCGAAGCGGCCGAGGAATACAAGTACCGCGATCCGGAAACCCCGCCGCCGGCCACCGGCGAAATGGGCGGCACCGCCGGCACCGGGACCGGCACGATGGGCGGCACTGCCGCGACCGGCACCGGCGCCGCGGGTGGCACGGCCGGAACGGCCACCGGCACCGAGACCAACGACTGACCGGACGTCTCTCACCGGTCGACACGGGGGCCCCGTCTGGTAGCGGACGGGGCCTTTTTTGCGCCTGTTCCGCTCGCTGGAGGGCGTTCGGATGAGAGCTGATGGGTCCGTGCCCATGGTCGGGACCTGCGCGCCTGGCAGAGGGACGGCCTGCCTCCGGCGGGGATATTTATGGTCAGAAGAAGACGCGCCAAGGCGGGGAGGACCAGCGCCCCCGAGAGAGGCAGGCGATGACGAGCAGGGCCGGGTCACTTGTCCGGGCGTCTCGATTGCAATGATCAATGACCACCGTTCGAGCTGTGGCCGCCGCGTTTGGGGCGGCGGCTCTGGTTGCGCGGCGGCGCCCCACGGCGAGGCCACACCTCAAGTCGCCGGCCACGAAATCGCGCTGGCTGGGTCGGGAAGCGAATCGAATCTCCGCAGGCGCGACGGCGATGTCTCAGATTCGCCATAATGCATGATTACGCCACGTTCGGCCCGACGTGGCAGGCATCGCAAGGCGGGGGTGGCAGGTCAGATCGTCCCTGCCCGCTCAAAACAAAAAAAGTGACGTAGCAATACCCATGTCGGCCAGGTTCAACACGCTCTCCTTCCAGATCGCCAGCTCCCTCGCAATCGTCTTCGGGGTGGGATTGCTGACGCTCTTCATCGCGGGCCAGAACGCGATCCGGATCACGGACGACGCGACCTTTGCCAGGCAAGAGCGCCTCGCCACGCGCCATCTGGAGGCCGCGATCTCGGCCCTGCCCGAGCAACAGCGCAGCGCGACCGTCTGGGACGCGGCACTGGAGAATGTCGAGGCCCGCGACGAGAAATGGCTGAACGACAACCTCGGCACCTGGATGCAGGATTATTTCGGGCATGACGAGAACTATGTCCTGAGCCCGGCCGGCACCCCCGTCTTCGCCGCGATCCAGGGAAAGGTTCGGCCGCCCCGGTCCTATACCGCGCGGGGCCCTGAGATCGCCCCCCTCGTCGCGCAACTGCGCGAACGGATGGAAGAGGTCAGCGCCGGGCAGGACAACCCCTACGAGGAACTGGCCGAGGTCGCGGTGGTCCGGCCCATCCGCTTCGACGATCGCGTGGCCATCATCAGCATCGTGCCCATCGTCAGCGACTCGGGCGACATCCTGCAGGCCCCGGGGACGGAGAACCTTCACGTGGCGGTGCGCTATGTCGACGCGCAGCTGGCCGAGGCGATCGGCCTGCCCATCGAGCTGGGCGAGGTCGGCTTCGAGGACACCGCCCCGACGGGGGCCCGGGCGGGCATCCCCGTGACCGGGCCGTCGGGCGAGGCTCTGGCCTGGCTGACCTGGAAACCGGAGCGGCCGGGGATGAACCTGTTCTTCCAGATGCTTCCTCCGATGCTGGGCGTCGGGCTGGCGAGCGGCGTGCTGCTGTTGTGGATCGTCCAGCGCCTGCTGCGGGTCTCCGGGCGGCTCCAGGCCAGCGAGGCGCAGGCGCTGAAGGATATCGCCGCGCTGAAGGAGGCGAGAGAAGCGGCCAAGGCGGCGGATCAGGCCAAGATGAACTTCATGAGCGTCGTGTCACACGAGCTTCGCACGCCGCTGACGGTGATTTTGGGCTATGCCCGGCTTGGAAAGAACCTGCGCATGATGCCCGCGTCCAAGCGGTTGGGCGATGCGCTCCTGCGGGAGCCGGTCGATGCCGCGCTGGTCGAGAAGACCTCCGACGAGCTGCTGGACTTCGCCCAGACTGGCATGGAAAAGATCGAACGGTCTGGCGAGCACTTGCTGTTCCTCGTCAACCAGCTGCTCGATTTCGCCAAGATGGAGACCGGCCGCCTGGAGGTGGAGCCGGAGATCTGCAACGCGGAAGAGGTGCTCGAGCCGGTCATCGACCAGATGAGGATCCTGACGGACCAGAAGGGCCTGGTCCTGGAGACGCGCACGAGCGCCTGCCTCATGGTCGCGGACGTGCTGCGCACGCGGCAGATCCTCATCAACTTGCTCGGGAACGCGATCAAGTTCACCGACCGGGGCAAGGTCTCCGTGGCGGTGACCGAAACGGACCACGAGATCCGGGTCGACGTGTCGGATACCGGGATCGGCATCCAGGACCACGAGCTGAAGAACATCTTCGAAGCGTTTCACCAGACCGACCCCTCCTCGTCCCGAAGCGCGGGCGGGACCGGGCTGGGGTTGTCGCTGGCCCGGGAACTCGCCGAGCTCGAAGGCGGATCGATTACCGTGCGCAGCGAGGTCGGTGTCGGAAGCACCTTCACGCTGTCCCTCCCCCGGCCGACCAGTGCTGTCCTGGAAAAGGCGGCGTGATAGCGGGCGGTGCACTTCAAGCGTTTAGCGTCCGGACCTGACTCCCGAAGACGCGAGCCGCAGTGGCGTGGCTTTGGCATACCGTTCGGACGGGGCTCCGGGCGTCGCGCGTAGCCAATGTGGCAGCGGTTGAAGGCATCCGGGTGAGGCCGGTCGTCTCATTGCGCGAGGCCACCACACTGTCGAAGTGCTGGCGCAGCACGGGGTGTCCATCGTGCCGGATCAGGCGCCCGTTCACGACACGCTCAAGATCACCAGCGGCCACGCCCATGGTGAGCGGCGCCTGCCGCATCTCCACCACCGGCAGACCGTCCTCGTGGAGCCGCTGCATCATCTGTCGCGCCAGGTGCGGATCGAAGGCGATCTCTTGCACGTCATGGCGGGCCGACAGCTCGCGCAGATGGTCCTCAATCACCTCGGCATCAATGATCGGGCCGGGCGTGGCTGTGATGAGGCCAGCATCTCGCCATCTCTCATAGGGCACACCATCACGATCCGCGCGCTCTTTCAGCTCATCCCCATTCGTCTGAGCCGTCAGGTGCTTCGACATTCCCCGAGCGGCGGAAGCGCTCAATTTGAGAGCCAACGAGTTCAGCAAGCTCCATAGTCGAGAGCTTGCCCGCCACACCCTGCCGGAGCTGGTAAACAAGCATGTCATCTATGCCGACAGAGGGATAGCGGGGGTCATTGCGGAGCTGGTCGTCAAAGGCCAAGCGCTGATCGTAATGGCTCCTTGCGATCTGCCGTGCGGTGAGAGGATAGCGCGCAGACGGCACCTTCTTTCCATGAGCGGCCCGGCGTTCGGCCGTCGCGATCTGACCCTGCAAGTCTGCGACCGCCCCAGGAAGCAACCGAAGTGCTTGGCGGTAGTCCCCGCCTAAAGGTTTCCGCAGCTCAGTCTTTCCCACAGCAGGGCGGAGGTCTTTAGGAACCACTAGCCGCGCATGGTAGCGGCCAGAACGATTGACTAGGTGACGAACCTTACCTGCCATGACACTGCCGATTTGTAACCAAAAGTGTAACGATAGAACGGACGAACCGCCTGCAATGCAAGGGTTTTATTCGTTATCAAGGGGTTAAATGGTGGGTGATGAGAGACTCGAACTCCCGACATCTTCGGTGTAAACGAAGCGCTCTACCAACTGAGCTAATCACCCGTCGGGGGCTCTCTTAGACCGGGCCGGGCGGGTTGCGCAAGATGCTCATTGCCGCGCCCAGCAATCGCTCGGGACGAGGCTCAGCCGGAACCGGCGCCCGCGATAGATCCCCGCTTCGGGACGGATTTCACCCAAGGGCCGTGCCGCCTCCGGACAGGGTGTACCTTCGACCGGCGTGGCGTAGAGCGCGGGGGACGGGTCGGCGGGCGTGAGGGGATAGCTCATCTGGTAATGGTTCATCGGACGCCCCGGGGGTGGCGCCGAGCGGAAGACGAGCCCGCTGTCGCGCCCGGTATAGAACAGGTCCGCCAACAGGTGACGGTCGCCCGCGACGATGGTGGAGATTCCGGCCTGCCGCGCCGCCTCGATCAGGGTGCGGCTCATCTCCGCCTGCCCGGTATAGCGCCCCAGCAGCCGCGTCCGGCCGTCGACGCTCAGCGTGTCGGCCCAGATCGTGGCAAGCGGCAGCACCAGGCAGAAGGCCCCGTTCAGGACGAAGGACAGCGAGAGCCAGCGCGGATGGCCCGCGAGGGCGGCGAAGACCAGCGCGCTGCCCGCGAGGTAGGCGGCGGCGGCCCAGTTGACATAGGCCTCGTTCAGCAGCGCCTGCAGGCAGATCAGCGCGACGATCGGCCAGGCAAAGAGCAGCATGAGCCGCCCCGGCTCCCCCTGACGGCGCCAGCGCAGGGCGGCCCCCGCCAGGGCGCCGAAGACCACGGGGCCGACAAACGCCGCCTGCTGGACGAGAAAGCTCGCCAGGTTGAGCCATTCCAGCTCGGCCCGCGCCCCCGGATCACGCACCCATTCAGCGTTGTCCATCGTATGCGCCAGTGTCGGGGCGCCGTTGACGATGTTCCACCAGATGTTCGGCGCGATCACCAGGAGCGCCATGCCGAGGATCGCCAGCACGTCGCGCCCGGCCGGCCGCGCGGCAGGCAGGAGGAGGGCCGCGAGCGGGGCGCAGAGCAGGTAGTAGATCGCGGCGTATTTCGCCATGAAGGCGAGGCCCAGCAGCAACCCGCACAGCAGGGCCGGCCCGACCCGAGACGGCCGCTCCAGCACCCGCAGGTAGACTAGCAGCGCGCCCGCCAGCAGGGGCAGCATCACCGTGTCGGGATAGATCAGCAGGCTGGAGATTGCGGCCATGGGCAGCGTCGCGTAGCCGATCCCGGCCAGCCGCCCTGCCCGAGCTCCGAAGAGCCGCGCGGCGACGGCCGCGACCAGCAGCGCCGCGATCCCCGTCAGCAGCGGCGCCGGCAGCCGGACGGCAAAGGGCGCGTCGCTGCCGACAACCCAGGTCGTGGCCCCGATCAGCCAGCCGATCAGCGGCGGCTTGGAATAATAGCCGAAGGCGAAATGCTGACCCCACAGCCAGTACTGGCTTTCATCGACGAAGAGGTCCGTGCGGTTGAAGGCCAGCAGCAGCACCCGTAGCGCCGTGATCGCCCCTACCCAAGCCAGCGTCCAGCCAAGCCAGCCGCCCTGATCCGCCGCGCTATTTCTCATCCGGGGCGGAAATCGTCGGCTGGTTCTCGGCCCGGATCAGCCAGATGTTGCGGAGATAGATGAAGAATCCCATCGACTGGCCGAGGATGAAGACCGGGTCGCGCCGGTAGATCGCGTAGGTCAGCAGCACCGCCGCGCCGCCGATCGAGAAATACCAGAAGGCCATGGGGATGATCGAGCGATGCGCGCGCTCGGAGGCGATCCACTGGACGAGGAACCGTGCCGTGAACAGCAGCTGCCCGCCAAGCCCGAAGGCCACCCACCAGAATTCGGCCCAGCTTTCGACGCCGAGCCGGTGCAGCAGATCGATGTTCATGCGCTTTCCCGCTCCGTTTCGCGCGGCAGCGCCACTTCCTCCGCGGGCCCTGCCTCGCGGCGGCGGCGGATCAGCCAGGCGACCCCGGCCAGGTCCACGATGCCCACCAGCCCGCGTTGCAGGTTGTTGTAGTTCGACGTGCCGTGTTCACGGGCGCAATGGCTGACATCGACCAGCCGCACCTCCCAGCCGTCGCGCGCGAAGAGCGCGGGCAGGTAGCGATGCATGTGGTTGAAGAACGGCAGCGCCAGGAAGGCGTCGCGGCGGAACGCCTTGAGCCCGCAGCCGGTGTCGCGCGTGCCGTCCTTGAGCACCGCGCGCCGTATCCCGTTGGCAAGGCGCGAGGCCAGCCGCTTGGACAGGGTGTCGCGGCGCCCGGTCCTCTGCCCGGCCACCAGGCCCAGCCGCCCGGTCGTGTCGTCGAGCAGTGGCTGCCAGAGCCGAGGCAGCTCGTGCGGCGGGTTCTGCCCGTCCCCGTCCAGCGTGCAGACGATCGGGGCCCGGGCCGCGGTGACGCCAGAATGGATCGCGGCGCTCTGCCCGCCGCCCTGCCCGTGCCGCAGCAGACGCAGCGCCGGGATCTCTCCCGCAAGCGCCGTGACCCTTGCGGCGGTGTCATCGTCGGAATGATCGTCGACCACCAGGATCTCGTACCGCGCGAGGCCGGAGGCCGCCTCCGCCACGCCGCGCAGCAGCGTCTCGGCGGCGCCGGCCTCGTTCTTCATGGGGATGACGATGGACACAACAGGCGTAGGCACGCGATGACTTCACTAGCAGTTTGGGCTGGCCCGACGGACCGAGGCGGAATGGGCTAAGGCCCCGGGCACAGGATGGGGCAAGGCCCCGGGCGCTCGCGCGGCGTTCCCGGTACAACCACCGGAGCCGTCCCGGGTTCCCCCGCGCCCCGTTAGTGAAGACGCCAAGCGCCACCGCCGCAACCATAAAATGCCCGGGCCCGCCCTTTGGTGACGCCTTCGCCGCGCCGGGCAGCGCCCGCTGCCGCTATCGTCTCGTGCGAGCGCGATACGGAGGCAACCGTTTCCACGGTCTCAGGGTCGGACCCAAGCGTTCGCTCCGGATCGAACGGCCGCGTCGACAAACAAAGGAAGGAAAATGGTGGGTGATAGAAGATTCGAACTTCTGACATCTTCGATGTGAACGAAGCGCTCTACCACTGAGCTAATCACCCGTGCCGCGCCTCTTACAATCCCTTCCCGAGCTTCGCAAGAGGCTCTTTGGGCGTTTTTGTCATTCGTCTTTCTGACGCAGGCGGCCCGAGATCACGCGCCCCTTCGCCAGTGGCTTGACGTGCTGGACCTTGAACTTGCCCATGGGCTGAAGTTCGAGGTCCCGGCCCTCCGCCAGCGCCTCGCCCATGGCGGCCAGCATCGCCTCCACGACCGGGCGCACCTCGCCCTTGCGCCGGCCGGTGCGGGCCGCGGTGGCGGCGATCAGGTCGCGCTTGCGCAGCTTGAGCGACACCTCGGCCGGGTCCTTGCCGGCAAAGCCCTCGGCTGTCGCGTCGTCGCTCTCCGCTGCCTCCTCCGCGGGAGGCGACACCGTCTTCATCTGCGGGACGTGGTCGGGCTCGGTTGCGTCTTCGCCCGGATCCTCGCGCCATTCCGCGGCGAGGGCCATGATTTTCGCGCCTGCTGTGCCTGCCATCCTGCTCTCCATCTTCCGGGAGTTGTCGCACGAAGACTATCAAGATCGCGTTCATCGATCCAGTTGCGGCGGAATGCGGGGCCCGTTTGCCCCCTCGCGTGACGGCGATGTGGCCTTCCGGTAACAAAATCCCGCCCCGGAAAGGGCCCGACCACGAAAAAGGGCGCCCACACGGGGCGCCCTCCTACTTTGTCACCGGTTCCGGCGCGCCGCTCAGTGGGCGACGGCGCCGGTCCCTTCGTCCTTGGAGAGGGCCGCGGCGGCGGCGGCCTCTTCCTCGGCGGCCTCGTCCCATTCGATGGGCTCGGGGCGCCGCACGAGCGCATGCTCCAGCACGTCACGGACGTGAGCCACCGGAATGATCTGCAGCCCCTCCTTCACGTTGTCGGGGATGTCGGCCAGATCCTTCTCGTTCTCCTCGGGGATGAGAACGGTCTTGATCCCACCGCGCAGGGCGGCAAGCAGTTTCTCCTTCAGCCCGCCGATCGGCATAGCGTTCCCGCGCAGCGAGACCTCGCCGGTCATGGCGATGTCCTTGCGGACCGGGATCTGCGTCAGCACCGACACGATCGAGGTCACCATGGCCAGACCCGCGGAGGGCCCGTCCTTGGGCGTCGCCCCGTCCGGCACGTGGACGTGGAAGTCCCACTTGTCGAAGCGCGGCGGCTTGACCCCGATCTCGGGCGCGATGGAGCGCACGAAGGAGCTGGCGGCGTCGATGGATTCCTTCATCACGTCGCCCAGTTTCCCGGTGGTCTTCATCCGGCCCTTGCCTGGCAGGCGCAGCGCCTCGATCTGCAGAAGATCGCCGCCCACGCTGGTCCAGGCCAGCCCGGTGACGACACCGATCTGGTCCTCCTTCTCGGCCAGGCCATAGCGGAACTTCTTCACGCCGAGATAATCGTCGATGTTGTTCTCGTCGACGACGATCTGCTTGGCCTCGCCCTTGATGATCCGGGTCACCGCCTTGCGCGCGATCTTGGCGATCTCGCGTTCGAGGTTCCGCACGCCCGCCTCGCGGGTGTAGCGGCGGATGATCTCGTTCAGGCCGCCATCGGTCAGCTCGAACTCGCCCTTCTTGAGGCCGTGGTTCTTGATCTGCTTGTCGATCAGGTGGCCCTTGGCGATCTCGCGCTTCTCGTCCTCGGTGTAGCCCGCCAGCGGAATGATCTCCATCCGGTCCAGAAGCGGCCCGGGCATGTTGTAGGAGTTCGCCGTGGTCAGGAACATCACGTTCGACAGGTCGTATTCCACCTCGAGATAGTGGTCCACGAAGGTCGAGTTCTGTTCCGGGTCGAGCACCTCGAGCATGGCGGAGGCCGGGTCACCACGGAAGTCCTGCCCCATCTTGTCGATCTCGTCGAGCAGGATGAGCGGGTTCGTGGTCTTGGCCTTCTTCAGCGCCTGGATGATCTTGCCGGGCATGGAGCCGATATAGGTCCGGCGGTGGCCGCGGATCTCGGATTCGTCGCGCACGCCGCCAAGGCTGATGCGGATGAACTCACGCCCCGTGGCACGCGCCACCGACTTGCCGAGGGAGGTCTTGCCGACGCCCGGAGGACCCACGAGGCACAGGATCGGCCCCTTGAGTTTCTTCGAACGCTGCTGGACCGCGAGGTATTCTACGATCCGTTCCTTGACCTTCTCCAGCCCGTAGTGGTCGGCGTCGAGCACCCGCTCGGCGTTGCCCAGGTCCTTCTTCACGCGGGACTTGGTGCCCCACGGGATGGACAGCATCCAGTCGAGGTAGTTGCGCACGACGGTGGCCTCGGCCGACATGGGCGACATGTTCTTGAGCTTCTTCAGCTCGGCATCGGCCTTGTCGCGGGCTTCCTTCGACAGCTTGGTCTCGGAGATGCGTTTCTCCAGCTCGGCGACTTCGCCTTCGCCGTCCTCGCCATCGCCCAGCTCCTTCTGAATGGCCTTCATCTGCTCATTCAGGTAATATTCACGCTGAGTCCGCTCCATCTGCGACTTGACGCGGGTCTTGATCTTCTTCTCGACCTGCAGCACGGACATCTCGCCCTGCATCAGGCCATAGACCTTCTCGAGCCGTTCGGAGACCGACAGCGTTTCCAGAAGCTCCTGCTTCTGTCCCACCTCGATGCCCAGGTGACCGGCCACCAGGTCGGCCAGCTTGGCCGGGTTGGTGGTTTCCGACACGGCCGACAGGGCCTCTTCGGGGATGTTCTTCTTGACCTTGGCGTAGCGCTCGAACTCGTCCGTCACGGTCCGCAGCAGCGCCGTGATCGCGGCGGAATCGCCGGGCATCTCGGTCAGGTACTCGGCCTTCGCCTCGAAGAAGTCCTCGTTCTCGAGGAACTGATCGATGCGCACGCGCGCCTGACCCTCGACCAGCACCTTCACGGTGCCGTCGGGCAGTTTCAGAAGTTGCAGCACATTGGCCAGCACCCCGGCCTTGTAGATGCCATCGGGTGCGGGATCATCGACCGACGGGTCGATCTGGCTCGACAGCAGGATCTGCTTGTCGTCAGCCATCACTTCCTCAAGCGCGCGAACCGATTTCTCGCGCCCCACGAAGAGCGGGACGATCATGTGCGGGAACACCACGATGTCGCGCAGCGGGAGGACAGGATAGCTTGAGTTGAGAGGCTCTTGCATGCTCATTCCTTGTCTCTGGCAGGTGGCTCCGGCCCCGTTTACGGCAACGCTGGCCACCTCCGGTTTATGGATGTCTTATTTGGGACTGCCCGTATCCCATTTCAAGCTCGGCAGGGGCAATGTGAACCCCCCGGACGTCCGGGGCAAGGCTGGAAAACCCGGCAATCGCGTCAATTGCCGCAAGGCCGGGAAGATGCAGAAGACTTGCCCCGAATTGTCGCGATTTGCCGGCCCGCCCGGGCGGAAAGGCGGGCCGGTGTGACGGGCTCAGGCGCTCTTGAGCGCGGGATAGTCGGTATAACCTCGGGCGCCCCCGCCATAATACGTCTCGCGCTCGCCCTCGTTGAGCGGCGCGTCGCGTTCCAGCCGGGTGACGAGGTCGGGATTGGCTATGAACGGCCGCCCGAAGGCCACCAGGTCGGCTGCGCCGCTTTCCACCGCCTCGATCGCCATGTCGCGGTCGTAGCCGTTATTGGCCATGTAGGCGCCGTCGAACAACTTGCGCAGGGCGGCGATGCTGTGCCCCTCGTCCAGCTCGCGCGAGCCGCCGGTGGCGCCCTCGATCATGTGCAGATAGGCCAGTCCGAAGCGGTTCAGCTCGCGGATCGCGTAGGAGAACGTCTCCATCGGGTTGTCGTCGGAGGCACCGTTGGCCGGGCTGAAGGGCGACAGGCGCAGGCCGACACGTCCGCCGCCCAGCTCCTCCGTCACCGCCTGCACGACTTCCAGCAGCAGCCGCGCGCGGTTCTCCACCGAGCCGCCATAGGCATCCTCACGGTGGTTCGACCCGGACTTGAGAAACTGGTCCAGCAGGTAGCCGTTGGCGCCATGCACCTCGACCCCGTCGAACCCGGCGCGGTCGGCCATGCGGGCGGCCTGGCGGTAATCCTCGATCAGGCGCGGGATCTCGTCGAGCTTCAGCGCGCGGGGGGTCGAGGTCTCCTCGAAGCCCTTGGCGGTGAAGGTCTTGACCCCGGCGGGGATCGCCGAGGGGGCCACCGGCTCCTGCCCGTCCGGCTGCAGCGAGACATGGCTGATCCGGCCCACATGCCACAGCTGGACGACGATACGGCCGCCTTCCGCGTGGACGGCATCGGTGACCTTGCGCCAGGCATCCGCCTGCGCCTCGGTCTGGATGCCCGGGGTCTGGATATAGCCCTTGCCCTCGGGCGAGATCTGCGTGGCCTCGGTGACGATCAGCCCGGCGCCGGCGCGCTGGCGGTAATACTCGACATGCAGGTCGGAGACTTCGCCATCGTCGTCATCGGCCCGGTTCCGGGTGAGCGGCGCCATCACGACGCGGTTCTTCATGACGATGTCGCCGGCGGTGAACGGTGTGAACAGCTTGTGCGGCATGGGATTTCCTTTGTCCTTCTGTCGCGCCCTACCGGGGCGCGCCTCGGTGCTTGAGCTATGCGCGCGCCGCACCGCCGCAAGCCCCGGCCGGCATTCCGGAACGGAAGGGAGCGTTCGACGGCCTCAAAGCGGGGGAATGTCCCCCTCGGCCCGCTGCGCGTGGAATTCCGTTTCGAAGGCGGCGAACTCTCCCGCCGCGATGGCCCCGCGGATGTCGGCCATGAGCTCCTGGTAGTAATGGAGGTTGTGCCAGGTCAGCAGCATGCCCGAGATCATCTCGCCCGCGCGCATCACGTGGTGCAGGTAGGCGCGGCTGTAATTGCGGCAGGCGGGACAGGTGCAATGCTCGTCCAGCGGCCGCGGATCGTCGGCATGGCGGGCGTTCTTGATGTTGACCTGCCCGCGCCGGGTCCAGGCCTGGCCCGTCCGGCCGGAACGCGAGGGCAGCACGCAATCCATCATGTCGATGCCGCGCTTGACCGCGCCGAGGATGTCGTCGGGCTTGCCCACGCCCATCAGGTAGCGCGGCTTGTCCGCCGGAAGCTGGCCGGGCGCGTAGTCCAGAACGCCGAACATGGCCTCCTGCCCCTCGCCCACCGCCAGCCCGCCGACCGCGTAGCCGTCAAAGCCGATTTCCTTGAGTTTCTCGGCACTTTCCTCGCGCAGCTCAGGTGTCACGCCACCTTGCTGGATGCCGAACAGCGCGTGGCCCGGCCGGTCGCCGAACGCGTCGCGCGACCGCTGCGCCCACCGCATCGACAGGCGCATGGACTCCGCCACGCGGCTTTCTTCCGCCGGAAGCGAGGGGCATTCGTCGAAGGCCATCACGATGTCCGAGCCCAGCAGCCGCTGGATCTCCATCGACCGCTCAGGCGTGAGCTCGTGCTTGGAGCCGTCGATATGGCTGCGGAAGGTCACGCCCGTCTCGGTCAGCTTGCGCAGGTCGGCGAGGCTCATCACCTGGAAGCCGCCGGAATCCGTCAGGATGGGCTTGTCCCAGTTCATGAAACGGTGCAGCCCGCCCAGCCGGTCGATGCGTTCCGCCCCGGGGCGCAGCATCAGGTGATAGGTGTTGCCCAGCAGGATGTCGGCGCCGGTGGCGGCCACGCTTTCGGGCATCATCGCCTTGACGGTGGCGGCGGTGCCCACGGGCATGAAGGCGGGGGTGCGGATCTGTCCGCGGGGGGTGTCGATCACCCCGGTGCGGGCACGGCCATCGGTGGCCTGGAGGGTAAAGGCAAAGCGGGTCATCCGCCCCGTTTGCACCGGTTTCCCGGCCTTGCCAAGCGGCAACCGACCGCGACCGCCGCGGCCGGGCGACCCGGCCCGGACCGATGCCCGGGCCGGGCAAGGGTCAGGCCGCCTCGCGGTTCAGCGCGCCTTCGCCCAGCTTGGTCAGCTTCTCGTCGGCCGCGCGCTCCTGTTCGAGGTTCTTCGACAGCAGCTGCACCGCCTCGTCTAGGCCCAGCGTCTTGGCCCAGGAGATCAGCGTGCCGTAGCGGGTGATCTCGTAATGCTCCACCGCCTGCGCGGCGGCGATCATGCCGGCATCGCGGGTGTCGTCATTGCCCGCCTCGTCCATGATCTCCTTGCCCTCGTCGAGAATCCCGTCGATCGCTTCGCAGGTCACGCCACGGGCCTTGAGCCCGATCAGCTCGAACACCTTCTCGAGGTTCTCGATCTGCTCCTCGGTCTCGCCGTGGTGATGTTCGAACGCGTCCTTGAGATCGCTCGACCCGGCCTTCCTGGCCATCTTGGGCAAGGTCTTCAGGACCTGTTTCTCGGCATAGTAGATGTCGCGCAGGAAGTGCTTGAACAATCCGTCCAGATCTTTCATCAGCCTATCCTCTCAAAGGAATGGAAGCCGGCGCAGGGACGATCCCGGCGCTGCGACTCTGCCGGTTAACCTGAGCCGGGGGGCAATGTTCCCACGCGCTCAGCCAGACGCTCATGGCTTGGGCGGAAGGGCGCCCACGGGCCCTCGGCGCGATCGGAAAGACGGTGGATTTCTCGACCCGGCGGGGGCCGGGCGTTATGTGACGAGTATCCGCGAACCGAAAGGCCGCCCATGTCCGATACCAACCCCGACCCCTCTGCTCCCGTCCTCGTCACCGGTGCGACCGGCTATGTCGCCGGCTGGCTGATCCGCGCGTTGCTGGAACGGGGATTGACCGTCCATGCCGCGGTACGCGATCCGGATAATCCCGAGAAAGTTGGGCATCTCGTGAAGATGGGCAGCGAGCTTGATGGAACGCTCGAGCTTTTCCACGGCGACCTGCTGGAGCCGGGATCCTACGACGCGGCGATGGCCGGCTGCGGAATCGTCTTTCATACCGCCTCTCCCTTCACCACCGCCGTCGAGGATCCGCAGCGCGATCTCGTGGACCCGGCGCTCGAGGGCACGCGCAACGTGCTGGAGAGCGCCAACCGCACGCCCAGCGTGACGCGCGTGGTCCTGACCTCGTCCTGTGCGGCCATCTACGGTGACAATGCCGATGTCTCGCATGCCCCGCAGGGGGTGCTGACCGAGGACGTCTGGAACGTCTCCTCCTCGCTGGAGCATCAGCCCTATTCCTATTCCAAGACCCTGGCAGAGCGCGAGGCCTGGAAGATCGCCGAGGGGCAGTCCCGCTGGCAGCTGGTGGTGATCAACCCCTCGCTCGTCGTCGGCCCCGGCACGGCCCCGCGCCAGACCTCCGAAAGCTTCAACATCGTCCGGCAAATCGCTGACGGTACACTGAAATCCGGCGCGCCGCCGCTGGAGATCGGCATGGTCGACGTCCGCGACGTGGCCGAGGCGCATCTGCAGGCCGGCTTTCGCCCCGAGGCCCAGGGCCGGCATATCGTCTCGGCCGAGACCGGCAGCCTGCTGCGGATCGCGCGGGCCATCCGCGACCGCTATGGCGACGCCTATCCCGTGCCGCAGCGCGAATTGCCGAAATGGCTGGTCTGGCTGATCGGCCCGATGGTCAGCAAGGGCGTGACGCGGCGCATGGTGGCGCGGAACATGGGCCTTCCCTGGCGCGCGGCGAATGCGAAGTCCCGGCGCGAGCTGGGCCTGGAGTATCGCTCCGTCGACCAGGCGGTGGCCGAGATGGTGGCCTATATGCGCGACAACGGCCAGCTGGAGAAAGCCTGACAGGCCGCCGAGCCTCGCTTGCGGGGGTCTGCTGTGCTTGCTAGGGCTGAGCGTGAACAGAGGAGACGGGCATGAGCCAGATGATCACGTTCGGCTGGGAAGAATGGGTCGCGCTGCCCGACCTGGGTCTGCCCGCCATGAAGGCCAAGGTGGATACCGGCGCGCGCACCTCCGCGCTGCACGCCTACGACATCGAGGTCTTCGGCGCATCGGCCAAGCCCAAGGTGCGCTTTACCGTCCACCCGATCCCCGGCCGCGAGGACCTGGTGATCCCCTGCTCCGCCCCGATCCTCGATCGGCGAGAGGTCACCTCGTCCAACGGCGAGAGCGAAAGCCGCTACGTGATCGAGACGAACATCTCGGTCGACGGGCAGACCTGGCCGATCGAGGTGACCCTGACCAACCGCGCCACCATGGCCAGCCGGATGCTGCTGGGCCGGCAGGCGCTCAAGGATCATATCCAGATCCAGGCCACGGACCGCTTCTTCCAGCCCGAACTCAACTACGACATCTACCACACCACCGCGATCCGCGAGAAGATGCCCAAGCGCTCGCTCCGCGTCGCCGTGCTGAGCCGCGAGAACAATCACTCCACCCGCCGCCTCGTCGAAGAGGGCGAGAAGCGTGGCCACACGGTGGAGGTCATCGACACCCTGCGCTGCTACATGGCGATCAATGCCATGGCCCCCGAGGTGCATTACGACGGCAAGCGCCTGCCCCGCTACGACGCGGTGATCCCGCGGATCGGCGCCTCGATCACGCCCTACGGCACCGCGGTGATCCGCCAGTTCGAGACGCTGGGCACCTATTGCGTCAACGGCTCCACCGGCATCACCGCCAGCCGGGACAAGCTGCACGCCCACCAGCTCATGGCGAAGCACCGGATCGGGATGCCCAACACCGCCTTTGCCGCCTCGCCCAAGGACACCTCGTCGCTCATCTCGCTCGTGGGCACCGCGCCGCTGATCGTGAAGCTGCTGGAATCGACGCAGGGCAAGGGCGTGGTGATGGCCGAGACGAAGAAGGCCGCGCAATCGGTGATCGACGCCTTCCGCGGGCTCAAGGCGAACTTTCTCGTGCAGGCCTTCGTCAAGGAAGCGGCGGGCGAGGACATCCGCTGTCTTGTCGTGGGCAACAAGGTCGTGGCGGCGATGAAGCGCGTGGGCGCGGAGGGCGATTTCCGTTCCAACCTGCACCAGGGCGGCTCGGCCCAGCCGGTGCGGATCACCAAGGCCGAGCGCGAGACGGCGCTGCGCGCGGCCCGCGCCTTCGACCTCGGGCTTGCCGGGGTGGACCTGCTGCGCTCGTCGGAGGGGCCGAAGGTGCTGGAGGTCAATTCCTCGCCCGGGCTGGAGGGGATCGAAAAGACCAGTTCCAAGAACGTGGCCGGGCTGCTCTACGACGAGATCGAGAAACGCGCCCGTCCCGAACCGGTGCGCCGCCGCCGGGCCCGGACGAAGGAGGCCGGGGCGGCCCCCCGCACCTGACGTCTCCGCTCAACCGCGCCCCTCCCGCAGGCGCGAGGCCTGCGCCCGCAAAGGCAATCACGCCCTCCGGGTTGAACCCGCCCCCGGGCCGGGCTTATCTGCAGACCAACCGCCCAGTTCCGAGGCAATGAGGTATTTTCCGATGATCCAGCTTCCCTTCCCCGTCCGCGATGCAAATGCCGGTTCCGGCTCCAGGGATCTCGGGGATCTGCCGGAATGGGATCTGACCGATCTCTACGCCGCCCCCGACGCGCCCGAGCTGAAGCGCGATCTCGACTGGCTGGAAGAGGCCTGCGCCTCCTTCGCCGCGGATTACGAGGGCAAGCTGGCCGAGCTGGACGCCAAGGAGATGCTGGACTGCGTGCTGCGCAACGAGCGCATCTCCTCCGTGGCCGGGCGCATCATGTCCTATGCGGGCCTGCGCTACTACCAGCTGACGACCGATGCGGACCGGACCAAGCAGCTGTCGGACCTGCAGGAAAAGATCACCACCTTCACCACGCCGCTGGTCTTCTTCACGCTGGAGCTGAACCGGCTGGAGGATGACCACCTCGACCGGCTCTTCGCCCAGAACGCGGAGCTCGCGCGCTACAAGCCCGTCTTCGACCGGATCCGCGCGATGAAGCCCTACCAGCTGTCCGACGAGCTGGAGAAATTCCTCCACGACCTCGGCGTGGTCGGCGACGCCTGGGAGCGGCTCTTCGACGAGACCATCGCGGGACTGTCCTTCGAGGTGGACGGCGAAGTGCTGAACATCGAGGGCACGCTGAACCTGCTGACCGAGCAGGACCGCGACACCCGCGAGGCGGCGGCGCGCGAGCTGGCGCAGGTCTTCGGCGACAACATCCGCACCTTCGCCCGGGTCCACAACACCCAGGCCAAGGAGAAGGAGGTCATCGACCGCTGGCGCGGGATGCCCACGCCGCAGACCTCGCGCCACCTCTCCAACGACGTGGAGCCCGAGGTGGTGCAGGCCCTGCGCGATGCGGTCGTCGCCGCCTACCCGAAACTCTCGCACCGTTACTACGAGCTCAAGCGCGGCTGGCTGGGGCTGGACCGGATGCAGGTCTGGGACCGCAACGCGCCCCTGCCGATGGAGACGACGCGCACCGTTAAGTGGGACGAGGCGCGCGACACGGTGATGGAGGCCTATGCCGGGTTCGATCCGCGCATGGCCGAGATCGCCGATCCCTTCTTCAAGCGCGGCTGGATCGATGCGGGCGTGAAGCCGGGCAAATCCTCGGGCGCCTTCGCCCACCCCACGGTGACCGAGGTGCATCCCTACGTGATGCTCAACTACCTGGGCAAACCGCGCGACGTGATGACGCTCGCGCACGAGCTGGGCCACGGCGTCCACCAGGTGCTGGCGGCGGACCAGGGCGAGATGCTGTCCTCCACCCCCCTCACCCTGGCCGAGACGGCGAGCGTCTTCGGCGAGATGCTGACCTTCCGCAAGCTGCTGGACCAGGCCAAGGACCAGCAGGAGCGCAAGGTGTTGCTGGCCGGCAAGGTCGAGGACATGATCAACACGGTCGTGCGGCAGATCGCCTTCTACGATTTCGAGTGCAAGCTGCACGATGCGCGCCGCACCGGCGAGCTGACGCCCGAGGACATCAACGCGCTCTGGATGTCGGTGCAGGGCGAAAGCCTCGGGCCCGCCTTCGACTTCATGGAGGGGTACGAGACCTTCTGGGCCTATATCCCGCATTTCATCCATTCGCCCTTCTACGTCTACGCCTATGCCTTCGGCGACGGGCTGGTGAACGCGCTTTACGCCAATTACGAAGAGCAGCCCGAGGGCTTCCAGGAGAAGTATTTCGACATGCTCAAGGCGGGCGGGTCCAAGCACCACAAGGAGCTGCTGGCCCCCTTCGGGCTGGACGCGACGGATCCGAAGTTCTGGGACAAGGGCCTGTCGATGATCTCCGGCATGATCGACGAGCTGGAGGCCATGGAAGCGTGAGCCTCCGGCTTGCGCCGCTGCCCGCGGGCCGGCCGGAGCTGCTGGAGGCGATCCGGCTGCCGGAGGAGCAGCTTGTCTTCTCCGACCCGCCCTCGGTCTCCATGGCCGGGGCGCCCGCCGGACGCGACGGGCACCTGGTCTGGCATGGCGAGCTGCCGGTGGGCTTCTTCGCCATCGACCGGGACTACCCGGCGGCGCATGACTTCGCCGAGGCCGGGAGCATCGGGTTACGGATGTTCTGCGTCGATCACCGACAGCAGGGGCGCGGGATCGCCACGGGGATCTGCGTTGGCCTGAAGGAATACCTCGTCACGCAATACCCGGAGGCGGAGGCGGTCTACCTTACGGTCAACCACCGCAATCCCGGCGCGCGGGCGGTCTATCTGAAGGGCGGGTTCGAGCTGACGGGCGAGGATTACCTCGGGGGCGGCGCGGGGCCGCAGCACATCATGCGCCTCGGCCTGCGATAGGGCGGAACAAATCTTTTGAACCAAAAGATTTGCAAGACTTTTGCTTCAAAAGTCTTCTGCCGACGGCCCTACTTCAGCTGCGAGTCCTTCGATCCCCGGCGGTTGATCCCGCCCCGGGACTTGTAGGCGCCGTCGCGCTCCTGCTGGCAGTCGATGCACAGCTTCACGCCGGGGATCGCCTTGCGCCGCGCCTCGGGGATCTCCTCTTCGCATTCGGCGCAATGGGTCAGGCTTTCGCCCACCGGCTGGCGGCGCGATTTCATCCGCGTCAGCTCGTCCTCGATGGATGCCTCGATCTGTTCGCTCACCGCGCCGTCGCGCGACCATCCGCCGGCCATGGCCAATCCTCCTGTCTGCCCTGGAAAGATAACATCGCCGCCCCACCGGACAAGAGGCGTGCCGGGCCGGGCCGAAGCGTGACCCCAGATCCCCTCTGGCAGGATCCGGGCGAATTCAATAGCCTGCCGCCGTCGTCCAAGGGAGAGCCTCATGCGCTGGATTCGCCGCCTTTTCGTGCTGATCATCGTGCTGGCCGTGGTCGGGCTGGCGCTGATCTGGACCGTCGTCCCCGGCTGGATCGAAAGCGGCCGGAACACCGTGGCGGAGCATGATCCCTACCCGGTCAGCGAAGAGGCGCAGGCGCTTCATGACAGCATCGTGGTCGGTGACTGGCACGCCGACAGCCTGCTGTGGCAGCGCGACCTGCTCAAGCGGTCCGAGCGCGGTCAGGTCGACCTCCCCCGGCTGCAGGAGGGCGGCGTGGCGCTGCAGGTCTTCACCGCGGTCACCAAGTCGCCCATGGGCCAGAACTACGACGAGAACTCGGCCGAGGCGCTGGACAACATCACCCTGCTGGCCTTTGCCCAGCTCTGGCCGATCCGCACCTGGGACAGCCTGTTCGAGCGCGCCATGTACCAGGCCCGCAAACTGCAGGATTTCGCCGAACGCTCCGACGGGGCGATCCGGATCGTCCGCAGCGAGGACGACCTGGACGCGGTGCTCGAGGCGCGCGAGAACGGCGAGGAGGTGCTGGGCGCGCTGCTGGGCATCGAGGGCAGCCACCCGCTGGAGGGCAACCTCGCCAATATCGACCGGCTGATGGAGGCCGGGCACCGGATCTTCGGCCTGCAGCATTTCTTCGACAACCAGCTCGGCGGCTCGCTCCATGGCGAGAGCAACGAGGGCCTCAGCGATTTCGGCCGCGCCGTGGTGCGGGACCTGATGGACCGGCCGGTCATCATCGACCTCGCCCATTCAAGCCCGCAGGTCGTGGAGGACGTGCTGGACATGACCGATTTCCCGCTGATCGTCTCCCACACCGGGCTGCATTCCCATTGCGCCACCAAGCGCAACCTGCCCGACGAGCTGCTGCGCCGCGTGGCCGACACGGGGGGCGTGATCGGGCTGGGCTACTGGGCCGAGGCGGCCTGCGACGACATCACCCCGGCGGGCATCGCGCAGATGGCGGTGGCCGCGGTCGAGGTGCTGGGCGACGACCACGTCTCGCTCGGCTCGGATTTCGACGGCTCGGTGGGCACCGCCTTCGACACGTCGGAACTGCCGGCGCTCACCTCCGCGATGCTCGAGGCCGGGCTGAGCGAGGAACAGGTGACCAAGATCATGGGCGGCAACATGGTCCGCGTGTTGCGCGCGCGCCTGGACTAGGGGCCCGGCTAGCCCCCGCGCGCGGCGAGATCGGCGCGGAAGGCCCGCGGCGACCGGCCGGTGGCGCGGGCGAAGACGCGGCTGAAATAGGCGGGATCGTTGAAGCCCAGCTCGAAGGCGATGCGCTGCACCGGCAGGTTCGTGTAGACGAGGCTGCGCCGGGCCTCGCGCACCAGCCGTTCCTCGATCAGCGCCGTCGCGGGCCGGCCGGTGGCGGCGCGGGTCACGCGGCTGAGATGCGTGGGGCTGACCGCCAACGCATCGGCATAGCGCGCCACGCTCCAATGCTCGGCGAAATGCGCCTCCAGCAGGGCCTCGAACCGGGTCAGCAGGGCCGGGACCGGGGCCGCCTCTGCCCCCTGCTCCGCCGCCATCTCGCGGGCGACGAGGCCCAGCAGCAGCGCCGCCAGCGCCCGCAGCTCCTGCGCCCGGGCAAAGGCGCGTCCGGCATGGGCCTCGGCGATGGCCGCCATCAGCCGGGTGATGCGCCCGGGCGCCGGCAGCACCGCGGCGCGGGACAGCACGCGGCCCAGCCCCTCCGACGGCTCCAGCACCTCGTCCACCATCTCGGTCGGCAAGGTCACCACGTGCCCCTCGGTGCCGGGGGTGAACCGGAACCCGTGGACCAGCCCGACCGGCACGTTGATCATCCGCCCGGCGCGCAGCGGATGGCTGCGGCCCTCCAGCTCCGCCTCGCCGCCGCCGCGGGTGAGGCAGAGCACCTGGTGCAGCCGGGCGTGGCGGTGGCTGCCCAGCTCCCAGTCATGCAGGCGCGAACGCGCGGCGATGGTCTCGCAATGGACCACGTCGGGCAGGTCGCCCTGCTCTCCGAAAAGGTTGTAGGTCTGGATCCGTGCCGCGTCACTCATGTTCGATCCGTACAAGTATTGCGCGCCCGCGTCCATTCCTTCCACCGTCCGGCCGACTAGAATGAGGGGCCAAGGAGGAAACGCATCATGAAAACCCAGGTCTGCATCATCGGCGGCGGCCCCTCCGGCCTGCTGCTGTCGCAATTGCTTCACCTCAAGGGGATCGACACGATCGTCCTCGAACGCCAGAGCCGGGATTACGTGCTCAGCCGGATCCGCGCGGGCGTGCTGGAACACGGTTTCACCGAGCTCATGCGCGAGGCGGAATGCGGCGCGCGGATGGACGAGGAAGGCGAGATCCACGAGGGCTTCTTCATCTCCGACCACGAGGACCTGCTGCGGGTCGATCTGCACAAGTTCTCCGGCGGGCAGACCGTGACGGTCTACGGCCAGACCGAGGTGACCCGCGATCTCTACGAGGCGCGCGACCGCATGGACGGGACCGTGATCCACAATGTCGAGGACGTCGTGCTGCACGACCTGACCTCGGACCGGCCCCATGTCACCTATCGCGCGGGCGACGAGACCCTGCGCATCGATTGCGACTACGTGGTGGGCGCCGACGGCTATCACGGGGTCAGCCGCAAATCGATCCCCAAGGACGTGCTGAAGGAATACGAAAAGGTCTATCCCTTCGGCTGGCTGGGGGTCCTGTCGCGGACCAAACCCGTCTCGCCCGAGCTGATCTATGCCCGGCACGAGCGGGGCTTCGCGCTGTGTTCCATGCGCAGCCAGGTGCTCAGCCGCTACTACGTGCAGGTGCCGCTGACCGACAAGGTGGAGGATTGGTCCGACGATGCCTTCTGGACCGAGCTGCAGCGCCGTCTGCCCTCGGAGGTGGCCGGGCAGTTGGAGACCGGCCCCTCGATCGAGAAGAGCATCGCCCCCCTCCGCGGCTACGTGGCCGAGCCGATGCGCTACGGCAACCTGTTCCTCGCGGGCGACGCCGCGCATATCGTGCCGCCCACCGGGGCCAAGGGGCTGAACTCGGCCGCGTCGGACATCCACTACCTCTATCACGGGCTGCTCGGCCATTACCGCGACGGGGATGACAGCGGGCTCGAAGGCTATTCCGAGAAGGCCTTGGCCCGAGTCTGGAAGGCGCAGCGGTTCTCCTGGTGGATGACCCAGCTGCTGCACACCTTCCCCGACACCATCGCCTATGACCGGCGGATGCAGGACACGGAGCTGGCCTATCTATTCTCGTCCGAGGCGGCGCAGCGGTCGCTGGCGGAGAATTACGTGGGCCTGCCGTTCTGAGGGTCGTTCAGGCCAAGGCATGAAAAAGGGCGCGGCGGGTCCACCCGGCCGCGCCCTCATCCATTCAGGCCTTGGGGCTCAGAAGCTCAGCTTGTCGCGGATGAAGGCCAGCGCCACCGACAGCCCGTCCGGCGCGATGCCATGGGCGGTGCCCTTCATGATATGGGCATAGACGTCCTCGAACCCGGCCTTCTGCAGCGCCTCGGCCGCCTCGGGCAGGGATTGCGGCGGCACCACGTCGTCCTGGTCGCCATGGACCAGCAGCACCGGCATCCGCGACACCACCTCGTCTTCCAGCAGCTCGGGGCTGAGCAAGCGGCCGCTGAAGCCCACGACCCCCGCCACCGGGTCCTCGCGCCGCGGCGCCACGTGCAGCGCCATCATGGTGCCCTGGGAAAAGCCGAACAGCATCACCTGCTCGGGCAGCAGATCCTCGTCCACCATCAGCGCGTCGAGGAAGGCGTTCAGATCCTTCACCGCCGAATGCATTCCCACCTCGGCCTCTTCCTCGGAGGAATTGTCGATCCAGGGAATGGGGAACCACTGGTAGCCCATCGGCGCGCCGGCACAGGCCTCCGGCGCGTCGGGCGCCACGAAGAGCGTGTCGGGCAGATGCTCGGCCAGCACGTCGGCCAGCCCCAGCAGATCGGCCCCGTTGGCCCCGTAGCCATGGAGAAACACCACGGCGGATCGAATGTCCCCCGATTGCGGCTCTTTCCGGCCGGCTTGCAGCACCCGCGTCATCTGATCCCTTCCCTGTTCTTGTCCTGTCTGTAGTAGGCCCAGAGGGCCCGCGCCGCAACCGACCGCCAGGGCGACCAGGCCAGCGACATCTCGCGCAGCGCCTTTTCCTTCGGTCGTTCCTCGAGCTCGAACAGCGCGCGCGCCGCTTCCTGCAGGGCGAGGTCTCCGGGGGCGAAGACATCGGCCCGGCCGAGCGAGAACATGGCGTAGATCTCCGCCGTCCAGACCCCGATGCCCGGCACCGCCGTCAGCACGCGCACCACTTCGTCGTCCGGCGCGGCGCGCAGCGCGTCGTAGTCGATCCCGGCCTCCGCCAGCGCCCTCGCATAGCGGATCTTCTGGCGGCTGAGTCCCACGGCTCGGAACTCTTCCTCGGAGGCCGCGACGACGCGTTCGGGCCGGTCGAGCCCCGCCGCCTCCACCCTGCCCCAGATGGCGCTGGCCGAGGCGACGCTGACCTGTTGCGACACGATGGCGGACAGGAGCTGCGCGAACCCGTCAGGCCGGCGGCGCAGCGGCAGGATGCCCGCCCGCTCCACCACCGGGGCAAAGCGCGGCTCCGCCCGGACCAGCCAGTCCGCGCCCTCGGCGACATGCGCCTCCGTCTCGATGATCCGGCCGGTCACTCCGCTCTGCCCCGCTCTGGCCCGCTCTGGCCGGCCCTGTCCCGTACGTTCGATCCGCCGGAGCTAACCATGCGGCCATGGCCGGAACAAGGGCCGCCGCGGTTTCCGCGCGCCGCGACGGGAACACATAACAGCAATTGCATGTCTCGTCTTGCACCTCCCGGCGCCGCGCTCTACCCATTCCGGCATGAGTGCCGCACCGACCGATACCCGCGCCCGCCGTAACGTCACCGTCCTCGTCCTGGCGCAGGCCTTTCTCGGGGCGCAGATGCCGATGATCTTCACCATCGGCGGGCTGGCCGGGCAGTCGCTGGCCACCAATCTCTGTTTCGCCACGCTGCCGATCTCGCTGATCGTGCTGGGCTCGATGCTGTCGGCCACGCCGCTTTCGGCGATCATGCAGCGCTACGGGCGGCGCACCGGCTTCTTCATCGGCACCCTGGGCGGCGCGCTTGGCGGGGTCGTGGGGGCGACGGGGCTCTACTACGCGTCCTTCCCGCTGTTCCTGGCGGGGTCACTGCTGACCGGCATCTACATGTCGGCGCAGGGCTTCTACCGCTTCGCCGCCGCCGATACCGCCTCGGACGCGTTCCGGCCGCGGGCGATCTCCTACGTGATGGCGGGCGGGCTGGCCTCGGCCATCATCGGGCCGCAGGTGGTCAAGGTGACGGCGGATGCCATGGTGATCCCCTTCATGGGCACCTACGTCGCGGTGATCGCCACCAACGTGATCGGCTCGCTGCTGTTCCTCTTCATCGACATCCCCCGCCCCGAGGCGCCGGGCGCCGACGCCCCCAAGGGCCGGAGCCGGTGGGAGCTGCTGACCACCCCGCGCATCGCCGTGGCCATGATCTGCGCCATGGTCTCCTACGCGCTGATGAACCTGATGATGACCTCGACGCCGCTCGCCGTGGTGGGCTGCGGTTTCGACAAGTCCTATGCCGCCGACGTGGTGACCGCCCACGTGCTGGCGATGTTCGCACCGTCCTTCTTCACCGGCCACCTGATCAACCGCTTCGGCGTGGAAAAAATCGTCGCGACCGGGCTCGCCATCCTCGCCGGCTCGGGCGCCGTGGCGCTCCAGGGGGTGCAGCTCGAGAACTTCTTCATCGCGCTGGTGCTGCTGGGGCTCGGCTGGAACTTCGGCTTCATCGGGGCCACCACCATGCTCGCCGGCGCCCACACCAAGGAAGAGCGCGGGCGGATGCAGGGGATGAACGACCTCTTCGTCTTCGGCGGGGTGACGCTGGCCTCGCTGGCCTCGGGCGGGCTGATGAACTGCTCCGGCGGCTCGGCGCAGGAGGGCTGGACCGCCGTCACGCTGGCCATGGCGCCCTTCCTCGCGCTGGCGGGTGGTGCGCTGATCTGGCTGGTGATGCGGCCCGAGGCACGCCGCGCGCGGCTCTGACCCGCGCGGCCGGCCCTGCTACCAGCGCCCCGTGGCCGCGCGCAGCGCCAGCCCCAGGCTC
>SRJI02000130.1 GCA_005473895.2 Carideicomes alvinocaridis
CCGGATCCACCAGGGTCACCTCCACCGCCGGGGTAGCCCTGTTCCCGGCCAGGCGGTTGGCCGCCATCACCCCGGCGTACCCGCCACCAACAACCACTACGCGCACCATCTCAGGCATCATGCTCCGCTTCCTCGAGATTTCTTGACGCCATCAAGACACCGCCCGAACAGCCTTTGTGACACCCCCGCGATCCTCGGCGCACAACGCGCACCAGGACCACGCCGATCCTGCGCACCACCCAGAGGACCCGATCTCGGCAACCAACCCACACTCATCTGGGAAGAGCCCGTTTGGGTGATCTTCACTGCATCTCGACAGCAGAGCGGGACGGCGGCCGGACGACCGCGAGCAGGACCGCTGGAAGAGGGGTGGAACTGTCGAGATGCAGCGAAGATTTCACGCGACTCCCGATGAACTCTGGTCAGTGTGGCCACGATCCGACCATCACGAAAACCGCGCGCCCTAGCCGATGGCGTCCGAGCCTGCGCGGGCCCATTCCAGCACTTCGATCAGGGAGGACGCCCGCGGCGGTTCTGCCCGCTGATCTGTGCTCCCGTCTCGGTTCAACCAGATCCCACACAGCCCAGCCGCGCTGGCGCCCTGAGCGTCTACCTCCAAATTGTCACCGATGAACCAGGCAGCATCGGGCGAAACTTCCAAGGCAGCGCAGACATCGTGGAACACACGCGGATCGGGCTTGCGTGCACCCATGGATGACGATGCGAAGAGGGGGAGCTGGCTCAGGCCGATGGCTGTGAGCTTGGCGTGCTGCTGTTCCTCGTCCCCGTTGGTCACAACCGCGACCGCGGGCCGAGGGGCCAGCTGGGCAAGGCCCTCGAGAAGGGGTGCTACGTCCTCGAACGCCCGCCATGCGCGTTCGTAGGCGGTCCGGTACGTGTCGA
>SRJI02000133.1 GCA_005473895.2 Carideicomes alvinocaridis
GCGGTGGCGCGCTCGGAACGCGCGCGGCTCGACGCCTGCCTGGGCGAGCTGCCGCGGGACCGGGCGGCGGCGGTGCGCGGCGCCTACCTGGCGGGCGAGACCTATGCCGAGCTTGCGGCCCGCTTCGACGTGCCGCTGAACACGATGCGGACCTGGCTGCGGCGCAGCCTGATGAAGCTTAAGGAGTGCCTGTCGCCATGAGCGAGCCGGAGGAAGAGGACCGCGACGACCGCGTGCTGGCGGGCGAATACGCGCTCGGGCTGCTGAGACCGGACGAGGCGCGCGCCTTCGAGGCGCGGCTCGCCGGCGAGCCGGCGCTGCGCGCGCTCTATGCCGGCTGGGCGGAGGATTTCGTGGCCCTCACCGACGACATTCCCGGAACGGCGCCGTCGCCGCGGGTCTGGCGCTCGGTGGAGGCGGAGCTGTTTCCGGCGACGCGGCCGCGGCGCCGGCTGGTCGGTCTGCTGGGCTACCTGCTGGGCGGGGTCGCCGCGGCTCTGGTGGCGTTCCTCGTGATGACGCAGCTCGAGCTGAACGAGCCGGCGCCCAGCCTGCGGGCGGAAATTGCCGCCGAGGATCAGAGCCTGGTGATCCGGGCGGCCTACCTGGCGCGCTCCAACGAGCTGGTGGTGGACCGCGAGCAGGGCGGCGCGCGGCCGGGCCGCGCGCTGGAGCTCTGGCTGATCGAGGGCGACAACCCGCCGGTGTCGCTCGGTGTCCTGTCGGACACCGAGGCCACGGTGCTGCAGGTGGACGCGGCGGTCGCCGCCGCCCTGCCGGGCGGCGTGCTGGCGGTCTCGGACGAGCCGCCGGGCGGCTCGCCCACCGGGCAGCCGACGGGCGACGTGCTGGCCACCGGCCAGGTGGAGGAGACCTGAGGCGCGGAGCGCC
>SRJI02000134.1 GCA_005473895.2 Carideicomes alvinocaridis
AGTTTTTRACCAAGAAATGGTYTCCACCAGAAATCCAAGAATGTRATCTATGGCAAGGAAACATATGTGGGGYGAGGTKTATGAGCCTCTAGTCGATGATAAATGGCCACACAACCCCCATTTTTTATGAAAATAGCCATGAGCGACCTTGAAAATAGCCATGAGCGACCATTTTCAATAATACTAGAGGCTAACACCTACGGATTTTWGACCAAGAAATGGTCTCCACCAGAAATCCAAGAATGTGATCTATGGCAAGGAAACATATGTGGGGTGAGGTGTATGAGCSTCTGGTCGATGATCAATGGCCACACAACCCCCATTTTTGTCGAAAATAGCCATGAAYGACCATTTTCAATAATACCGAAGGCTAACACCTACGGATTTTTGACCAAGAAATGGTCTCCACCAGAAATCCAAGAATGTGATCTATGGCAAGGAAACATATGTGGGGTGAGGTGTAYGAGCCTCTGGTCGATGATCAATGGCCACACAACCCCCATTTTTGTCGAAAATAGCCATGAAYGACCATTTTCAATAATAYCGAAGGCTAACACSTACGGATTTTTGACCAAGAAATGGTCTCCACCAGAAATCCAAGAATGTGATCTAYGRCAAGGAAACATATGTGGGGTGAGGTGTAYGAGCCTCTGGTCGAYGATCAATGGCCACACAACCCCCATTTTGCCGAAAATAGCCATGAAYGACCATTTTCAATAATACCGAAGGCTAACACSTACGAGTTTTTRACCAAGAAATGGTYTCCACCAGAAATCCAAGAATGTRATCTATGGCAAGGAAACATATGTGGGGTGAGGTKTATGAGCCTCTAGTCGATGATAAATGGCCACACAACCCCCATTTTTTATGAAAATAGCCATGAGCGACC